>PBMF01000013.1 GCA_002721995.1 Chloroflexota bacterium
GAATGATGGTCTTGTCCGGCGGCTCAAACTTAACTTGGTGATCGTGAATCTTGCCGCCCTCACCCAAGAGGGTGGCGATGCCCTTGCTGGTGTCGTGGGTGCTGCCCCCGCCGACGCTGATCAGGGCGTCGGGTTTCAACTCACCGGCCAGGGCCATCGCTTCGTCCAATGTGTGGACCGGGGCATGCGGCGCCACTCCTGAGAACAGGCCGACGCAGCTATCGCCGAGTGCTGACTGCACTCTCTGGATAACATCGGACTTTTCCAATATGGACGGGCCGCAGACAACCATCGCCCTGGAGCCACCGGCCCGTCTGAGTATGCCAGGCAGTCCATTGATGGCGTCAGGAGCGCAGACCACTTCCTGGGCCACACTGTTAAAGCTGAAAGACAAAGGCTGGGCCACAGGGCCACCTCCCATATTCCGTTTTAGGTCCCTCTGGTCAGCCGCTCCATCTCGGTGGCGAACCAGAGGGCCATGCCGCCGCTGCGGTCGTCGTAGCCGAAGATGGCAGGGCGGTCCAGGTATTCGCGGACGTTGTTCTGCACCCCGGTGCTGGCACAGGCGTCAACCACGTTGCCCACATCGTCGATGCGTTCGGCAACCGCGTCCCAGGCAGCGTCCACCACCTGCTTGTACTCGGGAGCCAGGAATCCCAGGCGCAGCCCCCGGGCCATCGCGTATCCCATCATGCAGGTGGACGTAAACTCCAAATAGGAGCCGGGGAAATCGAGGACATTCGGGAGCAGCCCCGACGGGTGCTGCAGCCGGCCAAGTGACTGCATCAACCGACCGTACATCCCAAGAATGGCCGGGCGTTTGTCGTGGTCCTGGGGTATGTGGGCCAGGGCTTCGGAAAGGCCCATGGCGGCGAACCCATTGCCCCGGCCCCAGTAATAGGAGGCAGAGCGGCAGTGCCAGTACAGGCCGTGGGACTGTTGTATCTTGCCGTCCACCAGGAAGTTGGCCAGGATATCGACGTACCTTCTCTCGCCGGTCAATCTATAGGCCCGGCCCAAAATGGAACTGCTCATGAACATGTCTTCGGTGCGGAAGTCCGGGTCGCAGGGTTTGGGGGCGCTGCCGCTGCCGGTGGCAGTCCAGCGGTCCGCCGCGTCAATGACCAATGAGTTGTAGCGAGGGTCGCCGCTGGCGTCCGCCAGTTCGTCCGCCCAGACCAAGGACGCCAATGCCGATGGGGCCAGTTCTTGGGGGATGCCGCCCGCCGTAAAGGTCTCCAAGAGATTTGAGATATCCGGGACGGGGTTTTCGCTCTTGGGTTCCAGCTGATGCAGACGGAGACGGCCGCTGATTGGCACCCCCTGGGTATAGACAACGGGCTCAAATGTGTGCCCGTAAGCCGCCGCCAGCACCGTAGCGATCTCCACCTTGGAGCGGCCGCGGCGGGCGTCCAGGGCCTGCCGCGCCTCGGACTTGGGCAGGTCTTCCATCTGGCGCAGTATGCCGAAGAGACGGCCCAGCTCCCTGGGCAATTGCTCCTCGGTGGCGGTCAACCGCAAGCCCGGAATCGTGTCAAGACCGTCGGGATGGCCTGAACCGAGGGCCGAAAGAAAGCCCTGCCCGCCAGAGATACTCTTGCCGCCCAGACCAGGGGCCAGCCGCTGTGCCGCCTGGTTGTACTCCCAGGTTACAGACGGCCCGGTATTCAGTTCCAAGACCAGCTCCGGGGCCTGGAAGCAGACCCAGCGCCAGAGGTAACGCTTCTCCGGGTCCTCCGGGTCGTAATAGAACTTGCCCTCGGGCGGATACTCCCCGGAGGGATTACCACCAGCGCCGTTTCCTGGGGCGTCGTCCATCCGGAGACCGTCGGGGTTGGCGCAGGGCACAGCGCTCATGGCGACACGCTGCAACAGCACATCACCGCCGCCGGCGAATAACTCCAAGGCGCGAAGGGCCAGGTCCACGTCGTCCCGCCGACCCGACAATCCGCCGACCAGCAGGACGCGGGTCCTGGAAGTCTCATGGGAGTAGGCATTCCTGTCCAGCAATGCCGGTATGGGTGCCAGTGAGCGTGTCACGCCGCAGGAGGTGCGGGTCCAGAAGCCGGGGCGGGCCCTAATCAACGTATCAAGGGCATCTCTGATGGTGTCGTCTGTGGACAATTTGACCTTCCTATCGTCCGGAACGTACCGGCCAATGTTTAGTTATCAGTGGACAGTTTAATCAACTGGCTGGAGTCTGTGAGCGACTCAGGGTGCATGATCAGTCCGATCAAGTCTTCGACCGTCTGGCCGGATAGGCCAACGGCGGAGTGGGCCGCGCAGTCACGGAACTTTTCCTTCAGCTGTTCGGTGGCAAGCGGGTTTTCCGGCGAGCCGGAGGGCGGCATGAGCTCAGTGGAAGCCCTTTCATCTCCGGCGCAGACTACTTCCAATTCGGCCCAATCACCGGACGCACCCTCCACGGTCTCGGTTTTTACCAGTGATGCCGCGGACAGCACGGCGGCGTCGTCAAAGAAATTGATCTGGTCGATGCCCACCTTGCCCAGGGCCAATGCGGACCCGACCAGATAAGGTACGCTGAACTGGGCTTCCACCTGCTGGCTGGGCTTCACCGCCCCCGCCGATACGTTGTAGCGGGACTTGCTGTTTCCCGGACCGGTGCGGACCGTCACCGATTCGATGGTCTTGCCCTTCAGGTCCAGCTCCCGATTGAGTTTTATGGCGGCATCGATATAACTGTGGGTGGGCCGGCCGCAGGGATAGGGCTTGAGGCTCAGGCGGTCACCAAAGAATTCCTTGCCCAGGTCCTTGGTGACCAGGGACAGGTCGTAACCATCAGGCTGGTACATCGGGAAGAACCCGTAGCGGCCTCCGAATATGTTTTCAGCGCCAGTGAAGCCTTCTTTCGCCAGGAATGCCGCCAGCACCGCTCCGTGGGCCGCCTGGCCGGCCTGGAACCGCTTGGTTAGGGCGCCGTCGACGATGCACTGGCGGTTGCCGGCTGCCTGGCTATAGGCGATGCCAAAGGCGTGGACCATTTTCTCCTTGTCCAGACCCAGCAGCTTGCCCGCCGAGGCGGTGGCGCCGAATATCCCGAAACTGGCCGTGCGGTGCCAACCCCGGTCGTCATGGGCCGCCAGTCCCAACCGGCAGGAGACGTCCAGACCCAGGGTAACGGCCAACATCAATTGGCCGCCGGTCACACCCCCCAGGGATTCTCCAACGGCCAAGCTGACCGCCAACACCGACGTACCGGGATGTACGTGTCCGCCCTTGTCGTAGGTGTCGTCGAAGTCCAAGGCGTGGCCCATGGCCGAATTGACCAGCGCCGCGTGATGGGCCGGCATCCTACCGCCCAGCACCACCAAGCCGGCCTCTTCCAGTCCGCCCCAGCGGTGGGTCAGCCCGGCCAGTTCTTCTATCCCGGGAGCTCCGCTGCCGCCCAGCATGGCGCCAAAGGTGTCTAGCGCGTCCCGGCCGGTGGCTTCCAAGCTCTGGGCCGGTACATCATCCAGTTCGGTGCCGCAGACGTGGGCCGCCAGGGCGTGAGCAGGGTCGGGTTGGTTCGCCATATGAAAAAGGCCTCTCTTGGATTTGGATTGGCTATGGACTGAGAACGGCCCAGGGTTTAGACAAACCATGGGCCGTAATGCTTGGCAGGTACGGTGTTACTTTTGGACGAGGCTGACGTTCACTTGCCGCGACGCTGAAACGGTGAAGGTCAGCGAGGCCGACCCGCCGCCTTCGGTGCTGTCCATGACGTGGATGTTCTCGGGACCTTCCAGATAGACGATCTCCTCTCCGGACACCCGGAAGGGGCGGTCGTGACCGGGGTAGAAGATGTTGGAGGACGCGACCATCTTCTCCACGCTCTCCTTGGAGTCCTCCACGTCCCAGAACACGTTGTAGGGCAGGCCACGGGCCACGGTGCCGCTCTCGGGCATGGCGTCGCCGGCCACCAGTATCTTCTCGCCATCGACCTCGGCCAGGACACTCAAGTGGCCCTTGGTATGACCGGGGGTCTCCAGGATGGAAACACCGTCCACGATCGTATCCCCCTCGGATACAACGTCCACCTTCATATCCCGCATCATATCGGCCATGCCGGCGGCGACGGCCAGGTCCCACTGATTGGGGTTGCGGGCGTAGTCAATCTCGGTGGGGTTGACCAAGATGCGGGCGTTCTTGAACAGGTCGGTGTTCTGGCAGTGGTCCCAGTGCATGTGGGTCAGGATGACGATGTCTATGTCGTCAGTGGTCAGGTCCCTTTCCTTCAGGGCGTTGACCAGGAACCCACGCCGGGAAGAGGGACCGGTGTCGATCAGGATGTTGTGGCTCCCCACACGGAGCAGGGAGTTGGTAGAATAACCGAATGAGCCCTGGTCAGAGGCCAGAGCGAACCCGTAGGTCAGTACGTCCAATGTGGCCATTGCAGCATTTCCTTTCCGGCCGGTCTCGCAGCCGCGTCGGTTAGAATTTTCCAATTCCGGGTGCTAGCCGCCGTTCTCTATCTTTCCGTAGACCTCACCCATGCGAACAACGGAGTCGTTCTCTACATCGGTGAACCAGCGCAGCAGTGACCGGGTGAGAGGGTCCACCGACTCGTCGTTGGTGGCGGCCTCGTAACGCTCCCGTACCGTGGGGCTGGGCTGCCGGAGCCGCGCTTCCTTGAGCCAGGCGATCTTCTCGGCGTCGGTGATGTCCGACGTCACAACCCGCACTTTCTCGACAAACTCCGGGTCTGCCACCTCGGATGTCTCGAAACCCAGTTCTTTCACCCGGCGGTCGAATATGTCGCCGTGGCTGTATTCCCTGGCCGCCACCATGGAGAGGCACTCTTTGAGTTCTTCGTTGGTGGTGGTGTTGGCCCAGGCTTCCAGGTACTCGCCGGCCCGGCTTTCCTGGAGACGGATATCGTTCAGAAGGTCAACATAGTGAGGTCGGTCTGGCATCTCTAAAGTGCTCCCGAGTCGCAGGTTCCCAGGTGAAGGTGCGTGGAGTGTAGTGCGCGGGATAGGGGGTGTCAATCGGGCGTGGCCAGCGGGGAAAGTGCTAAAATGCGCCCAGCACCAAGCACAAGACCAAGCCACAAGCCGGAGGATGGAAATGGTACGTAATAACAAGGATGACTGGGGCGATTTGGATAACAGTCAGATTACCCGAGTCCTGTCCCGGTTCGTGGCCGACCTGACCTACGAAGACCTTTTGCCGGAAGTGGTCGAGTGGGCCAAGTTCCTCTGTCTGGACTTCGCCGGCGTGACACTGAACGGCTCCACCACCGATTCCGCAAACGCTTTGGTGGAGGCCCTGAACAGCGTGGGCCGCGGCGGCCCGTCCACCGTCATCGGCACCAGTGAGAAGGTGCTGCCCGAATATGCCGCCCTGGCCAACGGCACGGCCTTCCACAGCATCGAGATGGATGACGTGAACCTAGAGGCCTGCCTGCACCCCGGTGTCACTGCCTACCCCACGGCACTGGCCATGGCCGACGTGGTGGAGGTGAGCGGCAAGGACTTCATCACCGCCGTGGTGGCGGGATACGACGTGATCGTCCGGCTGGGCCGTGGCCTGGTTGGCGCCGAGCATTATGCCAGGGGCTTCCATCCCACCGGCACCTGCGGAGCCTTTGGCGCCGCAGCCGTGGCAGCCCGTCTCATGGGTCTAAAGTGCGAGTCGTTGGCCCACGCCCTGGGCATCGCCGGCAGCCAGACCTCGGGCAGCATGGAATACCTGGCCCAGGGAGCATGGACCAAGCGTCTGCATCCCGGCTGGGCGTCCCACAGCGGCATCTGGGCCGCTCTAATGGCGCGTTCCGGGTACACAGGACCCACTACCATCATCGAGGGCCGTGACGGCTTTCTCCAGGCCTATTCGGACAACCCGGAACCCGGCCTGGTGTTGAAGGACCTGGGCGAGGAGTACCAGGTCACCCGGACCAGCATCAAGCCCCACACCTGCTGCCGATTCAAGCACGGGCCCATCGACTGCCTGCTGGACCTGAAGCGGGCCTATGGAATAGACCCCATAGACGTGGCCGAGGTGCGGGTGGGCGTGGTCAGCGCGGGCATGAAGCTGGTCTCAGAACCCATCGAGGCAAAGCGCACTCCCAAGACCGTGGTCGATATGCAGTTCAGCATGCCCTTCGGCGCCGCGGTGGCCCTGACCCACGGACGGGCGTCCCTGGAGGAATACCAGTTGGGCATGCCCGAAAACCCGGCGGTCAAACACGTGATGGAGCGGGTCCACTGCATGACCGACCCGGCCCTGGACGCCTTGACCCCCAAGCAGATGCCAGCCTGGGCCGAGGTGGACACTAACGACGGCCGCACACTGCGCAGCGAGGTCGGCTACCCCAAGGGAGACCCGGAAAATCCGGTGAGCTGGGATGAGATGAAAGAAAAGTTCATCATGCTCTCCTCACCGGTCATCGGCCACGAACGCCAACAGGAGATCATCGCGGCGGTGGAGTCACTGGAGCAGATGAGCGACGTACGCCAACTGGCGGAGCTGCTCTCCACCTGTTAGGGCTCATCCCTCCGGACGCCTTTTACCAAGTCTTTGATGGCGTCCGCGACCAGTTTCGGCTGGTCACACTGGATGCAGTGCCCGCTCTTTTCGGCGGTCAAATGGGTCCCAATCAGGGACAGGTCAGCAAGCTCGACCTGCAGGTCCGCCCACGACGCGGTCAGCCGCTCCGCAAGGCCCTGGTCTATGAAGGCTGATTGCTGAGAGTTTCCGGCGGCTATGACCGTCAGAGGAAGGATGCCCAAACTCCCTGCCGCCTGGACCTGGTCCATGCTCTCCACCAGGTCCACCCCTTCCAAGTTGGCCCGCAACGCGGACATCAGCAGCCCCATTTCCTGCTCGCCCAGCAGTTCTCGGGCCCGGCGCAGGGTGTCGGGGTGCAGGCTGTCCAGCAGGACTACGCCAGCCACGTTTTCCGGGTGCCGGGCAGAGTAGAGCTGCGCATTCAGTCCACCGTAGGAGTGGCCAACCAGCACCACCGGCCCGGCAACTCCGGCGTTGGCCAGGAGGGCGTGCATGTCGTCCACGGCGTCTTGACTGGTGCGGGGGGTGGAGGCAGGGTCGCTCCGTCCCAGCCCAGCCCGGTCGTAGCTGCAGACCTGAGTGAATTCGGAGACACGTCGCTGCACACCCGGCCAATCGTGGTTGTCGCTGGCAAGGCCGGAATCCAATAGTACGGGAGGAGCGCCTACGCCGGCGCAGCTGATGTGCAGCCGGCGCCCGCCGACATCGAACAGGCTGGACTGGGGAGCATATTCGGCGCACGCGGCCGCCAGCATGAGAATCACGACGCTTCCAAGCAGCACCCAAATGGCAGAAGCGGACTGGTGGCGGCTTACGGGGTGAAGTTGATTTCTATGGCTAGAGTCTCGGGTATCCATTGGCCGAGCAAGCCCTCCAGGTCGTCCCGGCATTCTTCCAACCGGTGCTCCGCGCCTTCGTAGAGCACGATCTCCTTGGGCTCTTTGGCCATGTCATAGATCTGTTGACCGCAGCTAAATGGCAGGCGCGTGTCGGCCTTGCCGTGGGCCACCAGCAGCTTGCGCGGAGCCACCTCTCCGGCCATTCCGGCGCCGAAGGTCTGGGGGGACAGCGCGACCACGCCTTTGATGTGGCTGCTGTTGGCCCCGGCGGCAATGACCACCGCTCCGCCGAATGAGTGGCCCACAACCACCACCGGCTGATGGCCCGTACCCTTCAGGAAAGCCACACCGGCCAGCAGGTCAAGAGCGCACTCGAACACATTGTTGGCCTGGCGGTAGTCCAAGCGCAGGGAGGTGATGCCCTTCTCGGTAAAGTGTTGAGACATGCGGGCGTAGGTGCCGGGGCCCGGTCCGCCAAACCCACCCCTGGCGCCGCAGACCCAGATCACCGCCTGGTCCGCATCTGGGGCGGAGTGCAATATCGCCTTGAAATTTCCCCGGTTGGTCTGGAACTCCAGGCCCTCCCCAACGTCGCCATCGGGAAGGCCGATCTTTTCCACGGCCTGAATGCTCATCAACTTTTCGGCAGTGTCCGGCTGCCGGTCATGTTCCTGTGCCATCTATTACTCTCGGCCATTAGTCCAAGAAATCGTGCAGTTCTTTGATGAAACCCTGGGGATTGTCCTCGAACACCATGTGGGCCGCCTTTTCTACGTGGACCAGCTTCCCGTTGGACAGGGTCTCGACCATCTTCTCAGCGGTATCCAGTCCCAGGGTGTCGGTCTCGGCCCCTCTGACGATGAGCACGGGGCAGTTGATCTTGGGCAGGTCGAGCCACAGGTTGGGCTGGGGTGCGCCCGTGCCGTTGCGGCGCTGTTCCCGGATCTCCAGGTCATAACGCCAACCTATCTTGCCGTTGGGCAACTCTTTGGTGTCATAGGTCAGGCGGCGGCGCAGGACCGGCTCGGAGCAGAACCTGTTCTGTTTGGCCTGGTAGGCGAAGACATCCTCGAAGGAGTCGAACTCTTCCGGCACATCAATCAGTTCCTGGGTGATACGGCCAGAACCAACCGGGTCCAGGTCGGGCCCGATATCCACGATGACCATCTTCTCCAGTTTCTCGGCATTGCGGCCGGCGAAGGCCATACCATTGCGCCCGCCCATGGAATGGCCGACGAGGGTGAACTTATCCAGTCCCACGGCCTGGCAGAACCCCTCCAGGTCGGCTACGAAGGCCTGGCTGGAGTAGTCGCCGCCGGGCGCCCAATCGCTCTCGCCCCGGCCCCGTTGGTCCAGGGCGAATATGTGGTACTCGCCGCAGAACTCGGCTGAAACGTCGTCCCAAGAGTGGCAGTGACCTCGGAGCCCGTGGAGCAGCAAGACCTTGGGCTTGCCCTCGGTGCCCCAGTCCAGATAGTGCAGGTTGACGCCGTTGACGTTGACTGTCTTGTCCTTGGGTTGCACTGATGTGGCCATTTCGCCTCCTCGGCACGTTCGGGATTGGGTGCTTGTGGGATTGGCGGTCAGTTTAGCACAGGCCCATGGGGGCTAGCGCTTGATGATCAGCAGGGAGAAGTAGTCCAGGTCTTCGGCGGACAGTTTGGATATGTCTTCCACCACGTTTTCCCGGGAGGTGCTGGCCTGGCGTACGTAGGTGGTCTTGCCGGTCAGTCCCAGACTCTCCAGGTTTGCCAGGGCCTCCAGCAGGTCCCGGTCCACTTCCATCAACACGGTGGTATCGGAGTTGGTGATGGCCTCGCGCAGGTCGTCGATACCATAGACCTTGGGCAGGATGGTGAGCCGCTGGCCGTGGGTGACGAGGGGCATGCCGGAGCTGGCGGCAGCGGCCATCACGGAGGAAACGCCGGGCACCACCTCAACATCCAGGTCCGGGACCATGGCCTTTACACCGTCCAGCACGTGGTAGAACTCGCTGTAGAGCATGGGGTCGCCCTCGGTGATGAAGGCCACGTCCCTGCCGTGTCTCAGATGTCCGGCAATATCGTTGGCGGCATCGCTCCAAGTCTCGGGATTGATGGGGGTGTTGTCGTCCGAGGGGATGGTTATGGCCAGAAACTCGGGCTCCGCCGCTTCTAACAGGTCACGCACCACGCTCAGGGCGTAGCTCTCCTTACCGTCATCCAACTGGGTGAAGCAGATGACCGCCGCGGCCTGCAGCGTGCGCTGGGCCTTGATGGTCAGCAGTTCCGGGTCGCCTGGTCCGACGCCGATGCCATAGAGGCTGCCCTTCCCGTTTTTACCGCCGTTGGTTGTCATTCAACTGTATCCCTAAATCTCCTGGGCCATGACCCAGTCGTAAATATGCATGGTAGCAAAACAATCATCCTCGTTGTAGAGCACGATCTTCTGCTTGGCTTCCTCGTCGGTGCTGCCAGACTCCACGTATTTAACGTATAGGGTCATGGAGCCGACCCCAGACACGTCGTCCTGCTGCCAGTGGAACCCCAAAGACTTGGCGATTGCCTTGAGGCCCTCTCCGTACGCCGGAAAGGCGTAGGCCTTGTTCACCCAGGGCGATAGGTCCTCCATCCGTTCCAGGACCCCGGCGGCCAGATTCGCATCCACCCCGTAGCGATCGACCATCTTGTTGAGATGGGTCCGCTCATAGTGGTGCCAATGATAAAAGACGGCGTCGTCTAGGGAGTTTCCCCACTCGAGAAAATTTCTCAAGTTACCGTCCTCTTCGTCAAAGAACTCGGCGAAGAATGGAATGTATTTGGCCTCGCCCTGATCGACGCGGTAGACCGCACCGATCAGGTAGTTGACCATCTCCAGGACTTCCGCCTGGTCGCCTTCCTGGGCGCCCTCAAAGTCGAAAAAGACCTCGGTCTTGCCACGTCTGATGTCACCCAATTGACCGCGCCGCACCGGCCGTTTCTCCTGGATGGCCTGGGCTGAGACCATCATCTTCCTGGCGGTGGTCGGGCCTACTCTATTCACCGCCACCAACTCGGTCTCATTGGCCTTGGCGATGGCCTCCAGAGTTTGGAACCCGGCGGCAACCAGGCTGTCGCGAGTTGCTTGCCCCACACCCGTAAGCAGCGAAACGTCGTTTGCCTCGACAGCCAACCCATCGATATAGGAAGTCCAGGGCCATTTCCCCGCTCCGTGTACCGGGGCGACCTTTTTCCCGGCCATGATCTCCCTGACTTGTGCCAGCACCTCATCCAGACGGGCGTTGTAATCTTCCATGGCCATCGGCACGAGGTCCATATCGCGGTTGACCAGGTAGAACTCCGGTGGCTCGAATTCCTGGACCATGCCCAGCACCCGGTTGTAGAGCGCGGCCTGCAGTATCTGAGACTCACGCAGCTTTCGAGACGACTTGACCTCAATGACCCGGTAGCTGTGATCGCCGAACACCGATGGGACACCGTCCACCTTTTCCAGCACGTCCGGACGTCCGGTAAGGCCGTGGGACCAGCACAATAGGGGCATATCCTTCAGGTAGGCGCTGCCGCCGGACATCACTTCCAGCGCGCGGCGGAAGCCGATACGGTCGTCAAAATGGCTCTCTTCGACACCGCCCGGGTACATCCGCTCGTTGACCCGTTCCTGATGGGCCTTGCCCACGTCGAAGATGTACTGCTGTTGGTCGCTGATGGGTTCTTTGGCGGACTCAGGTGCGTGCAAATCGCACCAGAAGGAAATGGGAGATTCCAGATATTGGCCCAGCCAACCGGCCCTTACCGCGGCTTTACGGTTGCCGCTGGTGAAACGCTGGTAAATCTCGTCAACATTCATATCCGCACCTGCCCGTCCTCACCCGATGAACGACTCCCGGGCTAGCTGAGCACCACGTTTACCAACCGGCCGGGGACGTACACGGTCTTGGCCACCGTGTTGCCTTCCACGTGACTCTGGACCCGGGGACTGGCCAGGGCCAGCTCCTTGGCCTCGGTCTCTTCAATCCCGGCGGGGACCTCCAGCTTGTCCCGTACCTTGCCGTTGACCTGCACCACCAGGGTGATGACGTCCTCGGCGGCCAGGTCCTCATCCCAAGTGGGGAAGTCCTGCTGGTGGATGCTGTAGGGGTGTCCGTTCATCTCCCACAATTCTTCGGTCATGTGGGGGGCCATGGGCGCTAGCATCAGCAGCAGCTTCTCGGTGCACTCCCGCCAGGTGGCGGCGTCGATGGTGGCGCCGGCCCAGACCTTATTCAGGTGGTTGGTCAACTCCATCAAAGAGGCGATGGCCGTATTGAACTTGAACCGGTCCAGGTCGGCGTAGCATTTGCGCACGGTCTGATGCAGCAGGCGGCTGGTATCACGTACTGCCGTCTCGTCCGCCGGACTGTCTTCCAGGTGTTTGGCGTCGCGGACGGCGATGTCCCAGACCCGGTTCAGCCAGCGGGCGGTGCCATTGATGCCCACATCGCTCCAGGGACCGCCCTGGTCCCAGGGGCCGATGAACATCAGGAAGCAGCGCACGGCATCGGCGCCCAACTGGGAGACGACTTCGTCGGGGTTCACCACGTTGCCCCGGCTCTTGCTCATCTTCTCGTGGTCCTCACCCAAGATGACGCCCTGGTTGAAGAGGCGGAGGAAGGGCTCGTCGTAGTCGACAAGACCCATATCATGCAGACCCTTGGCGAAGAACCGGGAGTAGAGCAGGTGCATTACCGCATGCTCGGCCCCGCCGGTGTACTGGTCAACGGCCATCCATTTCTTGAGCAGGTCCGGGTTTGCCGGGTCGCCGGCGTTGTGAGGGTCCAGGTAGCGCATCATGTACCAAGACGAGTCCATGAAGGTGTCCATGGTGTCGGTCTCGCGCCGGGCGGCGGCCCCGCACTTTGGACAGGTCGTGTTCACAAATTCCTGGTTGGCCGCCAGGGGCGACTCACCGGTGGGGGTGAAGTCGGCGTCTTGGGGCAGCAGTACCGGCAGGTCGGACTCGGGCACGGGCACCACGCCGCAGGAGTCGCAGTAGACCATGGGGATGGGCGTGCCCCAGTACCTCTGCCGGGAAATCAGCCAGTCCCTGATTCTGAAGGAGATCGTCCGGTTGCCCCAGCCCTTCTTCTCCAGGTCGTTGGCGATGGCCGATTTACCTTCCAGGTTGGTCATCCCGTCGTAGGCCGCCGAGTTGGTCATGAAACCTTCGTCCAGGTAAGCCTCGGTTAGTTCCTTGCCGTCCCACTCTATGGGAGCGATGACCACGCGGATGGGCAGTTTGTACTTCTGGGCAAAGACGAAGTCGCGCGAGTCGTGGGCCGGTACGCCCATCACAGCGCCGGTGCCGTAGGTGGTCAGCACGTAGTCGCCGATGTAGATCGGCACTCTTTCCCCGTTCAAACGGTTGACGGCGTAGCTGCCGGTGAAAACGCCTGTCTTCTCCTTTTCGGTGGAGAGACGGTCAATCTCCGAGGTCATGCGGGCGGTGTTGATGTAGTCGTCCACCGCCTGTTTGTTCTCGGGCGTGGTCAACTGGGGGACCAGCGGGTGCTCCGGGGCCAGTACGACGAATGTGACGCCGAATATGGTGTCGATGCGGGTGGTGAAGGTGCGGATCTCCTTCTCTTCCAAACCGGCCTCGGAGATATCGAATGCTATCTCCACACCCTCGCTGCGGCCGATCCAGTTGGTCTGCATGGTGAGGATCCGGTCGGGCCACTCTTCCAGGCCGCTGAAGTCCAGCAGCCGGTCGGCATAGTCGGTGATCTTGAAGAACCACTGCTCCAGGTCCCGGCGGGTGACCTCTGAATCGCAGCGTTCACAGGCGCCGTTCAGCACCTGTTCATTGGCCAACACCGTCTGACAGGAAGGACACCAGACCACAGGGGCTTTGGCGCGGTAGGCCAAGCCCTTCTCGAAGAACTTGAGGAAGAACCACTGGTTCCACTGGTAATACTCGGGTAGGCAGCAGACCACCTCCCGGTCCCAGTCGTAGATGGCGCCGATGGACCGCAATTGGCGGCGCATGTTTTCGATGTTGCTAATGGTCCATTCGTAGGGGTGGATGCCGCGGCTGATGGCGGCGTTCTCAGCGGGCAGGCCAAAGGCGTCGAACCCGATGGGATGGAGCACGTTATAGCCCTGCATCCGCCGGAACCTGGCGTGGGCGTCGGCCGGGGCCATGGCGTACCAATGGCCGATGTGCAGGTCGCCCGAGGGGTAGGGGTACATGGTCATTTCGTACCACTTCGGGCGGGAATCGTCGTCGGAAACCTTGTGCAGGCCGTCTTCTTCCCAACGTGCCTGCCATTTGTTGTCTATAGCTACGGGATCGAATGCCAGTTCGACCTGCCGGGGGCTCCTGGCCATCTACTGTCTCCTCTAGTAAGGGACGCCGGCGGACGCCTGTCCAGAGCCAGCGATAATCGTGCCAATCATCTTAGCATAGACGCCGCTCCAGCCACGAAATCGGTCCGGACAGATGGGCCGAATTTGCGCTCAAACCATCCTATAAGTTCATTGACACAAGAAAGGGCAAATCCTAGAATTCGATTTGCCCCATAAATTCGTTACGGATTACCCTATTTGTCCGCCAAGCGCGGCCCGTTTCAGACTCCTTCCGGTAACGCTTTCCACCGATTTTCCTGCAATCGCCCCTGGTCGTCTTTATGCCGTTAGCCCTGCCAAATTTCCCTCTACGAAAGCTGGTCATTGAACATGGCTTCTGACCGCCGGCGCCGGCCCATGGACAATATCATCCGGCTGCGTCGGCGCAGGGAGCTGTCGCCCACGGTCACCGAGTCGGAGCCACCCAGAGCGCCGAAACGCTGGTTCGGCACGACCACCATTCTTTTGGGCGGGTTCGCGCTTTTGATGCTGGCCGGTGGCGGCCTCCTGACCCTGCCCGTGGCCCACCACGGGTCCGGGTTCACCGCCATGGAGACCGCATTCTTCACCTCCGTTTCAGCAGTGACAGTCACGGGACTAACAGTGGTGGAAACCCCCGTCTATTGGTCCACCTTCGGACAGGCTGTGATATTCGTGTTGATGCTGGTCGGCGGGTTGGGATTCATGGTCTTGAGCACCTTCATCCTCCTTCTTATTGGACAGAGGGCGACCTTAGAGGAACGGCTCCTGACCCGGGGACTTATGCGCGACACCGTGGGTGTTGACCAGATGCAGGGCCTGCGCCAGATCAGCCGCGCTGTCATCGGCATAGTGTTCCTGCTCTACGCCGCGGGGACCGCCATATTCTTCTGGCAGATCCACAACATGGAAGAACTGAGCGATCTGAATTCGGTGTGGCATTCGTTGTTCTTATCGGTATCTTCCTTCAACAACGCCGGGTTCAACATCATCCCCGAGGTACCCGGTGGCAGCGTCACCCGCTTTATCTCAGACCCAACTTTGCTCATCACCATGACGGTTTTGACCATGTTGGGCGGTCTCGGTTGGGTCTTTATGGTGGACGTTTTCCGGCAGAGGCGGTTCGCCCGGTTCAGCCTGGACACCAAACTGGTCTTGGTCACCAGTGTTTCACTGTGGGTTCTGGGCGCCGCGGTCCTCTATGTGGCAGAACTGGCCAACGACGATGCCCTGAGTTGGGTGGACAAAGGTGTGGGCGCGGTCTTTCAGTCAGTAAGCGGCCGAACAGCCGGGTTCGCCATCATGGACTTCGGTGAGGTGAAGGACGTCACCAAGTCCACCTTCTCAGGCCTGATGTTCATCGGCGGAGCTGCGGGCTCCGTGGCCGGGGGCATCAAGGTGGCAACCTTCGCCGTGTTGATGGCGGCGGTGGTCTCTTCCCTTAAGGGCCGCGCCCACGCCGAGGCCTTTGGAAGGGAGATACACCAGTCCCAGCTACACCGGGCGCTTACAGTCGCGGTCCTTGGCCTTGGCCTGATCGTGGTATCCGCCACGGTACTCACCACACTGGAACCCGAGATTCCATTCTTGGACATCATCTTCGATACCGTCTCGGCCATCGGGACCACCGGGGCATCCACCGGCATCATCTCCGACACGGGACTGGCGTCCAAGATCCTGCTCATGGTGCTCATGTACGTGGGCAGACTCGGCCCGGTGGCTTTGGCCTTGGCATTGGCCCCCGAAGAGGACCCAGCGGTGTACCGCTATGCCCAAGAAAGCGTTAAAATAGGCTAGGGCAAGCAAATTCGGTTGGAGCGGCTCTAACAGGCTATGAAAAAACAAGTTTGCGTCATAGGCCTCGGACGGTTCGGCACGACCCTCGCCCACGAGCTCTATCAGAGCGGTCACGACGTGCTGGCCATTGACGTTGACGAGGCCAAGGTGCAGGACCAGTTAGGGCGGGCCACCTACGCCGTGCGTGCCGACGCAACAGCCGAATCGATCCTGAAAGAACTGGACGTGGCCGCGTACGATGTTTGCGTTGTCTCCCTGGGCAGCGAGAACGTCCAGGCCAGTATTCTGGTCTCCGTGCTGTTGAAAAGTATGGGCGTGCCCTTCATCGTAGCCCGCGCCGCCAACGAACTGCACGGCGCGACCCTGGAGCGGGTTGGCGTTGACCGCGTGGTGTATCCCGAAGCGGAAAGCGCCCGGCGCACCGCCCACGTCGGCTTCGAGACCGGAGTCATCGATTACATGCCCATCGTGCCCGACTTCGGCATCAGCAAGATACGCCCCCCCGAGGAAATGCTGGGCCACACATTGGAAGAGGTTGGCCTGGCCAGTTCCGAAGACCGGCACGGCATCTCGGTATTGGCCATACGGCGCGGACGCACGTCCTTCCTCCACCCGGCCAAAGACGAAGAGATCAAAGCCGGCGACGTTTTGATAGTTGCCGCCACAAATGAACACCTGGGCAAGATCTCGGACCTGGCGCGGCACTTGGAACCCGCCACCGCCCAGCCCCACAGCCACCGCAACGGCGCGTAAAACAAGGGCGCCATACCCGGAATTTTCCGCCGGATTCCTCCCGAATATCCCTTTCGCCGCGGCTTGACCCAATTGCCCCTAAATCGCACACTGAGAATCGTCTGGAAAAGACCGTTTTCGATAGCGGCAGAAGGTCCGATACCAGACTGCCAACACCTATTTTCGACGCCGTCCTAGATTCATCAAAAACTTATTGAATTAAGGAAATGTTGCTCGTATAATCCGCCCCTGACGATCGACCCGGCCCTTTGGCAAGCGTGGGACCGAGACTGAGCAACTGGGCAGTGGTGTAGCTGAATGCGACTGGACGCGAAAAGAATATTGGTGCCGGTTAACGGCAAGTCATACAGCGAGCGTACCTTCCGGTGGGCCTGCCAGATGGCCCGGGAGGCCAAGACGGAACTCCACGCCGTCTATGTGATTGAAGTGCCCCTTGATAGACCTTTGGAGTCGGAGATCTCCGAGGACATCAACAAGGGCGAAGAGATTCTGGCCCGCATCGAAGCCATAGCCTCGGAAGAGAAGTACAAAGGTCTACAGGCCCGTTTTTTGAGGGCCAGACAGGCCGGCCCCGCCATCGTCTTGGAATCCGAGGACCGGTTCATGGACCTGCTGATTGTGGGCGTTCCCTACCAGCGCCAGTTCGGTTCCTGCACGCTCGGTACGACGGCGTCTTACATCTTCCACAACGCCTCATGCCAGGTGATGTTCTGGCGGGAACATGCCCCCTCGCCCATCTTCCCCCGGGACTAGATGATGCGGGTCCTGATATACGGCTGCAACCGGCTCACCACCAACCTCGTGCCAGACCTAGTCGGGGATGACACCGAGATCACGGTGTTGGGCGCGGAGCGCGAGTGCCTGGAGAGTGTGGGCACCCATCCCGGAGTCCGGGTGGTCCTGACCGCCGAACCAATGATGCAGGACTATCTGCAGGAAGGCGGCATCAACCAGGCCGACGTCTTCCTCGCCATGTCCGGCGACGACCACCAGAACATCCTGGTATCCCAGATAGCCAAACACATCTTCAACGTGCCCAAGGTTGTCTGCCATCTGGGCAACCCCCAATTGCAGGTGCTGTATGCAGCCCTGGGCTTGGACGTGGTAGGCTACTCCTTTGGCCTGCTGCAGGATGTCCGCCAGGCCATCGAAGGCTAGCAAGCCAGGGGCCAGATGTACGTAGTAATAGTGGGTTGCAGTGAGTCGGGCTACCACCTGTCCAAGGCCCTGATAGCGGGCGGACACGAGGTGGTGGTTGTGGAGAAGGACACCAAACGGTTCCAACTGCTCAATGAAGAGATGGGCAGCGTGGCCCTGCTGGGCGACGGCACGGATGACGTCACCCTCAAACGGGCTGGAGTCGCCCGGGCCGATGTGGTGGTCAGCCTAACCGGCGTGGACGCCACCAACCTGGTCATCTCCCAGATGACCAAGCACATCTTCAACGTCCCGCGCACCATGGCCCTGATCAAAGACCCCAAGAACGAACCCATCTTCCACGAAGTGGGCGTGGACCTGGTGGTGAACTCGACCCACCTGGTACTGGCCAGCTTGGAAGAAGGAGTGCCGGGCCGCCCCCTGGTCCATCTGATGAACCTGCGGCTGCCGGGCATGGAGCTGGTGAGCGTCTCCATACCCGGGGACTCCAATATAGTGGGAAAGCGGCTCAGCGAGATCGAACTTCCGCCCAACTGCTTCATCTCACTGATGATCAAGCGCAGCGGCGCCACTCTGCCCACGGGGCGCTCGGTGGTGGAGGCCGATGACGAACTGGTGGCGGTTACCCCGGAGGGCGACGAGCAGATCCTCTACGACATTCTGACGGGGGTCTAGTCATGGCCGGAACAGTGGGATTCCTGGGCCCGTTGGGCACCTATTCGGAAGAGGCCGCCCTGATCTACAACCCAACCGCCGACCGCCCCTACCCCACCATCACAGCTGTGGGAGAGGCAGTGGCCAAGGGTGAAGTCGATGAGGGTGTGGTGCCCATCGAAAACAGCCTGGCCGGGTCGGTAATCTTCACGCTGGATATGCTGATCAACCAGCCCAACCTGTTCATCCGGGGCGAGATCGATCTGCCCATCGAACACTACTTTTTGACCAGACCGGACACCAACCCCGCCGATATCAAGGTCATCTACTCCCACCCCCAGGCCCTATCCCAGTGCCAGCAGTACATGGAGAAAAACTACCCCCAGGCGGAGCAGATGGCGTCACTGAGCACCGTCCTTTGCGTTGAGGATATGCTGGGCAGCGACATACCGGCCGCTGCCATTTCACCGCGCAGGGCGTCGGAACTCTACGAAGTAAAGGTGGTGGACAAGGGGATCCAGGACGTGGCGACCAATGTCACGCGGTTCGCGGTGCTGGGACATTCGGACCATCCACCCACGGGACGGGACAAGACCTCTATGGCCTTCACCTTTGAGGTGGACACTCCGGGGCTGCTATACAGGGTGTTGGGGGAGTTCGCCAGACGGGACATCAACCTATTCAAAGTCGAGTCCCGGCCCACCAAGAACATGCTGGGGGAATATATCTTCATGGTGGACTGTGCCGGTCACCGGGATGAGTCCCCGATGAAAGAGGCCTTGGAAGCCCTCTCCGACCCCATCAGCATGCTGCGGGTCCTGGGCTCCTATCCGCGGTGGGACCCCAATAGATAGCGCGGTTTCCAAGTTGGCTGAAAATGCGTCAGCCCTCCCCCAACGGCTTCGCTAAGAACACCCAAACACCACACACACTCTTCTTAGCTCATCTTCCGATTGGAGAAGGGCTGACCGGGACAGGCCCTATGCTGTCAGACCGTCCGGTAAACGCCCTCCATGGCGAATCCGACATTAAGGACACGGGGCCCGTGCACCCGGCTTATTTAATGGCTTCCACTCTCTAAGCAGAGGCCTCCAAGATTCTTTGGCGTGAAACCTACGCCGATTTTGATTTTTAATATTCCCTTTTTATAAACTATTGTTTAACAAAGTTTTTAGAATATTTTTATATTTTAACCAAAGAATTCCCTTATGTCAATTTCTGACCGTTCTCTGTTCAAACCCGTCCAATATGCCCATTGACAGCCGCGAAAACACGGACGGGGAAAGCTCCAACCCCTATTTCCACTGACCCCGGTAGACCGCCGTGCCCTGGTTTTCAAAGACTTTTTCACCCATTTCTGAGAATTTTTCCAGCCCTTCCGCCCGGTAGGTGATTCTCTCCAGGTCACCGATCACCACGTAACTGACCCCATACTCCCGGAGCAATTGGGATGCTCTCTCCCGGTCCGGAGTGTCGTATATCTCTCTGATGTCCTCCACCCGTTCCCGGATTCGGGATGAATAGGCCATCCGCTGTTGGGTCTGATGCCAGGGCCAACCCAGCACCGTCGGCAGTCCGGTGTAAATGGCGATACGTGAACCCCACCGGTATTGGTCAAGGTGGGCTTCCAAGACCACCGGAGAACCCTCCACGTTGTCCTGCAACCATTCTATGGCTTCCAGGTCCCATTTCAACTCGATGGGCTTCCTCTGTTCCTGGTGGACGGCGTCTTGCATATACGCCGTGCCATCCAGGGTTGAGGGGCCGTCGGTGAAGCGGTCCGATATCCGGGCCTTAGTGCCCATCACCGTGTAGACCAAGCTGGACCCAATCAGCAATACCAGAACTGCCAGCCAGGCCCCACGCCGCCAGTTGATCCTTGCCGCCAAGAACCCCAACGTCCCAAGATGCCACAGCATATAGGCCGAGACGATGCTGAACAGCACCCAGATCTCCAAATAGTACTTGAAAAAGCTGTTCATCCGGCCGATGTCACCTTCCACCCTGACCAGGTCCACGCCGATTCCCAGAGAGAAGGCCAGCGTCAGGAGAAGCATGGGGACTATGAGGAATGAGCGTTCACCGTCATCAGAGGAGAAAAACTCCCAACAAACCATGCCGATCAGAGTAAGGAAGACCATGAGGATGGCGATGTTCCAGTATTCGGCCGCTCCAAAGAACACAGCGGCAATGAGGCCTATGGCGGCGCAGAGTTTGAGCCCTGACATTCCCGGCACCGTTGTCTCGAACCCCTTGACCCTGATACTCCAGAATATCTGCCGGAGCAATTCCCTGGCCTGGTAGACCAGGTAAGAACCGATGATGAACAGGAACAGCCCGTGCACTCCCCAGAACCGGTCCACGGGGGTGCGCCACTTGGAGACATCCAGTCCGCTGTTGAAGGTCTCATAGGACTGGTGGAAGGGCAGGAAGGCCAGCAGGCTCAGACCAATGACGAAGACCCCCAAAATCAGGAACATGACCAGGCGTTCGGCCGGCGAGCCCTCGGTAAAAAAGGCGGCCAGTCCCAGCAAAGCTACGGTCAAGATCACGTAGGTCGGGAAGTCCCAGCTGTTGACCGCCCACAGTGCGCCCAGCGCCAACGCCAGGACCGCCGCTGCCAATAACGTCCAAAACCAGCTGTTGTCCCTGACACCGGCCACCAAGTTCAGCCCTAGGCCGATCACCAATAGCGTGAACGGAATAACCATCATGTGGGGATGGAGGTCGGCAAACAGGAAGGTAAATAACGGAAACTCCGTTATATGGAAGGATATGTCGGTGAAGCCCGGCACAAGTCCCGGCACCCAGAACGCCAGGGGGCTGGGGTCGAAGTTGTCCAGCACGGGCAGCATACGGCTGCTCCGCCAGAAGTCGAAGGGCGGGAAGGGTGTGCCATCAACCACCCGGTACCAGGAGTTCTGTACAACCTGCACCATGCCGTCCAGGTTGCCTATGACGGCGATGAAGACGGCGCCCGCCAGACCAGCCGCCACCGGACTGAACAACCATTGCCGCCAGATGGGGCGGGAGTCGCCGAATGGCAGAGGCGGCAGCAGGCCCAACCCGGGCAAGGTTATCTGATGGGCCTCTTCTCGGCGTTGCCGCACACCCTCCGCCAGGTTGTACACCAGGGAAAAGGCCGTGGTGACTGTCAGGGCGAAGAACATGGGGACCGCCAGATTGAAGGCCGTGGCCGGCAGTATCCCGGTGACACGGACCATCCCTGAAATCACGAAGAATCCCCAGTAGTAGTAATTCAGGTAGCCGCCGGCAAACCAGGGGTCAAAGGGCGGCAGGGCCGTGGAACGGACCACCGCCGTCAGATAGGCCAGTTCCATGGGCTTTTCGCCGCCCCGGTAGGGGTGCCACAGGTCAGGGTTGGCGTGGCGAATCAGCACGAAAGCCAAGAACGCCGCGATGAACAGCACTTCGGCAAAGAGCAGCAACCGCCAGTTGTCCTGCAGAAACTCGGTGATCTCACCCCATTTGAAAACCAGGGTTATGGCCGAAAGACCGGTCACCACCAAGATTCCGGCATAGACGGCGTACCGAGAGAACTCCATCCACTCCAGGGAAACGGAGAGCCAAGCGACATAGCTCACCGCCAAGAGCCCCAGGACGCGGGCCAGGATGATTCCCCGGTCGGGCAGCGGCCGGAAGATGAACATGGTGAACGGCAGGGCTGCCAGATAGATGATCTCAACCACCAACAGCCAGAGGAGAACCGGCACGTCGTTGGTCCAGCTGTCCCGGTCCGCTATTTCCGAGAACGTCCCGCCGCTCTGTTGGGCCGCCAGGTCATCGCTGGACAGCATCAGACCTTCCTGATCGACCTTGACGGCGGGGGGAGGAGCAGTCAGCTGCTGTCTGATGTCCATCTCCGCCAGACTGTCCACGTTCTTGAAGAGCAGCACCCTTGGGTGGTCGTAGCCCACCACATTGTCGTCGGCGTAGCCCAGATTCAGAGCGAAGAACGGGTCGTCCCCTGGGGTCATCGGTTCCGGTTTTTGCAGCCCCGCCCTGCCGATGGCATCGTCGCGGAAGGCCACTCCCAACAGCTCGGGGTAGTTGGTGAATTCACGGTCCAGCCGGTAGCCCAAGCGGCCGGAGAAAAGGCTCTGATAATACCGGTTGCTCAGAGGGAATCGTTCCGGGTCGCGGGCCGCGCTGGCGTAGGGCCTGCTGCTGTAGAAGACCAGGTACTCTGATGTGGCAAGTTTCCAGGCAAGCACATCCATCTTCCGCGGAGTGTCCGTCTCGTAGACCGGGTACTGCCACACGTCATAGGCGTATAGGTTGGGCACGAACTCATCCCAGTGGTTATCACTGACGATGGCCGTTCCCTGGGGGACGTTCTCGTTGATCCACTGGGATGCGGTTATCGCCGGATGTTCGTCGGAATACACCTTCTGAAAGGCCAGGGCGTAGAAGGCGGTGGCCGCCACCAACAGGACCACAACCCCAGCGGCAATAGCCGGGAGTATCCGTGCGGGGTCGGTGACCCGCCAGACCAGGTGGTCGGCAAGGGGCCGGTAGGCCTGGACCATCCAGACCAACATCCTGGACGCCATGATGATCATAACCGGCATCAGGGGAAAGACGTAGCGCAGGAACCGGACCTCGAATGTCTCCAGGAATATGAACCCCGGGACCACCCAGGCCAGGAGAAACAGGTCGGAACGACGGTTGGTGTGACTTATGACGGCGAACATCGCCGTAAATGGAATGGCGAACCAGGCCGCCACTCCCAGCGGTATCCCCAGTCCCCAGACTGTGGACTGTTGTATCTGATACAAAAATGCGGGAGTACCGATGTACTGGATGGTGAATGGGAACAACCCAGCCTGTCGGGCCATATCAGCCTGGGTCGCCACATCACCTACAAAGGCCCTGTAGTCCAGCAAAGCATAGGGTGAACTTAGGAGGAATACCCCGGCGGCCACAACTCCGGCCAGGGCAGCGTGTCCTATGGCCCGCTCCACCATCTTGTTATCGATGTCTGACCAATAGCCTCGGGCCTCGTCCAATACCCGGTAACAGTAGACCAAAAAGAAGGGTGCCAGGATGGGTAGGATGCTTACTTTGGGAGCCAGGGCCAGGCCCAGCATCAGACCCAGCAAAACCGAGTCCTTGAGCCGCTTGAATTCCACCATCCGCAGCATGGCCCAGAAGCTGAGCAGGGTGAAGAAGACAGAAAACGTCTCGGGCCGGAAGAAGTGGCTGTTCTGGATGTGAATCACCGCCAGCGCTGTCAGGCCCGCGGCCAACAGCCCCACCTCCTTCCTGTAAAGCCGACGCCCAAGCACATAGACCATGGCCACCGAACCGACATCGGCCAGGGCCGACAACGGCCTGCCTATGTAGCGCATGTCCAGTGAATTCAGGTCGGTGAAGAACTCCGCCACCCAGCGGAAGAAGACCATGATGTAGATGAGGATGCTGCCCAGGGGAAACCAATGGGGGTTCAGCGGGCTGCGGTCTTTGTCCACCAGGGCCGGGATACTCGGGATTCCCGGTTCAGCTTCGGGTTCGGCGCGCAGATAGCCGCAATCCTGGGCGCCGGGCGCGTCTGATAGCAGGTCGTACATGCAACTGGAGCGCATGTATATATCCCGTTCATCTGGGTGAAAGCCCCAGCCCTGGTCCCAGTTTATACCGTTCAGCCGCAGGCCCAGGGCCACCACCAGGATTACCAGCAGCACGTAGAAGGACCACGAAACGCGGCCGCCAAAGCTGAGGAAATGTTGGGACTTGAACGCCACGGTCAGTCAGTAACTCTCTGCCATCCGGCATGGTTGGGATTCTGAAATATTATATTTGTTGGATCCGGATGTTCCCTTAATAAAAAAGTCCCCCGCTCTCCAATTTCGGTGAGCGGGGGACTTTTGATCGCTTGGGAGCCTTCGCAAGCCCCTTATTGGTTTACGGACTTGCGAACGCTCTAGATGCCTTTGTCAGACATCAGGGCGGCCAGGTCGGCGGTGCGGCAGGAGTAGCCCCACTCATTGTCGTACCAGCCCATGACCTTCACCATGCGTTTTTCCATCACGATGGTGGACATGCCGTCGATGATGCAGCTGTGGGGGTTGCCCTTGTAATCGGAACTGACCAGGGGCTCGTCGTTGTACTCCAAGATGCCCTTCATCCGGCCCTCAGACGCCTCTTTGTAGGCGTTGTTGATGTCATCCACCGTCACATCCTTGGACAAAGTGGCGGTGAAATCGGTGATGGAACCGGTGGAGGTGGGCACCCGGAAGGCAACACCGTGGAGCTTGCCATTGAGTTCGGGGAGCACCAGACCCACAGCCCGGGCGGCGCCGGTGCTGGTGGGGATGATGTTCTCGGCGGCTGCCCTGGCCCGGCGCAGGTCGCCGTGGCGCTGGTCCAAGATGGCCTGGTCGTTGGTGTATGAGTGGATGGTTGACATCAGGCCGTGCTCGACGCCGAAGTTGTCTTGCAGCACCTTCACCATGGTGGCGAAGCAGTTGGTGGTGCAGGAAGCGTTGGAGATGATGTTGTGCTTGCTGGCGTCGTAGTTCTCTTCATTGACGCCCAGCACCAAGGTCAGGTCCTCGTCCTTGGCCGGAGCGGAAATGATGACCTTGCTGGCCCCGCCCTTCAGGTGGCCGGCGGCCTTGTCGGCGTCGGTGAAGATGCCGGTGGACTCAACCACCAGATCGACGCCCATCTCGGACCAGGGGATCTGGGCCGGGTCGCGCTCTGAAAAGACCTTGATGCTGCGGCCGTCCACCATCAGGTCACCGTTGTTGGCCTCCACCTTACCGGGGTAGCGCCCGTAGTTGGTGTCGTATTTCAGCAGGTGAGCATTGGTCTCGGCGTCGGTCAAGTCGTTTACGGCTGCCACCTCAACCTTACCGGCATTGCGGCTCTCGTTGGCCCGCAACACCAGCCTCCCAATCCTACCGAAACCGTTGATACCGATACGAGTGACCATGCTCTGCCTCCGTTCTAATCTTGCTAATTTCAGTCTGGAGCCGGACAGTCGAATAGAACGACGTTATGTCCAATAGCTCAAAATTGCCGGGTACATAATAACCGCTGTAAGACCGGTTGGAAAGCGCATTTTACCCACGTTCGGGGCATATGCATCGCCACACGAGGGCGTCATGCCTGGCTGGGCTCGGTGGGACCGCTAGGAACCAGAGAGATAATCGAAGGCAGACTTACCGGCGTAGCGGGCCCTGTCGCCTAGCTCCGACTCGATGCGGAGGAGACGGTTGTACTTTGCCACTCTTTCCGAGCGGGCAGGCGCGCCTGTCTTGATCTGACGCACGTCCCAAGCCACTGCTAGATCGGCGATGGTGGTGTCTTCGGTCTCGCCGGAGCGGTGGCTCATCACAGCGCCCCAACCGGCCTCCCTGGCCATCTTGAAGGCGGCGTGGGTCTCGGACAGTGTCCCAATCTGATTGGGCTTCAACAGCACCGCGTTGCTGGCCTTCTCGTCGATACTCTTTTTGATGCGCTGGATGTTGGTCACCAGCAGGTCATCACCCAGAATCTGGACGGAACCGCCCAAGCGGTCGTGCAGGGTTGCCCAGCCCTCCCAGTCGTCTTCAAAGAGGCCGTCCTCGATGGAGATTATGGGGTATTGGCGCGTCCAGTCCTGATACAGTTTAACCAGCTCGGCTGAGGTCAGGCTGGTGCCTTCCCGTTCCAGCACGTACACACCGTGGCCGTCGTGGTAAAGCTCACTGGCCGCCACGTCCAGGGCGATGTGTACATCCTTGCCGGGGGTGTAGCCGGCCTTCTCCACGGCCCGGAGCACCATTTCCAGGGCGTCTTTGTTGGAGGGAAGGCTGGGCGCGAACCCACCTTCATCCCCGACGTTCAGGTTGTGACCACCGTTCCCCAGAAGTATCTTGAGGGCCTGGTAGATCTCCGCGCCGGCCCGTATGGCGTCGCCCATGGTGTTAACGCCGGTGGGCATGACCATGAACTCTTGGATATCGGCCGAGTTTGAGGCGTGCTTGCCGCCGTTCAGTATGTTGAACATGGGGACCGGCATGCTGACCGTCCCGCCACCGGAGAGGTATTCCCACAGGGCCCCCCCACTGCTGGTCACGCCGGCAGCGGCCCTCGCCACGGCCAGTGAAACAGCCAGAACGGCGTTGGCGCCAAGATTGCTCTTGTCGTTGGTGCCGTCCAGTTCGTTCAACCCGGAGTCAATGGCTTCCTGGTCCAGAGGCGACTTACCAACCAGCCAGGGGCCGATCTTTTCATTTACATTGGCCACAGCTTTCAGAACGCCATTGCCGTTGAAACGTGCCTGGTCCTTGTCGCGGAGTTCCAGGGCCTCGTGACTGCCCGTGCTGGCGCCCGAGGGCACGGCGGCGTGGGCCGTTATGTTGTTGGATAGAGTGACTTCGGCCTCCACTGTGGGGCTGCCGCGGGAGTCCAGGGTCTCTCGGCCTCGGACGCCGGTGATGGTCACGCCGTTGCTAGCGCTGCTCATAACACCCTTTGTTGGTTCTCAGATTGGTTGGGGAAGTTGGTTTGCCTAACGGTGGTGATTGCGGGCGGCCACCGCGGCCAGGGCTTTTTCCACCGCGTCTGCTGGGTTATCGGCCTGGATGATGGACCCGTTGATGTCTACGCCATCGCCGTTGGTCGTCAAAGGCCAGGTCTTTAGACCGACCACGGGAATCCCATCGCTGAGGGCATGGCCAATCTCGGAAAGCGTGCCGAAGGCCCCGCCCACGGCGATCACCGCTTCCCCCGTATGGACCACGATCACGTTCCTGGAATAACCCATGCTGGTCACGATGGGGATGTCCACATAGCTGTTGGCTTCGGCTGCGGCCCTTCCCGGCAGAATCCCAATGGTCGTGCCGCCCTCGGACTTGGCTCCCCGGCAGACGGCTTCCATGATACCGCTGAGTCCGCCGCAGACTACTTTGCAGTCTCTCAGGGCCAATTCGCGGCCCACTCCTTCCGCCAATTCGACGTGCTCTCTGGTGGCGGGATTACTGCTGCCGATAACCGAAATAATCATCTATCTAAAGCCTTTACGACTGGGAAATTACGACTGAAAGATTACGCCGGGGAAGGTCCTGGTTCCGGAGAGGAACAATTATATCAGACCCTTCCTTTCGCCCTCCGTCTCATCCGGAAACAAGGCTAGGGAATGATAGCCTTGCTGGCCGCTTCGATGGAGTCGATCAGGGGCTTGGGGTAGATGCCCAGCCAGATTATGGCGGCCATACCTGTCGTCAAGACTGAGAGCAGGGTCAAAGACGGCCATTTCGCCAAGTCGGGGTGTTCCTGCACCAAGTCTCCCCCGCCCTCGGTAATGGGCACCGGTTCGATGTACATCTGCCGCATGACCTGCAGGTAGTAATACAGGGACACCAGACTGCTGAAGATGGCCAGGCCGGCCAGCCAGAGCAGGCCCTCGGTGGCCACTGCGGTGAACAGATAGAACTTGATGGTGAACCCGGCGAAGATGGGCAGTCCCGCCAGGGAGAACAAGCCCATGGCCAGGGCTGCCGCCAGGAAGGGCTGATGGTCGGCCAGGCCGCCCAGGTCGGCGATCATCTCTTTGCCGGTCATGTTGAAGAAGGAGATGATGGCCGCGAACACCACAAGGTTGGTGATGGAGTAACCCACCAGGTAGAAGATCACGCCGTTGGAAGCCAGGTCCGAACCCGTGGACAGGGCGGCGATACCGGCCAGGATAAATCCCACGTGCCCGATGCTGGAGTAAGCCAGCAGGCGTTTCAGGTTCTTTTGGGCCAGGGCCACCAGGTTACCCACCAGCATGGATGCCGCCGCCAAGACGGCAATCACCACCTGCCACTCTTCCCAGCGGTCGGCCGCGGGCACAAAGCCCTCGGCGACCAATCGGAGTATCAAGGCGAAGGCCGCTGCCTTGGAGCCGATGGCCAGGTAGGCGGTGACGGGGTAGGGAGCGCCTTCGTAAACATCCGGTGCCCACATATGGAAGGGCACTGCGGAAACCTTGAACATCAGACCGACCAGAAGGAGCCCCACACCCACCCACAGAGCGGGGCTGACTTCCGAGACAGTAGTCAGGGCGGCGGCTATATCGTCGAACTTGGTCACACCCAGGGTACTGTAGATCATGCTCAGGCCGTAGAGCAGGATGGCCGAGGACACGGCACCGATGATGATGTATTTCAGGGCGCTCTCGTTGGAACGGGTGTCTCCCTTGGCGTAGGCGGCCAGTACGTAGAGGCTGAAGCTGAGCAGTTCCAGGGCGATGTAGGCGGTCAACAACTCCCGCGACTGGGCCATCACGTTCATGCCCAAGATGGACAGCAGCAAGATGCCGTAGAACTCACCCTGGTGGTCCAACCGCTGCTTCACAAAATCGATGGAGCTGAGGATGATGAATATCCCCAGGCCGATGAAGAAGACCTTGAAGAAGAGGGCGAAGTCGTCCACCACCAGCAGGCCGTCGTAGAGCGTTTCCTGCTCGTCCCAGAGCATGACCAGGGACACGACTATCAGCGCGATCAGACCGGCTATGGACAGCCAGGGCAGTATCGTCTTCCGGTCCTCGGGAAGGAACAGGTCCACCACGAAGACCAGGAAGGCCAGTCCCGCCAAGGCGAACTCCGGCGTCAGCAGTTCCAGATTGTCTGTAAGACTATTCACTGCCGGTTACACCCCGGGTATGGTCTGGACACCCACGTTGATGACGCGCATCAACGGCTCGGGCCAGACTCCGACAAATATCAGGATGAAGACAAAGCTCAAGCCCACCGATTTCTCTACCGGACTGGCGTCGACGAGGCTCTCCCATTGGGAATCGGGCTCGCCCAGGAAGGTACGCGCCAAGAGACGAAGGATATATACCGCCGTTAGGGCCGCACCGATCACCGCGATGACCGCCATGGGCAAATAGGTACGGAAGGCGCCGGTGAACACCATGAACTCCGCCACGAACCCGCTCAGGCCAGGCAAGCCCAAAGACGCCAGACCGGCAATGGCGAAGAAGAAGGTGTTGACCGGCATGCGGCCGGCCAGTCCTTTCAACACCCCGATATCCCTGGTGTGCGCCTGGTGGTATATGGCCCCGACGAGTAGGAACATGAGCCCCGTCATTATGCCGTGGGAGAACATCTGTAATACCGCGCCGCCCATGCCGATGTTGTCCAGGGTGGCGATGCCGATCAATACGTAGCCCATATGGCTGACGCTGGAATAGCCGATTATGTATTTCAGGTCCTGCTGGGACATGGCTGACACGGCGCCGTAGATGACGTTAACCGCACCCAGGCCGATCAGCACCGGCATCCAGTTCTCGGCCCCCTCGGGCAGCAGGAACATACCCACGCGGATGATGCCGTAGGCACCCAACTTCATCAACACGCCAGCGTGGAGCATACTCACCGCCGTGGGCGCCGCAACGTGACCGTCGGGCGACCAGGTGTGGAAGGGCCACAGGCCGGCCAGAACGCCGAATCCCACCATGAACAGCGGGAATACCAGGGTCTGGAAATCGCTGTCGAACTGCCCGGTCTGTGACAACACCGCCAGGCTCTGCAATGAGAATGTGGACACCCCGTTGTTGGAGGCCTCCACGTACACCGCCAGAATGCCGATCCAGACCAGGATGCTGCCTGCCACCAGGAACAGGATCAGTTTCATGGCCCCGTATTCCTTGGTGCGGAGGAAGGTCCCGAAGTCGGTGCTGCTGCCCCAGACCCCGATCAGCAGGTACATGGGCAGCACGGCCAGCTCATAGAAGAAGAACAGGAAGAACAGGTCCCGGACGGCGAACACGCCGTAGACACCCGCGGCCAGGGCCAACAGCAACACGAAGAACTCGCGGGGCCGGTGGTGAATCGTCTGAGAGATCAGCACGCCGCCGAAGAGCATGATGCCGTTCAGGAGCACCAGGGGCGCCGATATGCCGTCGATACCCATGGACAGGTTTATATCCAGCGGGCCGGGCAGCCACTCGTAGGTTCGGATGAACTGGAACCCGCCCAGGTCGTAGTCGTAACGGGCGAAAATCACCAGGGACAGGACCAGAGAGATTCCCGAGACGAAGATGGCGAAATACCACGCTTCTTTTTTGTCCTGGGCCGGCATGAACATCATCAACAGCGCCCCCGCCAGGGGCACCAAGATGAGCAGCAGCAGCGCTACTTGGTCGAAATCGTTCATGACAGGCCGCCCCAGGTATCAGAGGCGATGATGAAGAATATGGCGGCCATCTACACCGTCCTCAACCAGACAAAGAGGCTCAGTCCGATGGTCCCCAGCGCCATACCCAACGCGTAGGTGTAGACGTGGCCGGTGACGTGGACACGCATCTTGATGCCCACTTCCCGCACCACATCGGCCGGACCGTTCACCATGATGTCGTTAACGATGGCCCGGTCGAAGAAGGCGATGAACGCCGAGACAACCAGAACGATGCGGTCGATCACCCATTGGTAGACCTCATCGAAGTAGTACTTGTTCTCAATGATGTCCAAGAACCAGGCGAACCGCGACCGCATGCCCTCCAGGGATATGCTCCCTTTGGCGTAGACCAGATAGGTGAAGATGAAGGCCGCCACCGCCAACACGATGGATACGGCGCCGATCCAGTACTTGAAGTGGAACCCCTCCGCGTGTCCGAAGAACACAAACGTCCCGATGCCGCCAAAATCACCCGGCCAGTTGAAGCTGATGAACCCGAAGCCCAGGGCCAGGACGGCCAACAGCCCCATGGGGAACACCATGCCGATGGGCGACTCGTGTGCGTGGCTGTTCTGGTCCTTCAACCGGCCGAAGAACACCACAAACATGGCCCGGCCCATGTACAGTGCGCTGAGAAGAGCCGTGAACAACGCCAATATGATGAAGGCGGCGTTCCTGTGGTCGTTCACCGCCAAGAGAATCTCGTCCTTACTCCAGAAGCCGGCCAGGATAGGTATGCCGCCCAGGGACAGTGCCCCGATGGAGAATACCAGCGCCGTCCAGGGCATGACTTTTCTCAGGCCGCCCATCTCACCCGTTTCCTGGAACTCGGTGCTATGGAGGACACTCCCGGCCCCGAGGAACAGCAAGGCCTTGGAGAAGCCGTGGGCCATCAGGTGGAACACGGCGGCCGTATAGCCAAAGGCGCCAAGGGATAGCATCATCAGGCCCAGATGGCTGATGGTGGAATAGGCAAGTATACGTTTCAGGTCCGTTGCCACCAGGGCGATGGAGGCCGACATCAACGCCGTTACCAGACCCACGATGGCGACTATCAAGAGCGGGTCCGCGTCGTAGGCCGAGAATATGGGAAAGGCGCGGGCAACCAGGTAGACCCCGGCCACCACCATGGTCGCCGCGTGTATCAGCGCGCTGACGGGCGTGGGGCCTTCCATGGCATCGGGCAGCCAGACGTGGAAGGGGATCTGGGCCGACTTGCCCATGGCTCCCAGGAACAGCAGGATGGCCGAAGCCGTGGCAACACCCTCGCTCATGGCGCCGGTCCGGACGGCCTCGAAGGCATCCAGCATGCTGAAACTTCCCACGTCGCGCCAGATGAGCAGGATACCCACCAGCAGGCCCACGTCGCCGATCCTGGTGACAATGAACGCTTTCTTGGCCGCTTCCCTTGGTTCAGGGCGTTCGTGCCAGAAGCCAATCAGCAGATAGGAACAGATGCCAACGAGCTCCCAAGCCACGTAGAGTAGCAGGAAGTTGTCGGCCAACACCAGGGTCAGCATGGATGCGGCGAACAGGGAATGGACGGCGAAGTACCAGCCGAATTTCGGGTCGCCCTCCATGTAGACCATGGAGTAGATCTGGACCATCAGGGCCACGAAGGTCACCAGGCCCAGCATCACGATGGTCAGCGGGTCAATGAGGATGCCCCAGTGGAGCACGGTGCTGCCGACGTCTCCCAGGAGTCCGGCGTTGAACCACTCGCGCTCGTAATCGCAGGTCAGCACTCCGGTGCTCTCACTGATGAAGCAGCCTTTGGTGGCGGCGTCAGCTCCCAGCCAGGAACTTAGGATGAACCAGAAGACCACAAACCCGGCGCCGATGGCCAATATGGACAGCCACGACCCCTTCTCCGGAAGGAAGCGGCCGAAGACCACTATCACCGGCGCAGCGGCGAAGCAAAAAACAGGTATGAGCCAGGCCCACTCCATCAGTGGCTCACCATTTCATCAGATCGATTTCATCGACGTTGACCGTGGACTTGTTGCGGAACATGCGCAGGATGATGGCCAGGGCCAGGCCCACCTCCGCTGCAGCCACCGTGATGATGAAGATGGCGATCAACTGGCCGTCGAAGTTGGAGAAACTGCCGATACCTTCCATGTGGGAGGCGGCGGCGATGAGGTTGATGTTCACGGCGTTCAACATCAGCTCGATGGACATGATGATGAGCACCGCCGAGCGGCGGGCCATAACGCCGTAGATGCCGATAACAAATAGGGCGGCGCTGAGGAACTGGAACCAGACGAGATCGACCATTGGCTAGCTGTCTCCCCCCCCGGAACCGGTGCCGTCGTCCGAACGGGCGATGATGATCGCCCCGATCAAAGCGACCAAAAGAACGAGGGAAGCGATTTCAAAGGGGACTGCCCAGGTAGTGAAGAGGGACTCGCCGATGCCCGTGAAAGATGCGCTCTGGGCCTCGGTGCCCTCCAATGAATCGATGGCGAAGGCCGGGACCAGCACACCCATCAGGGCCAGGGCTGCGATGGCTGCCAAGGGCCACTGTTTGTTGTCGGCTATGCGTGGGTATTCATCTGTCCGCGTCAGCATGATGGCGAACAAGAGGACGATGATGATCGCGCCCCCGTATATCAACACCTGGACCAGGGCCAGGAACTCAGCAAACAGTACCAGATAGATTCCCGCCACCGCCACCAGGGACACCAACAGCGACAGGGCCGCGTGCACCACGTTGCGTGTCACCACCACACCCAGTCCACCGCCGATGGCCAAGACGGCCAACAGTATGAAAACAAACCAGGCCATCTACTGGGACTCACCCTCCCCGCTTCCAGCCGCCGCTGGCTTGACCCGTTTGGTGGGGGGAATCCAGTCAGTGGCCTTCTGGTGCTTGTGGCCGATCTCCAAAAGCGCCGGCAGGTCCACACGGTCTCCGTTGCGGTTGTAAGTGCTCATTTCGTGCTCATGGGTCATGACTATGGCATCGAAATTACACACCTCGACGCAGATCCCGCAAAGTATACACCGGTTCAGATTGATCTCGAATGTGTCCACGATCTTTCTTCGGGTGCTTTTCTCCTCGGCGAAGAGGGGGTTGTCCTTCATGACCGCCGACATACACTGGGTCGGGCAGCCCCGGATGCAGACCATGCAACTGGTGCAGAAGGGCTCGCCGACCTCATCGTCCCAGGTGAGGGCGGGAAAGCCCATGAAACGGTCCTTCACCGGCGTGGGTTCGGCCTGATGTTTCAACAGATTCCCCGCAGCCGGGTATTGGCGTGTGACCGGCTGTCGCAGTCCGTTCATGGTTGATAGCAGCGTGATCGCCAACCCTTTTAGACCGTTAAACATCAGTTGCCTCCCGCCGGGAACTGGGCGGACCTTCTCTGGGCTTCCAGGGCTTCCTGTCTGGCGCGGACCTCCGCGACCAGCCGGGATGGCCCGGTCATCCTTTTGTAGATCAGGTAACCAACCACGGCCAACCCACCGGAGGACATGAGGGTCAGCGACCAGGCCGGCCATTCGTAGAACTGGTAGATGGCGGTCATAACCACCGTCAGGAAGGACATGGGCACCATGACCTTCCAGGCGAAGGCCATCAGTTGGTCGATACGCAGTCTGGGGAAGGTGCCGCGCACCCAGAAGATCACCATTATCACGGCGTAGACCTTGCCCAGGAACCAGATGATACCCCAGTCTCCCGACAACCCCGGCCCGGACCAACCGCCGAAGAACAGGATCACGGTCAGGGCGGCGATGGCGAAGGTGTTTATGTACTCGGCCAGGAAGAATACCGACCAGTGGGCGCCACTGTATTCCACAAAGGGCCCGCCGACGATCTCAGACTCGGCGAAGTAGATGTCGAAGGGTGTCCGGCCGACCTCGGCCAGTCCGGCGATGAAGAAGAGCACCAGCCCCAGCGGCTGCACCAACAGGAATATGTAGTCGTCCTGCTCGGCCACTATCTCCCGCATGTCCAAGGACTGGGCCAGCATGGCCACGGAGATGGCCACCATGATGATGGGTATCTCATAGCTGATGAGCTGGGCCGCGGCCCTGAGCCCGCCTAGGGTCCCGTACTTGTTGGCCGAGCCCCAACCAGCCAACACCAAGCCCAGGATTCCGATCACCGAAAAAGCGATGATGTAGAACAGGCCCAGGTCCAAGTTTTGAATCACGGCGTCGTGGGCACCGGGGATGGTCACCCAGATCATGAAAGCCGAAACGACTACGATTATGGGCGCAGCCCAGAAGATGGCCTTGTCCGAGGACGCCGGGATGATGTCTTCCTTGAGGATAAGTTTCAGGGCGTCGGCCACCGGCTGTATCAGGCCCATTGGGCCGGTGCGTGTGGGACCAAGGCGCAACTGGAGCCGGGCCAACACCTTGCGCTCCAGCCAGGTGAGGGAAAGCACCACACCGGAGAGGATGGTGAATAGCAGCAGCAGGCCGATCACCAGCCAGATAAAGTCGGACAGGGCGATGGTAAGCAGCAGTGTTTCCGGCATCAGCGGTCCACCTCGCCCAAAACGATGTCCAACGCGCCCAGAATCACGACGGAGTCGGCGATCCAAGCGTCCTTCAACATGTGTTTCAACGACGACAGGTTACAGAAGGACGGGGGACGGACTTTGACCCGGTACGGGCGGTCAGAGCCGTCGCTGATGAGGTGCACACCGATCTCGCCCCGGGGGTTCTCGGCCCTTACATAGACCTCACCGGCGGGGGGCCGGAGCAGCCGGCGTCCCAGGGAGGACTCGACGCTGCCTTCGGGGAGTTGGTCCAATGCCTGCTCAACAATGCGGATGGACTGGTAGACCTCCTGCACCCGCAGGTAGTAGCGGTCCCAACAGTCGCCGTCCAGGCCGATGGGCACGTCGAAATCGAACCGGTCATATACGGAATACGGCGCGGCCTTTCGAACGTCGTAGTCAACGCCCGAAGCCCGCAGGCAGGGGCCGGTTAGCCCGTAATCGATGGCATCCTCGGCGGACATTATCGCGATGCCCTTTAGACGGGCCAGAAATATCTCATTGAAGCTGAGCAGTCGGTCCGACTCTTCGGTATCCGCCTTGACCAGTTCCAGAATCTCCCGCACCTGCTGGACAAAGTCCTCGGGCACGTCCTCTTTCAGACCCCCGAAGCGGAAGTAGTTGTGCATCATCCGGGCCCCGGACACGGCCTCAAACAAGCCCTGGATGCGCTCCCTACCCCGGAAGCAAAACATTGACGGCGTCATGGCCCCGGCATCCAAGCCCATGGTGGCAATGAAGAGCATGTGACTGGCGATGCGGTTCAGTTCGCAGAGGATGACCCGGATGTATTCGGAGCGTTCCGAGACCTCAAGGTCCATCAACTTTTCCACGGCCCGGCAGTAGACCTGCTCGTTGTTGAAATTGGCGATGTAGTCCATACGGTCGAACAGTGTGATCACCTGGTTGTACTGCTCGCCCTCGCACAACTTCTCCGAGCCCCGGTGCAAGTAGCCGATGTGGGGTTCCACATCCACGATCTTTTCGCCGTCCACCCACAGCACCATGCGGAAGACGCCATGGGTCGAGGGGTGCTGCGGTCCCATGTTCAGCAGCATCTCGATGGGCTCCCCCTGGGGAGTCGTTGGTTTTGAGACTTGGGCCATATCTATTCCGGTTCTTCGCCGAAGTCGGCCTCGGACGGTGTGCCGATGAACCTGATCTTGGGGTCCCCAGCCGGTTCAACTTCGTTGCTCATCCAAAGCTCTCCGGTGAAGTAGAACCCAGCCTCGATCAGCGTGTCGTCCAAGATATTCATTTTTTCGCAGTCTTCCAGATATTCCGCCACCTGGCGGCGCAGGGCCTTCTTGGCGTCTTCCGCCGTATCCCCGAAGCCGGTCATCACCAGTTCCGGACACACCGCCTCAAACCCGCTGCCAAGCTTGGTCTCAATGATCTGGTAGACGATGCGGTCGAAGGGCAGGTCCTTCCCAGCGCCCTTGGGCTTCTTGGCCACCATCAATCCGCTTTGGGGGCCGATTCCGCGAACTCCAACTGGAGTTCCGTTTCTTCGTGAACGCCCGGGTATCCGGCATCGGCCAAGACATCACCCAAGGTGTCGGTGCCGTCGTGGGTCTCGATCCAGGCCCGCATCACCTGTATCAGCTCGTCTTGGGCGGCTTCCAAGGATTCTCCCTCGCCCTCCAACTCCAGGTCCTCGATTCTGGCGACGAACCTGGATTCCTCTTGTTCGACTCTAGCCGTCAGCACAACCGTCTCCATAACAATCCAGCCCCCGCGGCTAAAACTCCTGATACTCGTTGAACGGAAATTCTTTGCGGCCCGGGTATCCTTCAAAACCCTCGTATAGAAGGAGGGGTGACAGATCGGGATGGCCATCGAAGGCGACGCCAAAGAGGTCGTGGGCTTCCCTTTCGTACCATTCAGCAGCCCGCCACACCGAGGTGACCGACGGGACAGTGGCATCCGAATAGGGAACGTCGGTGGAGATGGAGAAGGTGCGCTCCGGTTCCAGGGACTGGAACAGGTAAACCATGCGGAAATACTCGGAGTAGTCCACGCAGGATACGCAGAGCAGCATCTGACCATTGAGCCTAGGGTCGTCCTTGATCAACTGACAAGCCTCCAGCGTGTGCTGTTTCTCGACCTTGACCTGGGGAATATCGTCCAATGCCCACGCCTGTGGGTCCAAGTCCTTGAGGACGTCCAAGGAAGCGTCCAGCAGCTCTTTGCCCTGTGCGCTCAGACCGGCCAACGGGTCCGGGGGCGGCTCGTCGGCCCCGTGGCCGTGGGCGGCGGGCGCTGCCGTTTCGGCGGCCGGCTTCGGCTCTTCGGAGGGCTGCTGGTTCTCTGGCTCTTCTGCCACTACTTCTTGGCGTCGCGCATGATTTTTTCTTGCAGCTTGAGGATGCCGTACATCAGGGCCTCGGGCCGGGGCGGACAGCCCGGAACGTACACGTCCACGGGGATGATGTGGTCCACACCCATGACCACCGAGTAGGAGCGGTAGTAGGGCCCGCCGTTGGTGGCGCAGCTGCCCATGGCTATGACCCACTTGGGCTCCGGCATCTGTTCGTAGAGCAGGCGAATGGGGTCGGCCATCTTTTTGACCACGGTCCCCGCGACGATCATCACGTCCGACTGGCGGGGCGACGGCCACGTAACCACGCCGAAACGGTCGAAGTCGTAATGGGCCATATAGGTGGAGATCATCTCGATGGCGCAGCAGGCCAGACCGAAGGACAACGTCCAAAGGGAGGACTTGCGGGCCATGGCGAACAGTTGGTCAGTGGAAGTGGTTATGACACCGGGCACCTTTCCGGCGGCGGCCTGGTCAAACAAACTGGGTCCCGGAACGTTGCCCGGGCCAGTGATTATTTCTGCCATTCAAGGACCCCTTTCTTCCAGGCGTAGACGATGGCGAAGAACAGGACGCCCAGGAACATCATCATCGCATAGAAGGGGAGTGAGTTGGCCTGGGTGATCTTTTCCTGCATGAAAATCACCGCCCAGGGAAACAGGAACACGGCCTCAACATCGAAGATCAGGAACAGGATGGCAAAGATGTAGAACCTGACGTTGATGTTGGACCACGAATAGGGAGTCGGCGGAATTCCGCACTCGTAGGTCGTCAGTTTCTCGTCGGACTGACGTCTGGCTGAAAGCACACGCGAGGCGGTGAACATACCGCCAATGGCCAGCGTAGCGACGATTGCCGATATGGCAACCGCGGTCCAGTTCTCGACAAACAGGTCAGGGCTGAATGCTTGAAGTATTATCGTGGGGGAAAAAGACATACCACCGCAAATTCCGAAGGGCGTCGGTGGGCTAAATTACGTACGCTCGAATGGTGGCCGAAATATATCACCGGCTTCCGAAGGGTGTCAACGAATTTCGACACCTGAGACGCCGTAAAATCGGGCCTTTGAAAATCCATCAAACCGGTTAGTTTTCCCCGCGGGCCCGGAGTTCCGTTGATGAGATATCCTCCCGGAACTGGGCCTCGGACAGGTCTTTGAACATGGGGGCGAACCCCTCGGGTACCGCCACGTCGGCCAGGGTCTTGAACGACCCGTTATCCTCCCGGCCTGCAACCAGGAAGTTGGTGCCTCCGGTCCACATCTCGGCCAGGGCCGCCAGCATGGCCACCGGATTGTCTCCGTAGTACCTGGGGGCCACCAGGCGGATGGCGGTGTCCCAGCCGACGACGAACGTGCGGCCCTTGAAGAGCCGGGCCTTCTTGAAGAAAGTTTCCGCCCTTGTGAGCACAACAGGCTCATCACCGGAGAACTGGGCCAAACGCCTTTGTATCTCCGACTCTTCCAACGCCGGCTTGTCCACGTTTGTCACCGAAAGCTCAAAGCCCACTTCGCCGTTGCCCAGCAGCTTTCTGGCCGCCGCGGCCATGCCCCGGTGGCCCTGGTGTATCGGACTGAAGGAGCCGGGCAGCAATATCGGCGGGGCCTCACCTTCCGTCTCCAGGCGCCCTCCTCTGGCAACCACCCAATCGGCATCACCCGAAAGCAGTTGGGCCAACGGCGACGGGTGCTCTTTCCGCTCGATCTCCAGGGAATCGCCGGGTGTCAGGCCTAGTTCAAAGTCGGACTCCAAGCCCGACAGCAGGGAAAGTGCATGAACTATCAACCCGCTTACCAACTCCTCTTCCCCGGCCCGGTCCCGCAGGCCTTTGTGCAGCAAAAGGGAGTAGGTGGTGCAGGCTTCCTGGTCCCAGGCGGATACGAAGGCCCGGTGTTCGCCCCGCTTGGGGCGGTCGGTGGCTATGGTCGCCGCGCAGGCCAGACCCACGGCGGGCGAGTCGTCTTCCAGTTGGGTCCTGGCCTTTTTGAAGGCGGCGCGGGCCATGTCGTCGGCGGTCTGGGCCGAGGCCGACTGCTCCGGTTCGAACCCCAGGAAGGAGTTCATGGACTCCCGGCCGTAGGGCACCAGGCATTCCAGTATGGTGCGCGACGCGCCGGCNACGCCCAAGAGCCAGGCCACGGCTTGGGTGCCGGCCCCGGACACGGCCACCACCNCCTTGTGGGGGGNGGCGTGGATCTTTTCTATGTGTGGGCGNAGTTGTTCCATGATCNNTGGTAGATGTGCGTNGTGGCCCCCATCTCCGATTTCATCGTGNGTCTCGACTGAGTNGGACCTAACCTTCCCCCGCAGGCGGGGGGAAGGGACTCTATCCTTTTTTCCANGGGGAGTACTCGATGCCTTCCATGGTGGATCTGGAGATTTCTATCTCNNAGGACTGTTTTGCTTCCCAGCGGGCGGTTATCTCCTCTGACAGTTGCCGGCGGGCGTCGCGCCACCAGAGGGGCTCTCCCTCGGCCAGGGTCTTACCGTCCAGGACTTCGGCCAGGAAGCAGGTCATGTCGCCGCCGTCCATGGCGTTGATCACCCGGCAGTCCAGGTAGCTGAAACAGTCGGTCAAAAGTGGGCTACCCGACGGGCCTTTGCCCGTGGCAACACCGGCCAGCTTGTCTTCGTCCCTTCCCGACACCAGCCCGAAGTCACCAATGAGACCCAACTGGTCCGGCTTAAGGAAGTTCAGTGCGAAGGCCCCGCTCCGGTAGACCATCCCGTGACTGTGGTTGGTCTTGTACAGCTGGACAGCCACCCGGGGCCGGTCGGGGACTATGGACGCAGCGGCAATGGCAACGGCTATCTGCACGTTGTCCTGTCCCTGCCAGTGGCTGGTGACCGCCGCCAGGGGCGACCACAGCCTCCCCATCACCGGCGCAATGTCGTCGTATTCCATGAGATTACCCAGAAATCACCCACACTGGGGGCCCGGCGCCGAGAGTTTAGCACCCAGCCAGCCCCAGTGCTACCAGTCCGGGGAGTGGTCCTCGGCGTCGTTGGTGGTGAGACGCCGTTGATTGGCGCCGTCGTCGTCCATCACGAATATCTCTCCCGGCCCGTACAGGTGGGAAACGAAGGCCATCTGCCTGCCGTCGGGAGACCACACGGGGGATAGGTCGTCGGCCTCGTTGGTGGTCAGCCGAAGCTGCTTGGAGCCGTCGTCTTCCATGATGTAGATCTCGCCGTTGCCGTCTCTAAAGGAAACGAAAGCGATGGTGTCGCTGTCCGGCGACCAAGCGGGGGAGATGTCGTCGTCGGTCTGTTGGGTCAACTGGGTCTGCTCCACCTCGTCCTGCCAGGTGCCGTCCTTCAACCGGCTGAGCAGGAATAGGTCGGCGTTGCCGCCGGTCTCCCGCACGAAGACGATGTGCTTGCCATTGGGCGACCAGGCCGGGTCGTAATCGTTCTCGTTGGTCAGGTGCACCAGGTTCACCCCATCGGGATTCCGGAGCCAGAGCCCCCGTTCCTCGGCCGACCCGCCGCGGACAAATGCAAGCCATTGGCCGTCGGGGGACCAATCCCCCATGCTGTCGTCGGCCGATTTGGCGGTGATGCGGGTGGGCAGGCTGCCCTCCGCGTCCATGAGATAGACCTCGGCGTTGTCATCCTGGTTGGAGATGAAGGCCAGGTTTCTGCCGTCGGGCGACCACAGCGGTGATTCGTCGTCGCCGGTGATGTGGGTCAGCCGGGTGATGGCCTTGCCCTTGCGGTCCACCACATTTATCTCAAGGTCTCCGGCCTCATCGGAGACGAAGGCAACCTGCTTGCCGTTGGGCGACCAGACGGGGCCGAAGTCGCGGCTGCGGTTGTCGGTCAGGGGGCGGGCCTCGCCGGAGTCGGGATCGATGACGTATACCTCGGCATCGCCATCGACCTCGGACACAAAGGTGATCTCGTTTCCGCCGCCGCCCTCGCAGGCAGCCAAGAGAAGCAGCAGGCCCAAAGACGCCAGGGCCGCGGTGATCAGCCGGTGAGGAGAAGATTTTTTGAGTCCGCCCATCGCACAACCTGTCCTATCGTTGGGACACCCTGGCTGATTATAGCCAAATCCGCGGCAACCTTCGCCAGTCCGAGGACGCTGGATTCCGTCAAATCTACCCGGTCCCGCCAAGTCAGGCGCCCCGATTTACGCCCCTTGACACCATGACTGGCCTTGACTAGCATCGAGCCAACTTCGGCAGACTCGGAACCCAGAGGGAGGCAGGCCATGAAGGCGTTACTCGGCGCTGATGTGATCGACGGCACCGGTGGTCCGGTACTGAAAGCCGCGGCCATCTTGATCGACGGAGAGCGGATCAAAGAGGTAGGCCCTCGGGCCGGTGTGACCCTCCCGCCCAACACCGAGGAGATTGACCTGACGGGTCTGACCCTGCTCCCCGGTCTCATCGACACCCACGACCACCTGGCCCACAAGAATTACAGCCTGGTCAGCCGGTGGGAGATCGAAGAACCCCTGTCCTTGAACCATCTGAAGACCGCCAAGGTCATCGAGGACTCCCTGGCCGCCGGATACACCTGCGTCCGCGACGCCGGCGGACTGGACGCCGGGTTCAAGTACGCAGTGGAAGAGGGCGTCATCACCGGCCCCCGTCTGCTGACTTCGGTGAGCATCGTCTCCCCCACCGGCGGCATCGGCGACCGGGTAGCGGCCTCCGGTCACCGCAATAGTTTCAACCACGACCCCATGCACCCACCCGGAGTGGCCAACGGACCCGACGCGGTCCGTGCCATCGTCCGCGAACTGGTGCGCGTGGGCGCCGACGTAATCAAGTTCGCCTCCACCGGCGGGGCCAGCTCCCGCGCCGGGCTGGGCCCCAAGGATATCTCCTTCGGCCCCGATGAAGTGAAAGCCCTGGTGGATGAGGCCCGCTCCCAAGAGAAGCTGACCATGTGCCACGCCGTGGGCGGCCCGGGCCTGCGCATGTGCATCGAGGCCGGCGTGGGCTCCGTGGAGCACGGCTGCTACCTGGCCGAGGACCCGGACCTGGTCAAGATCATGGCCGACAACGGGACCTTCCTGACCCCGACCTTTGAGGTCTACGAGTTCCATTCCACCATCAGCGCTCCCCACGTCATCGAACGCGCCAAGGCCCTGATGCAGGTCCACCAAGAGAGCATGCAGCAGGCCATCGCGGCCGGGGTGAAGATTTCCTCTGGCACCGATGCTGGCGGGTTCGTCCACGGCGACAACGCCCGGGAGATCGAGCTTATGGTGGAGCGAGGCCTGTCCAACATGCAGGCCATCCAGACCGGCACCGGCTGGGCGGCGGAGTGCATCGGACAAGAGAAGAACATGGGCACCGTGGCCGCGGGTAAATATGCCGACTTCCTGGTGGTGGACGGCGACCCTCTGAAGGACATCGGCGTCCTCCGCAACAAGGACCTGATCAAGATGGTGATGAAGGGCGGCGTGGCCTACATCGACAACCTCCCCGTCACCAGCCCCCAGGCCGTGGGCGACTAGGGCGACCGGACGAAGCGCGTCGGACAGACCCATTTCGAGTATCATTGACCGATGCGCTTCCATGTCCTGACCCTGTTCCCCGACGCCTTCCGCGCGCCCCTGGAGTACAGCATGCTGGCCCTGGCCTTAAAGCGGGGCCTGGTGTCCATCGACGTGACCGACATCCGGGACTATTCCCACGACCCCCATCACACCGCTGACGACTACCAGTTCGGCGGCGGCCACGGGATGGTCATGAAAGCGGAGCCGGTCTTCGAAGCAACAGAGGCGGCCCTGTCCGCATATCCGGCTGAGGAGCGGGCAGAGATTCCCATCATCCTCTTCACGCCCCAGGGCGAGATGCTGACCCAGCGCGTCGTTGAAGAACTTTCCGAGGCCCCGGCCGTGGCCATGATCTGCGCCCATTACGCCGGCATCGACAACCGGGTGCCCGACCACCTGGCCACCAGGGAGATAAGCCTGGGCGACTTCGTCCTCACCGGCGGCGAACTGCCGGCAATGGTGCTCATTGACGCCATGTCCCGGCTGGTGCCCGGGGTGATCGGTTCCCCGGAAAATGTGGCAGATGACTCCATCACGTCGGGCCTGCTCCAGCACCCGCTCTACACCCGGCCCGCCGAGTTTCAAGGCATGGAAGTGCCGGAGATCCTCCTGTCGGGCCACCACGCCAACATCGAGAAATGGCGGAGGGAGCAATCCCTGCGGCGCACCTTGGAGCGGCGGCCCGACCTGCTGCTCACCGCCGACCTAAGCCAAAACGACCTGGACTTCCTGGCGTCCCTGGGCTACCAAAGACCGGAGAGCAACTAGAGACCGATGGCCAAGTCAGACTTCCGATTCAAAACACCTGTGCGGGTCCGCTGGATGGAGTGCGACGCCCAGGGCATCGTCTACAACGGCGCCTATCTGGGCTACCTGGAGATCGGCCAGGCGGAGTATTACCGCAACCTGGGGTTCGCAATCTACATCATCCCCCAGACCGGGTACTTCGACTTCGCGGTGGTGAAGAGCACCCTGGAGTTCAAGGCCCCGGCCAGGGTGGACCAGATCATCGAGTTGTACGTCCGGGTCGCCAACATCGGGAACACCAGCCTCACCCTTAACATGGAAATCTACCCCGAGGGCGGCGACCAGATGCTCAGCTCGGTGGAGGCGGTCTACGTCGGTTATGACTCGGTTACAGACACCAAAAAGCGGGTGCCCGACGCCATCCGCCAATTGGTCACCTATTACGAGGAGACCGGGGAAGCCCTACCCATTGAACAATTCCCCGACCTGGCCAAGGCCACATCCTACCGGCGCGAATAATACTACCGATGCGTTGACGGAAATCGTAACGCTGACTAGACTGGGGGCACCCCCATCCGCCGCGAAACGCGGCCGACCGCTGAGAGCTGAAACCTATAGATGGCCCGTTTATTCGACCTGCACATCCACACCACCAAGGGCAGCAGCGATAGCTCCCTTACCCCCGAAGACCTGATCCTGGAAGCCGACCGTCTAGGCCTGCGCGGCCTATGCCTCACCGAGCATGCCGGCCCCTGGGACCGCCACGAGTTCAAGCAGTTCGCCAGCCTCCACAACGTGGTGCTCATTCGCGCCATGGAGGTGGAGACCGACATGGGGCACATGCTGGCCTTTGGCATGGACCGCTACCAACCTGGCTTCAACAAAGCGGCCCAACTCCGCACCGCGGCCACGGCGGCCGGCGGTTTCGTGATCTCCGCCCATCCCTTCCGGGGTGTGCTCAGTGGCGGCGGCAACCGCAGCCGTGCCCTCATCTACCAGGCAGTGCCCGATCCATTACCCGAACATCCCCACGAGGCGCTGGAACACCCGGTGTTCAAGTTGGCCGACGCCGTGGAAGTGGCCAACGGCGGGACCGTCGACCGAGAGAATGACTTTGCGATGGAAGTCGCCGGGCTGTTGGACATACCCGTGACCGGCGGCAGCGACGCCCATTCGGTCCACGGCCTGGGCAAGTTCATCACCGAGTTTCCCGACGAGATAAACACCGAGGAAGAATTCCTGAAGGCGCTGCACGCCAAGCAATTCCACCCGGTGACCGGACTACGTACCGGTAACCTGAAGCCCTACACGATCTAAGCAGGGGGACACATGGCCGAATATATTCCCAGCACCAGGGACTGGGTCAGAGAACAGGTTGAACTCTACGAGGGCTCCGGCGGAAAAGAGGGCACCACCCTCCGGGACACGGGCATGCCGGTGATCATCGTCACCAACAAGGGCAACAAAACCGGCGCCATCCGTAAGACGCCCCTCATGCGGGTGGTGGACGGTGACAACTACATCCTGGTCGGTTCCCAGGGCGGCGCGCCCAAGCACCCCGTCTGGTACTACAACCTGAAGGCCGACCCCAACGTGGAGATCCGGGACGAGACCAAGGTCCAGTCCATGTGGGTCCGCGAAGTAACGGACCAGGCTGAGCGGGACCGCCTTTGGGCCATCGCCGTCGCCGCCTTCCCCAATTACGATGAATACCAGGGCCGCACCGACCGGGTCATCCCCGTATTTCTAGCCGAACCTGCCAACTAGACCCAACGGAGCCATAGCAGGCGGGAGGAGGGTCCATGGCCGAGCAAGTGTTATCCCCTAAGGAGCTACTCCAAAGGGCAACTGACCTGATGCCGGTGCTCAAGGAGCGGGCCGCCCATACCGAAGAGCTGCGCCGCATCCCGGACGAGAGCGTCCAAGACCTGATCGCGTCGGGATTGCATCTCATCAGCGTCCCCCAGCGCTTCGGAGGACTGGACGTGGGCTACGGCGAGATACTCGAAGCCGGCGCCATCTTGGGCAGCGCCTGCCCTGCGACCGCCTGGTGCTACTCTCTGTGGTCCGCCCACTCCTGGCTGGCCGGGCATTGGCCGCTCCAAGCCCAGGAAGAGCTCTTCGGCAACGGCCCCGACGCACTCTGCTCCAGCTCTTTGAACCCCGGCAGATCGACGCTGGAAAAAACTGAAGGCGGGTTCCGCCTCTCCGGCCGTTGGGAGTTCTCCAGCGGGTGCGATTCCGCCCAGTGGTTGATGCTGGGCTCGGAAGGCCCGGGCGGCCTGGTCTGGTCCCTTCTCCCGAAGTCAGATTTCGAGATAATCGATACCTGGTTCGTCTCCGGCCTCCGCGGTTCGGGAAGCAAGGCCATTGCAGTTACGAACGCCTTTATTCCCAGTCACAGGGTTATTCCCGCCGACAGTGGCGGCGACGACGACTGGACGGGATGGGAGATTCACCAGGACGACCGCTACCGTATCCCCATCCCGGTGCTGCTTGGTTGGGAGTTGGTCGCCACCATGGTCGGGATCGCCATCGGGATGGTTGAGGAATTCACAGACCGTTTCACCGGCACGTCGGGCCCCGGCCGCACCGCGGACTCCGGCGGCGTCCAGATCCGTCTGTCCCAGGCTTCGGCTGAGGTGGCGGCGGCCCATGCCCTGCTCAGGGCCGACATCCAGGAGACGTTCGCCAAGGCCGGCCAGGGCGAAAAGTTCAGCACGTTAGAGCGGGCCCGCTACCGGCGCGATAAGGCCTTAGTGACCCAGACCTGCCTGCGGGCGGTCAATGGACTCTTCGACCTCACCGGCGGCCACGCCCTTTTCGACTCCGCCGTCCTGCAGCGCCACCACCGGGACGCCCAGGCCGTGGCCCACCGCGACGGGCTGATAATGGAAGTGGGCGGGTCGCAATACGGCAGGGTGGCCCTGGGTCTGGAACCCGACGGCAGGATCTAGCGGCTCCGCCTACCAGCGGAATCCTGCAATCACGCCCGAAAACTGTAAGCCTGGGGTCGAACCGGCCTCCCAGCCCGTGCTAAACTGCCCCAGTCCCGCCAATGGGGTTGGCAGGTTATGACAAGTAGTGTGAGAGGTTGTGCCGGGAGCCAAATGGTCCTTTTTGATTTAGAAACTTCCCCCTTCGAACAGGTCAATGTCGCATTGGACCTGGAAACGACCGGCCTGGACGCCAACCGCCACGCCATCCTGGAGATCGGCGCGGTCAGGTTCCGCGGCGACGAGGTGATCGACACCTACCAGACCCTGGTCAACCCCGGCCAGCCCATCCCCGAGTTCATCCAGCGCCTCACCCACATCTCGCCCCAGCAGGTGAAACGCGCGCCCTTCTTCTCGTCGGTGGCCTCAGAGATCGAGGACTTCGTGGGGGCCGACCCCATCATCGGCCACAACATCTCCTTCGACCTGGGGTTCCTGGCCAGCAACGGCGTGCCCCTGAACAACCCCTCCTACGACACCTGGGACCTGGCCTCGGTCTTCATGCCCAACTCCCGGCAGTACTCCCTGAAATACCTGACCACCTACTTCAAGGTGGAACATGCCGACGCCCACCGGGCCCTGGCCGACGCCATGGCCACCAAGAACGTCTACATCAAGCTGCTCCGCCTGGCCGCCGAACAGGACGCGGGGCTGCTCAACTACCTGTCCAACCTGGCCGCCCGCAGCCGCTGGTACATCAGCGGGATCCTGGCAGGACTGGAGGGTTCCAGGGGCAGTGCCACCTCGGCGGTGGGCCTGACCGGCCTGGACCTGGAGCAGATGGCCGTCAGGCTGGGCACGCCCGAAAAACGCCGCGCCGACCCGTCTCTCAAAGACCTGAGCGAGGACAAAGTCGCCGGACTTCTGGCCCAGAACGGCCCCTTCGCCAAGGTCTTCTCGGGGTTCGAGCACCGGGCCGAACAGGAACAGATGCTGGCCGGCGTCACCAAGGCCATGTACTACAACCAGCACCTGGTTGTGGAGGGCGGCACCGGTGTCGGCAAGTCCATGGCATACCTGCTGCCATCGGCCCTCTTCGCCCTGTCCAAGGGACAGCGGGTGGTGATCTCCACCAACACCATCAACCTGCAAGAACAGTTGATGAACAAGGACATCCCGGCCTTAACCCAGGTCTTGGAGGAATCGGGCCTGGTGGAAAGGGGCGTGTTGAAAGCCGCCCTGCTCAAGGGCCGCTCCAACTACCTGTGCCTGCGCCGCTGGAACCACCTGGCTCGCAGCGAGTCGCCCACTATTGACGACGCTCGCCTGCTGTCCAAGACCTCGGTCTGGATGCAAGATACCCTGAGCGGAGACCGGGCCGAGATCAACCTGTCAGGCAAGGACTTTGGGTCCTGGGGCCACATATCCGCCGGCGAAAAGGGATTCTGTCCTGGCCTCAGGGACGGGTCTCCGTGTTTTCTCCGGGCGTCCCGCCAACGGGCGGAGGAGGCCCATATCGTGGTGGTGAACCACGCCCTGCTGCTCTCTGATTTGGCCCGGGGCGGGGGACTGATTCCCGACTACCAGCACCTGGTTGTCGACGAGGCCCACAACCTGGAGGACGAGGCAACGCGCCAGTTGGGTTTCAGCATCGCCCAGGACAAATTGGACGAGGTCTGGGAGCCCCAGACCCGCCTCACGGTGCAGGTGCGCCAGGCCATGGCCGCCGAGGGGCTGGAGTCGGCGATACGGAACGAGGCCGAATCGGCCGTTTCCACCGTGGAGAGCGAAGGTTCGCGGGTGCGTCAGATCTGGGCCCGGCTCTGGTCCGAGGTGGAACGGTTTCAGGCCAACCAGAGGTCCGGCCCCGGAGACAACGGTTCCCAACTGCTGATCACACCCACCATCAGGAACTCCCAGAGTTGGGACGAATTGCACCTGGCCTGGGAAAACCTGGATGTGGGCCTGCAGCAGGCGGCGCACAACGTGGACAGGCTGTACCGGTTCCTGGACTCGACGGAACTGCCCGGGGCCAGTGATCAGCCGGCCCTGGTCATGGAAGCCGCCAATCTGATGGACGACGTGGAGTCCCTGCGCGGTCAGTTCGAGTCCATCCTGGGCAATCCAATGGACGACAACATCCATTGGGTCAGCAATGACCAGGTCCGGGGTAACTTCACCATCTCGCTGAACTCCGCTCCCCTTGAGATCGGCAGTACCCTGGCCGCCGACCTGTTCCAGGAAAAGGACAGCGTGGTGCTGACCAGCGCCACCCTCAGCACCGAGGGAAGCTTCGACTACTTCAAGAGCCGAGTGGGCGTGGGCAGCGACTCGACGGAGCTCCTGGTGGGCTCACCCTTCGATTACCAGAAAGCGGCCCAGCTGCTGATTCCTGAGGACATGCCGGCGCCCAACTCCGACGATTACATCAGCGCGCTGGTCCGGGCCCTGACCGACCTGGGCGTCACCATGAAAGGCCACACCATGGCCCTTTTCACGTCCTACGCGTCACTGCACGCCGTGGCCCAAAGACTCCGCGCCCCACTGATGGCCGAGAACATCCAGGTGCTGGCCCAGAGCGTGGACGGCTCGCCCCAGCAGCTGATGACCCGTTTCGCCGAGGAGCCCAACAGCGTGCTCCTGGGCACCGCCAGCTTCTGGGAGGGGGTGGACCTGCCCTCGGGGCTGCTGAAGGCTTTGGTGCTGACGCGGCTGCCCTTCCAGGTGCCCACCGATCCGGTGGTGAAGGCGCGCTCCGACCAATATGACGACCCCTTCAGCCAATATTCGGTGCCCCAGGCGGTGCTCCGGTTCCGCCAGGGCTTCGGGCGTCTCATCCGCAACAAAGAGGACACGGGCACGGTGGTGATCATGGACAACCGTATCACCGGGCGCGGGTATGGCCAGTCCTTCCTGCGTTCCATACCGCCCTGTACCTTAACACCCAGCAGCATCGCCACAGTGGGACAGTTGGCCGCCAGGTGGATTTCCTAGCCGGCCGGGGAGAGTGAGGACATTGGAACTGACCATCGACCAACCCTTTGATCTGGGAGCCAGTCTGGAGAGCGGGCAGGCCCACCGTTGGAAAAAGGTGGACGGCTGGTATTCGGGAGTGGTGCGCGGCGAGTTCATCCAGATCCGGCAGAAGGGCGAGCTGGTGGAGTTCTCTTCGGGCCCGTCCCCCGAAACCACCGCCGCGGCCATGCTCCGGGACTACTTCCGGTTCGACGACGACATCAACGCCATCTACTCCGACATCAACCGGGACAACCGGGTGGCGGAGATGGTGAACAAATACCCCGGGCTGCGTATCCTGCGCACCGAGCCTTGGGAATGTCTCGTGGCCTTCATCTGCTCAGCCAACAACAACATCGCCCGCATCCACCAGTTGATGGAGCGCATGTCCGATGAGTTCGGCACTCGTCTGACCCACAACGGACAGACCCGGCACACCTTCCCCACGCCCGCCGACCTGGCCGAGGCCGGTGAAGGGGAACTGAGACGCTTGGGACTGGGCTTCCGCGCCCCCTACGTGGACCTGGCGGCCCGGGCCGTGCTGGAAGGGGAACTGGACCTGCCGGCCCTGGTGGAGATGCCCTACCTGGACACCAAGGCGGCGCTTATGGAGCGCAGGGGCATTGGCTCCAAGATAGCCGATTGCATCGCCGTGTTCTCGCTGGAGAAACTGGAGGCCTTCCCTATCGATGTCTGGATCCGCCGGGCGCTGGGAGAGTGGTACTTCCCAGGTCAGAAGACGCCCCCCGACCGGGTCCTGCTGGAATGGGCCATGGACCACTTTGGCCATTACGGCGGTTACGCCCAGCAGTATCTATTCCACGGCCAACGGCTCCGGGACAAGAAGACCGCCGAGTAAGCCGATCTAGTCCTGGGTGAGGATCAGCTTGCCAAAGAAGCTGGTGGCTTCCATAGCCTCGTGGGCGGCGGCGGCTTCGGTCAGGGGGAAGGTCCGGTCGACCACGGGTTTCACCTCGCCCCGGTTCAGCATCTCCACGATCTCCCGCATATCCTCTTTGGTGCCCATGAAGGCGCCGTAGATCTCCTTCTGTTGGCTGAAGAGCAGACCCAGATGCAGCTCGGTGCGCAGGCCGGTGGTGGCGCCGCAGATGCCGTAGCGTCCGCCGGTGCGCAGTGAGGCGAAGGCTGGGCCGAAGAAGTCGGCCCCCACATGGTCCACCACGCAGTCAACACCCGCTCCGCCGGTTATCTCCCGCACCCGCTCCCGGATGTCCTCGTCGGTGTAGTTGATGACCACGTCCGCGCCCAGTTCGGTGGCCTTGGCCGCCTTCTCGGCGCTGCTGGTGGTGGCGATGACCTTGGCGCCGATGACGTCCTTGGCCATCTGGATGGCAGCGGTCCCCACGCCGGCGGAGGCCGAAAGCACCAGGACCGTCTGCCAGGGTTTGAGCTGTAAACGCCTAACCAGCATGTTCCACACCGGCAGGTAGGTGGTCGGGGCGGCGGCGGCCTGCTCAAAGGACACGCTGCCCGCGATGACGTGGGCGTTGGCGGCCGGGATCGCGATGTATTCCGCATAACTGCCGTCGATGGCGCTGCCCAGGAACCGGGAGCGGCGGCACAGGTCGTCCTGACCCGCCAGACAGGGGACGCACTGCATGCAGCTGAGCCGGGGGTTGACCACCACCCGGTCGCCGACTTTCAGACCGGCCACATCATCGGCGCATTCGGCCACTTCACCGGCGCAGTCGCCGCCCAGGATCAGCGGCGGCGGGAATTCCTTTTCCAGGCCGCGGCCGCCCTCCCTGGTGTAGAGGTCCAGGCGGTTCAGGGCGGTGGCCCTGACCTTTATCTTCACCTCGCCGGCCTTCACTTCAGGGTCGGGCCGGTCGCCGTAGGTCAGGACTTCAGTACCGCCGTGGGCTTCGATGTACACCGCTTTCATGGCCGAGTTCTCCTTGAGTTTTCAGCCAACAGTTTCGAGCTGCCAGCTATCAGCATTTTAGATTGGAGATCGGGGTTTGCCTAAGGACGGCGTCCGTAGTAGCAGTCGTCGCAGAGGAAGACTATGGCTAAAGCGTCCTCATGGCTGCCGATGCGGCCGCACTGGGGAATGTCACTGTCCTGGCTCCAGGGTTGGTGAAACTTGCCGCCGCACATCTGGCAGGAAGTCTCCTGGATGCCGTCCAGGGCTTCGCCGCAGATGACGCAGGACTCCAATTCGTTTTCGGGAGTCTCCAGGTTTTCAGGGGTGCCGGTCTGTTCTGCCATCTATCGGGCTGTTAACTCCCTCGCGATATGATCCGTTCCACCAGGGCCCGCTCCTGGCCCTCGGTGTCCACCAGGCCATCCAGCTTCATCGCCGTCAGCTCCTGCAGCGTCTCGCCGACCTTGGGTCCGGCCGGGACGCCCATGGCAAGCAGGTCATTGCCGCTCAACGCTGGTACGACCAACCGCCACTCGTCCAAGTACCGCCGCAACCGGCCTGCAACCTCCGGGTCTGAGACCAGCCTCACCGAGGCGGCCACGGCGTCCGTGTCCAGGCCGTTCAAGGCACGGCACACCGCCGATGGAGCGACGTTGACACCAGTCAGCGACGGCGCCAGATCTTTCAGTGCAATAGTATCACGTACCACCCTTAACCACGCGGTGGGCAGGTTCAATCGCTGGGCCGTCGCTTCGCCGTCCGCCGACCTTAACGGCATGAACAATGCCGCCAGATAGTCCACCGGGCCCAGTCCCTCCGTATCCGCCATCCGGTTCAGGCCGCTCCCGTCGCATAGGGCGGGGTGAATGGCGGGCAGAATCCCCAACGCCATGGCTGTGGACAACATGGCGGCAGCCCGCTGCTCTTGGAATATCTTCTCCAGGTCCTGCCGCCAACGGTCACCGGTGACAGCGCTGACGTGTCCTTCGGCCAGGGTGGCGTTCAAATCGCTCTGGGTGGAGTCGGCAATCTCGAACCCCAAGCGCACCTGATAGCGCACTGCGCGGAGCATCCTGGTGGGGTCGTCGGCGAAGCTCTGGGGATGGAGAATACGAACCAGACCGTCCCCCAGGTCCTGGAGACCGCCGTGTGGGTCGACCACCGGGGCGGAATCGCCTGCCAGGGGCAGGGCCATGGCATTGATGGAAAAGTCCCGCCGGGCCAGGTCGTCCTCCAGTCCGCTGGCCGATACCACCGGCAGGGAACCGGGGTGGGGATAGGTCTCTTTCCGGGCGGTGACCATGTCCACCCGGTCTCCCTGGACCTCGACGGTTGCAGTGCCGAAACGGGGATGGACCGTGACAGCGCCGCCCAATTCAGAGGCCAGTTCTTCCGCCAGTTCAGGCGCATCGCCGATCAGCACAAAGTCCAGGTCTTTCACCGGAACGCCCAGCAATGCGTCCCGGACCGGACCGCCCACCAGATAGATGGGTAGTCCGCCCTCGGTGGCACGTCTGCGCAGGGACTGTAAGACAGCCAGGTAGCCCCCGCTGACACCGGCGGCGACCTGTTCCAACAAGAGGGATTTCGCAGGGGAATCGGGCGTTTGGTGGCCTCCTGACGCCGGAGCAGCCCGGCGCCAAAATTATAGCACCGGCCCGGTCGGATACAGGCGTGGCGGCGGAACAGGTTATGTCCTGGCAAACGGGAATAAGTTCCGCACGCCACGCTTTGACAACGTGTGGGACGATCGATACAATCCAGTCGTGTGCACCCGAGCACGCCAGGCGTTAATTTGGGAGGTTACACCATGCCCGAACCCCAGTTCACCACCTTCTACGACTTCCGTTGACCCTTCGTGTACAACGCAGCCGTGTGGCTGTCGAAAGTAGAAGAGTCCACCGGACAGGCCATCGAAGTCGACTGGAAGCCCTTCTCCCTGGCCCAGGTCAACAGCGACAAGGACCAGGACATCAAGCTCTGGGAACAGCCCGAGATGAAAGACGGGTCTGATAAGACCTTCCTCGCCCACATGTCCGGCCTCGCCGCCAAGCGGCAGGGACCCGAAGCCTTCAAGGGCTTCTTCATGGCCCTGCTCCGCGCCCGCCATGAAGACAAGAAGGACCTGCTAGACCCGGCCGTGATGGAAGAGGCCGCCGTGGCCGCCGGCCTGGACATGGCCCGCTTCCGGGAAGACCAGGCAGACCCCGAGCTGCTCAAGGACATCGGTGAGTCCCACACCCTGGCCGTGGAAGAGTACGGCGCCTTTGGCGTGCCGACCTTCGTCTTCGATGAGGGCAAGACTGCCTTCCTCAAGATGTTCATTCCCCCGGACGAACAGGCCGCCGATATCTACGAGACCATGACCAAGGCCATGAGCCAGTTTGACCACGTAGGCGAATTCAAAAGGCCCCAGCCCCCGTGGCCGCATGGTGTCATCTAAGGACAACCGGGCTTCCTTCAAAGCCCTTGAATCTGTGCTGGGGTTCTCCTTCAAGGACCCCAGCCTGCTTCGCTTGGCCCTGGTCCACAGTTCCTACTGCAACGAGAACGACCTAGACCCCACCGAGTCCTACGAGCGTCTGGAATTTTTGGGCGACGCCGTTCTGGAACTTGCCATCTCCACAGAACTGTACCGCCGCTTCCCCCTGTCCGACGAGGGCAAGCTGACCAAGACCCGCTCATCCCTGGTCCGCAAGGAAACCCTGGCCGACGTTGCCCGCCGCATCAACCTGGCCGACTTCCTGATTGTGGGTAGAGGAGTGGAGACCACCGAGGGCCACCGTCAGGACTCGGTGCTGTCCTCCGCCTTCGAAGCCTTGGTCGCCGCCATCTACATCGACCAGGGCAACGAGTTCACCCGCCAGTTCGTCCTCCGGTTGATGGACCCCGAGCTGAACCGGGCCGAGGAACTTGGCGCGCCTCCCGAGAACCCCAAGTCCCGCCTCCAAGAGATGGTCCAAGGTCAGGGCATGGAGCCGCCCAGGTACCGCCTGGTGAGCAGCGAGGGCCCCGATCACGGCCCGGTGTTCACCGTGGAGGTGCTGGTCAACGACCAGGTGGTGGGCGCCGGTTCCGGCGGCAAGAAGTCCGATGCCGAAAGCGCGGCGGCCAGGTCGGCCCTGGCGGCCTTCACCGGCCAAGCCTAATCAACACCCAGGACGACAGATGCTCCGATTCTTCAAACGCAACAGGCAAGAGAACATCGAACACACCCAGGACGCGGTGAAGCCCAGCCGTGAGCGGTGGTTCGGACGGATATTCAGCGTGCTCCGTTCCTCCAATCTGGACGAGGCCGTCTGGGAAGAACTGGAGGAGATTCTGATTTCCTCTGATGTTGGTGTGGACACTTCCCTGCGCATCATCGAGGAACTAAAGGCTACCGTGAAGGACAAGGGCCTGCAGTCGGGCGACCAGGTCTTCGAGTCGCTGAAAGAATCTCTCGTGGCGGGCATCGAGTCTGAAAACGCCGAATCTCTCTGGATGGATGAGACTGAGGTCACCGGCCCGTATGTGATACTGATGGTGGGCGTGAACGGGGTGGGCAAGACCACCAGCATAGCCAAATTGGCCCATCACTTCACCCATGAGGGTAAGAAGGTGATTCTGGGCGCGGCGGACACCTTCCGCGCCGCAGCCGCCGAGCAGTTGGAGATCCTGGGCAAGCAGATCGGCGTAGATGTTATAAGCCACGAACCCGGCGCGGACCCCGGCGCTGTGGCCTACGACACCTACCAGGCGGGCAAGGCCCGGGGCGCCGATGTGTTGATCATCGACACCGCCGGCCGGCTGCACACCAAGTCCAACCTGATGGAGGAACTGCGCAAGGTGCACCGGGTTTTGGCCCGGATGGAGACCGGCGCGCCCCACCAGGTCATCCTGACCCTGGACGCCACCACCGGGCACAACGGACTGGCCCAGGCCAAGTCATTCAAGGAAGAAGTGGATTGTACCGGCATATTCCTGGCCAAATTGGATGGAACAGCCCGGGGCGGCATAGTTCTTGCCATCAATCAAGAACTACAGGTGCCCATACTGTTCATTGGCACGGGCGAAGGTGTGACCGACCTGGCGCCCTTCGACTCCCACGATTTCGTGGACTCCCTTCTGGCCCCCGTTTCCTGACCCCTCCCTCTCCCCCAGGGAGACCTAGGCCATGTTAGAAGCCCTCAGTTGGTTCGTGGCCATCGAGGCCCTGGGCATCCTGGCCCTGCCCGCCGCCTTCCTGCTGTTCCGGCGTCTGCCCGACCGGGGCATGACCCTAGCAAAACCGGCGGCCCTGGTCTTTTTCTCCTACCTCTTGTGGGTGCTGGGCCTGACCCACATCGCCCCCAACACCCAGCTCACCATCATCGTCATGCTGGCCGTCGCCGCCGCACCCAGCGTTTTCTTGTACCGGCGCATCCTTACCGAGTTAAAAGACTTTGCCCGTGAGCACTGGCCGGTACTGGTCGCTACCGAAGTGGTCTTCATCGGGTTCTTCCTGTTGTGGCTGGGAATCGTCTCCGAGGCCCCGGCCATCAACCACACGGAAAAGCCCATGGACCTGGCCTTCGTCGGCGCCGTACTCCAGAGCGATTACTTCCCACCCGAAGACCCATGGCTCTCTGGGAACTCCATCAGCTACTACTACTTCGGCCATTTCATGGTGGCGTTCCTGTCCCAGCTGACCGGAGTGGTCTCCAGCTCCGGGTACAACCTGGGCATCGCCCTGGTGCCCGCAATGGCCGCCATGGGCACATTCGGGCTGGTCTACAACCTAGTCCGCCTGTTCGGCGGGACCCGCACTGCCGGCATGGTCTTCGGCTGCGTGGCCCCGGCCCTGGTGCTCCTGGCCGGGAACCTGGAAGGAGCGATGGAGTTCGTCCAACTGCGGGGCTGGGGCGGCGAGGGGTTCTGGGGTTGGCTGGGCATCAAGGGGCTGACGGGCCTGGAGGGCGGCTCGGGCGGTTTTCCCGACGGCCCGTGGTGGTGGTTCCGGGCCAGCCGGGTCATAGACACGCTGTCCGGCGGCCAGAGCCTGGACTACACCATCACCGAGTTCCCCATGTTCAGCTTCATCCTGGGGGACCTCCACCCCCACGTGATGAACCTGCCCTTCATGGTCTTGGGACTGGGGCTTTGCCTCAACCTGTCCCTGTCAACCCAACGGCTGGGCCTGGACTGGCTGAGGACCCACCGCTGGGAGGCGGCGGCAATAGCCCTGTTCATCGGGTCTTTGGCCTTCATCAACCTGTGGGACCTGCCGGTTATGGCCGCGGTATTGGCTGCCACGGCCCTGGCCAAAGCCTTCGGCGACCGGGAGGGTAACCTGGCCTTGGCAGCCATGGACGCCGCCTTGGTCGTCCTGCCGGTGCTGGTTTTGGCCGTGGTGATGTTCCTGCCCTTCTACGACAGCTTCGATGCTCCGACGTCGGGGCTGCTGCCCTTGAGGGAGGTGAACACCCGGCCCTTCCTGTTGTTCCTGGTGCTGGGGCCGTTCATCCTGATCACCGTTTCGTTCCTGTTCCGCCAGGCGTTATCCCTGAAACGGCCAGGCGACAGCGACACTACGGCGGCGGTGCTGGTGACAATGATTGTGTTGGCGCCCTTCCTGGTCTGGATGGGCGTGGCCTTCTTCGTGACCTGGTTCGACGACGGTACTCGGGCCGCCTTCGGCGAGATTGGCGGCCGCATCATCCTGGTCATACCCGGCCTGGCCCTGGTGGCTCTGGCCGGTTTCAGCCTCATGCAGCGTGTGCGCCTTTCCAACGGCCCGGTGCTCGCCTTCCCCCTGTTATTGGCCGGGCTGGCCTTCTACCTTCTGGTGGGCGCGGAACTCTTCTACATAGTCGACCAGTTCGGCGGCGGGTTCCGACGGATGAACACCGTCTTCAAGACCTACTACCAGGCCTGGCTCCTTCTGGGTATCGTCAGCTCCTACGGACTCTACTACCTGTGGTCGGTGCGCTCCGGCCTGCAGGTTCCGGCCAGGGTTGGCCGGGTGTTGCAGGGCGGCCGTTTGCTCTGGGTGGGTTCAGTGGCGGTCTTGCTGGTGGCGTCCTTCTACTACTCCGTGGGCGCGGTTTTGGACCGCACCGGTCTGCTCCGGGACGGCTACACCGCCAGCGACAACACCCTGGACGGTCTAGACTTCATCCAACAGTCCAACCTAGAGGAATACGCGGCGATTTCCTGGCTGCGGGACGAGGCCGGCTGGGGGCGCATCATCGAGGCGGTGGGCGACGACTACTCGGAGTTTGGCCGGGTCTCCTCTGCCACCGGCCTCCCCACCATCCTGGGGTGGAAGGGTCACGAACTCCAGTGGCGCAGCTCCTCCCAGGTATTCCAGGGCCGCGAGGAGGACGTTAAGACCATCTACTCCAGTGAAGACGGAGAGGCGGTAAAACGGTTGCTGGCCAGCTACGATGTGCGCTACGTTTACCTGGGCCCCCGCGAGCGGCAATCCTACGGCGGGCAATATCTGGCAAATCACAGCGAGTTTTTGAAAACCGCCTTTGAGCAGGGCGGCGTAATTATTTACGAAATGGCAGACACCACGGCAGCAAACAGATGAGGGTGACAAGGGCAACGGCCGGTATGCGCTCAGCCCTCTCCCCCAAGACCCAGATTTCCCGCCTACTGACAGGCCGCAACTTCGGCCGGTTGGAGTTCGGGTTCCTGGCCATTGTGCTGGTGGCATTGGTCATGCGCCTTTGGGAACTGGGAGACCGCACCATGCACTATGACGAGGCCATCCACCTCCATTTTTCCTGGCGGTTGGCTGAGAGCGGCGGCGGTTTCCTGGGCTGGCCCTGGATATTCGGCACCGACTACATCCACTCGCCCTGGATGCACGGCCCCTTCCAGATCGAGCTGACGGCTCTCATCTTCAAGATATTCGGCGATACCGATTTCACATCCCGGCTGGTCTACATCATCTTCGGCACGGCCCTGGTGGCGGTGCCCTACTTCTTCCGCGACTACATCGGCCGTTCCGGGGCCTTCCTGGCGGCGGTGATGCTGGCCATGTCGCCCACACTGCTCTACTTCAGCCGTTTCGGGCGCAACGACATCATCATGGCCTTCTTCGCGGCCTCGTTACTGGTGCTGATGTGGCGCTACATCCACGAGGGACACCGCCGCTATCTGTACCTGGCGTCGGCCGTGCTGGCCCTGATGTTCGCCACCAAGGAGACGGCGTATCTGGTGGTGGCGGTCTTCGGACTGCTCCTGTTCCTGGTCTCCATCGGCGACCTGTTGCCCTGGGCGCTGGGACGTACCAAGCTCTCCCATGTGGGCCCTCCCACCGGGTTATTCCTGCTTCTGGTAACGCTAACCCTGCCCCAGTGGTCGGCCGTTTCCGGCCTGTTCCAAGACGCCCTTGGCCTGACCCTGACCAACCCCGACCCGATAACCGGCAAGAACGTGGCCAACGTGGACGGCACCTCGGGACTGGTGGGCGCTCCGGCCTGGGAGGGCTCCACCCTGCTATTGCCGGTGCAGGACATGCCCGTAGGCGTCCATATCGCTGCCGTGGCAGTTGGCCTCGGGGTATTGGGCTGGCTGTTAAGCCGTGGGCCCGCGGACAACCGGCGCATCTCGTGCCTGGTAGGGGCGCCGCTGGCTGTGTCCGCAGGTGTCGCCATTCTGATGTTCCGCCCCATAGCCGACCTGATAACGATGGGCGGAGTGCCCGCCCTGGACCTGACACTGGGTATTCTCCTGGTTGCCGGCGGCCTCTCAGCCCTGGTCTACCACCGCTACGACGCCCAACGGAGCACCCTGCTGTTGTTCCTGCCCGCCTTCGCGACCGCCCTCTACGCCGTGCTGTTCACCCCGGTGTTGGACCTACAGGCGGTGGTGGACGGCATACTGCCCAGGGAGATAACAATCGGTGCGGCGTCCAACGGTCTGCCAGCCAACTACGTGGTCGCCCTGGGAGTACTCTCCGGGACGATAATTCTTTCCGTGGTGGTGGGCGTGCGTTGGCTGGGGGGGGTGTGGCTCGTCTGTGCCGGCATCTTCTACGTCATCTGGGCGGCCCTCTACACCACACTCTTCACCAACCTGGCGGGACTGTTCAGCGGGTCCTGGCAGGGCATGGGTTACTGGGTGGCCCAACAGGACGTGGCCCGGGGTAACCAGCCCTGGTACTACTACTTCGTGGGGATGCCGGTCTACGAACTGCTGCCGGTGGTCTTCGCCATCGCTGGGGCCTTCTATTTCATCAAGCGCGGGGACATTCTGGGGCTGCTATTGACCCTCTGGGCTGGGATAACCTTCCTGGCCTACAGCACGGCCAGCGAGAAGATGCCCTGGCTGTTGGTCAACATCACCCTGCCCATGATCTTCCTGGCAGCCAAGTTCCTGGGGGACCTGGTGGACTCGGTCCGTTGGGGGCAGGCACTGCGATTGGGGGCGGGCGCGTTATTCTTGCTGGCGCCCTTGGCCCTCTTGGGCGGGCTGTTCTTCCTGTACGCCTACACGGACAGCGGTCTAGGCGCGCAGCACTGGACGGTCTTGGCCGGGTCGGTATTTGCGGTGCTGACGGGGGCCTATCTGGTGCGCGTGACTTCATCTGCCCGGGGCGGAGCGGCGGCGGCGCTGGGCGTGGCTGCCCTGCTCTTGGGGTTCGGCCTCTGGAGCGGAATGCGGGCCAGCTACACCTACGACGACTCGGTGGTTGAGATCCTGGTCTATGCCCAGGGCGGGTCCGACCTACAAGAGACATTTGCCGCCATGGATACACAGATCTTTTCCGCTGTCCCGGACACCGAACGCCAGCCATTCGAGACGCGGCGTCCGGTGGAGGTGGACTACGACGTTTGGTACCCCTTCCAGTGGTACGTCAGGGATGCGGAACGGGCAGGCCAATTGCGGTTCACCTGCTTCAAGCAGAAGGAGGACGACGGCTGGAACGAGGGCTGTAACTCGCTGGATGAGAAGCCGGGGGAAGAGGACTTCGTGCCCGACCTGCTCATGATGACCTCCGACCATGCCGGGCGGGGCGGGGTTGAGCTGGAAGAGTACGACAAGAGTCAGTCACAACACAGCCTTCTATGGTTCCCCGAGTCCTACCGCAGACCCACCGAGGCCCGGCAGGAGGAGGAATGGCGGGACGAGTTGAGCCGGGACTTTGACTTCTTCAAGGACGTTGCCACCAGCAGACAGGCCTGGCGCGACGTGATGGAGTACTGGATCTTCCGGGAGCTGGACCGGGACTGGTTCACCGGCGATTACTTCACTTTCCAGCGATAGGGTGAGCGTGCCGCCGGCACACACCGGGTATACTGGTATTCAGCCTCAGACCAAGGACCAGGTTAGTTGACCTCCATGAATTGGCAGTTTTGGTTGGGCGCCGGTATCAGCCTGGCCCTGCTACTCATCCTCCTCTACCAGGTGGATATGGGGGAGCTTTGGCACTCCCTCCAAGAAGCCGATTACGGGTTGTTGGCGCCGTCCATAGGCATCTATTTCGTGGCCGTGCTGTTCCGGGCCGTCCGCTGGAAATATCTACTCACGCCCATAGCCGCCATTCCCGTCCGGCGTCTCTATCCGGTGGTGGTCATCGGCTACATGGCCAACAACCTGTTGCCCGTGCGCCTGGGAGAGATTGTCCGCTCCCATTACCTGGCCCGCAGGGAAGACCTGAGCACCAGCTCGGCCCTGGCCACCGTCGCGGTGGAGCGGGTCTACGACGGCATCACCCTGCTGGCCTTTGCGGCGGTCTCCGCACCTTTCCTGTTGCTGTTGGGCGAGTTCGACGGCCTGGCGGAAACGTCCCGTTCTCTGGGTGTTGTCTCCATCATCCTCACCGTCTCAGCCTTCGCCACCCTGCTGGTTTTCTTCACCCTCCTCGGCAGTTCCGCCGCCTTCGCCGTCCGGGTGGAAGGCTGGTTGAACATCGTGCCGCCGGGACCCCGGCCCAACGTGAAACGACTCTACTGGACCTTCGTCCAGGGCCTGTCGGTGCTCAATTCGCCCAGCAATCATCTGGGCCTGTTCATCTACTCTCTGCCCGTCTGGTTCTTGGAAGGGGCCATGTACTTCCTACTGGCCTATTCCTTTGGCATCGACGACTACTTCAGCTCGGTGTGGAAGCTCCTGCTGGTGGTCCTGCTGCTCACCGCAACGTCCAACCTGGCGACGGCCATACCCAGTTTTGTGGGCGGCATCGGGCCCTTTGAGGCCGTGGCCCAGCGCACGCTCATCGCCGTGGGCGTGGGCGGCGAGGTGGCCCTGGCCTACAGCGGCTTTCTACATCTGGTGGCCCTATGGCTGCCGGTGAACGTGGTGGGGCTGGTGCTCCTGTGGCGGAGCAACCTGTCCCTGCGGCAGATGGCGGACACCAAGGCTGTGACCGGACCCAAAACGGCACCGGGGCTGGCGGGCGAGGCAGCCGCGGAGGACGATTGATGCGAGTAGGAATCATCGGCGGCGGAGTGGCCGGTCTGGCCGCAGCCCACCACCTAACGAAGAATGGCAACCACGCGGAGGTCTTCGAACAGTCCGACTTCTTGGGCGGTCAGGCCTCCACCTTCGATGTTTACGGAGGCCGCCTGGAGCGGGGCTACCACCACCTCTTCGTCAGCGACACCGAGATCACCGAGTTGATCCATGAGCTGGGGTTGGGCGAAAAGCTGGCCTGGCTCGAGTCCAGCGTCGGCTTTTACTACGACCGGAAGATCTGGGACTTCGCCACCCCCATGGACCTGCTGCGCTTCAAACCCCTGGGCTTCTTCCAGCGCATTAGGGTCGGACTCTGGACGCTGCTCCTGCAAAAGACGCGCAACTACCAGAAATTCGAGTCCATCACCGCCAAGGACTGGCTGGAGCGGCGCATGGGCCAAAACGCCTACCGGGTCATCTGGGAACCCATGCTGCGGGGCAAATTCGGCGAGTTCTACGACCGCGTCTCCATGACCTGGATCTGGGGCAAGGTCTATCTGCGGGTGGCCTCCCGGGGCAAGGGCGGCCAGAAGGAGCGCCTCGGCTATCCCATGGGCAGCTTCGGTGAAGTTATCGACGTCCTCGCCCAGCGGGTCAGGGACCAGGGTGGAGAGATACACACTTCCGCCACGGTTACAGGTATCGTCGAGTCGGAGGGAAGGGCCACCGCCTTGGACGTGCGGCTCGATGGCGGCGAAGGGGAACGGCGGGAGTATGACGCGGTCATCGCCACCACGCCGTCCTACGTGTTCACCAGGCTGGCACCGGAAATGCCCCAGGACTACCTCAGCAAACTGGAGGGCACCCAGTACCTGTCGGCGGTATTGATGGTGATTGTGCTGGACCGCCAGTTCACCGATAAATATTGGCTGAACATCGCCGACCCGGAGATGCCCTTTGTGGCCCTCATCGAGCACACCAACCTGATCGACCGGGAGTTGTACGGCGGCAAGCACATCCTCTACATCAGCAACTATCCCAGCCGGGACAGCGAGCTGTACCAGAAATCAGCAGAGGACCTGTTCGAGCTATTCGTGCCCCACTTGAAGAAGATCAACCCGGACTTCGACCCGTCTTGGGTACTGGAGCGGCACCACCACAAGCTGGACGGCGCCCAACCGATCGTGGGCGTGAACTACGGCTCCGGAATACCGGACCACCGAACGCCCCACAGGGGCCTGTACCTGGCCAACACCACCCAGATATACCCCGAAGACCGGGGCACCAACTACTCGGTACGTATGGGCAACCAGGTGGCCCAGATGGTCATCGACGACGCCGGAGGCAATCCGGCCTAATTCGTGCCCGCCAGCGGTGTTGCAAATCCCGGCCCGTCTTGTACAATCTATCTGGACTCAGCAGACCGGCGCCCGGCGAGGGTAGACCGGTAGGAGAATACCTTGGCAGACCATATTGAAACCGGAAACAGGGAACCCGGAAACAAAGCAACTGAGAACAAGCCCGGCGAGTCCCGCCGGAGCTTTCTGGCCAAGATGGGCCTGGGCGTAGCCGCTGTGGCCATCGCCGGTGGACCGCTGGGCATGTTGGGCCGCTTCCGTGGCAAGCAGGAGGCAGCCGCCAACCAGGAATTCGCCAGCGAGGATTCCATCTTCCACCCCGCCTCCGACCCCCGCAACGACCCCCGACGCAACGTCTAGGTTTCTGAGCACCGGGGCCATTCAGTAAGGTGGCCCCTATCCCAACCTTCCCCTTTTCTAGCGGCGGCCGAACTCCCTTTCCATATGGAAGGAACTGAAATGCACCATGGTCGGACGGCCGTGGGGGCAGGTATGGGGATTGGGCGTTGCCTCCAACTGTTCGAGCAGCGCCACCATCTCCGGCTCCGTCAATGACTTCCCCGCTCTGATCGCCCCGTGACACGCTATCGAAGCCGCTGTCACATCCTCTTTCTGTCTCACCAGCCCTTCAAAAGCCGTCATATCCAGCACGTCCAGAAGCGCCCTCGCCGGGTCGCCCTCTCCGAAGATGGCCGGCACCGCCCGCAGCAGATAGCTGCCGTCGCCAAAGGGCTCGAACTGGAAGCCGTAATTCTCCAGGGCCTCTCTGTTGGTCTTGAGGGTGTCCGTCTGGGCCGGCGATAGTTCCACCGGCACCGGACCCAACAAAGGCTGGGACTGGGACTCCCGTTGGGCGATCTTCTGGCAGATGCGGTCGAATAGCACCCGCTCGTGGGCGGCGTGCTGGTCCACCAGGAACATGCCCTCGGCGCCCTCGGCCACTATGTAGGTCAACTTGAGCTGGCCCACGACTTTTAATGGCGGGGCCGGCCGCCGGGGCACTGCGGCGTCGGGTGGGGCGCTGGCCGGGTATTCGAGAGCAGAGCCGCCGCTCCTTGCGCCGCCAAAGGCGCTCCTGGGGAAGAAAGACGTCGCCGGGGCCGCGGCGTACTCCGGGTTTGGCGAGGTCAGCATGGGCACCGGAGACTCGGCCACCAGCACCATCCTCACCGCCCGCTGTACCGTTGAGAAGACCCGGCTTTCGTCCTTGAAGCGTACCTCCCGTTTGGCTGGGTGGGCGTTAACGTCCACGTCCTCGTAGGGCATGCTGATGTTCAAGGACGCCAGCGGGTAGCGCTTCACCTGCAGCAGGCCCATGTAGGCCTCCTCCACGGCGAAGGACAGCATCCGGCTCTGCACCCACCTACGGTTCACGAAGAAGGTCATGTAGGTGCGGTTGGCCCTGGTAAGGCTGGGCGCGCCGGCGAATCCGTCCACCTGGTAGCCGTTGGCTTCATCTTCGGCATGCACCTCCAGCATGGCCGTGGCCGCCTGGGGTCCGTATACCGCCAGAAGGGCCTCTCTGGGCACGCCGTTGCCGGGGCTGGTGAAGGAAGTCCGTCCGTCAACGACCAGCTGGAAGCGGACGGCAGGGAAGACCAGTGCGTAGCGACTGACCAGTTCTTGGACACGGGAGGTCTCCGCTGAAGATGAGCGCAGGAACTTGCGTCGTGCCGGCAGGTTGCCGAAAAGGTCTGAGACTTCCACCGTGGTGCCCTGGGGACAGCCCTGGCTGCCCGAGGAGACTTCCTCGCCCCACAGGAGCTCCATGCGGAATCCGGCGGACTCCAGGGGTTGGCGGGTGGCGAGGACGGTGCGGGAGACGGCGGCTATGCTGGGTAGGGCCTCGCCCCGGAAGCCCATGGTGGCGATGGCGTCCAGCTGCTCCTGGCTGTCGATCTTGCTGGTGGCGTGGCGTTGGAAGGCCACGGGGACTTCATCTGCCGGAATGCCGTGGCCGTCGTCGCTTACCTTGAGGAGTTCCACCCCTCCGGCCTTGATCTCCACGGTGATCTGGCCAGCGCCGGCATCGATGGAATTTTCCACCAATTCCTTGACCACAGAGGCGGGCCGCTCCACTACCTCGCCGGCGGCAATCTTAGCGGCCAGGTCCGAGGGCAGTACTTTGATCGGCATCACTGACCCCCAGGGGAAGGAAGGTCGCAGGCCGCTGGACCGGAACCTAGAAGAGAGGGACTACCGAGCCCTTCTTGCGGTACTGCTTGTCTTCCGAGGTCCCGGTGGCGGCGAAGTCGCAGGCGATGCGGTAGATCCGCTCCATCTCTTTGTCCACGGAACGCTTGAAGAAATAGGGAGGCACCCAGACGCCACCAAAGGCGGCCACCACTTCCGGATAGTCGTCGATCACAAAATCGGGCTCGAAGGGGACGCCCAGCTCTTCCAATCGCTCGTTGAAGTGGTGGGTCGGCTTCTCGTAGACGCCGCTCACGTACTGGTTCAGCTCGAATTTGTTGACGACCTCCCAACGCTCCCCCATTCCTGACCAGATATAGATTTCGTGGTTTTCGTCCAGCAGTGCCTGGAATGTTTCCTTGGTACCTGGCCTCAGGCTATTGTCCAGACCAAGTATGGTGTAGTCCACATCGAAGAAGATCTTCATGGGCGGGTATTGGGCCCTCTTTGTCTAGGATTTCTTAGAGAAAGATAATTCCGAATCAGGATTATAGACCAGCCGCCTGACAGGTTCCCTGTCCTATCAATACGGTTATGTAAACAAATTGGATGGTTCAAGGCCAGCCGGATCATTTGGCGGCGGCTATCGCCTCTTCCATGGCGGCGTTACCGCCGCCCACCACCAGTTTGCCGCCGATCTTCATCATGGGCCGGCGGACCAGTTTGGGCTCCTGGAGCATCAGGTCGACCATCTCATCGTCGGAAAGGTCTTTATCGGCCAGACCCATCTTCTTCAGGCTGGGAGAACGCCGGGCGAAGATATTTTCCGTACCGGCCATGGCGGCCAGTTCCCGCAACTCGGCTTCGCTGAAGGTGTCCTTAAAGTAGTCCCGGTCGGTGACCTCGATGCCATTTTGCAAGAGCAACTCCCTTGCTTTACGGCAGGTCGATCAACGGGGCCACCAGTAGAATTCCACGCTCTGACTCATGGATCACTCCAAGGGGAGGAGAAAATCCCCGGCGTATTCTATACCCAAGTTTCCCGTTGGGAAAGGGGGGAGATTTCCCGATAATCAGTCTCCTGTACTAATCCCTGCTCTGGGCCTCTTTCTGCAGTTCGTACAGTTTGTTTATGGCCTCAAGGGGCGTCAGATTGGGGATGTCCAGCTTCTTGAGGGCCTCCTCCAATCTTCCGTCGCCGTTGAAGAGGACCATCTGTTGGGACGGCTCCCCCTTGGGCCCCCTGGTTTTCCTTCCCTTCTCGGCGCTCTGTTCTTCCAGGTCTCCCAGGACCTCCCAGGCCCGGTTGACCACACCCTGGGGCAGTCCCGCCAGCTGGGCCACATGCACGCCGTAGCTCTTATCGGCCCCGCCGGGCACGATCTTGTGCAGAAAGACCACACTGTTGCCCTCCTCGGTCACCGCCACGCTCTGGTTCCTGACGCCGGGGAGGCTGGCGGCCAGGCGGGTCAGCTCGTGGTAGTGGGTGGCGAACAGGGTCTTGCAACCCAAACGCGGGTCGTTGTGGATGTGCTCAATCACCGAGCGGGCGATGGACAGGCCGTCGTAGGTGCTGGTGCCCCGGCCGATCTCGTCCAGTATGACCAGGGACCGGGGGGTGGCCTGGTTCAAGATGGCCGCGGTCTCCACCATCTCCACCATGAAGGTGGACTGGCCCGTGGCCAGGTCGTCCTGCAGCCCCACCCGTGTGAAGATGCGGTCCACCAACCCGATCTTAGCTTCACTGGCGGGCACAAAGCTGCCGATCTGGGCCATGAGGGTGATGATGGCCACCTGCCGGATGTAGGTGGACTTGCCCGCCATGTTGGGGCCAGTCAGCACCATCACCCTGGTCTCGTCGTTGGACAGGTCAACGTCGTTGGGCACATAGGAACCGGTATCCAGTACCCTTTCCACCACGGGGTGGCGGCCGTTGGTTATCTTGATGGCGCTGCCCATATCCAGTTTGGGGCGCACGTAGCCGTTCTCCACGGCCGCGTCGGCCAGCCCCGCGAAGACGTCCACCCTGGCGATTGCCAAGGCCACCCGGCTGATCGCGGCGGCAGATTGGGCCAACTGCCCGCAGACCCGGCGGTAAACGGCCCGTTCTGCCTCTTCCAAGCGCTCCCGGGCGTTCAAAACCAGGGACTCGTATTCCTTAAGTTCGGGGACGATGTACCGCTCGGCGTTGGTCAGGGTCTGGCGACGGATGTAGTCGTCTGGCACCTGGGCGGCGTACACCTTGCTGACCTCGATGTAATAGCCGAAGACCTGGTTATAGCCCACCTTCAGGCCCTTGATGTCCGTCCGCTCCCGTTCTCGTTGCTCCAGTCCGGCGATGAACTGCCGGGCGTTGGTGGAGGCGTTCTTCAGTTCGTCCATCTCCGGAGAGAATCCGGGCCGGATGATGTTGCCCTCGCCCAAGTTCCCCGCCGGGTCGGGGGAGATGGATTCCTCGATGAGAGAGCAGGCCTCCGGCAGGGGCGTCAGATCGGCTTGGAGCCACTCCACAGCGGGGGCGTCCAACAGTTCCCTCAGGCTGGGCAGGCCGGAGAGCCCGTCTTTCAGGGCGATGAGTTCCCTGGGCACCACGGTCCCGGCGACTATGCGCCCCAATATGCGCTCAACATCGGATACCTTGCCCAGGTTTGATATGGCGGAGGTGCGCTTCAGTCCGTCCAGAAAGAAGTGGTCCACGGCGTCCTGGCGCTGTTCCAGGGTCTGTAGATCCAATAACGGCTGTCCCAACCATTGCCGGAGGAGGCGGCCGCCCATGGGGGTCTTGGTGCGGTCCAGGGCCGTCAACAGGGAGAGCTCTCTGTTCTCGTCGCGGCCCGCGGCGAAAAGCTCCAGGTTGCGGCGCGTCTGGGGGTCCAAAGCCATGTAGTTGCCGGCGAAGTAGACGGAGAGGTTGGCCAGCTGCAACTTGGCGGCCATCTGGGTGCGGGACAGATACGCCACAATGGCCCCTGCGGCGCCCACGGCCAGGTCCATGCCCTCACAGCCAAATGACTCCAGGGTGAGGATGCCGTACTGGTCCAACAGCGCCTGGCGGGCCGGAGCGGGCTGGAAGGAGCGGGCCTCGACTTCCGTTAGTTCAAAACCTGCCCCCGTAGCCTCTGGCGCCCATTCCGGTCTCCCATCGGACTCGGCCACCAGCACCTCGGCCGCGGCGATCCGTTCCAGTTCCAGGGGGAGTTCGTCCCGGCCCAGTTCCGTGGCGGCGAATTGGCCCGTGGAGATGTCCACATAGGCCAGACCCACCCGGTTATCCCCCTCGCAGACAGCGGCCAGAAAGTTGTTGGTCTTCTGGTCCAGGATGGAGGATTCGACCACGGTGCCGGGGGTGATAACCCGCACCACGCCACGGTCCACCAGGCCCTTGGAGGCGGCGGGGTCGCTGAGCTGCTCACAGATGGCGACTTTGTGGCCCTTCTTGACCAGCCGGGCCAGGTAATTGTCTATGGAGTGGACCGGTACCCCGGCCAGGGGCACTTTATCGTCGCCCTTGCCCATGCTGCGGGAGGTAAGGGTGATCTCCAATTCCTTGGCGGCCAGCTTGGCGTCGTCATCGAAGGTCTCATAAAAATCGCCCATGCGGAACAGCAGAATAGCGTCCGGATGGGCGTTCTTGATCTTCAGATATTGGCGGCGAATCGGCGTCACTACCCAACCCCTGGGACTACACCTTTGGACCACACCGGGCCGTTCAGATTACACCGGCCATTCTACTCCCAAATGATACCCAATGGGAGTATCCAGGGGCCACCTTTCCATGGGTAACCTTGGGTGGGCCCCCTGGGCTTTATTTGCACTTAGGAAATTAGGGTTTCCAGAACCGTTCTTCCACGAAGTCCCAGCCCTGGGGCGGGAGTTTTTCCTTCATGTCTTCGATCATGCCGGGGTGGCCGCAGGCGTACACCTTGGTGTCGTCCTTGGGAAGGTCGAACTTGGCCAGATACTCCTCGGCGATGGTGTTGACCCGGCCGGTGACGCCCTGCCAGGCAGCGTTCCGCTCCTCGGTGGGGCGGCTGACCGTGGGGACGAACTTCACCGTGTCCGGATACTTGGCGGCCAGTTCGGCGAATTCCTTATCGTAGTGGAACTCGTCCAGATAGCTGGCGCCGTACATGATGTAGAAGACGTGGCCGTTATCCAAACCGTCGTGGAGGTATTGGCGGACCATACTGACCGAGGGCGCAACGCCGGTGACGGTGGCCAGTTGGAAATGATGATGCCGCTTGGGGTCCAAGACGAAGAGCCCCTTGGCCCGGGGGCGGATGGACATCTTCTCGCCGATTTTCATGGCGAACATCTTGGGGGTAAGTTCGCCGTCCGGCACCAGCTCAACGAAAATTTCCAAGTACTTCTCATAGGGCGCCGAGACGATTGAGTAGGCCCGTTCAATCTTGTCCAGACCCAGGGTGCAGTACTGGCCCGGTTTGAAGTTGAACTCCTCGGACACTTCCAGTTTGATGACCATCAGGTCTTCGGTGACGTCTTTACGTTCCACCAACGTGGCGGTTGGGAAAGACGGGTTGAGAGTCAGGTCCGGTTTGCCTGACTGTCCAGTGATGGTTGTTTCTACCATGGGTACACCTCGGGTTTCGCCTTTGATTAGCGTAACTTGACTGGGCCAAGTTTCAGCCTATTTAACCGATCTTATTCACGCGCGCCCTTCGTATTTCCAGACCGGGTACTTTGGTGGCCGGTTCCATCTCTTCACTGCCCTGGAGGTCCACCGCCAGCTGCCCGAAGAGGGACGTGGAGGCGACCACCCCCGCGGGCACAGCCTCGCTTATCTTGGCCAGACCGGCCAGGCGGCCCACCTCCATCTCCACTTCGACCTTGCCGCCGTCTTCGATGGACAGCGACCCAGCGTCGGCGGGGTTCAATTCCACCACTTCGTCCCGTTGGATGGTGTTGCGCCGGCCCTTGACGATTTTCGTCTCCCGGTCCTGCTGCAACAGCACCCTTCCCGGCACGAACCACAGCGGGAAATCACCATTCTCAGGGCCTTCCGCAACGGTGAACGCCGGCGTGATGGGTTCAGCCCTGTGGTCCTTGAAACCGTCCTCGTAGAGGATTGGCGAACCCTTGCCGTCGGCCTGGATGGGCCACTGCAGACCCCGGTCCTCACGGCTGGCGTAGAGCACCTGGGTCGGCTGGGGGCTTTCCAGTTGGGTTTTTAAGACCAGCCCACCCTGATTGGACAAGGTACGGTAGGACACTCCGGCATAGACCGGAGTTACACGGGCTATCTCATCCATTGTCTCAGAGGGAGAAGATAGGAGAAAGCCTGGCGCTCCCATCTTGTGGGCCACGTCGCAGATCACCTGCCATTCGGGCCGTGCGCCGCCCTCGGGGAGGGTCTTGCCCGGCTTGATCCGTTGTATTCGCCGTTCCAAGTTGGTGTAGGTGCCGTTCTTCTCGGCAAAGGTGGCCCGGGGGAACACCACGTCGGCCAGCTGGGCCGCCGCACTCAAGAAAGTATCGCTCACCACCAGAAATTCCAGATTGTCCAGGGCGGCCAGGCCGTCACCCAGCTTTCCGTTGCTGAAATTGGGGCTGTCACCGATGACGAAGGCGGCCCTGATGCTGCCCGAGGCGGCGCCTTCCAGTATCTCGGCCAGGCCAAGGCCGGGAGTTTCGGGTATCGTCGTGTCCCAGAGGGTCTCCAGTTGGCGCCGGTCCTCGGCGTTGGCCACCCTCCGGTAGCCGGGCAGGCGGTCGGGCACGCACCCCACATCGTAGGCGCCCTGCTCGTTGGCGCCGGCACGCAGGGGATAGATGCCAGCGCCGGACTTACCCAGATTGCCGGTGATCAGGGCCAGGTTGGTCAGCGCCATGACGCAGTCCCTCGCCAGCGAGGGCTGGATGTTGTCCAGGGCGTAGACCAAAGCGCCGGCCTCGGCCTCTCCATAGAGACGGGCCGCTTCTTCAATGTCGTCCACGGAGACCTGGGTCACCCTGGCCACTTCATCCAGGTCCAGTGCGTTCAGTGCATATTGGAGGGTGGCCGGGCTTTCGCAGTTCTCACTCAGCCAGTCGTCCCTCTGCAATCCCTGGTCGATAACCGACTTCAGGAGCCCACCCAGGAGCATCTCCTCCGTCCCGGGGGCGGGCCGCAGCCAAACGTGGGCGTAGCGCGTCAGCTCAACCTCACGGGAATCTATGACCACCAGATTGGTGTTCTTCCGGACGGCACGTTTGATGGGCACGCCCACCACGTTATGCTCTTCGGTGACGTTGCTGCTGAAGACCAGGATGCAGCCCGATTCTTCCAGGTCCCAGATCGGGTTGGTGGCCCCGGCGTAGCCCAGGGACTGCTCCAAGCCAAGGGTCAACTCAGGCTGGATGTTGGAGGTCTGGTCCACGTTGTTGGACTTCATGGCCGCGCGGGTGAACTTCTGGGCCAGGTAGTGTTCTTCATTGGTGCTGTTGGGCGAGGTCAAAAAGGCGAAGGCGTCGCCCGGGTAGTCGGCCAGACGGGTCGCCACCGCTTCCAGGGCCTCATCCCAGGTCGTCGCCACCAGTTCTCCATCGCGCCGCACCAGGGGCGTCTGCAGACGGCTCTTGTCGTTCACGAATTGGAGTCCGAACTTGCCCTTGAAGCAGGCCTGCCCCTTGTTGGCGGGGGAGTTGAACTCCGGGACGGCCCGGATCAGGGTGCCGTCTTCGCCGTATTCCAGGTTCATCTGGCATCCCACCGGACAGAGGGGGCAGATGGAACGTTCAACCTTGCGCGGCTTCTCCCACTTGTTGTCCCGTTCCACCAGGGCGCCCACGGGGCAGACGTCTATGCAGGAGCCACAGAACTCGCAGCCCGACTCCAAGAGCGAGGTCCCGAAGGACGTGCCCACCAGCGCCTGTCCGCTGCGCATGACAAAGCCGATGGCGTCGTCGCCCCGGAGTTCCTCGCAGGCCCGGACACAGCGGCCGCAGACGATGCACAGGTTGTAGTCGCGATCATAGAAGGGGTCGGCCACTTCCAGGGGAATCTGCCGGTACTTGTAGTTGAGCGGCGATTCCAGGTTCATACCCAGATAGCGGACGGTATCTTTCAGTTCGCACCGTTCGTTCTTGGGACAGGTCACGCAGCGGTCGTTCACCGACACGTGACGCAGGCAGACGTTGGTGGGGCCGCAGATGTCGATACGGTGGCAGGTGAGACAGCCGCTGGGATGCTCGGCAATGAGCATCTCCATCACCGACTTCCGGAGATCGTTGACCTCTGGGGAGCCGGTCTGGACCTTCATACCGTCAGCCACGGGCAGGGTACAGGCGGCCGGGTAGCCCCGCTGGCCCTCAACGCTGACCACACACATCCGGCAGGCGCCGTAGGGTTTCATACCGGGGTGATAGCACAGATAGGGTACGTAGACGCCGGCCTCGATGGCCGCTTCCAGCACCATCTTGCCCGGCTGGGTCACCACCTCTTGGCCGTCGAAGGAGATGGTTATCTGGTCATTGTTTTCCTGGGCCATTGAAAACCCTCTATACCTCACCGGCCCAGCCGGTTGTTTGCTCGGATTGGACTAGCGGCGGGAGAGCGCCGGAGAGAACCGGGGCAGGGAACAGGTCCCCGTGGGGCACGAATTCTCCACGATATGGGTCTCGAACTCCGGCCGGAAATAACGCAGGGCCGAGGACACGGGGTTGAACCCCAACTGCCCGTGGCCGCAAAGAGAACCGGCCTGCATGTTCTCGCCGATGCTCCGCATCAGCGCCAGGTCGTCGTCGGTGCCTTTAAGGTCGCAGATGCGCTCCAGCACTTCCAGCAGGTGGCTCATGCCCATGCGGCAGGGGAAACACTTGCCGCAGGACTCGTATTGGCAGAAGGCAATGAGGGAGCGGGTGAGGTCCACCACGCAGGTGGTCTCGTCAGCGGCGATGATGCCGCCCGAGCCGACGATCGCTCCAGCCGCCCGAAGTATCTCGAAGTCCAGAAGGATGTCCACGCTGTCCGCGCCTAAAACCCCGCCCAGAGGGCCGCCGGTCTGGAGCAGTTTCAGCTCCTTGCCGTCCTTCATTCCCCCGGCGGCTTCGTAGATGACATCCTTGAGGTTGATGCCCAGGGGCACCTCAACCATGCCGGTGTAGGTGAAGGCGCCGGAAAGGCAGAGAATCGCAGTGCCGGTGCTGGTGTCATGGCCTATGCCCGCGAACCATTCTCCGCCCCTGGAGACTATCTCCGGCACGTAGGAAAGTGTCTTCACGTTGTTGATGTTGGTGGGCTTGCCGAACAGGCCGATCTGGGCCGGGAAGGGCGGCCGGTATCTGGGCATGGAGCGCTTACCTTCGATGGCTTCCATCAGGGCCGTCTCTTCGCCCGCCACATAGGAATCACCGGTGAGCGCCACCTCAACGTCGTAGCTGAAATCAGAGCCCATGATGTTATCGCCCAGCAAGCCAAGTTCCTGGGCCTGGCTGACGGCGGCGCGGATACGGTCGATGGGCCCGTCATGCCCGTGCCTGACAAAGATATATCCCTTGCTGGCCCCGGTGGCGTACCCCGCGATGATCACCCCTTCCAGCAGGGTGTTGGGGTCGCTCTCCAAGATGTTCTTGTCATTGAACGCGCCGGGGTCGCCCTCCTCGCAGTTGCAGAGCACGTATTTCTCTGGAGCGGGGTTTCCGGCCAGGAAGCTCCATTTCACCGCGGTTGGAAAGGCCGCACCGCCCCGGCCCCTTAGACCGGAGCCCTTCACCTCTTCCAGAGTTTCTTCGGCGGATAGGTTGGTGAGGGATTTGTGCAGAGCCTGGTAGCCGCCGTTGGCCACGTATTGGTAGATGTCGGTTGGATCGATATTGCCGGCGTTCCGCAGGACTATCCGGTTCTCCCAGACACGCATGGGGTGCTGGTTGAGATCGGGAATACCGTCGGGCACAGGGGCGTCACTGCCTTCTTCGGCGATGTACCCCAGGGCCTTGCTGGTGACCGGCGTGCCGCCCGCGACGTGGAAAGACACGATTTCTGCCACGTCTTCGGGGGCCACGTTGCCGTAGAAGATGCGGTGTCCACCGGGCAGCAACACATCCACCAACGGTTCGGCGAAACAGAGGCCCAGGCAGCCCACCCGGCTTACCCCGGCGGAAACGCTCTGGTTGGCCAGTTCCGATTCCACGGCGGCGACCACGGCGTCGGCCCCGGCTGCTTCGCCGCAGAGGGCGGTGCCGATCCTGATCCAGGGACGCTGCCCGTTGGTCAGTTCTTCCCAGCGCCTTCCGGCCTCCAGACCTATTTCTAGAAAACTAGGAGCCATGGCCTTCCTGCTCGAGCAGATTGGCCACGTTCTTGGCCGCCGACTCAGGGTTGACCCGTCCGGCCAGGTGATGGTCTAGGGACATGACCGGGGCCTGGGAGCAGGCACCCAGACAGGTGTTGAAGCGCACGGTGACCCGCTTGTCGGCCCGGTCGCCCTCGTCGTCCATACCGGCGGCTTCGATCACCGACTTGAAGACGCCCATGGCCCCCACCAGATGACAGGACGCTCCCCAGCAGACCTCCACCAGGTGTTCGGTGGGCGGTTCAAAGCGGAAGTTGGGGTAGAAGGATGCCACGGCCCAAACGTCGTTCACCGTGGAATTGGAGAAACCGGCGACGAACTCCACCGCCTCTTTGGGTATGTAACCCAACTCGTCTTCGACGGCGAGGAGTGACGACAGCACGGTGACCGTCGGTTGGGTCTGACCGTGGACTGCATCGTGGATTCGCTGTTCTAGCCCGCTCATGGACTGGGCTCCTGAAATATCGGGCTTGGGTCCGGTAATACCAGGGCAAGATTCACGAAATAGACCAGTGTCTCAATAGTTCGTGAAATTGGTAACAATCCAAGCGGAATCGTACCACAGCCCCAGGGGTGATTCAACCGGAAAACGAGACCGTTAAACTGGGGTTGCGGGCCATCAAATCCTGCCAAATAAAAAGGGGCGGGTTGGTCCCGCCCCTTGGCTTACTTGAGTTGTCCCCGAAGGCCCGGTTACTCGGCCTTTGCGGAGGCGCTCCCGACCAGGATGCGCTCCACATCTGGGAACAGGGTCTCGGCCCGCTCCCGGCACTGCTCATCGGTCAATGAGGATAGGGGATGCTCGGCAACGATGTACTCGAAGTCGGGCACGCCCATCATGCGGGTCATGGCCTTGGCGGTATTGTTGAACACGTGGGTGATGATGGAAGCCGTGGGCAAACCCAGGCGCTCCATTTCGATTCCGTCGTGCACACTGCACGAACTGCAGGAGCCTCAATCACCTATGCCGGTGATTAGAATGTCCACCTTGTTCAGCATGTCCTGGACCACCTCTGGCTTGGTGGGCAGGGAGGCCGAATGCTTGCCGAAGTAGACGATGTCTTTCAGGTCGTACTTCTCCTTCAGCATCTGGCCCAGTTCGTGAAGGACCTTATCCGAATTGGCCTTGGAGTTCTCCAGAAGGCCAAGGGTCTTTCCTTGCAGGGTATCGGGCCGCTCGTTCAGCCGGAAATCTCCCGACGAAAGGCTTGTCCCGGTGGGGTTGACCAGTCGCATGTTTCTGACGGTAACGGTCTCTGCCATGATTCCTCCCAGACTATTTAGCGATATGAATATGGTGGTCTGGATCGCCCGGAAAATACGTTCCTCTAATCATACACTCGGGCCTGCGTAATGCAACACCTGAGCGGCCTCGGTTAAGGCCAGACCGGAGGCGGGTATTCGGGCTACCGAAGGATTCCCGCTATTTGACGGTATCTATCTTGGTGGTCCTGATCTTGAACCGGGTGGTATCGATGATTGCGCTGTTCCGGCCGCCGGTGCCGCCGCCCATCATCACCAGTATGTCCTCGGTGTCCTGGGCGCAGCGGCGGATGATCTTGTCGTCACCCTCGCGCTCCGGGCCCTGGGCGATTCCCAGGCGGATCAATTCGCTCTGGGGCCGGGCCGCGTTCTCCATCATGTAGTCCTGGATGCCCTTTCGGGTCCACCCGTCGTCGTTCAAGGTGATGGCGTGCTCGGGGCCGATGACCAGCACCCACTGGGACGGGTAGCGGAAGGCCATGGAGGCCGACTTCAAAGTGTCGGCGATGGACATCAAGATGGACTCGCCGGTGTGTCCGTAGGCGTTATTCACGGTGATGGGGTTGTAGGCCACCGCCACCGTGACCGTGCTGTCCTCTTTGTTGTGTCCCCGGGCCACATGCAGCGGCTCCCAGGGTGAGTCCTCTTCATTCTCGGCGAAGCACAGGGTGTACTTGCTGGGGTTGCCCAGGGTGCCCCGGTCCAGGGTGCCGGGGCGGGCGTCAAAGCCGTTCATGAAGCAGAGTCGGATGGCCCGGCCCAAGACGGCGTTGGCACGGTTGCCCGGCCCCAAGAGACCGTCCTTATAGTTGGCGCCGATCTGGTCGCGCACCGGTCCGTTCAGCACCATCAAGATGGCCGGGGAGCTGGTGGAGGCCGACGCCATGTGGACGAAGTTCTTCTCTTCTTCCAAAGTCTTCAGCGTGGTGGTCAGAACGGGGAAGTACTCGGGCAGGCAGCCGGCCATGACGGCGTTGGCGGCCACGTTCTCCGAGGTGAGCACCCGGTTCCGCATCTCCAGGGAGATGATCTCTTCCTCGCCGGTCATCCCCGACATCTCCAGCATCTCCCGCACCTTGTAGTCCACCGGCGGGACCACGGGCAGGCCGTCGCTCCAGCCCATTCGGTAACATTCTTCGATGGCCTCGACGGTATCGCTGGCCTCAACGTTGTGGGAACGCTCCATATTATTGGTGGTCATGTTTCGTCTCCGTAATCAGAGTCGGCTTCCTAATCGTGCAGCCGGAGTTGGATTCCGGACTTTTCTTCTTGAATCTTGGCCACGGCGTCCGAGTCCTCGGGACCCCAGCCCCGCAGCATGGCCTCGACGTGGCGCTGGTCAACCAGGTTTGACAGCTCCATGGGGATGCCGTATTCCCGGCCCAGGTCGGTGGCCAGCCGAACATCCTTGGCGGCCAGGGCGGTGGCGAAACCGGGTTCGAAATTCCCCTGGAACAGGAAGCGGGGGAACTTGTCTGCCAGGCGCTTGGAGCCGCCGGTGCTGTTGTTTATCACGTCGGCCAGCACGCCCAGGTCCACGCCCGCTTTGACGCCAAGGGTCAGGGCCTCGGCCAGGAGCACCCCCGTGCCCATGCTGAGCAGGTTGTTGCAGATCTTGCAGACTGAACCGGCGCCGATGTCGCCGCAGTACACCACGTGGGTGCCGATGCCGTCCAGGACCGGCTTGTACTTTTCGAAGGTCGCCTTGTCGCCGCCGACCATCACCGCCAGTGTTCCGGCGGCAGCGCCGTAGGTCCCGCCACTGACCGGGGAGTCCAGCAGGGTCACACCACGGGCGGCGCACCCCTCACTGAGGCGGCGGACCATGGTGGGCGAGTTGGTGGAAAGATCGAATAAGACCGACCCGTCACTTGCGCCTTCCAGGATTCCGTTTTCGCCCACCACCACTGCCTCCACGTCCCGGGGCACTGGCAGGGAGGTGAACACCACCTCGTTGCCCGGCACGGCCTCCTTTGGGCTGTCCGCCCAATCGGCGCCCATCTCCAGCAGATTGGTTGCGGCCTCCCGCCGAAGGTCGTGGACGGTTAGCTGATGGCCGGCCTTGATTAGGTTGGCCGCCATCGGATTTCCCATGTTGCCTGTCCCGATGAAACCCACTTTCATCGCGTTCTCTCCTGCTTATATCGGATGGTCTTCTCAGGGGCCGCCGGGCTGTTAAGGGCGGCTGTTCCGGTACTCTCAATCGGGGCGGGGTCCCGGCCGGGCCTTCCGGTTCTTCATCTTCCGCCGGGCGTTCCGGTGGCGGGGCTATTCCGTAGCGCGGGTCCTCATCGTCTGCCTTGTATCGGACGCCCACCGATGGCTCTTGGGGAACTTCTTCCAACCCGTCGGGAGACTCGTCGAAGGCCTCTTTGGCCATGCGGAAGGCGTTCACCGCCGCCGGCATACCGCCGTAAAAGACCATCTGGCCGATGATCTCCGAGATCTCTTCCCTGGTGACGCCGATATGCAGCGCCCCAGAGATGTGCCGCTTGATCATCTGGGGGCTGTGGCCCAGGACCACCAGGGCGGCGATGGTGCAGAGGCTGCGGGTCTTCAGATCAACGGCCGGCCGGTTGTATATCTCGCCGTAGATGACGGAATCAACCAGCTTCATGACCTCCGGCGCCAGCTCGGCCATGGCCGCTGGCGGATTGGGGTCATTGTCGGGACCGTAGTAGGTCTGCCGGAAGTCGATGGCAGCCTGGTCCAGGTCTTTGGCGGCTTCGTCGGGGCTCAAGTTGTCTCCAAACAATGCTGATAGTTGTTGGCTGTCAGCTACTTGATGACCTGCCAGAACCGCTTGCCATCTTTCAGGATCACCTTCCCGATGTGGTCGTCGGGATGGAAGTGGCCGGCGGCCACAACGACATCCTCTTTTTCGGCCCGGTCCAGAATCATCTTACGGTTGCGCTGGCTGGCTTCTTTGTCTGTATCCACCCCGGCCGTCCATTCCGGTCGTTCCACCTGCACCTTGCTGTGCAGCAGGTCGCCCACCACCATGGCCCGCTGGCCGTCGGAGGTGATGTCGAAGACCATGTGACCGGGGGTGTGGCCCGGTGTGGAGATGGCCGTGATCTCGTCCGTAATAACCTGGCCGTCTTCCAGCAAGTCCAGCAGCCCCATCTCCTGGAGGGGTATGACATTCTCGGAGACCCAGGGGGCGTTGGCCAGGAATTCGGGTTTGTTGAAATGGTCCCAGTCCAGGCGGGGCGCCATGTAGCGGGCGTTGGGGAAGTAGGGCTTGGGCGTGTCGCCGGTGTAGTCGACGTTCCAACCCACATGGTCGATGTGCATGTGGGTGATCAGCACCAGGTCCACATCCTCGGGGTTCACGCCGGAGATCTTGAGCTGGTTCAGCATGTCGCCGGTCCGGTTGGCGCGGGAGGGATGGGGGCCGGGGCCCATGCCGGTGTCCACCATGATGGTCTGGCCCTGGGTCCGGAGATAGAAGTGGCCGTAGTAGAGTTGCAGTTGGCAGTCTTCCAGGGCGTCGTGATACGGCTCCCAGTCGTGGGCATCGGTGGTGGGGAACATCACAGACGGGTCTCGGGGTGGGGGCAGCATGTCCAAAACGAACCTGATATCCACGTTGCCCACTTTGATCTGATTGGCCATTGTTATCTCCTTGGTGTCCTGCTCCGACAGGTCCCTTCGGAGCGGCATCGGCGTTAACTACGGTATGTTTCCGTTCAGTATTGAATCATCGAGTAGATGCTGTACCCTTCCAGGTTCTTCCGTCCTTCCAGGAAGCTGAGTTCAATGATCACCGCCAGGTCGGCAACGGCGCCGCCGGACATCTCCACCAGACGGGCGGTGGCCGCCAGGGTGCCGCCGGTGGCCAGAAGGTCGTCCATGATCAGCACCTTCTGCCCGTGATCGACCCCGTCCACATGGATCTCCATGGTGTTGGTGCCGTACTCCAGGGTGTAATCGGTGGAGTGGGTCTCGGCGGGAAGTTTGCCCGGCTTCCTCACCGGAACTATGGACTTGCCCAGTTCCCGGGCCAGGGGCGCGCCGAAGAGGAAACCCCGGGATTCAATGGGGACGATCACATCGAAGTCCACATCCTTATAGTGGTCCACCAGGTGGGATATGGTGTAGTCGAAGGCTCTGACGTCTCCCAGTAGGGGTGTAATGTCCTTGAATACGATGCCCGGCTCCGGAAAATCGGGAACGTCTCTGATGTAGTCTCTTAGGTCCATAATCCTCGAGCCGTCTGCCCTTGGCCGTCCGGCAAAGCGGCCTTCGTTGGTAAACAAATTTGGGCGTCGGTAATCTAGCGGGTTGATTGGCGAATTTTACGCCCGTGGCGGGGGAAAATAGGCTGCTGGATGCGTGCCTGAAAGTGTAGATTACGGCCCTGCCGCCGTCAAGGCGACGAACTGCGCCGGAGGGGCTGTCGAAATTCGTCAACCTTGGGCGTAATCACGATTGACTTTCCCGGGGTGGGTTCATATAATTTAAGATGGATTTCCGGCAACGAAATGGCCCCACATGTTCTGGGGCTATTTTTTAGTGTGGAACGGACAGTCGTTATGCCTAGCCGGGAGACCGAAGGCCTGTGCGGCGCCGAGCCCCGGTGGCGCAATGGCAGCGCAGTCGATTTGTAATTGACAGGTTAGGGGTTCGAATCCCCTCTGGGGCTCCAGTATCCCAGGCTCCGCAGAATAGCGTTTAACAAGAACAAGTCCCGCAGGGCGCGGCCCGGTGAATCGGGCGCGGCAACACATCCCTCCACGATTGCGCCGGTGCCCGTTAATATGCGAAGATTCCTATGCCTGGAGGGGTGGGTGAGTGGTTAAAGCCACCAGACTGTAAATCTGGCGTCCGGAAGGGCTTCGCAGGTTCGAATCCTGCCCCCTCCACCAAAAAACAGGCAGGCGAGACTAGGCGGTTAATAATTTATCAGCCCAGGTAGCTCAGTGGTAGAGCGCGTTCTTGGTAAGAACGAGGTCGGCGGTTCAATCCCGCCTCTGGGCTCCAGCACGAAAAGGCCCAATAAAAATACACAAGGGCCCGAGTTAAGAGTAGTAGGGAGGACACCTAAAGATGGCTAAGCAGCAATTCGACCGGTCGAAGGCACACGTTAACGTAGGAACTATTGGTCACGTTGACCATGGCAAGACTACACTGACGTCAGCCATCACCAAGGTGTTGGCCGACAAGGGCCTTGCCAGTTACCTGGACATGGACAGCATCGACAACGCGCCGGAAGAGAAGACCCGTGGCGTAACCATCGCCATCGCCCACGTGGAGTATGAGTCGGACACCCGCCACTACGCCCACGTTGACTGCCCCGGTCACGCCGACTACATCAAGAACATGATCACCGGCGCGGCCCAGATGGACGGCGCCATTCTGGTTGTGAGCGCCCCCGACGGCCCCATGCCCCAGACCCGTGAGCACATCCTCCTGGCCCGCCAGGTTGAGGTGCCCAGGATTCTGGTGGCCCTGAACAAGTGCGACATGATGGACGACGAGGAACTCCTGGAACTGGTGGAGCTTGAGGTCCGCGACCTCCTGAACCGCTATGACTTCCCCGGCGACGACACTCCCATCGTCCGCGTCAGCGGCCTCAAGGCCATCGAAGGCGAACCCACCTATGTCGAGAAGATCAACGAACTGGTCGCCGCCATGGACGACTACATCCCCATGCCCGAGCGCGTTACCGACCGCCCCTTCCTGATGCCCATCGAAGACGTCTTCGGCATCAAGGGCCGCGGCACCGTGGTGACCGGACGTGTCGAGCGCGGCACCCTGAACGTGGGCGCACCCGTGGAGATCATCCGCTGGGGCGATGTCCGCGAGACCGTGGCCACCGGCCTGGAGATGTTCCACAAGAACCTGGACACCACCCAGGCAGGGGACGCCGTCGGCATCCTGCTCCGAGGCGTGGACCGGGAAGAGGTCGAGCGCGGCCAGGTACTGGTGGCGCCCGGCTCCATGAAGCCCTACACCAAGGCCGAGGCCGAGGTTTACATCCTGAGCCGTGACGAAGGTGGACGGCACACCCCGTTCTTCTCCGGCTACAAGCCCCAGTTCTACATCCGGACTTCGGACATCACGGGTGAGTGCACCCTGCCCGAGGGCGTTGAAATGGTGATGCCTGGGGACAACGTCAAGATGCAGATCGAACTGATCAGCCCGGTGCCCATCGAAGAGCAGATGCGCTTCGCCATCCGAGAAGGCGGACGGACCGTCGGCTCCGGAGTTATTACCAAGGTAGTGGAGTAAGTCATGGCCAGAAAGACTGCCGACGTAAGACAAATCATCACCCTGCAATGCGGCGACTGCCGGGAACGGAACTATACGACTATGAAGAACCGCCGTAACGACCCCAATCGGATGGAGCTGCAGAAGTACTGCTCGCGGTGCCGGTCCCACAAGACTCACCGCGAAGTGAGGTAACCCCCGATGGCTAGGGCATCTGCGCGCAGCCAGCGTATCGTCACCCCCACGGGCGGCGGGCGCACCAGTCCGATCAGTTTCCTTCAGGAGACTTTTTCGGAGCTGCAGAAATCGACCTGGCCCAGCCGGGAAGAAACTTCGCGTTTGACCATGGTGGTCATCGTTTTGGCCATCGCGGCCGGGTTCTTCCTGGGCGGGCTGGACCGAATCTTCTCCGAGGTGTTTACCAGGGTCGTATTCGGATAAGACCCGGCACTACACCGGTGAGGAGACGCCTGAATCAGCAAGAGAGTGGGGCGCATATACCAGGACATTGATAAGCGCCCCTTTCTGTTTGACCCAGCATCGGATATAGCAACATGACTTCAAGAGACATATCGGAAGCCGAAGAGAGTCAAGAGTCTCGCTGGTATATCGTCCACACCTACTCCGGGCAGGAAGACCTGGTGGAGAAGAACCTCCGCCTGCGCATCCAGAGCCTGGACATGCAAGACCGCATCAATGAGGTCTTGGTCCCCACTGAAGAAGAGGTGGTCTTCAAGGAAGGCGAACGGCGCTCCGAGCGCAAGAAGCTCTTCCCCGGCTACATCCTGGTCCAGATGATCATGGACGACGAGAGCTGGTACGCCGTGCGGAACACCCCCGGCGTCACCGGTTTCGTGTCCAGTGAGGACGAACACGACAAACGGCCCAAGCCCGTGCCCCTAGAAGACAAGCAGATGGAGGATATTCTGAAGCAGGTGGACTCAGACCCCACCCGCGTGAATATCGGCCTGGAACGCGGCGAGACCGTCCGCATCAACGAAGGCCCCTTCGTGGACTTCATCGGCACCATCAACGACGTGGACGAGGGCAAGGGAAAGGTCCGGGTTATGGTATCCTTCTTCGGGCGGGAAACGCCCGTCGAGCTGGACTTCCTCCAGGTCGAGCGGATCTAATCACAGAGAGTATCTAGGAGCCCCCATTGGCGAAGAAAGTTAGGGCCATCATCAAACTGCAACTAGAGGCCGGAAAGGCGACACCCGCCCCTCCGGTGGGTCCCGCGTTGGGCCAACACGGCGTCAATATCATGGGCTTCGTCAAGGAATACAACGCCAAGACCGCAAACCAGGCCGGCACCATCGTGCCAGTGCACCTGACCGTATACGAAGACCGGTCGTTCACCTTCGTTACCCGCACCCCGCCGGCATCGGACATGCTCCGGAAGGCCGCCGGTGTGGAGAAGGGCGCGTCCGAGTTCCGCGAGGGCAGCGTTGGCAGCGTCAGCCGCCAGCAGCTGAAAGAGATCGCGGAAAGCAAGATGGCAGACCTCAACGCCGGCACCGTGGACGAGGCTATGAATATCATCGCCGGCACCGCCCGCAGCATGGGCATCGACGTAGGAGAATAGCAACAATGGTTAAGCACAGCCGGCGCTACGGCGCCGTGGCAGAAAAGGTGGATGCGGAAAAGACCTATGAGCCTAAAGAGGCCATGGAACTGCTGAAAGAGGTATCCACCGCCAAGTTCGACGAGACCGTTGAACTCCACATCCGGACCAACGTCGACCCCAGGCACTCCGACCAGCAGATACGCGGCGTGTGCAGCCTGCCCCACGGACTGGGCAAGACCATCCGAGTGGTGGTCTTCGCCGGCGCCGAGGGCGCCGAAGAAGCCCGGGCCGCCGGCGCCGACTTTGTGGGAGAAGACGACCTGATCGAGAGAATCGAAGGTGGATGGGCCGACTTTGAGGTTGGCTTGGCCACGCCCCAGGTCATGCCCAAGATCGGTAAATTGGGCCGAATTCTTGGCCGCCGGGGTCTCATGCCCAACCCTCGCTCCGGCACAATGGTCCAACCCCAAGACCTGCCCCGGGCCATCCAAGAAGCCAAGGGCGGCCGCACCGAGTACCGGACCGACCGCACCGCCATCATCCACTCGGCAGTGGGCAAGGTGAGCTTCGAATCGGACAAGTTGGTGGACAACCTGGCCGCTCTGACGGATGCTATAATCAAAGACAAACCTGAGGGGGTTAAAGGCCCCTTCTTCCGTTCAGCCTACCTGACATCAACCATGGGTCCCAGCGTCCAGTTGGACCTACAGGCCCTGCAGAGTCTGGAGTCCCAGGCGTAACCCTGGAGCGGATAACCAGACTACGGCAGTCCTTTACAATATAGGCACAGCAAAGCCAAAGACAGTGGGTCCCCGCAAGGGGCTAAATGCGAAAGCCGCCCGCCCAGGCGCGACAGATCAATATGGATACACCATATCCCTGCGCCCGTCTTTGGCGCGGGGATTTTTTATTTTCCCTGCGTGAACCCAGGTATTTCCCACCGTGAAAGTGGAGGTTTAGTTTGCCCACCCAGCAAAAAGTGGACCGGGTCCAGGACATCAAAGACCGGCTGGAACGCAGCACCATTGCGATGACCGCCAGTTATTCGGGCATCTCGGTTAACCAGATGACCGAACTGCGGCGGGCCATGCGCGCCGGCGGAGTGGACTTCACCATCGTGAAGAACACACTGCTCTTTCTGGCCGCCGATGAAGCCCAAAAACCCTTACTCAAAGACATCATAGAAGGCCCTACGGCCATCGCCCTGGGCTACGATGACCCGGTGACCGCCGCCAAGGCAGTGGCCGACTTCATCCGCACCGGCGGTTCCACCCTGGCGCTCCAAGGCGCCATCATGGGCGACGGCGCGACGATGACGGCCAACGAGGTCACCCGACTGGCGTCACTCCCGCCCAAGGAGGTCCTGCTGGCCCAGCTTCTGGGCACCATGCAGGCCCCCATATCCAGGCTGCTCGGCGCGATGAACGCCCCGCTCCAGGCCCTTAACAACGTCCTGGCAGCACGGGTCACCCAGATGGAAGAGGAAGGCCCCGCCCCGGCGACGGAACCCGAAGTGACCACCGAAGCCGATGAAGCACCGGCCGCGGAAGCGAAGGAAGCTCCCGAGGCATCAGCCGAGACTGAAGAAGCGCCCGAAGCGTCCGCTGAGGAAGAACCTGCGGCAGAGGCCGAAGAGGCGCCCGAGACAGAATCCGAACCGGAACCCGAGGCCGAACCTGATGCGGAAGCAGAGGGCGAGACCGAGTCCGAATAGATAGACCAGACACTAAACGAAAGCACAAAGGAAGAGAGGTGGCATTTTGTCCAAGGAAGAAATCATAGCAGCGATCAAGGAAATGAACGTGGTTGAGTTGGCCGACGTGGTCAAGGCCCTGGAAGACGAGTTCGGCATCAGCGCCGCCGCCCCTGTGGCCGTCGCCGCCGCGCCCGCCGCCGGTGGCGGAGACGCCGGTGCTGCCCCCTCCGGTGATTCCGACCAGGCCGAGTTCGAAGTCAGCCTGAAGGACATCGGCCCCAACAAGATCAACGTCATTAAGGCCGTCCGTGAAGTCACCGCCCTGGGTCTGCGCGAGGCCAAAGAGTTGGTTGAGTCCGCCCCCGCCGCCATCAAGGAAGGCGTGGCCAAAGAGGAAGCCGACGACATCAAGAGCAAGCTGGAAGAGGCCGGGGCCGCGGTCGAAATCAAGTAACTTCCTCCTCTCTCGCACATAGGAGGGACGATTTGGCACGCAAAGACAGGGACCGCTTCCTGCGGCGTCAGGCGTTACAACCTGACTACCAGGGATTCCGTGGCAATACCGCCGTTCCCAGGCGGACACCGTCACCGGAAACAGAGACGGTGGTCTGTTCCGTGTGCCAGCGCCGGCGCAACGTGGCCAGCGACAGCATACCAACGGACCGCAGTTCCTACGTATGTCTGAGCTGCCAAGGCGACGCCGTGTCAGATTAGTCCCGCCCATACGCAAATAAAAAAGGGGCCTCTCGTTGGAGAGGCCCCTTTTTGTTACCCCGCATTCCCCTATCTAAACGCCGGCAGCTTCTCATCCAAGTATTCATAGGCCCTGTTGAACTGGCTCTCGCCTCCATAACCCTCGTTCTCAGGTACGCTTTCAACCTCGAAGTCAGGCATCAGACCCGACTTGCCCAGCAGCTCCCCCGAAGGGATGTACCACCGGGAAACGGGAAGGTACATCGCGCCGCCGTTGGACAACTCCACAAATTCATAAGTGGAGGCGTCGCCGAAGGTCGGCACCCCGAACAGGACCGCCTTGCCTGAATCCTGTAACGCGCCGGCAAGGGCCTCCGCGTCACGGGCCGTTTGTTCATTCACCAAGACCGCGATCAGCAGGTCCTCCAGGTCCAAACGCTGGTCGTTCGCGGCGATCAATTGATCAGTACGCTCACCGTCGCGGTCCTCCCGGGAGCCGAAAACGCTGCCATCAGATAGGAATTGCCCGGCCGTTTCCTGTGCCGCCTCCGAAGACCCTCCGGGGTTGGTCCTCAGGTCCAAGATCAGGGCCAGCATGTCGAATTGGTTCAGCGATTCCAGGGCGCTGAATACCTGCTCGCCGGTGTTGTCCCTGAACCGGGTGATCCTAACGTAACCGATCCCGCCGGGTATGAGTTGGCTGGCCACCGAGGGCAGTTCGATGGTCCCCCGGAACACATCAAGGTCCAGTGGCGCGTCCAGTCCGACCCGCCTGATCTGCAGGGTCACCTTTGTGCCCTCGGGCCCGGCGACTTTGTCCACGATCTCTTGGACGGTCTCGCCGGCCACGGATTGACCTCCAACGGCCACCAGGGCGTCTCTCGGCTCAATCCCGGCCTTCTCAGCTGGAGAACTTGAAAACGGAAATAGGAGAATCAGGTCATCTTGGGAAACAACCCTGGCGCCGATTCCCAGATAGCTGCCTTCAACTGAACTCTCCAGGTTTTCCTTGGCCAGCGGATATTGGTCAGGGTCCAAGTACACAGCCGAGGTGTCGCCCAGGCCGTCCAGCATACCGGCGACCGCGGCCTCGGCCACCGCTTCCGGGTCGAAATCCGGGTGTTCGGCTGAATACATCGCCCCCGCCCGCCACAGGTCAACCAGTTCGCCCGGGACGTGGGAAGGTGGCTGCCCTCGCATCCGGCCGATGTCGGTCAAGAACGGATATGGAGATACGTCCACCAGTTGCAGTACCCGGCCCATGGAGCCGGACACCGCCCGTTCGGCGTCCAGAGAGCCGGAGCTGGCGTATATCTCGCTCACCCGCCCCCAGGCCTCCCAGACCAATTCCAGACCATCAGACGGCCTCTCAACGTCAGAATCCTCATTGCTGGAAGCGCAGGCCAAAAGGGTTGGGATGGCGAAAATGAGGGCCAATGTGATGAGAGCGCGGGGGAGGGAAAAACGTCTTCTAAGCATATCTCGCTTGGGCGTGAAGCTGGCGCCGGGGTGATTCATCGGGCCCAGACATTGTATCAGAAGGGGCAGCTATTCCCCCGGCTGGCGCAGCCACGTTGCCAGCGCTGGTCGTGCTTAGTAAACTTACGAAAACTACGGCAGGCCCACCGATAGAACAGGAGTCGGCATCATGATTAAGGAAACCGTGCTTTATCCCAACGAAGAGGGCAAGAAATTCGACCACGCCTACTGGACGTCAACCCACCTGGAACTGGTCCAAAAACTGCTGGGTCCCATGGGCCTGGTAAAGGGCGAGATGGAGAAGGGTGTTTCCGGCACCGACCCAAACGCGCCGGCCCCCTTTGTGGCCGTGGGACACCTCTATTTCAACACTGAGGAAGAGGTCCACACAGCCTTCACCAGCCACGCGGGCGAAATCATAGGCGACATCGCCAACTACACGGATATCAAGCCCACCTTCCAGATCAGCGAGACCCTACTATAGTCGTTCCGGAATGTGGATAGACTCAGATAACCAAGGGCGGCCCTCCTCCGGGCCGCTCTTTTCAATTGGGGGCGTAATGGTGCAGAACAACACTGCGGCGGCATTTCAGAGCCTTTCAGAAAGATTGATCAAGGAGCACTGGGACTTCTATCCCACGGCTGGTTCCCGGATCGGACGCCATGAATATGACGGCAGACTGCCGGACCTGTCCCCGTCCCAAAACGCCCGGCGGGTCAAGGAAATCGAAAGCGGCCTGTCCCAACTGCGGGCGCTGAATGTCCAGGAATTGGACAAGGACTCCCAGATGAGCTACCGGATGATGGAGCTCTTCCTGCGCCGGGAGTCCTTTATCTTCAACGACCTGCGGCCACTGGAAAACAACCCCATGCGCCATAGCGGATACCTGAACGTGAGCGGATACATCCGCCGTGACTATGCGCCCCTGGAGGACCGCCTTCGATCGGCCATCGCCGCCATGCGTCAAGCGCCCGACTTCCTAGACGTCCTGGACCGGGCCCTCACCGGACGCCTGTCTTCCCATGTCGTGGATATGAGTGTGGAGAGCTACGCCGGAATGGCCCGGTTCTACCGGGTGGACCTGTCAGATGCTGCCCAAGGCGTTTCCGACCCGGATATCGTCCGGGAATTCGACCAGGCACGGGAGACCGCGGCGGCCGCCCTGGACCGGTTCGCGGAGAGTCTGAAGAGCCGGGGTGGGCAGGGAGAAGAGGGGTTCGCCATCGGGCCCGANTTGTACTCCGGNATGCTGGCCACCGGCGAAGGTCTCGATNCCCCTCTGAGCCAGATCGCAGCCATCGGCCAAGCCAATNTGGACGNTAACCTGAGACGCATCAGNGAGGTTGCCCAGGAGCTCTCACCGGGNCGCCCGGTACCCGAATTGGTGGAAGAGATCGGCCGGAACCACCCCCAGGCCGAACACCTGATAAGCGAAACACNGGATATGCTGGAGGATATCCGCCAGTCNNTGATCGACTTTGACATCGTNAGCGTACCCTCCGAGGACCGCTGNCAGGTGATCGAAACCCCCACCTACATGCGCTATGCCTTCGCCGCCATGGACTCCGCCGGGGCGCTGGAGACCAAAGCCACCGAGTCCTTTTATTACGTGACTCCGGTGGAGGACGACTGGAACGACCGGCAGCGCAACGAATGGCTCTCCAACTTCAACTACGACACCCTCAAGATAATTTCCATCCATGAGGTCTATCCCGGTCATTTCGTGCACCACCTGCAGAACCGCTACGGACGGGACCTGCCACTGGTCAACCGCATCGCCACCTCATATGCCTTCACCGAGGGTTGGGCCCATTACACCGAGCAGATGATGATGGAGACGGAATACGCCCAAGGCCAACCCCGGTTGCTGCTGACCCAGTTGCTGGAGGCCCTGGTGCGCAACTGCCGCTATATGTGCTCGCTATGGATGCACACTGAGGGAATGACCCTGGATGACGCCACCAGGTTCTTCATGGAGAACGCCTATATGGCGGAGCTGCCAGCCAGGAGAGAGGTTTTGCGGGGGACATTTGACCCGGGTTACCTGAACTATACCCTGGGCAAGCTGATGATCCTGAAACTGCGCGAGGATTACCGCAAGGAACAGGGGGGTGATTACAGTCTAAAGCGATTCCACGACCAGTTGCTGTCCCACGGCGGACCGGCGCTGCCACTGCTCCGCCCTGCCCTACTGGAAAACCCTGGCGGGTCTCCCCTTTAGCGCTGGCCTGTAACGCTGGATATACCGGAGTACCCTAGACCCGGAAGGTTACTTTCCGGAAGGCCTCCACGTAGTCCGAACCGGAGCCACCTTCTTCGGGTTGCGCCCGCTGCTTGATGAACTCCGCTACTTCTTGGGGACTGCGGCCGTCCATCTGACTCTTGTGGGCCGCCACCGCTTTGACTTTGGAATCCAGGGAGCCGGTGATATCCACCGCGGTGTCCGCGTTCTCGGTGCCCCAGAAAAGGATGGTTGGGGTCTTATGGGGCTCCAGCCCCTCGTCCCGCCAGAGCTCTTCAAAATGCAGGTGATCGCGGGCGCAGGGGAAGACGGCGTCCAGGGTCACCTGTCCGGCGATCCGGTGATCACGGTGCCAGGCCAGGTTCCTCCGGTAGGGCTCAGGGCACAGGACAACATCCGGCTGCACCTGCCTGATCTGCCTGACCAACTCCTTGCGGAACTCGTCGTCGTCTTCCAGGCCGCCGTCGGGATGATGCAGCAGCACCAGCTCCTGGACACCCAGGGCTTCAACAGCGTCGGCCTGCTCCTGTTCCCGGATCTTGGAAAGGTCCGCAGAGGAGATATTGGGGTCTGTCGTCCCCTTGCCGCCGTCGGTGCACAAGACGTAACGGACTTTGGCCCCGCCGCCGATCCATTTTGCGATGGCGCCCGAGCACCAGAAATCAGCGTCGTCGGGGTGTGGGGTTACAACAAGGACTCGTTCCGGGGTCTCTTCCATTGGCTCGAGTTCGGGCATGGAGTTAGGCCTCCTGGGACCTCTGATGGAGCACGGACAGGGATAGCCCCCGTCTGCACCCGGGTGTGGTTGCCCTGGGGCTCGTTACGATATTCGTTGCGTAATCTCCACGTAGTTACCAACAAATCCCCAAACATGGCGAATACCAGCGATACAGGAACGATTCATTCAGGCGTTGTTAACCGTAGGATACTCTGCTACAATCGGCCAAAGCTGTCAAGCACGGCTCCGTAGCCGTTACGCTCAACGGTCCATGCGCTTTCCAACCGATGCGATCGACGGTGTCGAAATCCGTCAGCAGGCGTCTCAAACGTTCAGTTCTAGAGTTTACCAGCAGGGAAGACCCTATTGCCAGTTGTTAACTACACGAACAATCGCCAACCTGCTCTGGTACAGTTCGTCGCTTCCCACAGCAGCCCGCCCAGCCAGGACCTGTGCCGGGGAATCTTCCAGGGAGTCCTGGGGCAGCCGGGACTAAATCCCACTGAAAATGGTCTGGTCCTTGAACAGTCCGGCGACATCAAGGGGTTGGCCCTGGTCTTCCCTGAAGTCCCCATCGGCCGGTCGATAATTGAATTGATGACCGTTCCCGAGTTGGCCGGTAGCCCCGAAGTGCAGGCTTTGGTGGAGAGCGCCGTGGCCAGGGCACAGGCCCTGGGAGTGAATGTGGCCCACGTTTGCGTCCCCTCCGACTCAGACCGGGGCACTCTGTTGCAGCAGTTGGGGTTTTCCCACGTGCGTACCTACTTGGACATGCTCTGGAGCGAGGACAGTCTCCCCAAACTGGACCTGCCGGCCGGGTTCTCAGCCCGGCCCTTCCGGAACGGCGATACAGCACTTCTGACCCGGGTGCAAAACAACGCGTTCACCGGCAGCTGGGGGTTCTGCCCCAACACGGAAGAACAGATCGAGTACCGGGTCCACATGGCCAACAGCACCAAAAAGGGAATCCTATTCCTGTTCGACGGAGACAACCCGGCAGGATATTGCTGGACTGTGAGGGTACCGGCGGAAAGTGGTCCCCGGGGAATGATCGGAATGATTGGCATCACACCCGAGTACCGTGGTAAGGGCATCAGCCGTCACATCCTGCAGGCGGGTATGGAGCATCTCCTGCAGTCCGGGTCCAAGGAGATCGGACTGGAAGTGGACGGGGACAACGACCCGGCGGTGCGTCTGTACACCTCCACCGGGTTCAAGATCACGGGACAACGTCACTGGTTCGAGCGCGTCTTCCCCGGCACCTGAAAACCGGCTTCCTGGAACACTGTGTCCAGGTGTATCCCACCTGAAATCACAACCCGCATGGCATCCTCCACACGCATGTCCGTCCGCGTCACTTCCGAAGCTGGAACGATGACCAGGAACCCCGATGACGGAATGGGGGTAGTCGGGACGTAGACCGAGAGCACTTCCTCCCCTTCCGTGTCCAACATGCTTGAGGTGATCAGACCTATCGATTTAATTCCGGGACGGGGAAACTCGATCAAGACCACCCCTGTGTATTGGTCCGTGTCTCCGTTTCCGTTTCCGTCTCCGTTCCTGTGGGAGAGTATCTGGATCGCCATCCGTGTGGTCCCGTAGATACCTTTCACCACCGGAATGACTTCCATGAACCTGTGGCCTAAGTCGATCAGCCGTCTGCCGACCACCTGGGCGGCGAAAAGGCCCAGCACATACACGATGATTGCGAGCCCGACTATGCCCGTCCCCGCGATGGTGGCGCCGGGCAAGAGATCGATTATGGGCTCAAGTACCGGGTCCAGAAGGTCGAAGAAGAACTTCAACACCAACACGGTCATACCGATGGGTAATATGACCAATATCCCGGCGCCCAGCGTCCTTTGGAAATGGAGGAGCGGCCCCCGGATAGGGCGGAGAAGCTTTCGGCGGACACCGCCGCCGGTGTCCTGGGAGTTTGGGGTCAAGGGTCCCTCCGGGGGAATTACAGAGACCTACCGGTGTCCCGGCGGTTTTCCTTCCGGTCCAGAGCCAATGCAGGGGTGACTCCGAGGCTAAAATGCGTGCGTCAGGCAGCCGATCTGGCTGCCCGGTTAAGTTTCATTATCGTCGTGTGGCGTGTTTCCGGTCAAGACGGCGTACTCGTCCCACATGATTCCGGCCACGTTGTCCCAGCCCATCCCCTCGGCCCTTCGCCGGGCGGCCTCGCCCATGCTCTGCTGCAACCCGTCGCTGGAGATTATCATCTCCACCGAATTGGCAAAGGCTTCCGGGCAGCGCCAAGATTTCAGATAGCCGGTACGTCCGTGGTGGACGATGGTGGGCAGTCCACCGACCCTGGTCGCCACCACCGGGGTGCCGCAGGCCATGGACTCCAGGGCCACCAGACCGAAGCTCTCGTAGTAGGAGGGCACAACACATACGTCGGCGGCATTGTAGTAGAGGGGCAGTTCGCTATGGTCAACCTGACCCACGAACTCTATCTGCTTGTCCAGGTCCCTTTCCTTGGCCAGTTGTTTGACCCGGTCCATCTCTTTATCGCCGTTGGCATCGGCCCCGACGACCATCATGCGGACCTTTTCTTCCGAGTCCATCTGCGCCGCAGTCTCAACCAACAGGTCCAGGCCCTTGAGAGGCTCCACGCGGCCGACGTACAGGAGAATCTTTTCACCATTCAGTCCCAGTCTGGCCCGCACCGACTTTTGGTCCAGGGGTCTGAAGACCGAGAGGTCCACACCGCAGGGCACCAGTGAGACCTTTTCCGGGGCAGCCTGATACAACCTGACCATGGCATCTTTCTCGTGGGGACTAAAAGCGACTATCCGGTCGGCGGAGGCCATCACTTCAGCCTCTACCTGTGTCCGCTCTTCGGGTTCTATCTCGCCGGCCCTGGATTGCATCTTGATGTGTCCCAGGGTGTGGAAGGTGACTACGTGGGGAGCGCCGGCGGCCTTGGCCAGTTCCTGACCGACCCAGGCGGACAGCCAGTAGTGGGAATGGACCGCCCCGTACTCCAGACCCTCTGCCTCCCTAAAGGAGTTCAGTTCCGACAAGAACTCTGGGAGGTGGGCGTAGAGGTCGCCGAGGTGGGCGTCTGGCGCTCCAGCCTTCAGGTGAACGACGCGGACGTTGGGCCCGATGGTCTCGATGTGATTGGACACCCCCGCGTGCTCACGGGTGAAGATGTCTATCCGCATGCCCTTTTCGCCCAGGGCCGCTGCCAGTTGTCTTACGTATACATTCATTCCCCCGGACTTGCCCTGACCGGGCGCCGCCAAGGGACAGGCGTGGAAGGTGATGAATGCCGCCCGTTCCACCGTCAATTTTTCTTAACCACCATTTTGTAGAGGTTCCTCTGTTCCCCGCCCAAGTGGGCCTTATACGGCTCGGGGCCGCGCAGAAAGTCAAAGTAAGTAAGACCCTGGTCTATGGCGTCCTTGAGACACATTGCATTGAGCAGCAGGCCCACGCTGTAGTAGGCATATTCCGGATCGTAGCCGCTATTGTATAACAGCCTGGAGCCACTGTAGTCAAAGCACAGGCTGGTGGCCACCGCCTTGCCTTCCATCTCCAGGAAGTACAACTGCAGCTGCCCCAGTTCGGCCATGCGCTGGGTGACATTGTGGAAGAACCCCTCTCGCTCGGGGGTCATGAACTCATCTTTATCGGGACGGCTCTGGCGCATCAGGGATATGAACTCCCCCAGCCGTTCCGTGGCTTGGGCCGGGTCGGTCACGCTATACCACTTCCAATCAGTCTGAGCGTCCATACGCCGCAGCTTGCGCCTCAGTTCGTGGCGGTCCTTCTTATTCAAGACCATCAGGTAGTCGTCCCAGGTACCCGGAAGCTCAATTCCGGAGGTTACGTCTTCCTCCTCGATCTCCACAGAGTACCCCTGGTTCCGTGCCATATCGGGGAGGTGCTCCAGGGTTGGCGAGTCGTACCGAAGCGAGTCCAGACGCAATGTCCGGTAGTCTTGCTCTTCCAGGCACTTCAGGAGGATCTCGTAGAAACCTTGCTCGTGACCCGGCTTGATGGGGAAATCGTTGTAGTCAAAAGTATCCTGGCTGCCGACGAAGGAAACGGTGTCACCCTCCTTTGCCAGAGAGGCTATGCCAGTTACATCCCCTGATCCCGGGTAGGAAAATCCGACCATGGAATGTCCGTCGCCGAAGGTATCCCACCAGACCTTTTGCCACTGGGGAGTGAGAAACAGCGTGTCCTGGGGATTTTCTTGAAGGACCGATTCCCAATCGGCCTGTATCTCTTGGAAGGAGGTTATCGGTGTGGTTCCCACTATCTACCTGCTATGCATCAGGGCCAGGAGTCCTTCCCGCCCGGACGGATAATTCTTGAATTCCCCCCTGGTCGCCGAGGTCAGCACCTTGGTGCCCGGCTTTTTGACGCCCCGCATGGCCATGCACAGGTGTTCCGCTTCCAGCTCGACCACCACGCCCGAGGGCTCCAGCACATTGTAGATGGCGTCAGCCACCTGGGAGGTTAGACGCTCCTGCACCTGTGGACGGTGCGCCGCAACCTCCAATGCCCGGGCCAATTTGCTGATGCCGGCTATCTTGCCGTTGGGCACATAGCCCAGACGGGCCTCGCCGAAGAAGGGCAGAAGGTGATGTTCACACACGGAATAAAAGACGAGGTTCTCGACGATCACCGGGTCCTGGCTTTCAGCCTCGAACACCGCGTCTATCGCCTCATCCGCGCTGGCGCCGATACCGGAAAACAGGCCCTCATACATACGAGCGACCCGATCGGGAGTGTCTAACAGTCCCTCACGGGCCGGGTCGTCGCCGACAGCCGCCAGTATTTCTGCCACCGCCTGTTTTATGCGTTCGTGTTGTACCGTTTCGTCACCCCGACTCTGCGCGTACCCCTATCTTCCGTTGCCCAGGGTAGCGGCCTCGATCGCCTCTATGTTCGCTTCCACTTCGGCAGTGTTCCCCCCCGCGCTGCTCACCGCAAGGTCAGGGTCTTTCAGACCGTTGCCAGTACAGACGCAAACGATGGTCTTATCGTGTAGGTCCCAACCCTGGCGGAGCAATTTGACCAGCCCGGCGAAAGAGGCGGCCGAGGCTGGTTCACAGAAGATTCCCTCTTTGCTGGCCAGTTGCCGGTAGGCCTCGAGTATCTCGTCGTCCGACACCGAGTCTATGACCCCCCCAGACTCGTCCCGGGCATCCACCGCCCCATTCCAGGTGGCGGGGTTCCCGATGCGTATGGCCGATGCGATGGTCTGGGGATTGGCAACCGGTTCGCCGCGAACTATGGGAGCGGCGCCCTCCGCTTGAAAGCCCATCATGCTGGGGAGGGTCCGGCTGCGCTCCAGGGACTGGTATTCCTTGAATCCCTTCCAGTAGGCGGTGATATTCCCGGCGTTGCCCACGGGGATGAACAGAAAGTCGGGGGCGTCGCCCAGGGAGTCAACCAATTCAAATGCGGCCGTCTTTTGGCCTTCGATGCGGTGGGGATTAACCGAATTCACCAGCGTCACCTGGTTCTTCTTGGTGAATTCTCTGACCAAGCCCAGAGCGACATCAAAGTTGCCGTTCACCATGATCACTTTGGCGCCGTAGGCCATGGCCTGGGCCAACTTGCCCATGGCCACCTCGCCCTTTGGTATCAATACGAAGGTGGGCAGGTCGCAGTAGGCGCCGAATGCCGCGGCGGAGGCACTGGTGTTGCCGGTGGAGGCGCACATTATGGCCTGGCTGCCCTCTTCCAATGCCTTTGCGATGGCCACCACCATGCCCCTGTCCTTGAAGGAGCCGGTGGGGTTGCAGCCTTCAAGCTTGAAGTAAAGCTCAGGACAGCCCAGTTCACGGCCCAGACGATTGGACTTGACCAGGGGGGTATCTCCCTCCCCCAGGGTGATCATGGGGGTGGCGTTGGTCAGTGGGAGCAGTTCTTTGTAGCTATTTAAGACCCCAGCAGGCATTCTATTAACCCCGTCCCCGTTTGCTCCAGGAGGTTATCACTCTTCTATCCTGAGGGTGTTGCTCACCCTCCTGACTTCTTCCAGACCGGCTATCGCTTGAAGGGCTTTCTGCACCGGAGCCTCTTTAGCCGGATGGGTTGTGATCACCAGTTCGGCGCTCTCCGTCTCAGGATGAACATCCTTCTGAAGCACCGATGCGATGCTGATCTGTCCATCCCCCAAAACCTTGGCGATCTTGGCCAGCACCCCCGGACGGTCGGCAACCGCCAGGCGGATATAGTACCGCGATTCCAGGTCGTCGATGGACCGGACAGGCACGTTTGTTGTGCCTTCATTGATATATAGAGGCGAAGCGTGCTGCGCCCCCATCTTCCGCGCGGCCTCGATCAGATCGCCCACCACCGCGCTTGTGGTCGGCTCCCGGCCCGCTCCCATCCCGTGGAACAGGACTTGCCCGCAGAGGCTGCCGTCGATTTCAACGGCATTGTACACTCCATCGACCTTCGCCAACATGTGTTCTGTGGGCAACAATGCCGGGTATACGCGGAGTTGTACCGCTCCCTCTTCCAGATTGGCTATCGCCAGGGACTTGATGGCGAACCCCAGTTCTTGAGCGTATTGAAAGTCCTGGGGCTCCAGTTTGGATATTCCTTCACGGTAGACATCATCCGGCTGGAATCGGCTTCGGTAGGCCAGAGACGCCAGGATGGTCAGTTTGTAGGCCGCGTCTATTCCTTCGATGTCGTTGGTCGGGTCGGCTTCGGCATACCCGTGGGACTGGGCTTCGCCCAGGGCCTGCTGAAAGCTGGTGCCGTGTTGGGCCATGGCAGTAAGGATGTAGTTGGTGGTGCCGTTGATGATGCCGCGGATGGAAATCACGTCATTGGCCGCCAGTTCGTTCATCAAGCAGCCGACGATGGGAATGCCACCGCCGACACTGGCCTCGAATAACAGACTGGCCTCATTCTTCCGCGCCAGAGCCAGAAGTTCCGGCCCTGACTTGGCCATCACCTCTTTGTTGGCGGTGACTACGTGTTTGCCCGCGGCAAGACCCTGTTTCATGTAGGACTCCGCCGGGTCCACACCGCCCATCACCTCCACCAGGATGTGGATGTCCGGGTCGGCCAGGATATCTTCCGCGTTGGTTGTCAGCAGGTCATCGGGTAGGTCGATCACCCTAGGCCGTGTCAGGTCGCGCACCAGGACTTTTTTCAGGTTGACCGGACGTCCAGTCACTCCGGCGAGGGATTCCTGCTTGTTCAGCAGGATGGAAGCCACGCCCGTGCCGACAACACCCAGGCCCATAAGGCCCACGTTAAGCTGGGAAGGTATGGTGGACAGTGTGGTCATTGAGTCCTGCTCTCAACCCTTGGCGCGGTGATGAACACCTGTTCGGTGACCCATTCGTACAACTTGCTGTTGAAATTCATCCGGACCTTCCCCTGGGTACTGCCGTCCTCCAGCGCCTCGCGCTGCCAGTTTTCCACCAATTCCACGGTCACTTTCAAGGCCATGGTATCGGATAATTCGCGCTCTTCCGGGGAGGAGATCACCTGGACAATGAAATTACCGTCCGTCGTGAAGATGGGTTGGCTCACCTCGCCCACTGCCAAGGGGCTGAGGCCCTTCTCTTCATTCCCAAAGATAGCGTCGTCTAAGTCGGGGAAGGCCATCCTTGGCACCCAACCGACGTAGCCTCCGGGCCCGGAGAACTGACTGGGGGTGTTAAGCTCCTGGGCCACACGGACGAACTCCTCGTTCTCCAGTCTGCGCACCACATCGGTGGGCAGGATATCGCTCTCCAGAGGCATCTGTATCCATAGGATCTCGGCCTGTTCTTGGATGTCCTCAATGGACCGGGACAACAGCGCCGCCAAGGCCCTTAGGGAGAGCTGCTCTTCGATGATGATCCGGAAATCGCTGTCGGAGAGTCCGGTGGCGGTGAGGAAGGCGTTGTAACTGGCGTTGAACTCCCTTTCCAACTGGTTGGGGTCGGTCTCCTGCCCTGGCTCAGCCTCGGGTAGGAATTGACGCCGCAGGTCCCGGGTGATGTCCTCGTCGGTGACGTTGATGCCGAGGACAGGCGACTGTTGGCGCAGGATCTCCGCGTGTATCAAGTTCTGAAGATACTCGAATGGCACCTTGCTCAGGTTGATCTGCCCTCCCTGGTAACGGTTCACGCCCTGGAGCACCCTGATGCGGGAGACCAAATCACCCATGGTGAATTCCACGTTCCGGACCGATCCGGCCCAGACCCGGGGAGGCTTGTAGAACTCCTGATAGTAACCGAAGGCAACGACGCCGACGATGATCAACAGAAAGAAGCCGCCGATGCAGTAGCCGATACGGCGCTGTCGGCGTCCCACCATCTCCTGTACGTCCGCCGCGTTGGCCGGTGCTGCGTCTTCCCCTGTGGCGCGCCGCTGGGCCCTCAGAGTGCGGCGGCGTCCGCCTCTGCCGGTATTTGAAGAGCCGGACCAGGGTAGCCAGGGAAAAGGCATTGTGTAACCTCGACGGCCTGGGGGAAGTAGTGGGGAGGGGGGCTCTGGCGGCGGGTAAAAGCCCCGCCGCCGGATTTCGTTTCTAGGCGGGCGTTAAGCCCACCGCGGTCTTAGCGGCGGGTGCCGCCGGAATACGCGTGATAGGCGACGAAGGGCACCAGTGCGATCTGCCTGGCCCGTTGAATGGCGGTGCGCAGCGCCCGCTGGTGCTTGGCACAGACACCGGTGCGGCGGCGGGGCTCAATCTTGGCCCGCTCGGACACAAACCGGCGAATCTTATCGATCTCTTTGTAGTCGATGTGCTTAACGTGTTCCACGCAGAAGGTACAGACCCTGCGCCGGGGCGCGAAACGGCCCCTGGGGCGTCCGCCTGGTCTGCCGCCTGGGCGCGGTCCGCCGCCGCCAAACCGGGGCGGGGGTCCGCCAGCTGGCCTGGGGGCGTCGCCGGATGGGGGCCTGGGGGCTTCTGTGGTCATACTAGCTCTGTGTCCTTTTTCGATTGCCTATATGTGGGTTAGAACGGCAGGTCATCTACCGCGTCGAAATCTCCGCCTTCGTCTGCCATGGCCCCGGCGCCCACCTCGTAGGGTGCTGCAGCCATACCTCCATCTCCGTCCGCTCCCCTGCCGCCCAAGAACTGGACATCGGTCAGGGAAATATCATTGGAGAAACGGGTCTGGCCGTCCCGGCCTTCATAGGAGCGGCTGCTCAGCCGACCCTCAACGTAGACCTGGCGGCCCTTGGCCAAATACTGGTTGCATGTCTCGCCCAGCTTTCCCCAGGCGCTGACATTGAACCATTCAGTTTCTTCTCTCTGTTCTCCCGCACTGGTGGTGTAACGGCGGCTGGATGCCACGCTAAACGAGGTAACGGCCTGACCATTGGGTGTGTACCGCATCTCAGGATCTCTGCCCAGATGTCCTATGACAATGATCTTGTTCACGACTTCCTCCCTTCTACTCTACGCCTCGCTTTCGTCCGGCCCGCTGGCCGGTTCTTCTGGTTCCTCCGCTGTCTCTTCCGCAGCCGGTGCTTCGGCGGCGGGCTCGGGTTCTGGCTCCGGTTCCGTAGCTTCTACAGATGCCTCAAGTGAAGCCTCAGGCGCTGCTGCCGGTTCGGCGGCGGCAGGCGCTTCTGTGGCTTGGGCGGCAGGCGTTGATTCAGCCGCCCCTGCAGGTGCGGCAGCGGGTGCGACGCCCTCGGCAGGCGGGGCAATGGGCGCGCCGTCAGGACCCACGGCTGGGCGTGGCGGCGGGGTGCGGATCGCCCGCGCCGCGGCGGCGGCCTGGGCGGCCAGTTCGTCTTCCGGCAGGGTCACAGTGACCATGGACCGGATGATCTCTTCGTCGACTTTCAGGAAATTTTCCAGGTCCTTATTGAACGACTGCTCGGTCTGGAACCTGGTCAGATGGTAGCTGCCCTCCAAAAACTGGTGCTGCCCTTTTCGGATGGGGTAGGCCAGACGGCGGGTGCCCCACTGTTCTTCGTGGTTTATCTCGCCATCCCTATTGGTGATGAACCCTTTTACCCGGTCCCAGGTCTCCGTGACCTGTTCCTGGTTCAGCATCGGGCTAAGGACAACTACTAGTTCGTAATGACGCAATCGGTACCCCTTGGAAAATTACACACGATTAGGTTGCAAATCGAAAGATTTACACAAGCTTTGTGATTATAGCATCGAGCCTCGCCTGGCTCAACCAGAGAAATGTTAGTTGTCCAAGCCTGGCACGGGGAAGCGGGAGGTCAATTCCTTGACCTGGACCGCCACCTTGGCGTGGGCGGCTGTGTCCTCCACATCGGAGAGCACCTTGGTGAGCATGGCAGCCACCTGCTTGGCCTCAGGCTCCGTCATTCCCCGGCTGGTGATGGCAGGCGTGCCCAGACGAAGTCCGCTGGTCACCCTGGGAGGCTTGGGGTCAAAGGGGATGGCGTTCTTGTTGGCGATGATACCCACGGATTCCAGGGCGGTCTCCGCCTGCTGTCCGGTGATGCCCAAGGGTGTGACGTCCACCAACACCATGTGGTTATCGGTGCCTCCTGACACCAGCCTGATGCCGGCTTCGGACAGGTCTGCTGCCAGAGTCTTACAGTTGGCCACAAGTTGGTGCGCATATTTGGAGAATTCGGGTTTCAACGCCTCTCCAAAGCAGACCGCCTTCCCGGCGATGGCCTGCATGAGAGGCCCGCCCTGGGAGAAGGGGAATACCGCGAAGTCCACCTTTCTAGCCAAATCACCGTCGCAGAGAATGAATCCGCCCCGGGGGCCGCGCAGACTTTTTTGAGTGGTGGAAGTGACGATGTTGGCGTAGGGGAAGGGCGAGGGATGGGCCCCGCCGGCGATCAGGCCCGCGATATGGGCCATGTCCACCATCAAGAGGGCATCCACTTCGTCGGCGATGGCCCGGAACCGGGGGAAGTCCAACACCCTGGGGTAGGCGCTGCAACCCGCAACGATCAACTTGGGCTTATGCTCCTTGGCCAGCCGCTCCACCTCGTCGTAATCGATGGTCTCGGTGTCCTTGTCCAGGCCGTAGGGGACAAAGTCGTACATCTTGCCGGAGAAATTGACTGTGGCGCCGTGGGTCAGGTGACCGCCGTGGTCGAGCTGCATGCCGAGGACGGTGTCGCAGGGCTCAAGAACAGCGAAGTATGCCGCCATGTTGGCCTGGGCGCCGCTGTGGGGCTGAACATTGGCGTGCTCCGCGCCGAACAATTCTTTGACGCGGTCGATGGCGAGGCTCTCGATGATGTCCGAGTTCTCGCAGCCGCCGTAGTAGCGCCGGCCCGGATAGCCCTCGGCGTATTTATTGCTTATGACGCTGGCTCCGGGTTTCAAGACCGCTTTGCTGGCGTAGTTCTCCGAGGCGATGAGAACGATGCTGTCCCGTTGGCGCTGGTCCTCTTGTTCGAGGGCGCGAGCAACCTCGGGGTCTTGCTGGGACAAAAGGGACATGGGTATCTCCTGGGGTCGAATTACCGGCGGGAAAAGGGGCGGAATCTTCCGCTCCGTTGAGGCCTGTATCAATGGGAAACGGTGCGAAACGGTCACGATTCTACAAGTTGATGCCCGCTTCAGCGGGTAGTGTACGATGGGGTATAGGGGGTGTCAACGAAGCGAGGGAGCCTTCATTGCGGCGATTAATTCCCTCATGTAAAGTAGTGCCCGCGGACAGGAGATTGGTAGATGCCGAACCACTTCAGCAACGAGCATTCCGGACACGGGTCCGACCACCCAGACATGCCCTCTTCCGTCGAGAGATCGTTGAGGCCGGGACGGGAGGAAAAACTGGACCCCTTTCGGGTACTGAGCCATTGCCCGGTCAATCCGAGGGATACCGTTGCCGACGTGGGCTGCGGCCCCGGCTATTTCACCCTTCCCCTAGCCAAGTTCCTCATCAACGGCAAGGTCATCGCCGTGGACGTCTCCGACGAGATGCTGGCGGCCTGCCAGAAACGGGTCGATGAGGCGCGTCTGGGCAACGTGGATGTGCTGAAATGCGATGAATACCAGTTCCCCACCCTTGAACAACAAGTGGACGGGCTATTCATCTCAGTGACCCTGCACCACCCGGAGGACCGGGTCCGCTGGCTCACCGCCGCCAAGGAGATGCTCCGGCCCGGTGGCTGGTGTTTCATCGTGGAGTGGCAGGCCCACGAGACGGAGTCTGGCCCTCCCCAGAATGCCCGCATCGGCGCCCAAGAATTGCGGCAGATCGCCAAGGACAGCGGATTCAGGTTCCAGAGTTCCCTGAACCTGAACTCCGACTACTACGTGGCCACCCTCATCAACGGTTAACCCCCAGCCGGGACCACCGGCAACAGCGCGTAAGACTCCCGACCCCGGGAATGGTGGATGCTGTTCAGGGCCGTAAGTCTGACCGGGGATATCCCCGGATTCTCCCCGGTATTCCCGTTCACATCGAACCTGGGGAAGTTGCTGGAAGAGATATCCACCCGGATACGGTGTCCCTTCAAAAACAGGTTTGACGTGGGCAGCAGACCCACCTCCACCTTGTATACCTCCCCCGGCTCCATCAATTCCGGCTTCTCCCAAGAGTCACGGAACTTCACCCGCAGAATCCCGTCGGTAAGGTTCAGGGCGTAACCCGCTGCGTAATCGGCGTTGGGCGGGTGGACATCTATCAACTTGGCGGTGATGTCGGTGTCCACGGCTGAGGACGAAAGCCAGATATGCACCGACACCGGCCCGGTGATCTCCACGTCCTCCACCAGGGGCACGGTCTGGAAGACCAAGACATCGGCCCGCGAGGCCAAGGGCAGATAGGGTTCCTCCGATCCGAAGAAGTCCTCGGTCTCCCGTTGGTCGAACCCGCCCGGCAGCATCACCGGAGCCCCGGACGATATGTTTCCGCCGATGGTGGGCACCGGGTGTTCGGGGTCGAACAGGTAACTGCTGGGAGTGTCCCCCTGCTGGGGTTTGTGAACGGACAATCCGCCACCGGGTAACAGATAGAAGGGCGTGTTCAGGGCCCGGGCCAAGGGCCACTCGTTCTCGTTCCGCCACACTCCGCCGTGGTCCAGACGCAGGTAGGTGGTCTTTCGTCCCGTGCCGCCGCCCATGACGAACAACTTGACCGGCGCGTCTCCCTCCAGCCCGTTGTCGGCGCCCTTCAGCCACTGGTCGAAGAACCGCAGTCGCAGGTGGTTGAAATCCCGGCCCAGGTTGTTGTCTATGACGGACCATTCGCCCAGGTCCGCATCGCCGGCGTGGGTGACCGACCGCCCACCGTGGGTCCAGGGCCCCATGATCAGGGTCACCGGGCCCTTCTTGGCGGCGGAAAGGGCCACATAGTTGTCGGTGGCCGAGCGGGAATAGGGATCGTACCAGCCGCTCATGTACACCTGGGGAACGTCGGAGTATTCCTCATAATAGGCCTCGGCGCAGAGGCCCACCTGCCGCCAGTAATCGCCGAAGGTCTCCCGTCCCCAGATCTCCGCCAGATAATCTTCGTAGTCCGGGGTCCACTGCAGAGGCGAATGGCCCTTCTTCCAAGGCAGCCGCTTGTACCAGTCGAAGATACTCTGGGACTCCATGGCCGACTTTATGGTACGGGTGTGGGTGTGGGCTTCGGGACTCTCCAGGGCTTCCTTGTAGGCCCAATTGAGCTGGCGCAGCTCGAAGGCCCCGCCGTTGCGGCAGGCGCTGTGGAAGGCGTTGGCGAACCCGCCCGAGTCCAGCCACATGCAGCCTAGATTGGGCGGCTTGAGACAGGCCGCCGCCGCCTGGGTATGGGCGGCGTAGGACAGGCCATAGGTGCCGACTTTGCCCTGGTGCCACGGCTGCTCCGCCAACCAGGCCATGGTGTCGAAGCCGTCTTCGCCCTCGGCGGTGTACTTGGTGAATCCACCCTCGGACTCGTAGCGGCCCCGGCAGTCCTGAAGCACGGTGACGTAGCCGTTGGAGGTGAAGAACAGGGCCTCCAGCACCAGGTCTTCCCTGGCCTTGCTGTAGGGGGTGCGCTGGAGGAGCACCGGGAACTTGCCTTCCAGCGCCACGCCCGACTTAGCTGGGCGGTAGATATCGGTGGACAGACGCACGCCGTCGCGCATGGGCACCATTACGCTGCGCTCCGTGATTACGTCCTGGGAGGTTGTGTGTCCTTCTTGGCGCATTCGCTACGCTCCGGTGCCGGTTAAGAGTCAATTCTATGGTCGGGTCAGCCACGCCGCAACCGTGGCTTGAGACTATGTTGACACCAATTTTACGCCAACCTATAGTGAGGCCAACTGACGCGGGCGTTTCACTCCAGCGCAGATCGTGCCTGGACCACAGCAGAATTCCCGGCCCGTTCAACCGGCGATCAACCCCCTTGGAGGTATCCCTTTGGCAGACGACCAGGATGTATTAATCGTCGGTGGCGGCGTGGCGGGAATGACCGCTGCCATGTTCGCCGCCCGGTATGGACTGAAGACCGTCATCGTCGAGCGCATGATGGGCGGGGCGTCCATCATCAATATAGAGAAGATCGAGAACTTCCCCGGCTTCCCCGAGGGTATCTCGGGGGCCGAGTTGGGCCCGGCGGTCCAAGAACAGGCCATGAACGCCGGCGCCGATTTCATAATGGGCGAGACCACCAAGATCTCCACCGACGGCGACTACCGGGTTGTGGAGACCGATGCCGGCGAGCACCAGGCCAAGGCGGTAATCATCGCCGCCGGCTCCACTCTGCGCCAACTTGGCATACCCGGCGAGGAGGAGTTCTTCGGCCGGGGCGTCTCCCAGTGCGCCACCTGCGACGGGCCGCTATATATTGACCAGGCGGTGGCCGTGGTGGGCGGCGGAGACTCCGCTGCCGACGAGGCCCTCACCCTTACTGAGTACGCCCAGCACGTCACGCTGATCCACCGGGGCGGCCAACTGCGCTCCCAGCAGGCGCTGACCGACCGGGTGAACGAGAACCCCAAGATCGAGACCATGTGGAACACCACCATTGAAGAGGTCTTGGGTTCGGACACCATGACCGGACTGCGCCTCCGTAACTCCGAGATCGACACGGAGACCGCCCTGGAACTTTCCGGGCTCTTTGTCTACGTGGGCCTGGAGCCCAACTCGGGCATGGTTGAAGGCCTGCTTGAGACCGACAACGCCGGGCACATCCCCGTGAACCTCTCCATGGAGACCCAAGTACCGGGCGTCTACGCCGTGGGCGACCTGCGGCAGTACTCCTCATCCCAACTGGTCTCTGCCGCCGGCGACGGCGCAACAGCCGCCATCGCCGCCTTCAAGTACATCTCCAATAAGTCCTGGTAGCACGCGAATCATCACATTGGGAGGACTCATGGACCTGGTCGACGAGCAGCTGCAGAACAGCAAGACCATCGCGGTGGTGGGACTGTCCAACGACCCCGGACGGTTCAGCTTCAGTGTTTCCCGGTACATGCAGGAACAGGGCTACCGGATAATCCCGGTGAACCCCATGGTGGAAGAGGCCCTGGGCGAGAAGAGCTATCCAGACCTGAAAGCCGTCCCCGAGCCCATCGACATGGTCAACATCTTCCGCCGCTCTGAGCTGGTTCCTCCGGTGGTGGACCAGGCCATCGAGGTGGGAGTCAAATACATCTGGATGCAGGACGGGGTCATCAACCCCGAGTCGGCCGCCAAGGCTGAGGCCGCCGGAATCCCGGTGATAATGGACGATTGAACCCTGCGTCAACACCGCCGCCGGTCCGGTGGCCAACAGACCCAGCCAAGCGGAAGCTAAATCCTGCTTCCCCATAGACAATCTTAAGTTATAATGATTATAATCTTCGGCAAGTAAGACCTTACCCAGACCCATCTGGAGTGGGCCGCGACCCAGACCGCACCCCGAGACTACGCCCAGAGACTACGCAAGGAGAGATACCGATGGCCAGTTCCGATATCGAGCTGATGGCTCACCTGATGCGACGCGCCGGGTTCGGCGCAACCTATGAAGAGTTGGAGCAGTTCGCCGCCAAGGGCTACGACACGGTGGTGGACGAACTCCTTTCTCCCATGGAGCAGCCCGACCTGGAAATGGACCTGCTGGAGCGTTACTTCATCGACTGGAAGGAAATGAACGCCCTGGAGGTCAACCAGGCGTACCTCACCTACCGCATGATCAACACCCAGCGTCCCTTGCAGGAGAAGATGACCCTCTTCTGGCACGGCATCTTCTGCGTCGGCAACTCCAAGTGCGAACACGGCGGCCAGATCCAGACCCAACTGAACATGTTCCGGGAACTGGGCATGGGCAGCTTCCCCAAGCTGCTCCTGGGCCTGTCCGTCGACCCGGCCATGGTCTTCTATCTGGACAACTGCATGAGCCATAAGGACGCCATCAACGAGAACTTTGGCCGCGAGCTTTTGGAACTGTTCTCCATGGGCGTAGGTATGGACGGCCACGCCAACTACACCGAGGAAGACGTTAAGGAATGTGCCCGGGCCTTCACCGGCTGGACCATCGGTAACGCCATCCCCCGGTATCCTTACGGACGCCATCCCGCCATGTTCGCCTTCAACGCCGCGGACCATGACTACGGCGAGAAGACCTTCCAGGGGGAGACCGGCAACTTCAACGGCGACGACATCATCGAAATCATCGTGAAGCAGCCGTCGGCGGCCCGCTTCATCGCCCGCCACCTGTACAACTTCTTCGTGGCCGACGAACCCCAGGTCCCGGCCTGGCAGGAGACCCCGCCGCGGGACATGAAGGCCATCAAAGAACTGGAAGACGCCTACTTCGAGTCCAACTACAACATCACCGCCATGCTGCGGGTGTTGTTCAAGTCCCAGTGGTTCAAGGACGCCCGCTTCGAGAAGGTGAAGAGCCCCGCCGAGACCGTGGCCGGCACCATGCGGCTGGTACAGGACTTCACCAGCCCCAAGCCGGGACTCCACCACATCGCCATGGAGATCCGCTACATGGGCCAGGACCTGATGAACCCGCCCACGGTGGAAGGTTGGCACACCGGCAAAGAATGGATCGACAGCGGCACCCTGGTGGAGCGCATCAACTTCACCGCCGACCAGATCGGCAATGTGGAACTCCCCGGAGTGAAGGCCATCATCCAGCGGCTGGGTTCAGAAGGCATCGACCAACCCGAAGCGCTGGTCGACCGCTGTCTGGACATGGTGGGGACCTACTCCCTGCCCGAGGAGACCCGCTCCTATCTGGTGGAGCACCTGAACAAGTCCGGCCAGTTGCAGCCGGGCAGCGAGGCCTACGCCGGCCAGGTTGCCCAGACGTTGCAGCTCATCGTGGCCACCCAGGAGTTCCAGTTCGCCTAGGCGGGCGAGTCTGATGGGACGCTTGGACGGAAAGGTAGCGCTGGTCAGTGGCGGCGCCAGAGGCCAGGGGGCCGAGGAAGCCCTGCTCATGGCCAAAGAGGGCGCCAAAGTTGTCTTCGGCGACATCCTGGATGCGGAGGGCAAGCAGGTCGAGGCCGAGATCACCGAGGCCGGACATGAGGGCACCTTCGTCCACCTGGACGTCACCCGCGAAAGCGAGTGGCAGTCCGCCGTGGAGACCGCCATCGGCAAGTACGGCGGGCTGAACATCCTAGTGAACAACGCCGGGATACTGATCCGAAAGGGCATCGAAGAGACCACCGAAGAAGAGTGGGACCGCATCATGGCCATCAACGTGAAGGGCGTTTTCCTGGGCACCAAGCACGCCATCCCGGCCATGAGGAACTCGGGCGGAGGGTCAATCATCAACATATCCTCCACCGCCGGTATCGTGGGCAGCCGGGAGGGTTCTCCCAGCTACACCGCCACCAAGGGCGCGGTCAGGCTCTTCACCAAGTCCACTGCCATCCAGCACGCCAAGGACGGCATCCGGTGCAACTCGGTTCACCCCGGTCCCATCGACACCGAAATGATTAGAGACACCACCACCGACCCCGACAAATGGGCGGCGCGCATGCGCCGGTTGCCCATGGGCCGGGTCGGCACCGCCGCTGACATCGCCTACGGAGTGCTCTACCTGGCATCCGACGAGGCGTCCTTCGTGACCGGCACGGAACTGGTCATCGACGGCGGCACAACGGCAGAGTGATTTTCAACGGGTAACTGATTTAATTAGCGACCGAGGAGAACCAAAATGACCTCAACAAAGAAAGACCCGGTCCTGGCTGTACTGCAGCTTTCGGGCGGCAACGACGCCCTGAACACCCTTGTCCCCTACGGCGACCCCAAGTACTTCGACCACCGGCCCACCGTGCGGGTGTCCGAAGACCAGGTGCTGAAGATAAACGACTACGTCGGCCTGAACCCGGCCATGGCCCCCATCAAGGAGCTCTATGACCAGGGCAAGGTGGCCATCATCCAGGGTGTGGGCTATCCCAACCCCAACCGCTCCCACTTCCGCTCCATGGACATCTGGCACACCTGTGAGCCGGACAAGGTGGGCAACGAGGGCTGGCTGGGCCGCGCCACCCGCGACATCGACCCCACCGGCGAGAACGTACTTACCGCCGTGAACTTCGGCCGCGGCCTTCCCCGTTCCCTGGCGGCGCCCGGAGTCCCCGTAGCCTCCGTGGGCAACCTGGAGACCTATGGCGTACTGACCGGCATCGAGGACCAACAGCGGGACGAGGCGTTGGACATTTTCTCCCGCATGTACTCCCCGGCCATGGGCCGCGGACAGGTCATCGACTACCTGTCCCACACCGGAATGGACGCCCTAAAAGGGGCCGACATCCTGAGCACCGCGCCGGAGAAGTATTCCTCCACCGTGGAATACGATGGCAACTCTGTGGCCCAGTACATGAGGAACATCGCCCAGACCCACGTCGCCGGGTTCGGCACCCGGTTCCTCTACACCACCGCTCCGTATAACAGCTTCGACACCCACGCCGGTCAGATGGTCGGACATTCCGGTCTCTGGCGTGAGGTTTCAGCAGCCGTGCGGGACTTCCAGGACGACCTGAACGAAAACGACGCGGCCGACAACATGACCCTCCTGGTCTTCACCGAGTTCGGCCGCCGGGTCCAGGACAACGGCTCCGGCACCGACCACGGTTCCGGCGGCGTGGCCTTCGTCATCGGCGAGAACGTCAAGGGCGGCCTCTACGGCGAGTACCCGTCCCTGGCCGACGACAAACTCCTTGAGGGCGACCTCCACTTCAACAACGACTTCCGCGGTCTCTATGCCAGCCTTCTGGAAAAGTGGATCGGCATCGACTCCAAGCCGGTGGTCGGCGGTACCTTCGAGCAGATGGACTTCATCTAGGAACAAGACAACCAACGAAGCCCGTCCAAAGAAAAGCCAAGCGAGGATATGATGACGACACAAGCGCTGAGCGTTTCCCTGCAATACAGTCATAGCATCGGGCGCGGAGAGTTCTCCGGCCCCGGTTTCCGCAATCCCGTAGCCATCGCCCGGGGCGCCGACGACTCCATGTACGTGGTCAACCGGTCCTACGAGTACCGGCCCGACGGCAAGCGGGTCACCATCTGCACCGTGGATGAGGACTACATCGGCGAGTTCGCCCGTGGTGTCAGCACCGCCGGCGTGACTGACATCGTCACCGAAGACGGTTCCCTGATCTGGCCCACCTCCGTGGCCCTGGACAAGGCCGGCAACGTGTACGTGGCCGACGAGTGGTTGAACCGCATCTCAATGTTCACCAGCGACGGCGAGTGGCTGGGCAAATGGGGCACCGAGGGCAGCGGCGAGGGCGAGATCAACAAGCCGTCCGGCATGGTCGTTGACGCCGACGACAACCTGCTGATGGTGGACAGCGGCAACAACCGCATCCAGAAGTTCACCAAAGACGGCAAGTTCATCTCCGCCTTCGGTTCCCAGGGGACCGGCGACGGCGAGTTCAACCTGCCCTGGGGCATCGACACCGACAACGACGGCAACATCTACGTGGCCGACTGGCGTAACGACCGGATCCAGAAGTTCGACAAAGACGGCAAGTTCCTGATGAAGTTCGGGACCTCCGGCGACGGCGAGGGTGAGCTGAACCGGCCCACCGACGTGGCCGTGGACCGGACTGGCATGATCTACGTGGCCGACTGGGGCAACGAGCGCATGCAGATGTTCGACCCCGCCGGCAAGTTCGTTGTCCTTACCACCGGCGACGGCACCATCTCCAAGTGGGGCAAGGACAAGCTGGACGCCAACGATGCCATGTGGAAGGAGCGGGAGATCGCCCAGGGCATCGAGCGCGAACGCGACTTCTGGGGTCCCGTGGCGGTGACCGCCGACGAGCAGGACCGCGTGTTCGTGGTGGAGTCCTGTCGCAACCGCATCCAGGTATTCCGCCGACAGGACCCCATGTTCGTGGGCGGTGGGCGGCTGTAAGCTGTCTCCTGTGGGCTGACAGCGACAAGCCATCAGCTTTCGCGAAGAAGAAGGAAGGAGGACAATTAACTGGTCCCCCTTCAGGTGTACAAACAAGTATTAGGCAGATGTAACGTGACCACACAGGACGAACTGGGCGCACAACTCAAGACACTGGGAATCAGACTCACGCCCCAACGGCTGGCCATCGCTGAGGTGGTGGTCAACTCGGGCGACCACCCGTCCGTAAAGGAGATATTTGGCCGGGTGAAGGAGTTCTTTCCCTACGTGACCATCGCCACCGTCTACTCCACCCTAACGGTGCTGGAGCAGGCCGGCATCGTCCGCGAGCTGCCCTTCCAGAAACTGTCCCGCTACGACGCCAACCTCTCGCCCCACGCCAACCTGGTGTGTGTCGGCTGCGGCAGCGTCCACGACGCAGACGTGGGCCAGGACCAGGTGGCGGAATTGCGGCAACGGTTGGAGGGTTCCTCCGACTTCCACTTCACCGGCCAACGCGTCGACTTCTACGGCTGGTGCCCCAACTGCGCCAACCGCCGGGACAGGCAGGCGGAGGCTTCTTCTTAGAGAAGAGCTCCTCCTGGGAGCATCTCCCCCATCTCCGATTCCATCGAGAGTCTCGACTTCGTTGGACCTAGCCTTCCCCCATAATGGGAAGGGGCGATTTCCTTAAGTCCCCCTGGTAGTCCGGGTTGCTCTGCTGCTGTTCCCGACTGCTCCGCTACTCCGCCGACAGATTCTCGATATCGACCTGCTCCACCGGCTCGGCCAGATCAAACCCAAACACCCTGGAGTAGAAGTACAACTCGGCCTCCAGCGCCCGCTTGATGTTCTCCGCCCGCCGGAAGCCGTGTTGTTCGCCCTCGAAGGGGATGTATGCCGTGGGTATCCCCTTGTTGCGGACAGCGTCGAACATCATCTCAGCCTGGTTGGGCGGCACTATCTGGTCCTCCAGTCCTTGGAACAGGATCAGGGGACACGACAGGCCCTGTGTGTGCCTGATGGGCGCCCGTTCCTGGTACAGGTCCTGGCGTTCGGGGTAGGGGCCGACCAGGCCGTCCAGGTACCGCGACTCAAACTTGTGGGTCTCTTTGGCCAGCGCCTCCAGGTCGCTTACGCCGTAGTAGCTGGCCCCGGCCTTGAACACATCCTTGAAGGTGAGGGCCGCCAGGGTGGTGTATCCGCCGGCGCTGCCACCGTCGATGGCCAGCCGGTCCTCATCGGCTTCCCCCTGGGCCACCAGATGCAGGGCCGCGTTGCAGCAGTCGTCCACGTCGACGATGCCCCAGGTTCCGTTCAATCGCTCCCGGTACTCCCGCCCGTAGCCGGTGCTGCCGCCATAGTTCACGTCCAGGACCCCGAAACCCCGGCTGGTCCAGTACTGGATGCCCAGGTCCAGGGCGCTGGAGGCGGAGCCCGTGGGGCCGCCGTGGCTCTTGACCAATAGCGGCGGCTTCTCTCCCGTTGGCCCCTGGTAGTCCCCGTTCTTGGGTGGGTAGAAAAGGGCGTGGGCCGTCTTGCCGTCCTCCGTGGGGAATTCCACCGGCCGGGCCTGGGACAGGTAGGCCGCGTCCACCTCCAGGTTGTGGGACTTTCTCAGTTCCTCCCACCTGCCACTGGCCAGGTCCAGAGAGACCACCGTCATGGGCCTGTCCGACGCGCCGGCCAGAAAGACGATGTTGCCGTCGCCGGCCTTGATGTCGCCCCGGCCCATCTCCGAGAAGGGGGTCTGCACCGGGAATAGGTTCTTGGACTTGATGTCCAGCATGCCGATGTTCCACACGCCGTCGGACACGTAGCTGCAGGCGACGACGTCCTCCGAGGCGAGGGAGTAAGTGCCGGAACCGAAGACCCATTGGGGTTTGCCAAATTCGGCCTCCCGGTTGGTCAGTTGGACAGCCTCTCTCTCCTCCAGCCGCCACAGGTTCCACCAGCCGCTGCGGTCGGAGACGAAGTGCAGTACGCCGTCGGGCGACCATTCGGGCTGGAAGATTGATTCCGCGACGCCGCCGGCCACCGTCTTCACATCGCCCAACAGTCCCTGACCGTTGATAGGCGCCACCCGGAGTTCGGTGCCGTCCCAGGGCATGTTGGGGTGGTCCCAGGTCAACCAGCACAGTTGGGAGCCGTCCGGGCTGATGCGGGGGTTGGAGCAGAAGTCAGAGCCCTGGAACAGCACCTGCTGTTCGGCCTGTCCCTGGGCGTCCACAGCGACGATGGCGTTCGCCGGCTCCCCATCTCCGGTGTGGTCTTCCCGGACGCAGATGATGCGGCCGCGCCCAACGTCAAAGCAACCGTCGGCATAGCGGAGGTCGGCCTCAGGAGTTATGGGTTCGGGTTGCCCGCCGGGGTCCTGGCGGTACATTCTCTGGTCGGCGAAGTTGGAGAAAAAGACCACGCCGTCATGCACCAGCATGGCCCCGCCGCCGTACTCGTGCACCCTGGTGCGGGCGCTGAAGGGATCGGGCGTCACGTCCGCCGTATCACCGTCGGGCGTACGTTTCACAACCACCATCCGGCCGCCCTCCGACGGCCGCATCTCGATCCAGTAGACGTCCTCGCCGTCCAATGCCAATTGGACCAGGCCAATGAATCCGGAGACGATCAGGTCGGTGGTGATTGGCGATTTCCACGAGCCGTAGGGCGCGGTCTGGGGCATGTATCAGCTCCTAAGGGCAAGGGTTTGCAGCATGCGTAGCCTGGACTCCCGCAATTATATCGCCGCAATCTGCTGACTGACCGTGAAATCGGGCCGGTTGACCGGCAGTATTCCCCCGCCTATATTTGTTGCAATTTTCGTCGCGGCAAAGGGGAAACATGAGCACCGACCACGCCCACACGGCGGACCAACTACCGGAACCGACTCTGGAGGAGGTCAGCCCCGGCATCTACGCCTACATCCAACTTGACGGCAGTTGGGGACTGAACAACACCGGGTTCATCCCGGGCAAGGACGGAGTGACGGTGGTCGACACCTGCTTCACCGAGGCACGGACCAGGGCCTTCCTCAAGGCCATAGACGGCGTCACTGACCTGCCGGCTAGGACGCTCATCAACACCCACCACCACGGCGACCACACCCACGGCAATTACCTGGTCACCGGCGCCGCTATCGTCGGGCATGAGCTGTGCCGTCAGACCGTGATCTCCACCGGGCTGCAGTCCCTGCATCCCCTGTTCCCCGGCGTGGAGTGGGGCGACCTGGAACTGGCCCCGCCCAACGTCACATTCCAAGACAGGCTGGACCTCTATTCCGACGACCTGAAGATCGAGCTCATCTTCATGAGCCCGGCCCACACCACCAACGACATCGTGGCCTGGCTGCCCGAACGCAAACTGCTCTTCTCCGGAGACCTGGTCTTCAACCAGGGGACCCCATTCGTGGCGATGGGTTCCGTTTCGGGTTCCCTGGAGGCTGTGAAACGGCTGCGGCAACTGGGCGCCGAGACCATAGTNCCGGGCCACGGTCCTGTCTGCGGACCGGCGGTGCTCGACGACATCGAGGCCTATCTGACATTCGTTCAAGACACGGCCCGNAAGGCCTTTGACGCCGGAATAAGCCCCNTNGAGNCGGCCCAAGAGACCGACCTGGGACGGTTCACTNCCTGGCATGACTCCGAACGCATAGCCGGCAANCTGCACCGGGCCTACTCCGAACTCAGGGGCGAACCNCTGGGGACGGTACTGGACCTGGGGGCAATCGGAGCGGACATGGTGGCGTTNAACGGAGGCCAGCCGGTGCGCTGTCTGGCCTGACCTGCTGTCAACACATAAACTCGGCTTGCAAGTAATTTCAGACTTTCATAGCATCAGGCTATGCCGAGCTAAGTCCGAAGAATCGTGTTTCTAGGAACCGCCATCCTAACAATTCTTGTGGTTGCGGGTTGCTCTGGAATCACCGGCTGGTCCGCCGAAACCGAATTCGCGGAGGCCTTCACCCTACCGAGCGCAAGAGGGACTGAAGTCTCGTTGGAAGACTATCTCGGTCGGGGAAACGTGGTACTGGTCTTTTACGAGGGCCTCTATTGAGTCTTTTGCCGCCAGCAGCTAGTTGAGTTGCGGGAGGTATACCCACAGATACGGGACCTTAACGCCGAAGTCCTGGCCATCAGCACCGAGAGACCTGTGGACCTCAGGCGCACGGTGGAGCGTCTCGGGTTTGAATATCCAGTGTTATTCGACGTGGAAGCCACCGTCCCCCGGAAATACGGTGTCGAGCGCCATGGCCTTACCGTCCCGTCGACCTTTATTTTGGACAGGTTGGGGAAGATACACTGGAAGTACGTCGGCACCGATGTCTCCGATCAGGCTTCCACCAGCGAGCTTGTCGAAAAGTTGAAGGAGCTGGGGCAGGGCTAGTCGGCGAAAAGCTCGTCAACCTTCCGCTTCTTCTCTTCCTCGGACTCGTCCCCACCCGGCAGGGATTCGTAGAACTTGGCCCCGTACTCCCTGGTGTGCACCACCACCGGCAATGGAAGGGCGTGACCAAACACCAAACACTGCTGCTTGGATTCCAACCGCGCCAGGACTGAGCGCAACTGCCTGCTCCCGGGGGTCCCCGCCAACACGGCGTCGATGTCCCGCTCATTGTCCAAGAGACAGCTGAACCTGGTGCCCACCTGGCTCAACACCTCGGAATCTATCCCGCTGGGCCGTTGGTCGATGACCATCAGGGTTACGTTGTACTTTCGCAGTTCCCGGGCGATGATTCCGAAGATGGTCTGGGAGGCCACGCTGGGGCTGAGGAACTTGTGGGCCTCTTCAATGACGATTACCAAAGGCCGCGGTTCCGTACCGCCGCCCCCCATGGCCGACTCCTTGGCCTCCACGTATTTCTGGTGGATGCGGCGGGTTAGCAGGTTGCTGACCAGGATGTAGGCGGCCAGGTCGTCCCCGTAGCGGCCGAACTCCAGCACCACGTGCTGGCCCCGTTCCAGGTGTTCGACGATCCGGGCCGAGATATCCACCCTACTGTGCTCCGTCAGGAACCCATAGCGGGTCATGCGGCCCATGCGGTTGTAAAGTGCCCGCAGCGCCCCGGCGTTCACCTGGAGTTCATCTGCCAGCTCCAGTAGGGAACCGCCCCGTCCCGCCGCGATGAATTCCTTGAGCCAGTTCTCCTGACCGAACTTCTCCGCCAGGTTGAAGGCTGCCGACGCGGCCACATCCGACAGGTTAAGCGTCTCCCGGAGCAGCTCAATGTCCTCGGGTTCTATGTGGTTGAACCCCAACTGCACCGTCTCGTCGGTGGACAGCCCCCGGCGGCGGGAGTGTTCCTCGTCCAGGGTGAAAGTGGAGACCTTGGCGCCGAAGAGCTGCTTCAAACCTTTGACCGCGATGCCCCGGTCCGTGTCCTGTCCCTGCCAGCCGTATTCGCTGTGCATGTCGAATATCAGCGACGAGGCCTCGCCGTTCTGCAGGATGCCGGCCAGCAGCAGCCGGGTCAGGAAGGTCTTGCCGGTGCCGCTCTTGCCGAACACGCCCATGGAACGCTTGACCAACTCGCCCAGGTCCAGACACAACTTGGTCTCCATGTCCAGGGGACTGCCGATCCAGAAGTTGCCGTCCTCCTCGCTGCCGAAAACCATCTCCACGTCTTTCTGGGAGGCGGTGAAAGCCCTGGAGAAATGGGATGGGATGCTCTTGGCCGCGGCAGGGCCCTCGTCGTCCCCCAGGACCTCGGGCATGGTCAGTTGGGGCAGGACGGAGATCGTCCCGTAGGCCACCGTCCCCTGCAGGGCCTGGAGCACGAATGGGTCGTCTACGGGTAGGGGGCTGAACTTCATACGCGGGTCGCTGCTGCCCAAGCTGGCGTCGGTGACCACTCCGAAATAACGGCTGTCAGCGCCCTGGATGGTCACAAAAGTCCCGACCTTCACCTGCTCCACGGAGTACCCCGGGTCCAGGCGGATTTCGACGCCGTTGGCCACTGACCCTTCCACCACCATGCCCAGGGGCAGGCCCGGCACATCGGATATATGACCGTTCATCTCGTGGCCGTTGCTCTGGGTCATGGCGCCACCCGCCGGAGGATGGAATTGAGCCGGGCAACGTCCGCCGACAGCTCCACAGCCATGGTCTTGCAGGCCAGGAGTAGAAACGCCTCCGGTTCCTGATGGGCGGGTGCGGCTTGGCGGATACACGCGCCCACGATCTCGTCGGCGTGGGGTGCCCCGCAGTTCAACAGGAGCCGGAGCAGGTCCAGTGAGCCGGTGAACCGGGCGATCTCATCCACGTCGCAGGAGTAGACGAAGGAGTGGACACGCGGCGGGCGGGGCGGCAGGTATTGCCGGGCTGCGCCGTCTTCGACGTGGCCGGCAATGAAGACCTCGAAGCGTGAGGTTAGCAGCCTTGCCAACTGGGGGTTGTCGCGGATGACATCTTCTTCGGAGCCAGCATCCTCGCCCCTGGCCAGCACGGGGCGGGCGGAGTCCAATGGTTCGGTGGTCACCTGGCCCACAACGCCGTAGATGTCGGGGGAATCGGTGCGCACCAGGCCACCCAGAGCGGGAGCGCCCTCCAGCTGGTAGCACTGGGCCACAAAGGAGGTCGAAGTGGATTCCACCACCTCACCGACCCGGCGGGCCATCAACTGGCCAGAGCCGTTTGCCGAGGGAGAAGCCACCATCTATGCTCCGCGGTCCCGGGGAGCATTTTGGGAGAAATAGTCCATCCTCAACCCTGCATCCTCCACCGGTTGGACCTGAAAATTTCCGAGTGCTGGACCCGTCTGTTAAAACGATATCACGATATGTAAACCGGCTCCTGGTGTCAATGTCACCAAGAGCCGGTATTGTGCCTGAATCGGGGTATTCGAAGCCCTAATTCTTGTTTAGAGAGACGGGCAGTTCCTTGATGGAACGGAAGGTGATACTGGGCTGGTATTCCATCTGGTTGGTCTTCAACTCAAGGTTGGGATACCGCTCGGATAGCTCCCGGAACACTTCTTGTCCCTCTACCCTGGCAATTGTGGCGCCCAAGCAGTGGTGGACGCCGGAACCAAAGGCCACATGGGGATTGGGCCAGCGGGTGATGTCCATCGTGTCGGGGTTCTCAAACTTGTTGGGGTCGCGGTTTGCTGAGGACATGAACCAGCGGATACGGTCGTCCTTCTTGATCTGTTTGCCGCGCATCTCCACGTCCTCGGTGGCTATTCGCTGGATGGACTTCACGGGGGAGTCGTAGCGCAGAGCCTCTTCGGTCGCCCGGACTTTGAGGGCCTCAGGGTCGGTCTTCAACAGGTCCCACTGGTCGCGGTTATTCATGAAGGCCAAGGTACCGTTGCAGATGAGGTTGATGGTGGTCTCGTGTCCGGCCAGGAGCAGCAGCGACGTATTGACCAGCACCTGTTGCCGGGTGAATACGCCCGACTTTTCACCGCCGGCCAAGACGGATATGAAATCGTCCTTGGGGTCAACGATTCTCTCGTCGACCATGGGGTTCACATACTCCAGCATCCCCTTCATGCCTTCCGTCAGGGGCCGCATGCGGTCGGGTTCGCCCCGGCCGATGTTCAGCAGTTTCTCAGCCATCTCCCGGATGTAGGGACGCTCAGATTCGGGAACGCCCATCATTTCGGCGATGACCAACACCGGCAAAGGCACGGCCAGGTCCCGCATCAGGTCCACTTCCCCACCCCTGGCCTCGGCGGCGTCCAGCAGTTCGTTGATGGCCGACTTGACCAGCGGCCGCCACTCTTCCATGGACTTGGGGGTGAAATAGCTGTGGACAACCTTCCGCATCTCCAGGTGCTCTGGCCGGTCGTACTGGATGAACTGCTGCCCGTTGTAATTACGGACGTAGTCATAGAGCTCCGTGTCCGACTCATAGATGGCCGGATAGGCGGGGCGGGGGTCATTGACGAAGACCGCGTTGGAGAATTGCTCGTGGTTGCGGGTCAACCAGACCAGGTCGTCATGCCTGGTAATCACCCACAACTCGTATAACTCGTTCCAATGGACCGGGTCTTCGTCTCTGATCCGGCCATAGTAGCGGTAGGGGTCTTGAATAACGTCCGCGGTGAACATGTCATCGTTTATTGTCGTTACCATCACACCACCAACTTATCGTAAGTTTGGGCTTTGATTAACCCACATTTTGAATGTTGAAACACTAACATAATAAAGACTATTTGCACAGACGGCTTCAGGGATTTCCCACCGGTTTCCCCAACAATAAATCCATGGGCACAAGGCCCTTTGTAATCCAATCTGCCTTCAAGCATAATGGCCCAATCACGGCACCTATCTGGGATTAAGCACCACGGAGTTCAAGATGCGCGTCCTACTGATCGCCACCAACCGCCACGACCGCCTGCAGAGCCGGATGAATGCCCAGCCCATGCCCATCGGCCTGGCCTACATCGCCGGACACCTGGACCACGACCGCCACGAGGTGAAAGTCCTGGACCTGATGTTCTCCGAGGACCACCTCACCGACGTGGAAAACGCCGTCAAGGAGTTCCAACCGCAGATGATTGGCATGTCCGTCCGCAACCTGAGCAACCACAGCTACATGAATACCATCTGGGCGCTCCCCATCAGCAAGGAGGTCATAGACCGCATCCGGTCCGTTAGCGACGCCGTCATAGTCTGCGGCGGTCCGGCCTTCAGCATCCTGCCCAAAGAATGCTACGAGTTCTTGGGTGCGGACCTAGGACTGGCCGGAGACGCCGGCGAGACATTCGCCGCCCTGGCGGACAGTCTTGAGATAGGCGAACCGGACTATCACAGCCTGCCTGGCCTGGTCTACCGCAAGGACGGCCAAGTGCACCAGAACGAGGGTTATTGCGTCTCCGCCTTTGCCCAGTCACCCAGGCTGGAAGACCTGGACATGGCCCGCTACAACAAGGCGGGGTTCGGCATCGGCATCCTGAGCAAACTGGGCGGGTTCTACTACCCAGCCAATGCCTCCCAGGCCCAGATAAATGAGTCGGGCTGGCGGGTGATCCGGCCCATCGACGAGGTGGTGGCCGAGGTAAAAGACATGAAAGAACGCTTCGGCATGAAGAAGGTCTTCTTCGTCGACAACGGGTTCAACCTTCCCTTGGAACACGCCAAGTCCCTGTGCCGCGCCCTCATCGATTCCGACGCCGGCGTGCGTTGGAACACCTGTCTCGCGCCCTTCAACTGCGACAAGGAACTGATCAGCCTGATGAAAGAGGCGGGCTGCGGTCTGGTGATGATGACCAACCGCAGTGGGAACCCCGACGACATCGCCAGCATGGACGAGGAGAACGACGCCCTGTTGGAGGTCTGCCGGATGTGCGAGGAGGGTGACCTCCACTACAACATCGGCAAGATCTTCGGCGAGCCGGGTGAGACCAGGGAGACCGTGGAGCACAAGCTGGACTTCCTGCGCAGCATCAACCCGGCAATGGCCAACCTGCGAGTGGGTGTCAGCGTGATGCCGGGGACGGAAGTGGCCCTTGCCGCCAAGAGAGAAGGGCTCATCAAGGACGAAAACGAACTGGTGAAGCCCACCTTCTACATCGCCGACGGGGTCAAAGACTGGATAGTGGACTACCTGAAGGAACAGACCGACCAGAATCCCAGGTGGAACCTGAGCTAGACCTTCCCGTCAGTCGGACTGGGGTCCCGTAGTCTGCCGGCCGATGCTGGGTGCGCCACCTCTCAGGAGAGCGAAGCAGACGGTCACCGTGAGGCACAGTACAGCGGCGCCAGTGATCGCCACACCCCAGCCCCAGGCGCCCGCGGCCAACGCCAGAGGGAACGCCCCCAGGAAATGGAACCCGGGGGTGAACTGGAGGATCCCCATCACCCGTCCCCTAACCTCGGAGGGAGATTCCAACTGGATGATGGTGGTCGCCATGGGCCAGACCGACCCCAGCCCGACCACGCCCACCAGCAAGAACAGCACGAATGAGAGCCAGAACCAGGTGGACCAGGCGAACAGGGTCAGGAGTAGGGCAAATAGCACCAGGCTGACCAGCAAAGACCCGTAGACCCTGGCCCGCCCTACGATGGGCAGCAGCACGTTCCCGAAGAGCGACCCGACTCCCGATGCCAGGAACAGCAATCCCACCCCGGCGGCGCCGATGCCCAGGACTTCCTTGGCCATGGCGGGAATCACCTGTTGATGGGACATTCCAAACCCACCGAAGGAACAGGTGATGACGATGACCGTGAGGACCACCGGGTTGTTCTTGATGTATAGCAGTCCGTCCGTGAAGTTCCGGACCACTGACTGGGAGGACGCAGTGGAACTCTGGTTGGTGGGGCCGACCTTGGCCAGGCAGAGGATACTGATCACGTAACACCCGGCGATGGTGAAGAGGCTGGCCGCCAGTCCCCAAACCTCGATGATTCCCCCTGCCACCGGCGGGCCGACGATGCGTCCGGCGTGCACCGCGGCGTTCTGCATGGCCACAGCGTCCAGCAAGGAGCGCGGCTCCACCAGGTCTGACACCATGGTCATTCTTGCCGGCATATTCAGCGACTGGACGATGCCCAGAAGCACGGCGGCGGTGTAGATATGCCAGATGGCGACGATGTCGGAGACAGTGAATAACGCCAGGCAGGACAGGAGCAAAAAGACACCGCCCTGGGTGACCATCAAGACGTGGCGGCGGTTGAAGCGGTCAGCCAGCACGCCCGCCACCAGTAGAAACGAGACGTTGGGCACGCCGTAGAGGAAGATGACCAGACCCAACTGGGCGGAGGAGCCGGTGGTCTCCAGCACCAACCAGCCGATCACCAGGAACTGGGTCGCCTGGCCGACAGCCTGGGTTGAGCCTCCCAACCAGAACCAGCGCAGGGCCGGCTGGCGCAGTATCACCGATATGCGGCCCCAATAGGCAGACCCTCTCCCCGTGGTCTCAGAGGACTGCAATTACAGGGCCTCGGTCAATCGACCTAATCCTCGGCCGCGGGAATCAGCGTGGGGACCGTCTCGCCCAGGTCCGCCGCGATGGCGGTCTCCATGGCCCGGATGGCCACCTCGATCTGCTGGTCGTCGGGCTGGCGGGTGGTCAGCTTCTGCAGCCACAGACCGGGCTTGGCCACCATGTTGCCGAACCAGGAATGGGGGTGGGTCCCGCTGAACCGTATGACCTCGTAACTGACCGCGGCGATGACCGGCAGCAACAGTATCCTGGATGCGATCCGCCATTCCAGTGGCGGGCCCAGCAGCAGGGCGAATACCACCACCGACACCACCACTACCGTGAGCAAAAATGCGGTGCCGCAGCGAGGATGTGGAGTGCCGAATTTACGCACATTTTCCAGGTTCAGAGGCAGCCCGGCCTCATGGGCGTGAACGGTCATATGCTCCGCGCCGTGGTAGGCGAAGACCCGCCTCACGTCGGGCAGCAAACTGATCAGGGTTATATACGCCAGGAGGAAGAACAGCCTGACGACGCCCTCCACAATCTCACTGAGGAGCGCTGACCCCAGCACCGGCTCCAAGGCCCAGGCGATCATCAGGGGCGTGATGAAGAACAGGCCGATGCCGAAGACCAGCGAGATTCCCAGCGTTGATACCATCACCCAGCCCGGGATGCCCTTTTCGGACTCTTCCGGGGCCTGGTCCATGGCCGCCATGTTGGCGGACAGCTGGAGCGCCTTGATTCCCAGGATCAGAGTCTCGAGCAGGGTGAGAAATCCCCTAATCAGGGGCCAGCGGCGGGGTCTGCCGTTATATATGGAACTGAGCGCTTCCTGGTACTGCTCTATGGAACCATCCAGACGTCGCACGGCCAGGCCAAAGTTCTCGCGGCCGCGAATCATCACGCCTTCGATGACCGCCTGGCCGCCGTAGATATGTGGGGCTTGTTCTGCCAATTAGGACCTCTAACTCTGTGGACCGGGGGTTGGCGGAAATAGAAAATCGAGGGCGCTGGCCCTCGATTTTTCCGTTCGTACCGCTATGTCTGGGAAACGGACTAGTCCAGGTTGTAGCGTCGGCGCATGCGCTCGATGCGGCCCTGGGTGTCCACGACCCGCTGCTCCCCTGTGTAGAAGGGGTGGCAGTTGCTGCAGACCTCAACACGGAGCGCCGGTTTGGTGGCGCCGGTGTTGAAAACATTGCCACAGGAGCAGGTCACAGTGGCGTTGTAGAAATACGGGTGAATCTCAGCTTTCATTTCTTGTATATAAATCCAGTTTCGGTTTCTATCAGGCGGTCGGCGGATAGACGCTGACGCGGCGGCGGCCCTTGGCGGCCCATTCGAACTTCACCTCGCCGTCCGTGGTCGCGAATATGGTGTAGTCCTTTCCCAAGCCGACGTTGGTGCCGGGCTTGATGCGGGTGCCGCGCTGCCGGACGATGATGCAACCGCTGGTGACCCGTTCGCCACCGAACCGCTTCACGCCCAGCCGTTTGGAATTACTGTCTCTACCGTTATTGGTGCTGCCGCCGGCTTTCTTATGGGCCATTAGTTACTCTCTTCTCCGCCCTCGGCCTCGGGTGCGGCCACGGCTGTACTGGCCCTGCGGCGCGATGCGCGGGGCTTGGTGAGTTCAATGTCCTGGATCTGGAGCCTGGTATAGGTCTGCCGGTGGCCCCGCTTTCTGCGGTACCGGTTCTTGGCCTTGTACTTATAGACCATCAGCTTCCGGTCTTTGTAGTGGGACAAGACCTGGGCGGTTACCTTGGCGCCCTCCACCAAGGGAGAGCCAATTGTGACCTCTCCACCGTCTGAAAGGGCCAATACTTCGCCAAATTCGGCGACCGAGTCTATGGGGGCGGACAGGAGCTCGACATCCAGTGTATCGCCCGGTTTTACCCGGTACTGCTTCCCACCTGTTTTGAATACAGCGTAGTCCATTTAAACCTCGACCATAAATACTACGTGAGTGCCCCATGCCTGTCAAGGAATTTCATGCCCAGTCCAAAGCTGGGGCAGTCCTGAAACCCCGCACGCCCTTTCAGTCTGGATTTCCCAGCCCATGATATATAATTGGCCTTGGTTCCGGATAGTCATTTTGGCCAACCGGAATCCCATGGGAATCACCTCGGAACCAACTTGGCCGGGTAGCGAAATCAGAATGCGCCAACTTCGAGGACAGGACCTTAAGCAGGCCTTTTCCGCGGCCACCGGATGCCTGGAAGAGTACCGGGACATCGTGAACGCGTTAAACGTGTTTCCCGTACCCGACGGCGACACCGGCACCAACATGCTGCTCACCATGCGCCGGGCGGTTCAGTCCGCCGCCGAAGACTGTCCCGACGGGCAGCAGTACTCGGTGGCCACAGTCTCATCGGCCCTGGCCCAGGGGGCCTTTCTCGGCGCCCGGGGCAATAGCGGCGTCATTCTCTCCCAATTCTTCAAGGGTTTCTCCGACGCCCTAACCGGCAAGGACTCCCTGTCTTCCACCGATCTGGCTCAGGCCTTCCGGCTGGCCTCCCTCGCCGCCTACAACTCTGTGGGTGAACCGGTTGAAGGGACCATGCTGACGGTGATACGCGTGGCCTCGGAGGCGATGCAAGAGGGGAATGACAATGTGCTGGGGCTGTGGGAGACCGCGTTCCTGGCGTCCCAAGATGCCCTGGACAAGACCCCGCAGCAGATGCCCCTCCTCCGGGAAGCCGGTGTGGTCGATGCGGGCGGCCTGGGCATGGTGGTCCTGATCGGCGGGGCGCTGCAGTCCTTCGCAACGAAAAATGCCGTACTGGCCGACATGCCCGCCCTGGCCCGTTTCCAACGGTCCGGGAACGGCAACGGTCAGTTTACCCCGGGATTCCTTGAGGCCACTCTGGAACAGGAATGGGGTTTCTGCACCCAATTCATAATCAGCGCCAAGGACCTGGACCCCGACGCGGTGCGTGTCCACTACCAGGAGACGGCCTTATCCACCGTGGTGGTCGGCGACGGTGAAAACATCAGGGTACATGTGCACGTTGAGGACACTGGGCCCGCATTGGCCTACGCCGAAACCCTGGGCGCGGTCAGTGAAATCAGTATCGAAGACATGGACGAGCAGAACCGGGATTTCGCCGGTGGACACCGGACGCCTCCCCAAGAAGAGCTGTCTTTGGCCTTGCTCCCGGTCGTGGTGGGCCAAGGGCTGACCGAGCTGTTCCTTGTATCCGGTTGTGCCGCCGTGATTGACGGGGGCCAGAGCATGAACCCGAGCGTCCAGCAGATTCTGGATGCCGCGCAGGCCGCCGGGGCCCGGGACACCATCCTGCTGCCCAACAACCCCAACGTGGTGCTGGCGGCGGAACAGGCGGCCGCAGCCGAACCCTCGATCCACGTCGTTGTCACCAAGAGCATCCCCCAGGGCGTCGCCGCCCTGTTCACCTTCAATCCCGAAGGAACATGGGAAGATAACGCCGCCGCCATGACAAGCGTGATGGTTGATGTGTCTTCTGTGGAAGTCACCCAGGCGGTCCGGAACGCTTGCATCAACGGGACAGATGTTGCCAAGGGCCAATTCCTGGCCCTGTTGGATGGCGATCTGGCTTCGGCGGCAGAAAGTCCCGAGGCGGCCCTCAGGGGAGCCCTGGAAGCGGCCGGACCCAGTCCCGATGCCATCGTGACCATCTACCACGGTGAAGATACGCCGGCTTCAGACGCCCGGTCAGTGGCCCAGGAAATTGAACGGGATTTTCCTGGCATCCAGGTGGACGTTGTCGAAGGCGGTCAGCCAAATTATCACTACCTTGCTTCCATTGAATAGTCCCAACCGGAGTAGTCCCAAGCGCGAAAGCCCCCAATCCAACCAGGAATCAGAGGCCCATGACGATACGCATAGTGACCGACAGCTCAGGAGACCTGCCCCCGGACCTGGTTGAAAAGCACCAGATCACGGTGCTGCCCTGTTATGTGGTGGTTAACGACCAAGAGTACAAGGACGGGGTGGATATCCAGGCCGACGATTTCTACCAACGTCTGCAGACTGAGTCCCGAACGCCCACCACATCCCAGCCCACCGCAGCCGACTTCCAGGAGGTCTATGAGCGGCTGCTGGGCCAGGGCGACCAGGTGATTTCCATTCACCTCTCGGCCAAATTGAGCGGCACGCTGAATTCCGCCCATCAGGCCAAGGCCGCATTGGACGACAACCCAGCCATCGAAATAATCGACTCCGGCCTGGCCTCCATCGCTCTGGGCCTGGCGGTACTGGACGCCGCAATTTTGGTCGAAAAGGGCGGAAGTCACGAGGAGATTGCGGACAAAGTACGCCAGGGACTGCTCTCCCACCACGCCCTCTTCTCGTTGGACACGCTGGAATACCTGCAGAAGGGGGGACGTATCGGCAAGGCCCAGGCCTTCCTGGGATCAATGCTGAGCGTGAAGCCCATCCTGCGGCTACAGGACGGCGAAGTCCACCCAGTGGAACGCCCCCGGAACCGGGACCGCGCCCTGCGCCGGTTGGTGGAATTGGCCCAAGACCTGGGGCCGGTACGCCGCTTGGCGGTGATTCACAGCACCGATCCCCAGCGGATGGGCGCTCTGAAACAGGAGTTGACGGGGCTGCTGCCCGCCGACCAGATAATCGAAGCCCGGTTCGGTTCCACCCTGGGAACATACACCGGACCGGACGCCCTGGGGGTTGCCATCACCCAGGCCGGTTAGCCAAGTTATGTCAGGTGCCGATTGACGCAGCCCCGGCGGCCGAGAATGATGAAAGTAAGCTGTACGCCAACTCGATTCAGGGCATCCCAGCGTGCTAGGGTAACCGACTGATGGTTTCGCAAAGGACCGGCGCGCCCGCCTGGGTAAACGCCTTCCAAAACATCCTCGACCTGGAAGAGTCCCGGGGCTTTGACAACAAAGCCGTCATGGGGGGCCTGGACAAGTTCGTCCAACGCTGGACCGAGGAAATGACCGCCCAGGCCACCGGCGTCGGCGACGAAGCCTTTCTCCTGAAAGAGTCCTACGACGCCATGTCCGCCAAGGTCCGCGCCCAGTGGGTGGACCAGTGGCGTGCGGCCATCGGGATCGCCACACCCACCAATCAGAAGCCGACCCCGGTCCCGGCCAAGAAGAAGCCGGCGGCCAAGAAGGCCCGTCCAGCCAAGGAACCAGAGCCCAAAACTCCCCCGGCCGAGCTGGGCATCGACGCTCCGGTGGACAGACTGCGCGGTGTTGACACCAAGCTCACCTCCCGCCTCAAGCGGCTGGATGTTGAGACGGTGCGGGACCTGCTCTATCTTTTCCCCCGCCGCCACGAGGACTATTCCACGGCGGTGAAGATCTCAGACCTGTCGCCCGGCGAAGAGTGCACGGTGTTGGCCACCGTCTGGGAAGCCCGTGAGGTGGCCAAGGGCCCCAGGGGAGGCCGCCGCGACACGGAGGCCGTACTCAGCGACGACACCGGCAACATCCGGGCCATCTGGTTCGGGCAGCGCTATCTGGCTCGGACGCTGAAAGCTGGCAGTCAGATTGCCGTCAGCGGCAAGGCGTCGGTCTTCAGGGGCCAATTGGTCCTTGAAAACCCGGAACACGAGATGCTGGACTCAGCGGCCGCACCCGGCGGGGGCTCCGGGGTCCACACCGGCCGTCTGGTGCCCATCTATCCGCTGACAGAAGGGCTCACCCGCCGCAATATGCGCCGACTCACCTGGCAGGCGGTCCAGAACTGGCTGGGCGGTTTGGAAGAGGGACTCCCCAAAGACATCCTGTCCCGCACCAAATTGATGCCCCTTTTGGAGTCGGTCCACCAGGCCCACTATCCCAAGGACATGGAGTCCTGGGAACTGGCCCGCCGCCGCCTGGCCTTCGACGAGTTATTCACCCTGCAACTGGCGGTACTCGCCCGCCGTAAGCTCCAACACAACGACGTGAAAGGCGTCGAATTGGCGGCCCCGAAGAATGTCATTGAAGGGTTCTATGACACACTCCCCTTCCCCATGACCAACGCCCAGAAACGCTGCATCGCTGAGATCGAGGGCGACATGAAAAGGGGCACCCCACCCATGAGCCGCCTGCTCCAGGGTGAAGTGGGCAGCGGCAAGACTGTGGTGGCGCTATCCGCGCTGCTAACAGTCTCGGCGGCGGGGTATCAAGGCGCGATGATGGTGCCGACGGAAGTGCTGGCCGAACAGCATTTCCAGAGCATCGGAAACCTGCTCAGCGGTCTGCCCCGGCCCGTGCAGCAACCACACCTGATGTCCGTCTATCTGGAACACCTGGACCGCCCGGTGACCATCGGACTGCTCACGGGTAGCTCCCGCGCGCCGGTGAAACGGGAACTGGCCCGGATGGCCGCGGAAGGCACCCTGGATATCCTGGTGGGCACCCACGCCCTCATCCAGGAAGGAATCTCCATGCCCAAACTGGCCCTGGCCGTGGCCGACGAACAGCACCGTTTCGGCGTCATGCAGCGGTCGGCGCTCCAGGAACGGGGCGAAGAAAACCCCCATACGCTTATCATGTCGGCCACTCCCATTCCCCGGACGCTGTCGTTGACCCTCTTCGGGGACCTGGATATCTCCACCATCAACGAGATGCCCGCCGGACGGCAGGACGTGGCCACCAAATGGCTGGACCCGGCACAACGGTCCACCGCCTACGGGTTCATCCGCAAGCAGGTGGAGGACGGCCGGCAGGCCTTCGTGGTCTGCCCGCTGGTGGACGAGTCCGAAGCCATTGAGGCCAAAGCCGCCACCGAGGAATACCAACGTCTCTCGGAAGAGGTGTTCCCCGACCTGAAACTGGGTCTGCTCCACGGACGCATGTCCGGCAAAGACAAGGACAAGGCCTTGCGCCAGTTCCGGGACGGTGAACTGGACATTCTGGTGTCCACCCCGGTGGTGGAAGTCGGTATCGACGTGCCCAATGCCACGGTGATGCTCATCGATGGGGCCGACCGGTTCGGGCTTTCCCAGCTCCACCAGTTCCGGGGCCGGGTGGGCCGGGGCGAGCACAAGAGCTACTGCATGCTGTTGTCGGACTCGACCTCGGAGATCGCCAAGGAACGCCTGTCATCCCTGGAGAGGATCAACGACGGCTTCAAGCTGGCCGAGGTGGACCTGGAGCTGCGGGGACCGGGGGACTTCTTCGGGACGCGGCAGAGCGGACTACCCAGCCTGCGCATGGCCCACATCACCGATAGACCGCTGTTGGAGATGGCCAGGGATGAAGCCAGCCGCTTGATGGAGGAGGACCCGGAGTTGAAGGAGCCAGAGCACGCGGTGATCAAAGGACAGGTGGCCAGGTTCTTCGACCAGGCCAGTGCTGGCGTCGCCTAGTCGGCCGGTGGGGTGAACCGGTAGCCCACGTTCCAGATGGTCTCAACAAAGGTGTGGCCCGGAGACTCAACCTTGGACCGCAAACGCCTGACGTGCACGTCCACGGTGCGGGTACCGCCCAGATAGTCGTAACCCCATACCTGGCTGAGCAAAGCCTCGCGGGTGTAGACCCGGCCGGGGTTGGAAGCAAGCAGCACCAGCAACTGGAACTCCTTGTAGGTGAGGGATACCCGGCGGCCGGCCACCGTGACTTCATAGCGTTCTAGATCAATGGTCAGGTCCGATACTTTGAGCGTCTTGAGCCCCTCTGGGCCGCTGACCCGGAACATGGCCTGCCTGACCCGGACGGCAAGTTCGCGCTCCGAAACGGGGCAGACCAACAGCTCATCGGGGTTCAAAGAAGGGTCGTAGGCCTCGACCGCGTCCTGGGGGATCGCAGCCAGTACCGGCAGTTTGCGGTCGCGGCATTCCTCCGCAAAATGGCGGGCATCCATCGACTCTAGTGAAGACAGGTCCAGGAGGACAGCGTCGGCGGGGGTTGCGCCGTCGTCGTCCAGCGGCTCCAGGTCGATACTCACCTGACAGGACATGCCCGCCCGGTCTACGGCATCGGCCAGCGCGCTGGGGCTGCCGCTGTGGTTCACCAGCACAAAAAGGTGGTACAAGGGTGTGGTCTGACTCTCCAGCCCGTCTTTGAGTCCAAGGCAAAGTATACCAAAGAGACCCCATGATGCCGCCCAATCCGATGCCCGCCAAAGCGCTGTTGCAGGCGATTGACGCTTATGTTGGGTGCAACTATGATTGCCGTTACACTACCAGGTGTCAGGGAGTGAGGTCATGACCACCCAGACCATCATCGGAACGGCCCAGGAAGTCCGCCAGCAGATCCGATCCAACAAGTGGCGGGGAGTAACCTCGGGAGTCGCGCCCGGCTACGTCCAGGCCAACCTGGCCATCCTGCCCAAAGACTTGGCCTTCGACTTTCTTCTGTTCTGTCAGCGCAACCCCAAGCCGTGCCCCATATTGGAGGTCATCGAGCCGGGAAATATTGAACCCATTCTGACCGCCCCCGGCGCCGACATCCGCACCGACGCCTCTGGATACCGCGTTTACGAGAACGGCCAACTGACCGCCGAGGTGGACACCATCGAGGAATACTGGCGGGACGACCTGGTGTCCTTCCTTTTGGGTTGCAGCTTCTCCTTCGAGACGGCCATGGTGGAGGCTGGGATTCCCCTGCGGCACCAGGAGCTGGGCAACAACGTGGGCATGTTCATCACCAACATCCAGACCACACCCGCCGGCGTTTTTTCCGGCCCCATGGTGGTCAGCATGCGGCCCGTCAAGCGGGAGCAGGTGGTGCGAGCAGTACAGGTGACCTCCCGGTTCCCGGCCACCCACGGCGCGCCGGTGCACATCGGCAGTCCTGAAGATATAGGCATCAAAGACATCTCCCAACCCGACTTCGGCGACCCGGTGGAGATCAAGGACGATGAGGAGCCGGTGTTCTGGGCCTGTGGCGTCACACCCCAGGCGGTGGCATTGAACTGCAAGCCCCCGCTGATGATCACTCACACTCCGGGCCGGATGTTCATCACAGACGGCAAGGACGCCGATTACGCAGTTCTATAGCTGGAGGGGACCAGAAATCAGCGGTTTGCGGGGGGAATTTGCCTGAGTCAATCGAAGACATCATCTTGGACCAGGACAAGCGCGGTATGCTGGCCCTGCGGCCCCATCTGCCGCCGGACTATTGCTCCCAGGCCGCCCAGTTCATCATCGACAACCCCGGGCCGGTAATCATCGTCACGGGATTCTACGTGCTGATGGCCGGCAAGCCGGAGACCGACGGACCGCCCGGCGCCATTGCCATCGCCGAGGCGTTGAAGGCCCTGGGCCGCACGGTGACCTACGTCAGCGATGAGTACACCACGCCGGTGTTGGAGCGGTACGCCAACGGCTCCCAGGTCATCGACTTTCCCATCGACAGCTCGGTGGCCAGCAAGAAGCACGCCAAGGACATCCTAGCGCGGGTGAGTCCGTCCCTGTTGATTTCCATTGAACGCTGCGGGCGCACCAGGGAAGACACCTACCTGAACATGCGCTACGCGGACATCACGCCCCACACCGCCCGGCTGGACTACCTGTTCGATTCCGATGTGCCATCGGTGGGCATCGGCGACGGCGGCAACGAGATTGGTATGGGCAACCTGGCCGAGATCATCCCCCAAGTGGACTCCCTGCCAGACTACCCGGCGATAAACCAGGTTGACCGGCTGGTGATCGCCAGCGTGTCCAACTGGGGCGGGTATGGGCTCATCGCCGCCCTGTCCCGCATCGCAGGGAAGAACCTGCTGCCTTCCGTCGAGTCCGAGACCGCCATGCTCCACGGGATGGTGGCGGCGGGCGTGGTGGACGGCACCACCGGCGACCCGGTGCCCACCGTGGACAACTTCTCCGCTGAGGAGAACGGCTTCATGCTGACCCGCCTGCACCGGACGGTGGAGGCGGGGCTACCCTAGTGGAGCAAAACAACCAGGAGAACGACCCATGCTGATCGTGGACGCACAGGTCCATATCTGGAAGAACAACGTCCCCGGGAACCCGTCCCACCGGCAGATTCCCGACTTCACCAAAGAGGACCTTCTGAAGGAGATGGACGAGGCAGGTATCGACGCCGCCATCATCCATCCACCCCAGTGGGACCCGGATTCGGACGCCCTGGCGTCGGAAGCGGCCAAGGCCCACCCCAACCGTCTTTCCATCCTCGGCAAGTTTCCCCTGGACAAGCCCGAAAGCCGGGAACTGATCGACGGCTGGCTGGACCAGCCTGGGATGCTGGGTCTGCGTTTCGCCTTCACCATGCCCCACCAACAGACCTGGTCCTCAGACGGCACCATGGACTGGCTGTGGCCGGAAGCCGAACGGGCCGGAATCCCCGTCGGCCTTATGGCGTCCACATTCATGCCCCTGGTGCACCAGGTGGCGGAGCGCCACCCCAATCTCAAGTTAATCGTCGACCACCTGGGCCGGGTGAGCGGCCGCAAGGACGAAGAAGCCTTCGGCAACCTGCAGGAGATGCTGAATTTAGCCAAGTTTCCCAACGTGGCCATCAAGGCAACGGGAGCGCCCAGTTACTCCAGCGGGTCATACCCCTTCACCAGCATCCACGACTACCTGCACCGTATCTACGACGCATTTGGGCCGGAGCGCATGTTCTGGGGCACGGACATCACCCGGATGCCGTGCTCGTGGAAGGAGTGCGTGACCTTGTTCACCGAGGAACTACCCTGGCTCAGCGAGGCCGACAAGGAACTGGTGATGGGCCAGGCCGTCTGCAACTGGCTGGGCTGGGAGATCAAGAGGTAAGGGAAGGGAATTTGGACTAATCGGACTCGGGTCAATATTTCAGCGCAAAAGCAACAATAACTAGAAGCAGCCCAACCATTCCGCTAAACGGAACTCTATTTGCCTTCAATGCGTCGTCGAGCATTCGCCCCCTCCATTGGAGGCGTTTCTCTCGTCTTAACTTCGCAGAAATCGGGATGCCAATTCTCTCAGAAAACCCCAATCCAAGGTTAAGCCCTTTTTCATCATTTCCTTATGCTCTCTTGAATGATTAACGAGCATAGTGTCTAGTCGTCGGTCAAGCATCGAAATCAACCACGCCACGAAGCCTAGAGCCAGTAAAACAAGAACGCTGAAAAATGGGACCAACGGGAAAGGGATGGAGCACGTCCACCGTGACCGTCTCTTTGAACGCTGGAGCCACGAAGCCCTACTATTTACTGGGACGATTTCTCCTGCAATCAACTTAGAAATCGCCAGAAACGGTGTGATTATGACCAGTGCCAATGCGCTGAACCATTTGACAACCTGAACAGCCAACAAAAGGCCGCCCAAGAAAGCCAAAATTTCAGCCAACAGTGCCAGGTCCTTTCATGTGGTGAGTCGAAGGATATATCCCGGCAATCATTTTATCTGGCATCGTCAGTGGTAAATAAACATGTGAGCGGGACGGGGCGTCCGGGACTTAAAGCCTAGGCCGGCTACTCCACCGGCACCGCCACGTCCTCAGGCATGAGGTCGCCCGGGCCGATGGTCTTTTCTTCCAGGGCCAGCAATCGGCGCAGCTCGAATATCTCGTCACGGAACTGGGCGGCTTTCTCGAACTGGAGGTTCCGGGCCGAGTCCTTCATCTGCACTTCCAGGTCTTTCAGCACCTTGAACATGTCGGTGCGCGACATCTCTTTCCGCACCACGTTGTAGCGGGTGCGGGTCTCGGCGATGGCCTTGATGCCCTCGGTGATGTCGTGGACCTCTTTCTGGATGCTTTGGGGCTCGATGCCGTTCTGCTTGTTGTGGCTGTCCTGGATGGTCCGGCGGCGGTTGGTCTCGTCGATGGCCTTCTGCATCGAGTCGGTGATGCGGTCGGCGTACATGATGACATGGCCGCTGGAATGCCGGGCCGCGCGCCCGATGGTCTGCACCATGGACGTCTCAGAGCGCAGGTAACCCTCTTTGTCGGCGTCCAAGATGGCCACCAGGCTGACCTCGGGCAGGTCCAGCCCTTCCCGCAGCAGGTTGATGCCCACGATGACGTCGTAAACACCCATGCGCAGGTCCCGAAGTATCTCAATTCGGTCCAGGGTCTGGATATCCGAGTGCAGGTAGGTGTTGCGGATGCCCATCTCCGACAGATAGTCGGCCAACTCCTCGGCCATGCGCTTGGTTAGAGTGGTGACCAGCACCCGCTCGTGGCGTTCGATGCGTTCCTTGATCTGTTGCAACAGGTCGTCGATCTGGCCCTCGGTGGGTTTTACCTCCACCGTGGGGTCCAGCAGCCCGGTGGGGCGGATAACCTGTTCCACCACCGTCCGGCTGTTCTGCAGTTCGTAGGGACCCGGCGTGGCCGAGACGTAGACCACCTGGTTGATGTGCTCTTCGTACTCGTCGAAGTTCAATGGCCGGTTGTCCAGGGCTGACGGCAGACGAAACCCGAAGTCCACCAGGGTCGTCTTGCGGGATATGTCGCCGGCGTACATACCGCGCACCTGGGGCAGGGTCATGTGGGACTCGTCCACAAACATCAGGTAATCGTCGGGGAAGTAGTCCAGCAGGGTCCAAGGCGCGCTGCCGGCCGGACGTTGGGAAAGGTGCCGGGCGTAGTTCTCGACGCCGGAGCAGAACCCGGTCTCCTGGAGCATCTCCAGGTCGTAATGGGTGCGGCTCTCCAGGCGGGCCGCCTCCAATATCTTGCCGGCGTCCTTCATTTCTTTAAGGCGGACTTCCAGCTCTTCCCTGATGCCCTTAACGGCCAGGTCCAGTTTCTCCTTGGAGGTGACGAAATGATTGGCCGGGTAGATGGACACATCAGGAAGATCGGACAATATCTCGCCGGTGAGCGGGTCCAACTGGACGATGCGTTCCACATCATCGCCGAAGAACTGGATGCGGACTGCCGCCTCCTCGTAGGCGGGCACCAGCTCCAGCGTATCGCCACGGATGCGGAACTTGGCCCGGGAGAGGTCCATATCGTTCCGCTCGTATTGCATGTCCACCAATTGGCGCACCAACTGGCTGCGGTTACGGGTCTCGCCGACCTTCACCCTGGCCACCAAGTTGAAGTAGTCATTGGGGTCGCCCAGGCCATAGATGCAGGAAACCGACGCCACGATGAGAACGTCGCGCCTGGTGAGCAGGGACGTGGTGGCGGCCAGCCGGAGCTTGTCCAGTTCCTCGTTGACGCTGGAGTCCTTCTCGATGTAGGTGTCGGACGAGGGTACGTAGGCTTCGGGCTGGTAGTAGTCGTAGTAAGAGACGAAGTACTCCACCGCGTTGTGGGGGAAGAACTCCTTGAACTCGGAGGCCAGCTGAGCAGCCAGGGTCTTGTTGTGGGCCATGACCAGGGTGGGCCGCTGGACCTGCTGGACGATGTTGGCCATGGTGAAGGTCTTGCCGCTGCCGGTGACACCCAGCATGGTCTGCCGGGTGAGACCCTTCTCCACTCCCTCGGACAGGCGGGCCACGGCGGCTGGCTGGTCGCCGGTCATCTGGAAGTCGGAGGCCAGTTCGAACTTACGGTCCTCGGGTTTTATCTCCGAGTTCCAAACTTCCTGAATCTCTTTTCCGGCGTCGGCCCATTTCTTGCCGCGTGCGGAGGTTGCCATCGTCTGGTACATCCCTAGGTCCCTGGTTCACTGGGGAATATTATATCGGCACGTGGGCGTTACCGCACGTACCGGACGGCAGCTACCCGCGGTTGGCGAACTGCTGTAGGGCCACGCGGATGCGGTCATCCACATCGGTCTCGGCGGCGACCGCCGGTGCGGCGGCGGCGGCCCTGGCCTCAGCAGGGGAGTAGCCCAGGGCCGTGAGGGCGGCGATGACCTGGCTATCCGCGTCGCCGGGCAGTTCAGAACCGGTGAAGTCCTCGGACTCCACGACGCTCTTCAGCTCCAGAATGATGCGGCTGGCGGTCCGGTTGCCGACGCCGTGGGCCGACGCCAGAGAGGTCACATCGCCGGTCATGATCGCGGTCTGAAGTCTGGCCGGGTCCAGGCTGGACAGCAGGGCTAACGCCATCCGGGGGCCGACGCCCGAAACGCTGGTCAGCATGTTGAACAGACCCAGAGCGGCGGCGTCGGTGAAGCCGTAGAGCACCGGCTGCTCGTCGCGGATGCGGAGTCCAGTGTGCAGCGTCACCTGGGAACCCACGGGGCCCAGACTTGAGACCGCATTGGCGGGAACCGATATCTGGAGCGTGACACCGCCGACGCGGACGTTCACCCAATCGGTGCCAGTGGTTTCCAGCGTACCGTGGACACCGACAATCATCTTTCCTGTCCCGGCGTGATGATGCGGTCCAGGGCCGAGTCGGCCTGCATGTTGATCAGGTGGCAGAGTCCCACGGACAGGGCATCGGCGGCGTCTGAATCGGGAATCTCGTTCAGGCCCAAGGTGGCAGCCACAATCTCCCGCATCTGCTCCTTGGTGGCGGCCCCGTAATCGGCCACAGCGCTCTTAACCTGAGCCGGGGCATACTTGTAAATCGGAATTCCTTGGCTAGCCGCGCCGATGAAGACCACGGCCTGGGCCTGTCCGATGGCCATCGAGGCGTTGGGGAAGCGGCGCTCACCCTTGCCGACGAAGGGCTCTTCCACGGCCACAGCGGTGGGTTGGAAAAGGGCGATGATGTTCAGGATGTGGGTGTGGAGCTGGTAGAGGCGCTGCTCAAGGGGCATCTTGGAGGGCAGGGCAATGACGCCGTAATCGTCGGCATGGGGATTGGGGCCGTCATCCAGCACCCCATATCCCATCTTCAAAGTCCCCGGGTCTATTCCCAGTATCCCCATCACACCGCCCGCCGAGATTAATGGCAAGGCCCCGAGCATTCGGGGCCTTGGTCCAAGTCGTGGTTGCTAGGCTTCCGCCTGGTAACGCTCCAAGACTTCCGGAGGGAAGTCCGCGTTGGTGTAGGCCTTTTGGACATCGTCCAAGTCTTCCAGAACGTCCAGCAGACGCAGGGTCTGCTCGGCCTGCTTGTCGTCCAATGCAATCGTGGTCTTGGGGACCTTGGATATCTGAGCGGCTTCGGGCGGGATACCCTCGCCCTCCAACTGCTTCTGGACCTTCTGCAGTTGGTCAACGGCCGTGAAAATCTCAAGGAATTCGTCTTCCAGCTTCACGTCGTCGGCGCCGGCGTCGATGGCGATGAGCCCCAACTCTTCGCCCCGTTCCTCGTCCTTCATCTCCAGGCCGATCACGCCCAGGGAATCGAAGTTCCAGGAGACACAGCCGGTCTCACCCAGGTTGCCCCCGCCCCGGCTGAACGCCGAACGGACGTCCGAGGCGGTGCGGTTGCGATTGGTGGTCAGCGCTTCAACGATGATGGCGCCGCCGCCGGGGCCGTACCCTTCGTAGGTGATCTCTTCCAAGACTTCGCCGTCGTTACTCTCTCCTGACCCGCGCTTCACGGCCCGGGAGATGCTGTCCTGGGGCATATTGGCGCTCTTGGCTTTGTCCAAGGCCAGTCTTAAGTGGAAATTCATNTCCGGATCGGGCCCGCCGCCGTTCTTCACCGCNACCGCAATCTCACGGCTGATCTTGGTGAACAATACGCCNCGTTTGGCGTCGGCGGCTCCNTTCTGGTGCTTGATCGTTGACCACTTAGAGTGACCTGACATGGACCTGACCTCCTGGGACATTGGACCACCGTTGCCGTAACAACNCNGTGGTCTTACTTACAGGTTAACGTGNGCCAAAAGCGTCCGGTGACGCCGATGAAATACGACCCTTTCAGNCTCGATTCTAGCATTGGCCCAAGGTAAGGGTCAAAGGAGANTCAGCGCAGACCTTCGGGTAAATCCACCACCATGTGGCCATTTTCCACGTCCACTTCCATCACAACTTTACTCAGGGCCGGNACCAAGAGGTCGCCGTCTTGACCGNCCACCACGTAGACGTCGTTGCTCCCCGTCTCCAGTATCTCGGTCAGTTCCCCCAGTTCCTCACCGTCTGTGGTGCGCACTTTCAAGCCGATCAGTTGGTAGTGGAAGTATTCACCCTCTCCAGCGTCGGGCACCTCCGATACAGGGACGCACAACCAGAGCCCAGTCAATCCTTGGGCCATATCCCGGCGGCGGATGTCGTCGAAATAGAGGATGACCTCTTCGTTGCTGGCGTGTTGGCTCTCGGTGATCTCATGGGCGGGGCCTTGGGGAGTCGCACCGTCTTTGGAGAGGGAAAGTCGGTTGCCGGGATCGAACCGGCCGGCTACGTCGCTGATGGCCTTGATCTTGACCGCACCGTGGCGGCCATGAGGGCCGAGAACACGGCCAACGGCGATCAGTTCATCCGAAGGGGAAGGGGAATCAGGCATGGCTGAGTTCCACGGCCTAAGGTTGGCCGGGGGAGGGAAGTGGGGGAAGAACTACTCGATTTCCAGGACGGCATGGGTGCCGCCTTTCACAGCGGCAACACGGAGCAGGACCCGCATGGCCTGGGCGACGCGGCCTTGGCGACCGATGACCTTGCCCTTGTCCTCGTCGGCCACCTGAAGCCGGAAGATGGTGCGGCCGTCTTCGTTGGACTCAGTAACACGCACCGCGTCGGGTTCGCTGGCCAAGGACCGGGCGATATATTCAATCAGTTCTTTCATAGTTATTTAAGGGACAGGGAGTGGGAAGGACTACTCTTCGCTGGCTTCTTCCTCAGCGGGGGCCTCTTCCTCGGCGGCGGGTTCTTCGGCGGGAGTTGCGTCCGCGGGCGCCTCAGCAACCGCAGTGGCGGCGCCGGCTTCGGGGGCCTCTTCGGGCTCGCCGCGGGTGCGGGTCTTGTAGGTCAGGGTGCGCTCCATGAGACCGTTCTTGTCCAGAATCCGGGAAACGGCATCGGATGGCCGGGCGCCCATCTTGAGCCAGTGGGCGGCACGTTCCTCTTTGAGGGTGACCGATGGCGGGTCCGCCATGGGGTCGTAGTTACCGATCCATTCCAGGTAAGAGCCGTCCCTGGGTGCGGTAACATCCGCGACCACAATCCTGTATGAGGGGTGGCCCTTTTTGCCAACCCTGGCTAGCCGAATCCGAATCATTTATTCTCCGAGTCTATGTGAGGCATGCGCGTGCCGATTTTAAGTGGCGGGTTTTTTGTTGTCAAACAATCCACCAGCAGACAGTGTACTCCAAAATTGGCGCTGGCATGACGTTTGAGGCCGGTTGGGGTGAAAATTGCTTCCAGGGCTTAAATAAAAAGACCGGCGAATCTGCCGGGCAAAAAGATCGGGCCCGGCCAACTCTGGGGTCTTTGTTCGCCCTAATGGAAAAACCGGGGTCGAGGGGCGATGGTAGACATTGGCCTGGGCCCGACGTACGGGGTTCTCGTATTTCGAGCGACTAAGCTACGAAACGGTCACCTCGTCGTGTCCAGACTGATGCCTACCATCGCCCCTGCGTATTAAACTATCATCCATATGCCTTCACCTCCTTTTTTTATTCCCGCCAAGCGGTTAATGTATTCTAGCAACCCCTTTTTTTGAGTGTCAAGACAATCCAGAGCCCCGATTAACCGTTATGGCAACCGGTTATGTTCAGCTGGTTTGCCCGTCTGTAATCCGAGGTCCTAACCCCGATGCGACTCGTCTTCATGGGAACCCCAACCTTCGCCGTCCCGGTACTGGCCGGTCTACACGCATTGGACGGAACAGAAGTCGTCGGGATTTACACACCGCCAGACCGTCCCGCGGGGAGGGGACGACGCTCCCAGTCTTCTCCGGTGAAGGACTTTGCCGGGGAAGAGGGGCTGCCCGTTTTCCAACCCGCCAGTCTGCGGCCGGCGGAAGTACAGGCTGGACTGGAAGAACTTAAACCCGACGTCATCGTGGTTGCCGCCTATGGCAAGTTCCTGCCCCCGCCCGTGCTGGAACTGCCGCCTCTGGGCTGCCTGAACATCCACCCCTCGCTTTTGCCCCGGCACCGCGGCCCATCCCCCGTCGCCACGACCATCCTTGAAGGACACCAGACCACGGGTGTCACTTTGATGTTGCTGGACCAGGGCATGGACACCGGCCCAGTCATCGCCCGGACCAAATACCGGCTCCGGGGCGATGAGACTGCCCAGGACCTGACCGAAACCCTCTTCGACCTGGGTGGGGCGCTCCTCCACGATTCCCTCCCCCGCTGGCAGGCCGGAGAGCTCCGGGCCCAACCCCAAGACGACGCAATAGCGACCGTGTCCCGAAAGCTGGAACGGGCCGACGGCCTGGCCGACTGGAGCATGACCGCCGACGAGTTGGAGCGGCGCTCCAGGGCGTTCACACCCTGGCCGGGACTATTCACCGACTGGAACGGCAGCGGGGTCAAGCTCGTCGAGGTGACTGCCTTGGATGGGGATGGGCTCCCTGGACTAGTCGCCGAAACCGGCGATCTGGCCGCACCCGTGGCCGTCGGCACCCGCCGGGGTCTGCTGGGTCTGAAGACCGTCCAGCTTGAGGGCAAGCGGGCGGTCCCCACCGGCGATTTCCTACGCGGCGCTCCCAGCTTCATCGGCGCCCAACTCTAACCCCGCCACCGGTTGACCCGCTCCGTCCCCGTTGTAGAATTGTTCGTCATTGAAGAACAAACCCAAGAACAACTCGAGCAGCAGGAGGCGGCGCAATGGTCCAAGCAAGTTCCCGTGAGATACCCACCGAGGCCCAGGTCCTGAAATGGATGGAGTCCCTGAGTAACTGGGGCCGTTGGGGCGACGACGACCAACTGGGCTGTCTGAACCTGATCACCCCGGCCAAACGCCAACAGGCCGCCGCCCTGGTCCAAGACGGCATCCCCGTGAGCTGCGCCCGGCCCATCAGCACCGACATACACGCTGATGTGACCTTCCAGGTACAGCGGTTCATGGTGGACAGCGGCGAGGGGCGCGTCGAAGACTCCGTGGAGCGCCAGTACAACCGCCGGGGGGCCGCCGAGTTCATCGGCATGGTCTTCCACGGGCAGTCCATCACCCACATCGACGCCATGTCCCACTACTCCTGGAAGGGGCATCTCTACAACGGAAAGCCTTCGAACTTGATCACTTCCCGGGAAGGGGCCCAGACCCACTCCATCGAAGCCGCGTCCTCGGGCATCGTCACCCGCGGGGTATTGCTGGACCTGCCAAAATTGCGGGGCGTGGACTTCCTGGACCCCAATCAACCGGTCATGCCCGTGGACCTGCTGGAAGCCGAAGAGTCCCAGGGAGTGAGTGTGGAAGAGGGTGACATCCTCTTCGTCCGCACCGGTAACTACAAGATGCGCCTTGACAACCCGCCCGCCAAGGCCGGAGAGCCCATGACCGCCTGTCAGGTAGCCTGCACGCCCCTGTTCAAGGAGCGGGGTGTGGCCATGCTGGGCACCGACACCTCCAACGACTTCCGGCCATCCCACTACAGCACCGTGGGCTCACCCCTCCACACCATGTGCCTGGTGACCATGGGCCTGTGGCTCATCGACAATGCCAACCTGGAGGAACTGGCCGCCGCCTGCGCCGAGCGTAACCGCTACGAGTTCATGCTCACTCTGGCGCCCCTGCGTTTGCGCAACGTCACGGGCTCGCCAGTGAACCCCATCGCCATGTTCTAGGACCGTCCCTGCTGTAAAACAAAAGAGGGCGGGTGATACCCGCCCTCTTTTTTATTTTGTGCTTGTCCTCCGTCTATTTGACGAAGGGTATGAACCGCTTGATCGGCCAGACGAAGAATGAGGAGCCAAATAGAATGGCCCCCAATATCAAAAGCGATAGGGAGGGTCCGGTGAATCCGTCGGTCATCTGAGTCCCGAAGGAGACCAGGATGTCTCCGCCCAGGTCCGTGACCGCCGGCGGCACATTGGTCGCCTGGTCCGCCCCAGTCTCTATGACGCTGGTCAGCCGGTCGGGCACTTCGCTTTCAGCGATCTTGCCCACGACGAAGAAGAACACGCCGGTGAACAGGAGCACCATGGCCGGCCACCTGAGCATGCTGGACAGGTGGGGGAAGTGCACCAGCCCGATCAGGACACTGCCGCCTATGACCATAAGCATGATGGTCAGGTCACCGAACTCCCGAGCCTTTGAAACCCAGTCACGGCCGTCGTTCAGATTGGACCGCAACTCGGCTTCGGTGATGTCGTTGTCCCAGTCGGCCAACTGTTTTATCAGGTCCAGACGGCCATCGGCAGTCAGGTCCTCCCGGACCTTGTCGATGGCTTCATCCATCAGCGGCCCGGCCAGGGAACGGGCGGCGATCTTCAGCACACCCTTGGTATCGCCGGAGGTAAAGGGCTCTCGCAATTCTTCTCGGTTGTCCACGAACCCCTGGGCGACCTCCGGGCTTATCTGGTCGGTGACCAGCAGCAGGTCAAACACAGTGGTGAAGAGCAGTTGGCGGCAGAGCGGGTCCAACTCCTGCAAAGACGGAATGGCGGTTGGTACTTCACCGTTGGCCATGCCCTCGAATTTCTTCACATACTGGTTACCCAGTCCAGTGACGCCCTGGACGGAACAGGAGACAGCGCCGGGGTTCTCCTCTTCCAGAGCGTCGAGGAGGGAGTCCATATAGGAGAACATGACCGTCTTGACGTTCTCCAGGGGCGGAATCAGGTCGACATAGAGTTCAAGGCGCTCTTCATCTTCATTCATGTAGTCGACGGTGCGGTCTATGGCGCCTTCAACCTGCGTCTGAACATAAGCCGGCGGAATAATCTTCCGAGTCAGATCAACGATGTCCTGGTGAGTCACCACCTTGATGTCTCCCAGAATCTCCGCCGTCTTGTCTGAAAGTTCCTTGTCCACCAAAACCTCATCGTAGATGCGGTTGTAGGCGTCTTGACCGGAAATGGTGTCCTTGTAGAAGTCCGCACTGAGTAGCTTGTCGGAGAAGTTGTTGAGAATCAGGAGGAACAGGAACCCCACAAATACAACGACGCCCAAAATGAGCGACGCCACCGCACGGACGATGGAAAATAAGCATCCCATAACTAGAAATAAAACTCCGTTGGGTCTATAGCGAATAACTCAAAAATCAGGAAATCGTAGCTAGAAAGACCCATTTTGGCGATTCTAGCACGGGGTTCTCACTTAACTCACGCCGGAAATATTTCGGCTACCGGGCAATGTGGGGGATGGAGATGCAACACTGCCCCCGATCTGTTCGCCCTGAGCCTGTCGAAGGGCCCGCATCAGTCATGGTCCGGAAAACGCCTTAGAACAGAAGCGTGGTTCGACGGGTCCGATTAGGTCGAGATTCTCGACTTCGGTAGGAGCTCGCCATGAGCTGGCCGGAGGGTGCTTGGATGGGTGGCAAATGGCTGTCGGGGCAGCAGGGCGGGTTGGAAACCCGCCCCTACGGCATCAGGCCATATACCGTCGATCGAGCCAAGCAACTCGTCATTCCGGTGTAGGCCGGAATCCAGATTGCTTGGGGAGGTCAACCGCCTGAACACGAGGCTTACTGGATTCCAGCGTTCGCTGGAATGACGGATGAACGGTCTTTCTTGCCCGGGCCCTAAGACAGGCGCTAGAAGTTGGGCTTAACCTGCTGCAGCCGGCGCACCCGTTCCGCGGTGGGGGGATGGGTGGAAAAGAGGCTGGCCATACTGGCGCCGCTCAGGGGGTTCACGATGAACAGGTGGGAAGCCCCTTCGGCTACCTTCATGGGTCGGTTGGCCACGCCCTGCTCCAACTTCTGTAAGGCGCTGGCCAGGGCCATGGGGTCACCGCACGTCCGCGCTCCGGTGGCATCTGCCTGGAACTCCCGGGTCCGGGAAACCGCCGCGCGTACCAGTCCGGCCGCCAATGGCATCACGATGGCGATAATCAAGAGGCCGATCAGGCCGCCACCGCCGCCACGACCGCCCCTGCCGCCGAACATGGCCGAGATCTGGGCCATGAAGGCCAGCATTGAAATGGCGCCGGCAATGGTGGCCACGACGGCCATGATGAGGGTGTCGCGGTTGCCGACGTGGGCCATCTCATGGGCCAGCACACCGCCCAGCTCCTGACGGTTCAAGATGCGCCGGATGCCCGTGGTCACCGCCACGGTGGCATGCTGGGGGTTACGGCCCGTGGCAAAGGCGTTGGGCGAGTCGGACTCGATCTCGTACACCTTGGGCATGGGAAGACCGGCCAGGGACGCCTGTTCGCTGACGATGCTGTACAGCTCAGGGTCGGCCTCTTGAGTCACCGGCTTGGCGTGGGCCATGCCCAGGGCGATCCGGTCCGAGAACCAATAGGCTCCGAAGTTCATTATGACGGCGAAAAACAAGGCAATGATGATGCCGGCCTCGCCGCCCATCATTGCGCCGATTATGAGCAGAAGCGCCGACATGACCATCAACAGAAAGAAGGTTTTAACGGTATTCATATTAAGAAAAGTCCTCCGGATTAGGGGCCAAACCAGGGCTGATGCGCTACCCCGGCGCCTGGGAAAACCGTCCCGGGTACAATGTCCAAAAATTATATCATTCCACGGGGGCTTCCAATCAAATATACGCCCGCCTGGCCAGTCTCGCTTTCAATTGACACCAAGATTGGTTGGTGATACATTTCACAACGCTCCAGCAGGCTGATTTTAGGCCCCATAAACCCAGGAGAGCTATGGCCGTTAAGATAGGCGTTCTAGCAAAGCAGGTGATCGACCCGGAGATGCCCATGGCGGCGTTCCGGATCGACGATGGCACCAAGAAAGTCGTCCCTCCGCCCAACATCCCGCCGGTGGTGAACGGCTTCGATGAGAACGCGGTGGAAGCCGCCCTCAAGATCAAGGACGCCCAAGACGCCACGGTCACCGTGATTTCCACGGGTACCGAGTTCGCCCTGGATGTCATGAAGAAGCCCCTTTCCATGGGCGCAGACGAATTGGTACTGCTCCAGGACGAGGCCTTCGAGAACACCATCGACAGCTTTGTGACCGCCCAACTGCTGGCGGCGGCCATCCGCAAACTGGACGGATTCGACCTGATCATCTGCGGACGCCAGGCATCTGACTGGGACAATGCCCAGGTGCCCCTGGGTGTGGCCGAGATTCTGGGCATGTCCTGCATCTCCCTAGGCAAACAGGTGGACGTTTACGACGGCAAAGTCCGGGTGGAGCGCATCATCCCCGATGGCTACGAGGTAGTGGAAGCGCCGCTGCCGGCCCTGGTCACGGTGAGCAACGAGCTGGGCCAGCCCCGCTACCCGACTCTGCGCGGCATCATGGCCGCCACCAGAAAGCTGCCCACCATCTGGAGCGCCGCCGACTTGGACTTGGACTCGTCCCAGTCGGACTCACGTATTTCCCTGCGCGACCTGTTTGTGCCGGTCAGCGACCAGGAATGTGAAATCATCGAAGGCGAAGACGCCGCCGATTCCGGCCGTCTCTTGGCCTTGAAACTGCGGGAAGACAAGGTTATCTAGCCCCTTCCCCGACCTGTTAAGCATCCATGGGCTTGTCCGGTCATCTGACCGCAGCCCACTTTAATTGCAACACCACGGGAGGCCGTAATGGCTGATGGCACCGGAGTACTGATACTGGGCGACGCCACAGGCGGAGAACTGGGCAGCACCACCGCAGAACTGCTGGCCGCGGGTCAACGGGTCGCCGGCGACCTGGGCGAAGAATTATCGGTTGCCCTGTTGGGCGACACGGTGGACGCGGCGGCCCAGCAGGCCATCGCCCACGGCGCCCAGAAAGTATATGCCGTGAACAGCCCCCTTCTGGCCAACTACAACGTAGACATCTCCCTGGCAGCGCTGGAATCCCTGGTCAACGAAGTGGCTCCCAGGGTCATCCTGGTCGCCCGAACCAACGAGGGACGTGAGCTGGCCCCACGGCTGGCCTTCCGGCTGGGCGTCGGCCTGGCCCAGGACTGTCTGGAAGTTTCCGTGGACCCCGGAGAAAAGCGGCTGTTGGCCAACCGGCCCGTCTACGGCGGCAACGCCATCGCCGTTGTGAGCTGCGACCAGAACCCCCAGATCGCCGCGGTCCGGCCCAAGGCCTACGAGCCCACCCAGGCCGACGCGTCGCGCCAGGGTGAGGTTGTGTCCTTCCCTGTGGAGCTGGACGCCTCTGTCGCCAAGACCCAGGTTGTGGATACGGTGATCGAAGAAGCCGAAGGTGTGAAGCTGGAAGATGCCACCATCGTGGTATCCGGCGGACGCGGACTGGGCGGCCCGGAGCCCTTCGCCCATCTGGAAGAGCTGGCCAAGATCATGGGTGGCACCGTGGGGGCATCCCGGGCTGCCGTGGACTCGGGCTGGGTGCCCTCCAGTTATCAGGTGGGGCTCACCGGCAAGACCATCACCCCCGACCTGTACATCACCGTGGCAATCTCAGGGGCCAGCCAACACATGGCGGGCTGCTCGGGGGCCAAGGTGATTGTCGCCATTAACAAGGACGCCGAGGCCAACATCTTCAAAGAGGCCCGTTACGGCGTGGTCGGCGATTGGGAAACGGTATTGCCCGCGCTGACGGCGGCGGTCAAAGAGCTTTCCGAGGGTTAAAGGTCTTTCGTCCTACTTCGGGACCCTGCTCCGGGGCCCTATTCCAGGACGATGTTGTCTATCAGGCGGACGCTGCCCATCTGGACGGCCACCGACACCATGACCCGGTCCTCGACGCGCTCCACTTCCCCAAGCGTCGTCATATCGGCTACGCTGACGTAGTCGATGGAATCGACCCTGGGTTCCGACTGCAATACCTTTCTGGCCGTCTCCCGCAGCGTGTCTCCCCGCCTTTCTCCATCGCGCCACTGTTCGTAGGCCTGGCACAACGCTCGATGCAAAACAGGCGCCGCTTCCCTCTGGTCGGGTGAAAGCTGGACGTTGCGGCTGCTGAGGGCCAGACCGTCCGGTTCCCTGATGGTGGGCATCACAACCAGTTCCACGTCCATATCCAGGTCTTTGACCAGCTTCTGTATCACGACCGTCTGCTGGCCGTCCTTTTGGCCGAAGTAGGCGCGGTTGGGGCGGGTCACGTTGAACAATTTGGAGACCACTGTGGCAACTCCCCGGAAATGTCCGGGCCGGTGGATGCCCTCCAGCTTCTCCGCCAGCGGGCCAACATCAACCCAGGTGTTGAAACCCGGGGGATAGACCTCCTCAACCGTGGGCGCATAGACCAGGTCAACGCCGTGGCGGCGCAGCAGGTCCAGGTCGCCGGCCATGTCCCTGGGGTAATTGGCCAAGTCAACCTGGTCACCGAATTGGGCGGGGTTCACAAAGATGCTGACAACCACCGTGAGGTTGTCCGCCCTGGCCTGCTCCACCAGGCTCAGATGGCCGGCATGCAGGGCGCCCATAGTGGGCACCAGGCCGATGGGCTTCACCGCCTCGCGGCAGGCCCGTGACATCTCTTCGTTGCTGCTGATCACCCTAATCCGGTCGGGTATGGTCTGCGCTTGCGCCATTTGACAACACCTGTTTATTCAGGTTGATTTCGCTATCGCTGTTGGGCGGCCGCCAGTTCACCCACCGAGGGTATACCCCCCAGTCCGGTGGCTTCCCTGACGCCCCGCAAGACGGCCTGGGCCGTCACCTCCACCGCCGCCGCTCCCAGGGCGGTCAGGTCTGCGGGCGACTGGTTAGTTCCGGTGGCCACTGCAAACATTGTGTCACCGTCACGGACGGTGTGACAGGGCCGAATGGACAGGGCCAAACCGTCGTGGCTGAGCCTGGCCAGGTAATTGACATCCTCTTTGGACAGTTGGGCGTCGGTCGCCACCAGTCCGATGGTGGTGTTCACCGGCCCTTCGGGCGCTCTGCTCCGGCCCTCGATCAACATGGCCACGGGGTCGTCAAACCCGCCGCCGGACTGCCGGGGGCCCGCCAGCACCGTACCGTCCGTATAGTCCCAGATGCCGCCCACCGCGTTCACGGCGACGGCCGCAGCCACCGTCTGTCCGGTGGACAGAGTGACCGCCGCGGTTCCGATGCCGCCCTTCACCGCACGGTCCGCGCCACCCAGCTTTGCCACGGTGGCGCCCGTTCCCGCCCCAACGCTGCCCTCGGTCATGGGGGAACTGCTGGCGGCCAGGCAGGCGCTGCGGCCCTCTTCGGGGCCCGGTCTAACGTCCGCTGAAATCAGGCCCAAGTCGAAAAGGATGGTTGAGGAAACGATGGGAACCGTGGCCGGTCCGACTCTGAATCCGATACCCTGGGACTCCAGATAAGAGACCACGCCAGACGCGGCGTCCAGACCGAAGGCACTGCCGCCGCTCAAGACCACGGCGTGCACCTGGTCCACGCGGTGTACCGGCCGGAGTAGGTCGGTCTCACGGGTGCCGGGAGAGCCGCCCCGGACGTCCACACCGCCCACCGCACCCTGGCGGCAGAGAAAAACGGTACAGCCCGTGGCGTGCTCCAGGTCGGTGTGGTGCCCCGCCTCCAACCCGGATACTGCGGTGATGGTCTGGTTCAAGACGGCCATACCTGCTGGTGGCCCGCCTGTTTTTGGAAAAAATAAATACCCCGTCGCAGCGGGGCGTTCAATTCTGTATCGCTCATATTAGGGCCGTCTCGGTCATCTCAGATCCCAGCGGCGTTGCTTTTGTCGTTCCTGTGCCCGCGCTCACCCCCCGTACGGGTGGATGGCGTGTCTATTCTATGCTGGCCCCATAGGGGTGTCAAACGTGGCGGAAGGCCCCAATTTCAGCCTGTTTCCGGCTTCACTACCCGGTAATTGGGGAAGGGTATGAAGGCGATTATCACGGCCGACAATACGGTCAGGATACCGACGTAGTAAAAGATGGAACCGTAGCCGCCCAACACCTCGATGATAAAAGCGGCAATGAAGGGCGAACCGAACCCCAGTAGACCGTTGATGCCGAAGATCAGGCCCGATGCTGTGGCCTCTGTCCCCCGGGGGACCGTGTCCAGCAGGGCGGCCAGAATGATCTGCTGTAGGGCAAAACTGAACAGGCCGATGCAGCCCAAAAGTAAGGCCAGGTACAGGGTATCGCCGGCGCTGACGACAAACATGGTCAGCGCCGACGCGAGAATCAATGTCGGCACCAACACCTGCTTCCGGCCGAACCGGTCCGAGAGATACCCCAGGATTGGCGCGGACACTATACCCATGCCGGTCAGCAAAGCCAGGTGGACGCCAGCGGCGAAGTAGCTCATGTCCAGTCCGCCGTCGGTGGCGTTTTTCAGGTAGAAAGGGGCCCACTGGAACAGGGCATTATTGGCCACACCGCGCACGGCCGCGGCAATCACCAGCGCGGTCACAACCGGGCTGCGGAAAAGTCCCAGGCCGTCCCTGTAGGCGGACATCATCTGGCGCTTGGGCTTCCCATCCGTGGCTTCATCACCGTCCTCCTTGCCCAGGTCCTTGAGGGTCCACCAGACAAAGACGGCCATGATGGTGGCCGGGATGGTGTAGATCAGGAGGATGTGCCGCCACAGCATGAAGGTCAGCAGGCCGCCGGCGACCAGCGGGGCCAACACGTTCCCCACATTGGAGCCGAAGCCGTGTATCGAAATGGCGAAACCGCGCCGGTCGGGGAAACGGCGGGATAGAGCGGCGGTGGAAGGGAGGTGCCAAAGGGCGCCGGGGATGGACACCATGGACACTGCGATGGTCAGCACGACCATGTTGGGCGACGCCGCAACCACCAGAAATCCCAGAGCTGCCCAGATCATGCAACCGGTGAGGATCGGCCCCCACTCGGCCTTCATCTGGTCCACGATCGCCCCGCCCACCAGGTTCACCAAACCGAACCCGCCCTGGCGGATGCCCAGCAGGAAGGCAACTTGGAAGTTGGTCAGCCCCATCCCCGCCTGGATGGCGGGCATGAAGACCGGGAAGCCCTGGTCGTAGAGGTGGGAAATGCCGTGACCGAAGGACAGGTTACCGAGAATGTAGTTACGGTCCTGCCTACGGCTAGCCGGTCTCTGTATCGCTTCGGCCATTTGCTCCTTCGGGGTCGTGCCCACGGGTGCGGGCCCAGGCCACGGGTGATTCTAAGGTGTACCGCAGGCAGGCGCAAGCTTGACCTGCTATGTTTCGAGCCTGAACTTGAGCGCAGCATGTGTGTGCTATGCTACGGCGAATTTACCGTCCGCCGAGGCTGGCGGAGGAAGTGATTGGAGGTTGCTCATGCCCTACGAGGGACTGAGTTTGGAGGGCCAAGTCGCCCTGGTGACCGGGTCGGCGCGGGGCATCGGTGCGGCCCTGGCGGTGGGACTGGCCCAGGCCGGCGCATCAGTTGCGGTGTCCGACCGCCCCGACCGGCTGGACCTGGCCGAAGAGACGAAAGCCAAGGTTGAAGCCGAGGGTGTCAGAAGCGCCGTCTATCCCCTGGACGTCTTGGACCTGCCCAGCATCCCCAAGGCCGTGGACCAAGTCGTGTCGGACTTCGGCCGCTTGGACATCCTGGTCAACAACGCCGGGATACGGATACCCAAACCCGCCCTGGAGGTTACCGAAGAGGACTGGGACGCCACCATCGACATCAACCTGAAGGGAGTCTTCTTCTGTGCCCAGGCAGCAGGCCGGCACATGGTGGAGCAGGGCTACGGGCGAATCATAAATCTGGGCTCCCAGCTATCGGTAACCGCTTCCCGGGAAAGGGCATCCTACTGCGCCAGCAAGTTCGGCGTGGCCGGCGTCACCAAGGTGCTGGCCGTGGAGTGGGCGCCCCACGGCGTGACCGTGAACGCCATCGGCCCCGGCCCCACCAGCACCCCGGGTATGCTGGCCGCCAGCACTAAGACGCCCGAGGAAGTCCAGGCCGACCTGGATGCCCACCTGCCCTTGGGCCGCCGCATGGACCCCGAGGAGATGGTAGGCGCGGTGATCTACCTGGCCAGCAAGTCCTCCGCCGGCACCACAGGGCACCTGCTGTTGGTGGACGGCGGCTGGACGGCCATCTAGGAGGGGGAAATGGGCAAATTCGACGGCAAAGTCGCCCTGGTCACCGGGGCGGGGCGCATGCGGGGCATCGGCCGATACGCCGCCCTGGCCTTCGCCAAGGAGGGAGCGGCGGTGACGGTCACCGGGACCGGCCGCGACCCCAGTGCCTTTCCGGAGGACGAGCAGGCCGCGGGCTGGCGGGACGTGGAGAGTGTCGCCCAAGAGATAACCGGCAGCCTAGCCGGCAAAGCCCTACCCATGACCCTTGATGTCACCGATGCCGCCCAGGTCCAGGAGGCCGTTGCCAAGACCGTGGCCGAGTTTGGCCGGGTGGACTACCTGGTCAACAACGCCAGCGCCTCCCGCATGGCGGCTTGGGAGGCCTTCGAGGACCTAACTCCCGAGCAATGGCGGCATGTCATGGACGTGAAGGTCACCGGGGCTTTCCTATGCACCCAGGCCGTCACCAGGGAACTGCTGCGCCGGGAGAGCGGCGGCAGCATCGTCAATGTGATATCGGTGGAGGCCAAGATCAGCCGGGCCACCGACCTGGCCTACGCCACCGCGTCGGGCGCCCTCTACACATTCACCCAGAAGGCCGGCCGGGCCCTGGCGCCCCACGGCATCCGGGTGAACGGCATCAGCCCCGGCACCACCGATACCGCCCGCAACGACAACCTTTACGGCTACCCCCGCTCCAAAGACTGGGACGACCGCCTCCAGTCCATCCCCCTGGGACGGGCGGGCACGCCAGAGGAGATGGGCAATTTCGCCGCCTGGCTCTGCAGCAAGGAGGCTGAATTCATCGTCGGCCAATGCATCGAGATAGACGGCGGCCAGGCCGCCTAGACGGATTCTAGATCGGGGGTACCATGAGCCTAGAAGACCTGGAAAAGCGCATCAAGGCCCTGGAAGACATCGAGGCCATCAAGAACCTGAAACGCCGGTATTGCGCCTACTGCGATGACCAGTACGACGCCGACGCCCTGGCCGAACTGTTCACCGAGGACGCCGTGTGGGACGGCAAGGAGCGGGGCCGCAACGAGGGACGGGAGGCCATCAGGACCTTCTTCCAAAACGCGCCCAGCCGCCTGACCTTCGCCCTCCACATGGTGCTGAACCCCATCATCGAGGTTGACGGCGACCGGGCCACCGGCACCTGGTACCTGTTCCAACCCTGCACCTACGCCGAGACCAACCAGGCTGTATGGGGCTCGGCCCGCTACGACGAGGAATACGTGCGGGTGGACGGCAAATGGATGTTCCAAAACCTGACCCTCAACTCCCACTTCTGGACGCCCTTCGGCAAGGGCTGGGTTGAGGCCCAGTTCGCCTAAACAGGAAGACAAGACAAATGGTAGAAGCCCACAGCAACAAGATGGATGGCATGGTGGCCATCGTCACCGGCGCCAGCAGGGGTCTGGGCCGGGCCATAGCCAAGGAATTCGCGGCGGAGGGAGCCAACGTGGTGGTCTCGGCCCGGCGCAACTCGCCCACCGGCCTGCCCGGCACGGCGGTGGAGACTGCCCAGGACATACGCGCCAACGGCGGCGAGGCCATGGCCCTGACCTGCGACGTGTCAAACGAGGAACAGGTGATGCACATGGTGGGCCAGACCATCGACATGTACGGCCGCATCGATGTGCTGGTGAACAACGCCGGAATCATGGTCCTGGGCAAGACTTTGTTGAATATCCTGCCCGACGAATGGGACCAGAGTGTGGCCGCCAACCTCCGCGGCCCCTACCTGTGCAGCCGGGCTGTGCTGCCCACGATGATGGAACAGGGCAGTGGCAGCATCATCAACATCGGCTCACGCATGGGCAGCAGTCACGAGGAGGGTGGCGGGGTGCTCTACAGCGCCACCAAGGCGGCCGTGCACATGTTCAGCCTGTGCCTGGCCGAAGAGGTCCGGGAGCACAACATCGCGGTGAACATCCTCTCGCCGGGCGGTCTCAAGACCGAAGGTTCGGCGGCCATCCCCTGGACCCAGGGTGACTGGGAGCAGCGTGTTGAGCCGGAAGCGGTGGGACCCAGCGCCGTCTATCTGGCGCTGCAGGACGCCTCCACCTTCACCGGCAACCTGGTGATGCGTTCCGAGTTCGGCGAGACGTGGGGAGTAAGCTGACAGCTATCAGCCACCAGCTATCAGCTTTTTTCTACGGTTCCTTGACGGTGGGGATTTGGATCTTGATTCCGCGATTGTGTCTGACACAGGACCTGGTGCTGCGTTCCAAATCCGACCCAGCGCCGGACTCGGCTGAAAGCTGAACGATGACAGCTGTCAGCCTTTTTGCCCGTACCGGTTGTAGGACGTTACCTCGGCGGCGGGGGTGCGGTCGGTGGGGCCGAAGCGGCCTCTGGGATACCCCAGGGGAGTTAGGCAGACCGTCTCAACGTGTACCGGGATTCCCAATATCTCCTTGACTTTTTCCTCAGCCCGGATGTGTGTGGTGGTGATTCTCGTTCCCAAGCCCAGGGCTCTGGCGGCCAGGAACATGTTCTGAATGGCCAGCCACAGGGACGACGCGTACCGTCCCCGCTCCACCGGCTCGCCTTTGGTGTAGGGTTGAGAGCCTATCGCGTGGTCGGCGCAGACCAGTATCATGGCCGGGACTTCCGGCATGTGGTTGGCCAGATAGCGGGCCGCGCTGTAGGCCGGCGACTCACCGGGAGGCGGCGTGGCGCCCATGGCCCCCAGCCACAGGTCGCGGTAGAGGGTGCCTATCTGGGAGATGATCTTCGGGTCGGTGATGGCGATGAAGTGCCAGGGCTGCATGTTGCCGCCGCTGGGGGCTTTGGTGGCGGCGTCGATTATCTTGTCGATGGCCTCTTTGGGCACCGGGTCCGGCTTGTACCGGGCGAACTGCCGCTGGCTGTAGATGGCCTCGAATAGTCCAATCTCTTCCACAATCACACCTCGCCTGTCAGGCTGTCAGCTTTCCGCATTGGGGCCAAAGTCGTCGGGGAGCTCGGCGATGAGGCGGCCGTCCTCCACCGCCACGGGGAAGCCCACCATCCTGGCGTTGGGGCCGTTGACACAGACACCCTCGGTATACTCGAAGCGCCAGCCGTGGTCCGGACACATGAACACACCGTTCCAGTCCACTATGGGACTGGCGCGGTGGGGGCAGACGTTGGACAGCAGTTGGTAGACGCCCTTCCTACTCTGGGCCAGGAAGTAGGACCAGCCGCGTACTTCCACCGGGGCGGGCAGTTTAGCAAAGTCGGACAACGGACCTAAGTCGATGCTTACGGTGTTATATGAAGCCATTGGCTTATCTTCGTCCTTACTCTCCAGCCACGACAAAAGGCTGGAAATGATTGGTTGGGCCAGTATATCCGACGGCGTTTGGGGCCTCAAGGCAGCCCCGTTGCTTGTACCGGGAATCTTGACTCCCGCCGGTTTATGCCCCAAGATGGGCGGGACTTGATTGAGGCACGGGAGGCACCGATGGCAGACCTGACAAAAGACGAGATTCGCGCCCTGGGCCACGCCGTGGGCCTGGAGATCGAAGATCCCCAGCTGACCGAGGTGATGTACAGCCTGAACGCCCTGCTGGAATCCTTGGACGCCATCAATCCCGAGGGCCTGGGCGACGTGGAGCCCCTGCCGATAATCCTGCCGCCGGCATAGCTGGTTACTTTCACCAAGAATTTGAAAAGGCCCCCAAGTGTTGGGGCCTTTTTTGTTGGGGTTGGGTTTGTAGAGGAGATGCGGAAATCCCCCTAGCCCCCTTTACGAAGGGGGGATGGTTTGATTGGTTGGGAATTTTGGTTTCCATCTGAAGAATGAACAAAAGCAGGCAAAAGCCCCCTTTGCAAAGGGGGGGGATTTCCGCCCCCCTCCGCCCAACCTCTTCTCTCAGTACCGAATGATCCCCCGCGCCAACTCACCCTGGTCCAGGTCCTCGAAGGCGGTGTTGATGTCGTCCAGCTTGAAGGTGGCGGTGATCAGTTCGTCCAGTTTCAGGCGGCGGGCCATGTAGAGGTCGATTAGCATGGGCATGTCGGCCCGGGGGTAGCAGGAGCCGTAGGTGCAGCCCATGAGCACCCGGTCCAGGTGGAGAAAGTCGGGATCTATCTTCAGCTCCGCGCCCGCCGGAGCAACGCCCACCGCCACCGTCGTCCCGCCACGCTTGGTGGTCAACATGGCCTGGTTGATGGCGTCGGTGGATCCGATGACCTCGAAGGCGTAATCGGCCATCTCTCCCCTGGTCACGTCCCGGACCTTCTCCATCACGTCTTCGCTGGCGGCGTTGACCAGGTGGGTCGCCCCGAACTGGAGGGCATGCTCCAGTTTGTCGCCGTGGATGTCCACCGCGATGATGGCCTCGGCCCCCGCCAGCACCGCGCCCTGCACCACGTTCAGGCCCACTCCGCCGCAGCCAATGATCACCACGCTGCTGCCCGGCTTCACCTTGGCGGTGTTGATCACCGCTCCGACGCCGGTGGGGACGCCGCAGCCGATCAGCGCCACCCGGTCCAGAGGGGCGTCCTCCCTGATCTTCACCAGGCTGTCCTCAGGCACCACGGCGTACTCGCCGAAGGTGGACAGGCCGTTGAAGTGGTGTATCTCCTGGCTGCCCTTACGCAGCCGGGTGGTGCCGTCTTGCATGCTGCCCCGCAGACCGTAGCGGGCATCGCACAGGTTCTGGCGGCCCTTGATGCAAAAGGAGCATTTGCCGCAGGTGGGCACGAAGGAGAGCACAACGTGGTCGCCCGGCTGGGCGTAGGTGACGCCGGGACCGGTCTCTTCCACGATGCCGGCGCCCTCGTGGCCCAACACCACGGGCAGGGGGTGTTCCCGGTCGCCCTTCATGTAGTGGAGGTCACTGTGGCAGACGCCGCTGGCGGTCATCTTGACCAGCACTTCGTGTTCCCTGGGGCCCTCAAGCTCCAACTCTTCCACCGCCAGGGGTTGGAACGCTTCGTACAGAACGGCTGCCTTCATGGATGGTAACCTCTCGTTGAATCAGGATTTGAAAAGGGCGGCGGTCGGTGACCGCCGCCCTTGGTTAGCAATGTCTTTGCCCTAGTGGGGGTACATCTGGTCGGCCAGGGCTTCCTTCCAGTCCGTGCCCTTGGGCAGGATGCCGTCGATGGCGCGGACGTTGTAGTAGGACTCGCCAGTGCCCAGGGGGTCGCCGCCGTCGCCCACGGTGCTGGCCGACTCCAGCAGCATGCGCCGGGCGATGACTATGGCCATGTCGCTGGCCGACAGGTTCTCGTTGGAACGGTCCACTATTGGCCCCATGCTCTCCTGGATGGCCTGGTCCTGGACGTTGATTCCTTCGATTCCCGTGAAGGTCTCGTACTTCTGGACTTCACGGTCGATCATCCAGTCGTTGGACTTGTTCCGGCGGGTGCGGAAGTCGGGCAGCATCTCGCCGGGGCCGCGGCCCAACTGGTACTCCTCTTCCTTGTCGAAGTCGGTCAGCGGGTCGCCACCGAAGTTGTACATCCAGTTGTAGACCATGCAGTTCTCATCGTCCATGGGCACCCAGGTGTGCCCGGCGATGAGCTGGCGGGGCTCCTGGCCCTGCAGACCGAATTGCAAAGGGCGTATCTGGTGGAAGGGCATGACGAACTGGTAACCGCGGATCAGTTCTTTGTCGTCGGGGATGGACCGGATCCCGGCGTAGCGGTAGCCGTAATCGGTGCGGTCCACCTCCAGGCGCGGCGCTTCCCCCTTCACCAGGTTGGTGTTGACCGATATGCCGGGCCGCTGGGTGGTGGGGCTGATGCGCCGGTGCAGGATGGGCGCGTGGGCTGTGTCGATACCACCCTCCAGCGCCTGGAGCCAGTTGCACTCCTGCCAGTTCTTGGTCACCAAACGGTGGCTATCGGGCACCTGGGTCCATTCGAACTTGGGCAGCGGAGGCTTTTTGTCCTCGGGGCCCAGGTAGGCCCAGATGACATCACCCATCTCCACCACGGGGTAGGAGACGGTCTTGATCTTGGTGTGATAGTCGCTGCCCGGCGGCTCGTTCATCATGTCCAGGCAGTTGCCGGCCACATCAAACTTCCAGCCGTGGTAAACGCAGCGCAGCCCGCCCTCCTCGTTGCGCCCAAAGAACATGGACGTCAAACGGTGGGGGCAGAACTCGCTGAGCAGCCCAACCTTTCCCTGGGTGTCGCGGAAGGCCACAAGCTGCTCGCCCAATAACCTCACGCGGACCGGAGGGCAGTCCGGCCCAGGTAGTTCGCTGGCCAGGAGGGCGGGCATCCAGTAGCGGCGAATGACTTCGCCCATTGGCTCCCCCTGGCCGGTCCGGGTAAGCGTTTCGTTGTCGTGTCTACTGAGCATACTTTCTCCCGATGTTTCCCCTAGGGGGCGGCCAACTGGACCGCGGCTGGTCAGATGTTAACACCTTCTGGATAGGTAATAGAAATGGGCCCGCCCCAAGATAATTGCGGCACTACTCGGCCACCAACATGACCCATTTGTTCGTTGGAATTAGATACCCCGGCAAATAAACTGGCGGGGACAACTGGGATATTAGGGACCATTCCTTCAATTTGAGCGTGCAATCTGAGCGTGGCCCGCGAACCTCCCAGCCATGTTTGGACGAAAACAGGATCTGACAGACCCAATGTGACCGGCGTCACGGAACCCCTGGCCAGTCACGGCTAACATCCCTTCAGATGGTCCTTCAAACCAGCAAAACGGCCGCAACTCCCAGGGGACCACAGGAGACCAAAATGGTAGAGACACTCGCAACCGCCAAATCGGCGATCATGCAACGGGCCGGCAGGCCCATGTTCGTCATTTTGGCATTCGTAATAGCGGTGTTGTTCATCTGGACGTTATCCGTCCAGACGGCATCCGCTGACAGCCACGGTGAAGCACCGGCCAACGCACCGGTTGATGCGCCGCCGGCGGATGACCCGCCCCCCGAATGACCTGCCCATGAAGGCCCCCATGACCCTGAGCTTGAAGGGCCCAACCCCGGCGGCGACGCTCCGCCGCCAATTGACCCGATGCAGCAGTGCATAATCGACACCCTGGGGTTCTTGCACCTGTCCATAGCCGACCTCACCCCAGACGAGATCAAGTTGGTGGGCCAAAACTGCAGCCGGCCCGACGGGAACCAGCTCGAGGGCCAGCAGGGGCCGGACATCGATGAAGAAACCCGGCAGTGCATCATCAACACCCTGGGCTACATGCCCGAGGGTCCGGATGAACTGACCGAAGACCAGAAGCAGACGCTCGGCCAGGCCTGTTTCGCACACGAGCGCCCCGAGGGCGAAGGACCGGATGAGGCCACCCAGCAGTGCATCATCGACACCCTCGGCTATATGCCCAATGGCCCCGAGGACCTGAGCGACCAGGAAAAGATCCTGCTCAGCCAGACCTGCTTCGCCGACAATAACGGCACCGAGCACGACGAAGAGGGAGTGCAGTGCATTCTCGACACTCTGGGATATCTGCCCAACGGCCCCGAAAAGCTGGCCGAAGAGGAGAAGCGACTATTGGAACGCGAGTGCTTCTCCGACCGGGGTCCAGAAGACCAGATGGACGCGGAGACCGAACAGTGCATCATAGATGTACTCGGTTACATGCCCGACGGTCCCGAAGACCTGACCAACGAACAGCGCATGGAAGTCGGCCGCGCCTGCTTCCCC
>PBMF01000014.1 GCA_002721995.1 Chloroflexota bacterium
GTCTCGCCAAAGGTCAAGCCATAAAACACGGGAAATCTAGAAATTCCTACTGGGTTCATTCAGAGGCGGATTTTTCACCGGAGACCTGCCCAATTTGCGGCCCATATTCCCGTGTTGGTCCCTGGAATTTTGATACGGGAAACGGACCCAAAAGGAGCAAGATTGGAAGGGGACTCAGCTGAGATTACGGTGACGCCGGCGAATCTTCAGCAGGTCTAATGCCGTCAACAGGGAGTCTCTGACCGGACGGACCTTGCTCTCGGTCCGGTAATACCAGTCAACCCCAACCTCGGCGAAGGTCATGCCCCGCTGGCGGGCCATGTAGAGGAGTTCCACATCGAAGGAAAAACCGTCCATGGTCTGGCGTTGGAAGAGATCCTTGGCAGCGTCGCCACGGAAACATTTGAAGCCGCATTGCGTGTCGGAGACACCGGGCACCGCCAGTTTGCTGACCATCATGTTGAACACCCGGCCCATGATGTGCCGCCTGGCCGGCTCGCCGATACGTTCCGCTCCGGGGGCTTCCCTGGAACCCAGCACAATGTCGCAGTCGGGGGCCGTTGGGGGTAGAAGACGTTCCACCTGGGCGATGGGGACTGAGAGGTCGGCGTCGCAGAGGAGCCGGTATTCGCCCTCGGCCGCCAGCATGCCGTTCTTGACCGCCCAGCCCTTGCCCCGGTGCGGCAGACGCAGGACACGGACGTTGGGATGGGCCACTATGACCGGGCCGATCAGCACGGAAGTCTGATCGCTGGAGCCGTCGTCGGCCACGACGATCTCCCATTCGTAGTCCTTGCCAGACAGGTACTCGATTATCAGCCCCAGAGTGGCGGTGATTCGCGATTCTTCGTTGAACGCAGGAATCACCACTGACAGATAGGGGACAGCCAAGGTACCTACTCTGGTTCGTCCAGCTGGAAGCCCCGGTGCAGCAGCCTCACGGCCTCCTGGGCCTCCTCTTCGCGGATTATGCAGGAGATGCGGATCTCTGAAGTGGTGATCATGTCGATGTTCACCTTGCCGTCGGCCAGCACCCGGAACATGCGGGAGGCGTAGCCGGGGGTATTCTGCATCCCGGAGCCTACCACGCTCACCGCCGCCAGGTTGGTCTCACTGACCATGCCACCCGCGCCGATCTCCCTGGTCAGCTCTTCCACTTTGGCCAGGGCCGCGGTCAAGTCGTCTCCACTGACCGTGAAGCTGATGTCGGTGGTGCGGTCCTCAGATGTGTTCTGAACAATGGTGTCCACACTGATACCGGATTGGGCCAAGGGCTCGAACAAGGCCGCGGCCATACCCGGCTTGTCGGGCACGCTGCGCACGGTGATCTTGGCCACGTTATTGGCGCAGGCGATGCCGGTTACTTTGATTCTGTTTTCCATCTGTTTCTCTTCGGGCTGTTTCTCGTCCGGGTTGCCGTGTATCAGTGTGCCGGGGGTGTCGTTGAAGCTGGATGCCACGTAAATGGGCACTTGGTAGACCGCGCCCAGCTCGATGGAACGGGGGTGCATCTTGGCCCCGTAGTTGGCCAGTTCCAACATCTCTTCATAGCCGATCTCGTCCAGCTTGCGGGCCTCGGGCACCACGCGCGGGTCGGCGGTGTAGATGCCGTCCACATCGGTGTAGATCTCGCAACGGCCGGCTTCCAGAGCAGCGGCCAGCGCCACCGCCGTAGTATCCGAACCGCCCCGCCCCAGGGTGGTGATATCCTCGCCCTCGGTGATTCCCTGGAACCCAGCCACTACGACTATCCGTCCTTCGGCCAGTTCCTTCTGCATCCGGGCCGTGTCCACCCGGTCGATGCGGGCCCGTCCGTGGCTGGTGTCCGTGTGTATGCCCGCCTGGGAGCCCGTGAGGCTGACGGCCTCGTGCCCCAGGTCGCTGAGGGCCATGGTCAGCAGCGTGCAGGAGACAAGCTCTCCCGTGGAGAGCAGCAGGTCCATCTCCCGTGGGTGGGGCTGGCCGGAAACGGAATGGGCCAGGTCGATCAACTCGTCGGTGGAATCCCCCATGGCGGATACCACAGCGACCACTCCGGTGCCGCTTTTTTGCACGGCGGATATCCGGCTGGCGACATTCTTTATCTTCTCGGCGTCGGCTACTGAAGAGCCGCCGTATTTGTGGACTACTAAAGGCATGTTCGAACTTTTCTTTGAAACTTACTCGCTGGATATCACGTGGGCGCCCAGGGACGTGGGTTGGGTGACGCGGACGTTGCCCTCTACGCTGGCCTGTCGGGCGGCCTCGGCCATCTCATAGGCCACGGTCATTTCCCGTCCCTTGGTCAGTGCCAAAACGGTGGAGCCGCTTCCCGAGAGAAACACGCCCAGGGCCCCGGCGTCCAGGGCCGCCTTGAAGATCACCTTCATGGGCCTAAATAGGGGTTGCCGGTAGGGCTGGTGCAGCCGGTCCTGGGTGGCAACAGCCAGATACTCCGGATGATTCGTCGCCATAGCGGCCACCAGAAGCCCAACACGGCCCATGTTATGCACTGCGTCGGGTATGGATACATTTTCCGGCAAAACGGCTCGTGCGTCCTCTGTGGAGATTCTCACGTTGGGTACGTAGACGACGGCGTGCAGCTCTGGCGGGACGTTTACCGGCACGGTGTAGAGCCGGTTGCCCTCTTCCGTGTCCTCCAGTATGACGAGCTGCATCCCGCCCATGACCGCAGCGGCCACGTTGTCTGGGTGGCCTTCGATGGTGGCGGCCATCTCCAACAGGTCGTTGCTGGTGAAGTCCTGGGAGCAGAGTGCGTTGGCGGCCACCAGGCCTCCGGCGATGGCGGCGGCGCTGCTGCCCATGCCCCGCGCCAGGGGGATGTCGTTGTCGCACTTGATGCGGACGGGCGGCATCTTTTCGTCAGCCTCGTTGAACAGGAACTCCATGGAGCGGTAGACCAGGTTGTCCCGGCCTGTGCCCAGTTCCCCCTCTCCCTGGCCGGTGACCTCCACCTGGGGTTCACCGCCGGAGAGAGTTTCCACCTCCAGGGTATTCCAGACGTCCAGGGCCAGACCCAGGCAATCGTACCCTGGGCCCATGTTGGCGGTGGTGGCCGGCGCTTTGACGCGGACTAAAGTCATCTTGTTGTTTTCTTGCTGGGTTTCAGAGGCCGCGGACGGGCCAAAACAGAGTGTACTCTAACAATAATATCCCTGGCAGGCTAGGCGGCGGCACATACCAAGGGGTGAAACGGAGACCAAGAGGCGGACGCGGTAAGGTCCTACTCGACGGTGACGGACTTGGCCAGGTTCCGGGGCTGGTCCACGTCCCGGTCCCGGAGCAGGGCGATGTGGTATGCCAAAAGCTGCAACGGCACAGAGAGCAGCAGCGGCAACAGGTTGTCGGCGGCCTCGGGGATGTACAGGGCGTGGTCCGCGTCGGCGGCCAGGTCGGTGTCCCCGGTGGTAAGCACGGCGAGGACCCGGCCGTCCCTGGCTTTCACCTCTTTGACGTTGTTGGCCACTTTGTCGTAGAGGCCGTCGTGGGGCGCCAGGGCCACGGTGGCCATCCCCTGGTCGATCAACGCGATGGGCCCGTGCTTCATCTCTCCAGCCGGATAACCCTCGGCGTGGATGTAACTGATCTCTTTCAGCTTTAGAGCGCCTTCCAGGGCTATCGGGGCGTTGATTCCCCGCGCCAAGAACAGGAAATTGTCGTAGCCGGCGTACTCCTGGGCCAGGTGGCGGTACACGCCTTCATCAGCCAGCAGGTCGCCCATGAGGCGGGGGACCTGGGTCAGACCGTCCACCAGTTCCTGTGTCCGCGCCATATCGATGGCGCCCCGGGTCTGGCCCAGATAGATGGCCAAAAGATTCAAGATGGTCAGGGATGCCACGAACGTCTTGGTACTGGCGACTCCGATCTCGATCCCGGCCCGCATGTATAGCGTGCCGTCGGCGATGCGGGAGGCCTGACTCCCTTCAGCATTGCAGATGGTGACCAGTTTGGCCCCCTTGTCTTTGACCATCTGCATGGCGGCAACAGTGTCCGCAGTCTCTCCGGACTGGCCGATGGAGACGACCAGGGTACGGGGGTCGATATAGGGATCCCGGTAGCGGAACTCGGAGGCGCTTTCCGCCTCGGCGGGCAGGCCGCTGAACTGCTCCACCAGGTGCCGGCCAACCTGCGCCGCGTTCAAGCTGGTGCCGCAGCCGATGAGCACCACCCGGTCCAGCTCGGCAATCTCCTGCGGGGAGAGGGGAAAATCCGGCAGTTCAACCCGCCGGGTCTCGAAGTTGACCCGCTCCCGAAGGGCGCTGGCCACGGCCTGGGGCTGCTCCATGATCTCTTTCATCATGAAGTGCTGGTAGCCCGCCTTGTCCACCAGGACCTCTTCCTGGGAGACCATGCGGGGCTGTTTGTCGATGTGATTGCCTTCCAAGTCCTGGTACTCAACACCGTCACGGGTGACGACCACCATCTCCCCCGTCTCCAGAAACCCAACCTGGCCGATGTTATTTTCGGTCTGAAGCAGGGGAAGCAAGGCAGGGAGGTCGCTGCCGATGATGGCCTGTCCATCGTGATAGGCCACCACTATGCCGCCGGCGTGGCCCAAGCGCAGGGCGCAGATCTCGGCGGACTCGCCCTGGAGGGTGGCGGAGATGGCCTGGGAGCCCTTGACCATCCGGCCCATGCGGCGGAAGGCTTCTTGGAAGCTGAGACCCCGGTCCATGCCCTCTTCCACCAGATGGGTCAGAACCTCTGTGTCGGTCTCGGACTCAAACACGTGGCCGCCCTCTTGCAAGCGGCGTTTCAGTTCGATGTAGTTCTCAACGATGCCGTTGTGGACGACGGCGATGCGCTGCTCGCAGTCGGTGTGTGGGTGAGCGTTCTCTTCGGAGGGACGGCCGTGGGTGGCCCAGCGGGTGTGTCCCAAGCCCACGTTGCCATTGGGGAGAGAGTCGGTATCTTCAGAATCCAGGCCGTGTACTTTGCCGACGGTCTTCCGCAGTTGAATATCGCCGTGGGGATCGACGATGGCGATGCCGGCGCTGTCGTATCCACGGTATTCAAGCCGCCTGAGGCCCTCGAGGATGATGGGCCAGGCCTCTTGCCCCCCAACGTACCCGACTATGCCGCACACATGCCCTCCCGGCCGCGCTCAGAACGCCGCACCGAGGAAAATTAGATAACGCCAAGGGACTCGTCACGCAGAGGACCAGCGAATCCGAATAACGTCTTCAATCAGTATATGAACCCCCGGATTTAAGTGTCAACGGAACCGGGCCGCGGGCACGGCCACTGTGGGACTATGACTCCAGCAGTTTGACCAGGTTCTTGCCGAACTCTTCCAGGGTGTTGCGGGCCTTCCTGCGGATGAGGGGCTGACCGAGCTCACCCAGGCGGCCCATGAAGGTGGTGTCGCTGATGATTTCCAGCTCAGTCTCAGTGGCGGACTGGGCGGTGAGGCGCATGGTCATGTCGGTCTTGACCCCGCCGCCCACCCGGCGGTCGTTGGCCTCAACCAGGAAAACCGCTTCCCCAACTTCGGCGTCCTGGGAAACAATCGTTATCTTGCCGCTGAGGTTCATGCCCATGGGACCGATGCGGGCCTGGAGGGTAGCCTGGTAACCACCCTCGCCGTCGGGGGTCACTTCCTTGACGCCGGGTATGCAGGATGCGGCCCTGGGGATGTCCATAACCAAAGCCCAGGTGGTGTCCTTGTCAGCCGGCACCAGGCTCTTGTTCTCCAGCTTCAAGGCGCTAGCTGCCCGCTGGAATCGACGCGATGGCCTGTTCGACGGCGCGGCGGGTGAACACCTCGGCCATGTCGGTCTTGTACTCGGCGGAACCGCGGAAGTCTTCCAGCGGATCGACCACGTCTTTCACCAGTGCCGCGGCGGCGCGGATGTTCTCGTCGGTCAGGGGCTTCCCGCGCAGTGCGTCCTCGGCGTCCGTCGCCCGGATGGCTGTGACGCCAACCGCGCCCAGGACGATGCGGGCATCCCTGCAGGAGCCGTCCTGTTCCCGGGAGACGACGGCGGCAGCGGAGACGGTGGCATAGTCGTCGGCGGTACGGGGCAGAAACTTCAGGTAGACCGAACCGGACCCGGCCGGGGCCTGGGGAACCAAGACGCTGGTCAGCACCTCACCGGGCTGGACATCGGTCTCGTAGTAGTCGATGAACAGGTCCGCCACGGGCACCACCCGCTCGCCGTCCTTGGATGTCATCACGGCCGACGCTCCCAGGGCGATCAGCGCGGGGGGCGGGTCCTGGCTGGGGTCTCCGTTGACCAGTCCGCCGCCGATGGTGGCCATGTTGCGGATCCTGGGGGTTGCCACCTTGCGGAAGGCGTCGGCAACCAAGGGCAGCTGCTCCTGGACCACAGGGCTGCTCTCAATCTGACGCTGGGTGCAGAGGGCGCCGATGCGGACGCCATCCGGGGTGGACTCGATGCTTCTCAGACCGCCTACTTTCCGCAGTCCCAGTACGTGGCCGGGCTGGGCCAGCCGCTGTTTCATCTGGATGACCAGCGCCGTGCCGCCGGCCATGACACGGGAATCGTCGCCGTATTGGTCCAGCAGCTCGAATACCTGGTCCATGCTGGTGGGATGGTGATACTCGAACTCAATCATGCACTGCCTCCGGACATGTCCTTGGCGGCGGCGGTGATGGAATTCAATATGCCGTAGTAGCCCGTGCAGCGGCACAGGTTGCCCATCATGTATTCTTTGATCTCGCCTTCGGTGGGGTTGGGGTTCTCTTCCAAGAGAGTCTTGGCGGCGATCACCTGGCCGGGAGTGCAGATGCCGCACTGGAACCCGCCGTGGTCGATGAACGCCTGCTGGACGGGATGGAGATTGCCGTTCTCGGCGATGCCCTCAATGGTGGTGATCTCCGCGCCGTCCACAGCCGCGGCAAGGGTGATGCACGATGCGTACATCTCGCCGTCCACCAGAACAGCGCACGCCCCACAGACTCCCACGCTGCAGCCTTCCTTGGTGCCCGTGAGGCCGATGTCGTAGCGGATGCAGTCGACCAACAGCCGCCGGGCCGGTATGTCCAATTCGTGGTCTGTACCGTTGACCTTGAGGCGGACCTTCTGGTTCATTCCATCCCCTTGCCAGTCTCGAAATTCCCTGAACCTACGCCTGGAAAAACCACGGCCAATGGTATACTACCCCCCACTCCCCCGCAACCCGAATAGCAGGGTTTCCACAAGCTGGAACTCCACTGAAATCCGGCTTCGTAATCGGCAACCGGAATGAGGACTTGAGATGACGCAAAGCAACGGCAACGCACCCTCGCAGCACATCGGCAACACCGTATTGGTGGTGACCATGGAGGTGGACGAGGCCGACGACGCCGAGTTCAACAAGTGGTACAACGAACAGCACCTGCCCGAGCGCATGGCCATCCCCGGCTACGTGAGCGCCCGCCGGTTCAAGCTGGAAGGGGAGGGCAACAACAACTCCCTCAAGTACCTCTGCATCTGGGAGCTGGAGGACGGCAGCCCCCTGCAGAGCGAGATGTACAAGGACCAGAACGCCCACCCCACCGAGTTGTACCTACGGGTCAACAAGACCATCAAGGCCCGCACCCGGGGGCTGTACACACAGGTCTACCCCGAACCGGGGACGTTCTTCGAAGACCGCTCCGGCTTCCACGGGGAACGGCTGGCCGCCCACCCCGAGGCATAAGCCGTCCTATTTGAAGGCTGGCATCACCTCTTTGGCGAATAGCCGCATGGACTTGAGGACTTTGTCCTGGGGCATGCCGCCGAAGGAGAAGTTGCAGCCGAAGGTTTCGATGCCCTCTTCCTGCAACGCTTTGATCTTGGCAATGACCTGGTCGGGGGTGCCGATGAAGGCCCGGTTCTCTGCCAGGTAATCAAAGCTGGGCGGCAGTTCCGTCCGGGTGTTCCGGAAGTCTTCCATCTTTTCCCAGACCTCACTGCCGGTGTCGAAGGTGCGCCGCCACTGGATCATGTCCAGGTTCCAGTCCAGCGCCGGCTTGGCGTCGGCCCGGGCCTGTTCTTCCGTCTCGGCCACATAGAAGTACCTGAAGAACGGTATCTGGCCCATGGTCATGTTCTTGCCCTTTTCCTTGGCCAGACCAACCATGGTGTGGCACAACGCCAACGCGTCCTTGGTGTCCAGCACCACGCCGACCAACAGGGGATGTCCCGACCCGGCAACGAATTCCTGTGTGGCCCTGGTACGCGTGGCCGCAATGTGGATGGGCGGATGGGGCGATTGCACCGGTTGGGGCACTATGTTGGCGTTGGTGATCTTGTAGTGCTTGCCCTCGAAACTGTAATTCCTGTTGGTCCAGAGTCCCTCAATCATCGTGATTGACTCTTGGAACCGCTGCTGGCTTTCCTCCGCGGGGACGTTGGCCACGTTGTATTCGGACTGGGCGGCCCCCCGTCCAAAACCAACTTCGATGCGTCCTCCGCTAAGCACGTCCAGGGTCGCAATCTCTTCTGCCAAACGCGCCGGCAGATGCAATGGGGATACGAATACCGCCGACCCGATCCTCAGCGTCGTGGTCTTGGCCACGATGTTGCTGGCCAGGACGTTGGGGGCGGCGCCCAGCCCATAGCGGGTGAAGTGGTGTTCGGCCATCCAGGCGCTCTTGAAGCCAAGTTCTTCGCCCAGGATGAACTCTTCGGTGATGTCGTCGTAGACCTGCTTGGCGTCGGATCCCTCCGGCCAAGGCACGTGGGAGAAAAGAGCGAAATCCATCTGTCTGCGTTCTCTCCATCAAGAATTTTGATGCTTCTTATCAAAGCCCGTGCAATTAAACCACACTAATCTTGAGGCCGCCACCTGCCGGCGGATCGCCCGGTTTTGACGGTAATCGATGCGACAATTGCCGGGAGTGAAATAAGGGATGCGGTGATATAATCCGCCCGCTGGTCCCACCCCGAATCGGAGAAACCCCTTTGCCGGCACACGTGCTCCACGGCGACAGTTTTCTGGTCCCCCAACGTCTCGACGCACTCGTCGCCGAGGCGGGCGCCGCCGACGTTCTGGACGCCAACCGGCACCGGCTTATCGGTTCCCAGACCAAGCCGGGCGAGTTGCTGGCCATGTGCAACGCCTTACCCTTCATGGACGATTACCGCCTGGTGATCGTGGAGGGCCTGCTTGGCACCGCCGAGTCCCAGGGCAGGGGCAGAAGGCGCGGTTCCTCCGGCGATTCCGGCGCATCGTCCACCTGGCAACCGCTGGGGGAAGCGATCCCGCAGATGCCTGACACCACAGTCCTGATTTTCATCGACGCGGCGCTGAGTGCGAACAACGCTTTGCTGCGCATGCTGACACCGGTCTCCCAAGTGGAAGAACTGGCCGCCCCGACTGGCGAAGGTCTGGCCCGCTGGGTGAAGTCGGCGGCTGAGGATAAGGGCGCGTCAATCAGCCCGTCGGCCATCCGCTCCATAACCGACCTGGTGGGCAACGACCTCTGGACGTTGGACCAGGAGTTGGAAAAACTGGCTCTGTATTGCACCGGCCGGGAGATTCAAGAAGCTGACGTGGGCGAGATGGTCTCCCAGGTGCGGGAGGCCAACATCTTCGCCGCCGTGGACGCCATGGTTGACGGCCGTCCGGCCATTGCGCTGAAGCTGCTTCACCAATTGAAGGAAGACGGCCGGGACGCTCCCCAGATCATCAGTATGGTCGAACGTCAACTACGGCTGCTGGCCCTGGCCCGCGACGCCATTGACGGGGGCATACCGCAGAGTGAGTTGAAAGGGCGGCTGGGAACTTCGTCGGACTTTGTGGTGCGGAAGACCGCCGAGCAAGCCCGGCGTCACACCATGCCGGAAATCACCTGGCGCTATAACCGTCTGCTGGAGACCGACCTGGCCATAAAGCGGGGCAGGTTGGAACCTGAGTTGGCCCTGGAGCTACTGGTCGGGGACGAAGTCGCCCGGACTTAGCCCTTTACCCGGCAGGCGTGTCTTCGGGAATCACCGGGTTGTAGCAGGCGACGAAGTGCCCCTCCTCAACCTCTATGGACTCGGGCTTGGGTTTGTCCCGGCATTCGGCCCTGGCCTTGAAGCACCGGGGCACAAAGGGACATTCCTCGGGCAGGTTGATCATGTCGGGCGGACTCCCCGGCAGTGGCTCTATTCTTCTACCGGGATCGTCCAACCGGGGCAGGGCTTGCAGCAGCGACCAGGTGTAGGGATGTTGGGAGCGGCGGAATAGGGGCACCACGTCGGCGCTCTCCACCACGTTTCCCGCGTATATCACCCCCACCTTGTTGGCCATGGAAGCCACCACGCCCATGTCGTGGGTGATCAGCAGGATGGAGGCGTTCTGCTCTTTGACCAGGTCCCTCAGCCTCTGGAGGATCTCCGCCTGGAGGGTAACGTCCAACCCGGATGTGGGTTCGTCGGCGATAAGCAATTTGGGGCGCAGTACCAGGGCAATGGCCATCATGATCCGCTGACACATGCCGCCGCTGAGGGCAAAGGGGTATTGGCCCATGATCCGGCCGGGGTCTGGCAGTCCCATCTCGCGGAGCATATCCTGGGCCATGCGGTTGGCGTTACGTAGGGAAATATCGCTGTGCTCCAGGATGACCTCTTCCAGCTGGGGGCCGATGGCCTCAATGGGGTTCAACGCCGCCTGGGCGTCCTGAAAGACCAGGGAAATCTCCCTGCCACGCAGGTCGCGCATCTGCTCCGGACTGGCCCGCAGCAGGTCAATATCCCGAAACATGATTCGCCCGTCGGAGACCTCGGTGTTCTGGGGCAGAAGACCCATGATGGACAGGGCCAGAGTGCTCTTACCGGCTCCCGATTCGCCCACCATGCAGTAGACCTGACCCTCTTCCAGGGTGAGGTTCACCCGGTTAAGCGCCTTAACCCGGCCGGCATTTGTGCCAAAACTAACGGTGAGGTCTTCTACTTTAAGTATCTCTGACATACCCGTTAATACGCTAAAGACACGGATTTAGTTGCCGGCCCCCGAGCCGTTCCTCAGGTCCACCGGGCGAAAGCGCCCGCCCTTCAACTCCCTGATAAGGTCGTTGAGACCGGCGATGGGGTTATCGAACTCGGTAGCCGCGGCCCCGATCTGTTCCACCTTGTGGGCATCGCTGCCGGCGGTCATGCTGAAGCTGAGCCGCCCGCCCAGGTCCTGGGAAAACCGGTTCTGGACCTCCGTTCCGCGGCCGTTCACGGCCTCGATTCCCTGGCACATCTGGAAGAACTCGTCNCCGCTAGCCCGGTCCAGCATCTCGTCCCTCATTCCCGGTTTTTCCGCCGGCTCTTCCAGNAAGCGNCGCCGGTAGGGATGGGCCGCNATCAACGCGCCGCCCGCCTTTGCCACCGATGCCCTTAGGAACTCNGGNTTGTGCATCCCAAACTCNTAGGANNTGAGTCCAAAGNCCAGGACGTGCCCTGCNTCGGTGTTTATCTCACAACCCGGTATCACCAGAAAATCGTGCTTTTTGGAAAGTCCGGCGGCCTGTTCACCGGTCCAAAAATTGTCGTGGTCTGTCAGGCAGATACCGTCCAGACCCTTGGACTTGGAAGCCTCTATCAGCTCATCGACACTCATAAAACTGTCGTCGGAGTGGGGATAGCTATGGGTATGAAGGTCTATCAGCAAGGGTATTTACAAAATCGGAAATCAGGGGCTGCCGTCATGATAGCAAACCGCCTGCACCTTTAGAAAGAACGGCCCGGCTGGAGACTTTACCAGCCGGGCCCTCTGATCCGATCGCGAAGAAAGAAGGTGTCCTAACGCAGGTCGAAGAACCCCTCGTCTTCCAGGGTCTCCATCACCTCTTCGGCCTTGCCCCGGCCGATCTTGAGGCGGCGTTCCAAATAGGAGCTGGTCAGTTGGGGGTTGCGGGCCGCCAACTCACGGGCCTCCTCCATGATGCGGGCGTCCACCGAGGCCTCGTTCTCCTCGGCGTCGGGTTCCGCCACGCTGATAACAGGCACTGGCGGGCCATCCTGGCCCAGCCAGAACTCGACGATATGGTCGATCTCCTGGTCATAGACCAAGGTCCCCTGCACCCGGCTGGGTTTGGGAGAACCGTTGTGCAACAACAGCATGTCGCCCTTGCCCAACAGCTTCTCCGCTCCGACGGCGTCCAGTATCACCCTGGAATCCACCTGTGACGCCACGGCGAATGCAGCCCGGGCGGGGATGTTGGCCTTGAGTAGACCGGTGACCACGTTCACGGAGGGACGCTGAGTGGCCAACACCAGGTGGATGCCCGTGGCCCGGCCGAGCTGGGCCAGGCGTACCAGGTTCTGCTCAACCTCGAAACCGCCCACCATCATCAGATCGGCCAACTCGTCAACGATCAACACCAGGAAGGGCATCTTCACTTTGGCCCGCTTGTTGTAGCCCTCTATGTTCCGGGCCCCAGCCTCTTCCATGAGCTTGTAGCGGCCCAGCATCTCGCGTATCAGGCCGCGGAGGGACTGGTTGACCTCCTCGGCGTCTACGATGACCGGGCCGATCAGGTGGGGTATGCCATTGAAGGGCGTCAGTTCCACCCGTTTGGGGTCGACCATCAGCATACGGAGTTGGTCCGGGGTCTTGGTCAGCATCAGAGACGCCACGATGGAGTTGATACAGACGCTCTTGCCGCTGCCCGTGGCTCCCGCGATGAGCATATGGGGCAAAGCGGCCAGGTCCAGGGCCACAGGGCTGCCGCCGGTGTCCTGGCCCAGGGCAATGGGCAGACCACCCTTGGCCGCCAGACGGCCGAAGGCCGGGGTCTCCATGATCTCCCGCAGGTGCACCTTGCTGGGCGAAGGGCTGGGGACTTCCAGACCCACCAGCGCCTCGCCGGGCACGGGGGCCTCAATCCTCAGATATGGCGTCTTCAGCGCCAGGGCCATGTCCTTTTCACGGATCAAGATGCTCTGCACCTTGACCCGGCTGCGTTCCAATTCCGAGGTGTCGGCGTTGTCCTTGTCCAGGCCCAGAGTTGCCCGGGAGGACTCCCCCTTCCTCGGCACCCATCCGGGCACCAGGCCAAAGCGGACGATGCGGGGACCGGCTTTGATGTCGGTGACTTCCACCCTCACGCCGTGGTCGCCCAATGTGCTCTCCACCAGCCGGGCCATCTCTTGGAGCGCGGCTTCCGGTGCGTGGTGGGTATCGGGAGGAGAAAGCAAATCCACCGCCGGGGTCTCCCACCCGCTCTTGCTGCCCTTCGTTGCTTTGGGAGCGGCGGGGGCTCGAGTCAGGGCTGGAGCTTTCCGTGGCGCCGGTTCCTTGTCGTCCCAGGTGGGAATCAGTCCCGGATTTGGCGCTTCCCAATCGCCTTCCAAGTCGCTGCCCGGCAGGTCATCCAGGCCGCTCAACGCGGGGAGGTCCAAATCGCCTTCCAGTTCCGGGTGAAAGCCCATGTCGGGCGCGACTTCCGTGTCGCCCTGGTAGGCACGCGTGCGCACCGGGGACTTGGAGGGGCCGATCAGAATCATCTTCAGCAGCTTGCCGCCGGAGGACTGGCGGTGCATTCCGTAGCGCAGGATGCGGAAGCGTTGGTCCAAGAATCGGGCCCCCAGGTGGGCGCCCACGTAGGCATAGACAAGCCCCAGTTGCAGACCGGCCAATCCCCTGCGTCCGTATCGGAAATAAACGGTCCCAGCCTGCTTGGGCCGGATGATCAGTGGCACGACCAGAACGATGCCCGCAATCTTGAGTCCGGCCAAGATGGCGGGGGTCCCGCCGAGCACAGCTCCCCATTTTCCGCCCAGACTAACGTGTTCCAATGCCCCATCGGCCGGGAAGAAGGTGGAAAGGACGCTGATGGAAATGGCCGTGAGCGCCGCGGCAATCACCCAGCGACGCCAATGGAAAAAGAGAAGGTAACGGTTGTAGCGGAGCGCGCCCAATGTTGCGGCAACCCAGAGCCCCACAGGGGCCCAGCCGTAGCCAAGCGCCTCTACGGTCCATTCGCGGGCGCCAGTGGAATATCCGAGGTAGAGTCCGGCCGACAGACCGATAGCCAAGATGACCACGGCGTCGATCAACGACCCAGGCGTTCCGGAGATGAGTTCCTTTATCGATGGCGAAGCGGTATTACCCCGCTTCCGCCCAATTGAACTGGCCACTTTATCCCTCCAGTGGCAGTCATTATGACCGGTATCCGGCGAGTGGTCCGGCTAAACCTCCAAGACCACTGGAATTATCATAGGGGAACGGCGGGCAGAGCCAGCTATAAAGCTGCGGGCAGTTTCTCTGACTTTTGCCTTCAAATCTTCGATTTCCTCGTGGCGGACGTCTCCGGCATTCAGGTCTTTGGCCACAGCGGCGCTCAATTCTTCAAACAGAGTGCCGGATTCCGAGTCGTCCAGAAAGCCGCTGGCCACAGCCGTGGGCTCGCCCAACAGATTTCCGTTCTCCTTGTCGGTGGTCACCACCAGCACAACCACGCCGTCTTTGGACAGGCTGCGCCGCTGGCTTAACACAGGGCTATCGGTGTCCCGGGTGGCCAGGCCGTCCACGAAGATGGGGCCGGCGGAGACGCGCTCGGCCATGTTTGAGCCATCTTCCGACAGTTCCAACACATCGCCGTCTTCCATGATGAAGATACCTTCTTTGGCAACATCCAGGTCCCAGGCCAATTGGGCGTGGGCCGTCAGGTGGCGGAACTCGCCGTGCACCGGGATGAAATACCGGGGCCTGACCAGCCGCAGCACCAGCTTGAGTTCTTCCTGGCTGGCATGGCCGTGGACGTGGACGGTGGCGATGCGGTCGTAAATCACTTTGGCGCCCTGGCGCAGCAGGTTGTCGATGGTGCGGCTGACGGGCAGTTCGTTGCCTGGGATGGGGGTCGCAGAGATTATGACCGTATCCCCAGCGGCGATGTTTACGTCCCGGTGTTCCTGCTTGGCGATACGGACCAGGGCTGACGTTGGCTCGCCCTGACTGCCGGTGGTCATCAGGATGACTTTCTCCGGAGGCAGTTTCCGGGTCTCACTGAGCGGCGCCAGGATGCCCGGTGGGATGGTCAGATACCCCAGCTCGGTGGACACAGCCACAGTATCGACCATGCTGCGGCCGACGATGCTGACCTTGCGGCCGTACTTCTCTGCGGCATCGACCACCTGCTGGACCCTGGAAACCAGGGACGCGAAGGTGGCCACCATGACACGGCCCTCCGCTTCACCGATGGCCCGGTCCAATGCCTCGCCCACCACCTGCTCAGAAGTGGTGTAGCCGGGCACCTCGGCGTAGGTGGAATCGGAGCACAAAAGCAGCACGCCGTCGTCACCGTAGTGGGCCAGGGAGGGCAGGTCGAAGATGCGTCCGTCCACCGGTGTGTGGTCGATCTTGAAATCGCCGGTGTGGATGATCGTGCCGAGGGGCGTGCCGATGGCGATTCCCATGGCATCGGGGATGCTGTGGCAGACCCNGAACCAGGACACCTCAAAGGCGTTCCCGAATTGGTGNATGACNCCAGGGTCGATGGGTTCCACCACGCTGNCACGGGCCGCCCGCCGNTCCTTCAACTTGGCGGTGATGAGGCCGTGGGCCAACCGGGGCGCGTAGACCGGGCACTGGAGTTGGGGCAGGATNAATGGCAATGCCCCGATNTGNTCCTCGTGNCCGTGGGTGATGAGGATGGCCCGGACTTTATCAACCCGCTCAACCAGGTAGGAAACATCGGGGATGATCAAGTCCACCCCGAACATGCCTTCCTCTGGAAATTGGACCCCGCAGTCGACGATCACGATATCGTCTTCATACTCGAAGGCCATCATGTTTTTGCCGATCTCCCCGAGGCCTCCCAGGGGAATGACGCGTAGCTGAGATGTCACCGTGTTACTTGTTCCTATGTGTGGATTTGAAAATCGGCCACTAGAACATGCTCAGCTGTTCGGGCCGGGGCGCTTCTTCTACGTTGACGGTGGAAATCTCGGCCGGCGCGGCAGAAACGAATGGGGGTTCCGGGCCATCGACGAAGGACAACCGGGTCTCTTGCTGGGCTGAGACGACGCTATCGTCCAACTCCGGCCCCGGACCTTCGGAGGCATTCTCCAGAATCTCCGCAATCGCTTTGAAGTCTTCTATCATTGTGGGCCTTAGGTTCGCCGCGCGCAACACCGTGGCGGGGTGGAGAACGGGAAAAATCAACCGGCCATCCTTCTCCCGCAGCTTGCCTCCGGCCCTGGTGATGCCCTCTCCGAGGAAATAACGCCCCAGGGCGAAGCGGCCCAAGGTGACGATCAGTTTGGGGTTGACCAACTCTATCTGCCGGTCCAGATATTTGGTGCAGGCCGCCATTTCGGCGGGGGCCGGGTCCCGGTTGCCGGGCGGGCGGCACTTGACCATGTTGGCGGTGAAGACCTCCTCCCGGTTGGTGCCGATGGACGCCAACAGCCCTTCCAGGAGTTGGCCCGCCGGACCCACGAATCGGCGGCCTTGGCGGTCTTCCTGATAGCCGGGCCCTTCACCGATGAACATGACGTCGGCGTTGGGGTTGCCTTCCCCGGGCACCGCATTGGTGCGGCCGGCATGCAACGGACAGGAGGTGCAACTCCGGACCTGAACGGCGACTTGGTCCAGGTCCAACATGGGCGGGTCATCCGCGAAAGATGCGTCGGGATTAGCTCCGGAAGTCCCAGGGATTGGACTGCCCTGATCGAAAGAAGTCATGGTTTCCAACCTCCCGTACCGGCTCGATTATTTTTTGAAGAGTAAGACTGGGAAACCAAGCCGGGCCGAAGGGCCATTTGGCTGGAGATATCAGGCAGATTCCAGGTTACTTTTTTACCCCGGAATTAACATAAATGCTGAATCACAGGCGTGGCGCAAGGCATTTTCCCTTGTTATGTCTCGCCAGGCCGGCACCGGACGGCCCACGGGACCTGGAAGGGAAATTCCGAAATGGGTAAAGAGAAAACAGAAGACGCGGTGACGGATGTAGGTCCGTAAGCTGGCTCCCACCGTCACCCCACTTCAGCCCGCAGCTAGGTATTCCGGCGGGGGTTAGTCCGAGGCGCCGTGCGCTTTGAGATAGGCTACGGCGTCGTTGATCGTCGCGATATTCCCGGCGTCTTCGTCTGATATCTCCAGCTGGCTATCCGGTGTGGAGAATTCCTCTTCAAACGCCATTATCAGTTCCACCAGGTCGAGGGAATCGGCGTTAAGGTTATCGACGAACGATGCGGTCTCCGTCACTTCGTCTTCCTCAACACCCAACTTGTCGACCACGATGGTCTTAACTCTGTCATATACAGTGGTCAATGACTCATCTCCCTTAAGGCACGGACTCGATGGGAGCGATCTCTCCCGTCTCCAGTCCAGACATTGCGGAGCCTAACACCCCGTTAACGAACCGTGCTGAACTATCGCTTCCAAAGATTTTAGCCAACTCCACAGCCTCGTTTATGGCGGTCTTACGCGGAGTCTCGGGGGTATATATCAACTCAAACAGCGCTATGCGGAGGATATTGCGGTCGATGAGCGACAACTGGCTCACCGGCCAAGCCGGCGCATAGCGGGTGATTACGTTGTCCAGGCCGGAATGACTCTTGGCCACACCGGTGAGAAGCCGCCTGGCGAATTCTACAGAACTCTCCGGCAGTTCCTCTTCTTCGTCCAACCATTCGAAGTTTGGACTGGACCAGGTACTGCGGACATCCGCGGCGAATAGTGACTGCAGAGCCGCCGTTCTTGCCAGTCGCCTTTGGTCGGTAAAATTAACCCGTTCCATGGGGGTCACCATATGAAAGTCGAGGGGCTAGGCTTCTATCTCAGCCAGCTTCCGCATGGCTACGGAGTCTGACACTGCGGTTACCTTGACGCCTCGATCGATTCTCTTGATTAGACCTGCCAACACTCCGCCGGAGCCGAACTCCACGAACTCCGTTACACCGGAGTCGACCATATGGCGGACCGAATTCTTCCACTGTACGCATTGGCAGAGACCGTTCACCAACTCGGAACGAATCTCGTCCCCGGTGGTCAACGGTTTGGACTCACAGTTGCCGATCACCGGCATCTTGGGGTCCTTGAAAGTCAGGCCTCCGATGGCGTCGGCCAGGCCCGCTTCTGCTTCCACCATGAGCGAGGAGTGGAACGCCCCGCTGACAGGTAGAGGGATAGTCTTTTTCGCGCCACGGGCGGACGCCAAGTCCATCGCCCGGGCTACTGCAATTTTATCACCGCTGATCACAATCTGGTCATCGGTGTTGATGTTCGCCAACTCAACGCCGGTCTCGCCGCATATCTGGGCAAAGGCCAGCTCGTTCAACCCCAATATGGCCGCCATGGACCCGGGGCGGTTCACCGCAGCCTGGTTCATCAGTTCACCGCGCTTGCGCACCAACTGGACGGCGTCGGAAAAATCGATGACGCCAGCGGCAACAAGAGAGGTGTACTCACCCAGACTGTGTCCGGCCACGGCTTGGGCCTCCGCAGCTTCCGGACCACACATTTCCTGCCAGGTCCGCCAGGCTGCGACGCTCACGCTCATGATTGCCGGTTGGGAGTTTGCCGTGTTCTGAAGTTCCTGGGCAGGACCTTCAAATATTACACGGGATAACGGGAACCCCAGACTGTCGTCGGCTTCTTGAAAGGTCTCACGCGCGGCCTGGGACGACTCGAATAATTCGGCCCCCATGCCCACACTCTGCGACCCCTGTCCAGGGAACACATAAGCCCGATTATTTACAACTTCGGTACTCGTAGCTACCTCCACCGATTCAGGCCGGATTTCGAAACTCCCCGGATTTTATGGGAGAGCATGAAAAAAGTACAACCTGAAAACCACTCCTGTATTCCCCTTTTTTTGCACTTATCGTACATAATGTAATCAATCGCGCCTGGGAGCGATGTCTGTCATCCAAGGAGCCAATGCTCCGGGAATGGCTAGACGGTCTCCTCTATTACCTGGCGGCCGCGATAGAACCCGCACTGAGGGCACACGGTGTGGGGCAGCTTGGCGCTGCGGCAGCGTGAGCATAGCGCGGGGTGGAGCGGGCTGAGCTTGTATGAAGCCAGCCGCCGACCCTTCCGGGCCCTGGTCAATTTCTTCCTGGGTACCGCACCCATAATCGGTCACGTCCTTTTGGTCTGGCCTTGCGTCAGGTGCACATTTCGGCCGCCGCCGGTCATTCTACCAGGCAAAGGCGTAGAGGTACACTTTTCAAGCGAATGGGAGACTGGAGTGGGAAAGTCCCGGTCTCTGTTCATGTCCGGGTTATGTGCCGGAAAGGGGCCTCTAGATTGAACCCCTGGATTATCACTCGATGCTAAAGAAGTATTACGAAGGAGAAGGCCGGTCTATTCCAGGCTCTCGGTTAAAAGCTCCGCCAACGACTCCCACCGCGGGTCTATGGAGGAAGCTTCACATTTACATTTTTCCTCGTTTAGGTTCGCTCCGCACTCAGTACACAGGCCAAGACATTTGTCTCGGCACAACGGCTTTATGGGCACCTCGGTGATGGCGTACTGACGGACGAACTCGCTCATGTCCAGGCCGTGTTGGGCATCCAGATGGGCCACACCGTCCGCCTCTTCCGGAGGATCGACTTTGCGGCCAGTCTCCGGATCAACCGTGGCGAAGCATTCTTCTTCCATTGTTAATTCGGACCCGTATTCGAACTGGCTGATGCACCGGCTGCAGGACAATTTCACCCGCAAGTCCAGTTTGGCCCGCACCAACACACCGTGGTGTGTCCGAATGACCTTGACCCATCCCTGGGCCCGGTCCGAGCCATCTTCAGGGCCGGTGAAACTTTCGTCTACTTCGTAGTCTCTGGTCGACCCGGTAGGCTCCTTCAACAACTGAGCCAAGTTGTAATGCATCGAGCCTATCCAAACCCTTCAAATGACCGATGACAATTATAGATTCTGCCCACGTTTGCCTGTCAAGGAAAACCGGTTTCCCAGGCGTGGCCATGCCTGTTATGTCGCACATGAGCATCACTGACAGTTATGTCAGTTTATGCCGGCCAGTAACTAGGGTTTAGACCGGGCACTCATACTCTCTTGAATGTAGTCAACGATGGAGCCGGTGGGCGCGCCGGGACCGAAGACCTCGGCGATCCCCAGGTCCTTCAAGGGCTGACGGTCAACCTCGGGGATGATTCCGCCCACCACCACGATAACGTCGTCCATGCCCTGTTCCTGGATGAGGGTCATGATCTCGGGCAGTATCTCCAGGTGGGCGCCCGAGAGGATGCTCATCCCAATCACGTCCACGTCTTCCTGACTGGCCGCCTGCACGATCATCTGGGGGCTCTGACGTATCCCCGTATAGATAACCTCCATACCCGAGTCCCTGAGGGCTCGGGCGATGACCTTGGCCCCGCGATCGTGTCCGTCCAGTCCCGGCTTTGCCACCAACACTCTGGTGGGCCTGTTGTTGTCCTGCATGATTAGGGATTACTCTCCACCAACTCGGTCAATATTCCGAACACGGACCTGGGATGCACAAAGGCGATGGTCCCCGATAGGCCCTCCTTGGGCTCCTGGTCGATCAGCTCCAGGTCCAGGGTCTTCAGCGTCTGCAACTTACCCGCGATATCGGTGACGTTCAAGGCCAGGTGGTGCAGGCCCTCGCCCCGGCGTTCGATGAACCGGCCCACTCCGGTCTCCGGGCCGGTGGGCTCCAACAGCTCCAGGCGAGTCTGGCCCACCTCTATCAGGGTGGCGCGGACGCCCTGGTCCTCCATCAACTCGATCTCAGCATCGGGCACATCAAAGACCTTCTTAAAGAAGGCCAGCGACGCCTCTATGTCCTTTACGGCCACGCCCACGTGGTCGATGTAATTAACCGTGCAGACCTCAGTCACTTTGCGTTGTCTCCTCTCTAATCGTCAGACACTGTCCCCTCCCCCGCTGGCGGGGGAGGGGTAGGGGGGGGGGAACTTTCCGCCACCAACATGCTTACTGAAACCCAGACCAGCCCCTATACCGGGTACTGCTGCATCAACTGCCGGGCGATGAGCAGCCGCTGCACCTCGGACGTTCCTTCATAGATGGTGGTCACCCGGGCGTCCCGGAAGATCCTCTCCACCCCGGCCTCCTGGAAATATCCGGCCCCGCCGTGTATCTGGATGGCCTTGTCGGCCACGTTGATGCACATCTCCGAGGCCATAAGCTTGGCGATGGACGCCTCCTGCAGGAAGGGCTGTCCAGCGTCCATGAGGGTGGCGGCGTTCATGGTCGCCACCCGGGCTGCGTGCACTCCCACAGCCATGTCGGCCAGCATGAACTGGATGGCCTGGTGCTGGGCGATGGGCTTGCCGAAGGTCTCCCGCTGCTGGGCGAACCGCACCGCAGCTTCCAGGGCCGACTGGCCGATGCCCACGCTCTGGGCAGCGATGATGATGCGGCTCTGGGTCAGTATCTCCATGGCGTGGTTGAAACCCCGCCCGCGCTCTCCCAGCAGGTTCTCGGAACTGACCGGGGTGTCCTGGAAGACCAGCTCGTCGGTGGTGGAGCTGCGCATGCCCAGCTTGCCGTGCATGGGGTTGATGGTCAGTCCCGGCGAGTCCTTGTCGACGAGAAAGGCGCTGATGCCCTTGTAACCCTGGGAGCGGTCTTCGGTGGCGAACACCACGATGGTCGAGGCCACCGAGGCGTTGGTGATGAACATCTTGCTGCCGTTGAGGAAGTAGGTACCGTCCCGCTCGGTTGCAGTAGTCTGCAGTGCTGCGGCGTCGGAGCCGCCGCTGGGCTCGGTCAGTCCAAAGGCGCCCACGGCCTGGCCCGATGCCAGGGGAGTGAGCAGCCGGTCCTTCTGTTCGTCGTTGCCGAAGCGGTCGATGCAGGCCGTTCCCAAGGCCAAGTGGGCCAGCCAGCTTACACTGGTGGAGGCGTCGCCTCGGGCCACTTCCTCGGCGGCGATGGAGACCTGCCGGTAGCCGGCCGGGCCGCTGCCCCCGTACTTGGTGTCGATGCCCAGACCGGTCAGACCAAGGTCGGCCAGACCCCGCCAGTTGTCCCACTGGAACTCAGCCTTTTCATCTGACTCTTTGGCCTTGGGTGCTATCTCCCGGTCCACGAAATCCCTGACCGTTGTCTGGAGCATCTGCTCTTCTTCAGTCAGTATCAAATCGGGCATGACATTTCTCCACTTATACCTTGTTATGTTTACTTATGAGGCTAAATCGCCGGGTAATATGACCTGGCACTGGTCTCAGATCAGAAGGTAAAGGACTCTTCCTGCTCGCCGAAAACGTCCCTTAGCACCTGGCTGATCTCCCCCAAAGTGCAGTAATTCTCGGCGCATTCCAAGATGGCGGGGACGGTGTTTTCATCACCGGACGCCGCCTGGGAAAGGCGCTCCAACGCGGCCTTTACCTTACCCCCGTCCCGCTCTTTCCGGAGCTTTTCCAGCCGGTCGATCTGGGTCTTGGCCGCCGCTTCGTCCACCCGCATCAAGCCCTCGATGGGCTCTTCTTCGGTGGTGAACCGGTTCACCCCGACGATGGTCCGGTCGCCCGAATCCACTTCCTGCTTGTGCCGGTAGGCGGCGTCCCCGATCTCCTTGACCTGGAAGCCCTGCTCGATGGCCTCCACCGATCCGCCCATGTCGTCGATGCGTTTGATGTACTCCAGTGCCTGGGCCTCAAGCTCGTTGGTCAGGTTCTCCACATAATAGGAACCGCCCAGGGGGTCTACCACGTCGGCGGCGCCGCTCTCGTAGGCCAGTATCTGCTGGGTGCGCAGGGACAGTTGGGCCGACTCCTCCGATGGCAGGGCCAGGGCTTCGTCCCGGGAGTTCACGTGCAGAGATTGGGACCCTCCCAGGACGGCAGATAGGGCCTGGATGGTGCAGCGGATCAGGTTGTTGTCTGGCTGTTGTGCCGTCAGGCTGACGCCCGCCGTCTGGGTGTGGAAGCGCAGCATCATGGAGCGCGGGTCCTTGGCACCGAAGCGGTCCTTCATTATCCGGGCCCACATCCGACGGGCCGCCCGGAACTTGGCTACCTCTTCAAACAGGTTGTTCTGGGCCACGAAGAAGAAGGACAGCCGGGGGCCGAAGTCGTCTATCTTCAGCCCAGCGTCCAGGGCCGCCTGGACATATGAGATGGCGTTGGCGAAGGTGAAGGCCAGCTCCTGCACGGCCGTGGCCCCGGCCTCGCGCATGTGATAGCCGGATATGCTGATGGTGTTCCACTTGGGCACGTTCTCGGCGCAGTACTTGAAGACGTCCACCACCAGCCGCATGGACGGCCGGGGCGGGTAGGCGTAGGTGCCCCGGGCGATGTATTCCTTGAGGATGTCGTTCTGCACCGTGCCGCTGATCTGGTCTTGGGAGACGCCCTGCTTCTTGGCCGCCGCGATGTAGAAACACAGCAGGATGGAGGCGGTAGCGTTGATGGTCATGGAGGTGCTGACCTTGTCCAGGGGGATGCCGTCGAACAGGGTCTCCATATCCGCCAGGCTGCAGATGGGCACTCCCACCTTGCCGACCTCGCCCTTGGCCAGTTCGTGGTCCGAGTCGTAGCCGATCTGGGTCGGCAGGTCAAAGGCCACCGACAGGCCGGTCTGGCCGTTGTCCAGCAGATAGCGATAGCGCTGGTTGGTCTCGACGGCGGTGCCGTAGCCCGAGTACTGGCGCATGGTCCAGACCCGGCCCCGGTAGGTGTTGGGTTGGACGCCCCTGGTGTAGGGAAACTCGCCGGGGTAACCAAGGTCCCGGTTGTAGTCCAGGTCCTGGGGGGTCAGGTCTTCGGGGCTGTAGAGGGGTCCGATGGTCAGACCGCTGTCGGTCTGGAAATTCTCCCGCCGTTCCGGAAATCTCTTGACCGCCGGCTCCAAAGTTTCCTTCTGCCACTGCTTTTTGTCGCTGCTAGGCACGGCCAACTCCAAAAAATCGCTGAGGCGCCGATTAATGGGGTCGAATGACATAACCCAGTCTCCGGGTCGGCGCGGCCCAACAATTGTACCCATATATAAGGGGCCACTCAAGGTTGGTTGGGGTGACGGCGGGGCGGACGCCGCACGGTTTAGAATCCGATTCCCTGCATATTACTACCGTGGGAAGCTGCAGATACCTCTAGGTGGTCCTATGGGAATTGCCGAGCTAATCATCGCGATATTAGATCTGGTCGGAAAAGTTGTTCCACTGGTCAGTAAGTGGCTGGGCAGAAAGACCAACGGTTACAGCGTCTGGAAGTCGGAGCTTACCTATTGGGCAGCACGGCCCCGGTCGATCGGCCGGCGGTTTGTTGGCCGTGATGCCGAGCTGAAAGCCACCACCGATGCATTCAGACACGGCAACCACGTTGCGCTAACCGGTGGCCCGGGAACGGGGAAATCTCAACTTGCTGCCGAATTCGTGCAGAAGTCCAAGCGCAAAGGCTTTTGGGTTTCTGGCGGCGAAACGCCGATTCAAACCATAATTGCTCTTGCACCACATTTGGGTATTGAACGGGAAGGTCGCAACGATGCTGAGCTTTTGTTTCAAGTCCGGCGGCGCCTCCAAGCACTGCCCAACAAAACCCTTTGGGTAATCGACAACCTCGCCGACCTGGACCAGTTGAACGGCCTTCTAAACGAAATTGGAAAAGTCACGCTGTTGGTGACCAGCCAAGACAGCAGGGAAGGGGTGCTGCCTGCCGGAATCGTCTTTCAACCGATTGGGGTCTTGGACCCCGAAGCAACCGTCAGGATCCTTTGCCGAAATGACCGCCATGATTCCAGGCAGCCTGTGTTCAGAGATTTGGTGAATGAAGTGGGCTGCCTCCCCCGCGCCGTGGAAGCCCTAGCGGTGCAATTGTCTTCCCCGAATGAAAACCCTGCAAGGCTTTTGGAAGAGCTGCGAGAGTCTCCCAACCCATTGCAATTTGACCGGTTCCAAATGCAGACTGCCGGATTACAAATCCCACAGACCGAATCCTTGTTCAATGCGCTGCGACGTCCGGTAGATGCTCTGGAGCCAGATACTAGAGCGGCGTTGGCGCATCTGGGATACACGGCCGACCTACCAATCCCGATGCCTTTGGCATTGGCACTGACCGGGCTGGATGGCGGGGCTATAGTCAATTTCTTCGACAAATGCGCCCGCAGGTCAGTTCTATCAATAAGCGGGAATGAAATCACGCTCCACTCTCTAACTAAAGCATTAATCGCTGCCATAAGCCCGGCTAGGACATTGCGGATTACCCTTGAGCGCGCCACGCGACGGTTAGCAGAAATTGACGAATCTGGATATCCGCCCCCACCGGATGAGTTCCCACATTACGAGCAATTGTCACGGTGGGCATACACCCACATTGACCAAGAAGACTTGGCCTTGATTTCGTTCAGCAACAACTTAGCTATCAATTATTCCAAGATTGGCCACTATGATGACTCCGCGCGTATATACGCGGCGAATCTGGAGGTTGAAGAGAGAGTTTTTGGACCGGAGCATCCCAATACCCTTAACAGCTTAAATAATCTCGCTTCGAACCTCAGTCAAGCCGGACGATTTCTTGAAGCTGCCAACTCCACAGACAAACCCTAGAGGTCCAAGAAAAGGTTTTGGGTCCCGACCATCCCAGTACGATCTTGAGCCGGAGTAACCTTGGTGCCGACTATGCGAATTCAGGCCAATTCAATGAGGCCATTCTAATTCTTGAGCTCACTCTGGAATCCAGGAACCGGGTGTTGGGGCCAGATCACCCTGATACCCTAAGAAACTGTAGCTACCTCGCTGCCACTTACAGTCAATGCGCCCGATACAATGACGCCGTCCCACTGCTCAAGAAGACAATTGAACGCCAAAATCAAATTTTGGGGCCTGACCATCCCGACAGCCTCGTCAGCCGTAACAACCTCGCCGCCACTTATGGTCAAGCTGGATATTATGAAGAAGCTTTACTAATCATGCGTGAGACGGTGGAAGCTAGAGAGCGTATATTAGGATCCGAGCATCCCGACACATTGACCAGCCTGAACAATCTGGCGAACGCATTTACCAGTGCCGGAAGATTCGATGACGCCTTCAAATTGAACCAACGCGTTTTGGAGGCTCGAGAGCGATTGTTTGGGACAGAACACCCAGACACCCTCGGAAGCCGCAACAACCTGGCCAACGCCTACCATAGCGCCGGACGCTTCGATGAAGCCGCCGACATGCACGCCCTTAACCTGGAGGTCAGCGAGCGGGTCTTGGGGGCCGAACACCCCGACACCCTCGCAAGCCGCAACAACCTGGCATATGTGTACCGGGCTCTTGGTCGAGATGCCGATGCGGACGCCCTTTTCGATTAAGCTCGACAAGATAGACCGACCGCTCGTTATACCGTCAAAGGAGCGCCCTCCACCATGCAACCCCAAGACCTGAACATGACCACCACCGTCACTGGGCATCAGCTTTTTCTTTTTGTGACCCTGGCGGACGCCGAAGACGAGACGGAACTGGCACGGGCCATCGACGGGCTAGGCGGGGACATGGAGAACGCCCACGACGTTGACGGCGCGCCGTCGGAAGACGCCTTCAGCCGGGGACGGTTCCAGTTGCTGCGGGCGGAGGCGGGGCTGACCAACGACCAGCAGATCATTCACCCGGCAGTGTCCGAGGCCCACGGGATGGTGCGATTGGAGTGCGCGACCCTGGCCCCCATCAAAGAGTACGAGGACGGGCTGCGTACTCTAATAGAAGAACGGGGCGGTTCGGTGGAGACCCTGGCCGGGGTGATGCGGCCCCGCAGTTACACCAGCCACGCCATGACCCAGTTCGCCTACGCCCACGCCATGCCGCCCAACAACGGCGAGACCCACCCCCTGGCGGCGGTGACGCCCATGAACAAGACCGACGCCTGGTGGCAGATGGACTTTCTCCACCGGGAGAGTTTCTTCCTGCCCCGCTACGACGAGAACGAGAACATCGTGGTCAAGGGCCACGCCCTGGCCAGCGCCGCCGGGGTGCCCAGCATCAACCGCCGGCTGGTCCACGCCCCCGAGGGCTACGGCCTGCAGGGCAATTACGACTTTGTGGGGTACTTCGAGTTCGCCGAGGCCGACGCGCCAGTCTTCCGGGAAGTCATGGCCGGTCTGCGGGACACCCAGCAGAACCCTGAGTGGAAGTACGTGCTGGAAGGCCCGGAGTGGTGGGGCCGCCGCGTGAGAAACGCCGCCCAGATGCTGGGTCAAGTCTAACCCGCCGCCGAGGTGTAGAGCTCGGACCGGGGGTGGAAGTCGCTCCAGGCGAACCAGAAAGAATAGTGGGAGGGCAGCCGATCCAGCCTCTCCCCAAACAACGGCCCCTCAACCGCCTGGCCGGTAAGCACCTGCCATAGACTGCCCGTTTCTTGGTCCCGCATGAGGGCCACACCGTCCCGAGGCGCCGACGGCTCAAAGGTCAGAGTCCGCCCGTCCAACCGCCTCTGGAACGCCGCACCGCTTTCGGACAGGGACTCGAAGGTCACCACCACCTCCTCCCCGGCGAAATGGTCGTTGATGACGCTGCGCCCCGCGATGGCGCTGAAGGGATAGGCCTTGGCCAACCCCGACACCGTCATACCCATGACCAGTTCCTTGCCGGGCAGACGTCTGTCCTTGTTTGACTCGCCCAGGAAGCCGCCGACCCGCCCCGGTAATAACCCTCGTAGGTGTCGCCCTGGTACCGGCCCCGCTTGTCCAGGACCAGGGTGTCGGGGTGAAGGCTGAGCCACTGCTGCCAGGTGGTCTGCACGGCGGGCACGATCTCCAGTGCCTGGTTCACCTGGGGGCCCTTCACGCCCCGGCTGAGGAACTGACTCCAGAGAGTCTCCGACTGGTGGTCATACATCACCAGGGCGTTCATGATGAGCTTGCCCGACACGCCAAAGGTGTGCTCGGTGCCCTGAATCTCTCGGTCATACACTATGCCCGTGAAGCGGAGGGGTCACCATGTGACGGCAATGGGCTTGCCGCCGACGGTGTCGTTCACTATCTCGTGACGCGAGAGCAGGTTCAGGGGGTAGGCCCGGTGCTCGCTGTTGATGGACACGCCCAGCACCCGCTCCCCCAGGTCCATCTGTCCCAGCGCCTGGGCTGAGGTGGCGAATTGGGGCTCCAGGATGGCGGGGATGCCGTCCCGTCCCAGCACGGTGATGATCTTGAGGTCTCGGGTGCCCGTGGAATCGGGCCGGGCCGGGCCGACGTGTCGACGATGCTGACCGTCTCCCCCCGCAGGTTCAGGAAGAAGGAACGTAGCTGCGGGGCGAACAGCACGGCGGCAACCAGCGACACCAGGAGCAGCACCACAATCGAACCGGACTTGCTCAGGAACCATCCCATGTGAATTTTGATGCCGGACGGGGGCGCTGGATTCAGCGGCTAATCCTGTACCAGTATGGCCTCGATCTCCACGTCCAGACCCGGCTCGGCCAGGGCGGTGATGCCGATGAGCGAGTTGGCGGGATACATGTCCTGGAAGTGCTTGGCCATCAACTCCCGCATCTTGTCCGAGTCCGCTTGGTAGTCAGGGATGCTGGTCACGAAGGTGGTCAGTTTGACGAAGTTGCCGGGGCCGAACCCTTCCTCGGCCGCCACCGCCACGAGACGGCCCAGCGTCACGTCCAGCTGCTCCATCATGGACTTGCCCTTGGAATCGGTGCCCCGGGCGGTGCAGCCCGATATGAACAGCATGTTGCCCGCTTTAACGGCGCGGCTGTAGGTGGGTCCCGCCGGTGCGATGTCCGGGTATTGCATTCTTTCCACTGCCATCTGAATACTCCTCACTGGCCGGGTTAGAGGCAGGTATTCTAAAGAAACATCGGGCCCCAGTCACCCCACGGTCTGGCACGGAGAACCGCTACCATCTATAATTCGGTAGTCCTTCCATCAACGGGCTGCCATTGATGGGGGAGCAGGCGGGTGTAGCTCAATGGTAGAGCTCCAGCCTTCCAAGCTGGCCACGTGGGTTCGATTCCCATCACCCGCTCCATTCCGCAAATAAAAATAGGCCCGTCCCGATTCATCGGGACGGGCCTATTTTTGTCTCTCTTGCGCCGGGTTAGCCAGCCAGCAGGGTCCGTGCGGCCTGGCGCACGACGTCGCCGTCCAGGACCACCGAGAACTTACCGTCCGGCTGCTCCTCAAAGGACGAGTCCACGTGGAAGGTCCGGAGCAGTTCGGCCACTGCGGACTCCCGACGTTCGTCGGGGATCACCACCGGGTCGTCCGACTCTCCCAGGTGACGGTTGATCTCGTGGGTGATGATCTCCCGCTCGATGTACCGCTGCTGGATCAGGTTGATCTCGCCGGTATGGCGGCCCAGGTAGCACCCGCCGAACTGCATGGACTCGCTGTGCCGTCCCTCGAAGTCGCCCTCGCTGCGGTACTTGGGCTCCAGCTCATTGGCTTCCAGGTAGTCGCGAATCTCCTGGTCCTCGGGGTCCGGATTCTCCAGGTTGGCGATCATGATCACCCGGTACATGAAGAACTCGGCTGGTTCAACCTTTATAATCATGGGATACCCCCAGCGTGCCTAGCGGCCCACCGCCTTCATTATGCGGTCCACGTGGGCCTCATTTTGGCTCAGTGTAGCATCGTCGATGCCGTTCATAACCTCGATAACCGCGTCGTTGAAGGGGGTTGGAATGGCCAATTCCCGGCCCTTCTGGGCGACCAGGCCGTTCATGAGATTGATCTCCGAGCGGCGGCCTTTGTACACATCCTGGGCCATGGAGGCCAGCCAGTTGACCCGGCCGCCCGAGGCGGACATGTGGGCGTCCAGTTCCTCGAAAACGTCTCCCTTGTCGGCATCGGCCCAGGTCTGGGCGGCCTGCCCGTTGATGGCAACCACGTTCAGTCCCATGGCCAAGCCAACCTGGGCGCCCTCCTTAGCCAGGTTGATGCGGATCAGCCGGCAGCGGGGGTCTTCAGCCATTGACTGGGAACCCAGCCCGGTGGCGGCGGAAATCCCGTTGCCCATGGAGTTCTGGCAGAGCTTGGCCCAGCGCTCGCCCCAGAGGTTGTCCGAGGCGTAGGCGGCGTCGATATTGTCCAAGAGACCGGCCACCATCTCGGAACGGGGCGTGATGCGTCCGTCCTGCTCACCCACGCGGAACACCACGTGGCCCGAGTCGCGGCCGACGGCCCCGCCGCGGGTGACCTCACCCGGCTCCCAAAGGGCAACCTCGATGTGGGAGGCGATGCAGCCCATCTGCCGGTTGGCCCCAACGATCTCGCCCATGGGAACGTCGTTCCAGCAGTTCTGCAGGGAGACGAAGAACCCGTCTTCCCGCACGTAGCGCTTGATGAAATGGGTGGCCCACTCGGTGTCGTAGGACTTCATGGAGATGAAGACCCAGTCGAAGGGCTCGGCGATCCTTTGGGCCTCGGTCAGGTGCATGGCTTTGACAGGCACTGTGAAGGGTCCCTGACTGCCGGTTACGCTGAGACCGTCGCTCTTCATCTTTTCGACGTGCTCCGGCCACATATCGATGAGGGTCGCGTCTTCGCCGATCCTGCTCAGGAAAGCGCCGACGTAGCTGCCCAGCGCTCCGGCGCCCATGATGCCAATCTTGTCACCCATTTGGTCTTCTCCTGTTGCTGACGCCCGCGGGGCATCGTTCGGTGTTAGCTTTGGTGCAGAGCGCCTAGGTGGGCCAGCCTTACGTTATAGATATGGCCCAGGTCCCGAATCTCAGACATAACCTCAGGGGGCACCGGGTCGTCCAGACCGATAACCATCATGGCCCGGCCCCGCAGGTTCAACCGCCCCACTTCCATGAAATTGATGTTGATGTTGTGGTTACCGGCGATGGTCCCCACGGCGCCGATGGAACCCGGCTGGTCCTGGTTGTCCACGAACAGCATGTAGGGGGTGGTCGGGACGATATCCAGCCAATAGTCGTTGATCTTCACGATGTGGGGCTCGTTCCGCATGGACGTGCCGGCCAGGGTGATCTTGCCCTCACTGGTCTCCACGGTGGCGCTGACGATATTGGAGTATTCCTGGGCGGCGGTGTTGTGCTGCTCGGTTATGCTCAGACCCCTCTCCCGGGCCAGCACCGGCGCATTGATCAGGTTGACCTGCTCCGTGTTCACCGGCTCCAACAGGCCCTGGAGGACGGCAGCCTGCAGCGACCGGGTGTCGTGCTCGGCGATCTCACCCTGGTAGCTGATGGTGATCCCCAGAAATTGGCCCTCGGCCAGATGGGTGAGCAGCTTGCCCACCACGGTGGCTACCGGCATGAGGGGGGCCAGTACGGCATGGACCTCGGGGGCGACGAAGGGCGCGTTCACCGTGTTACGGGCCGGTTCGCCGTTCAGAACCGCCAACACCTGCTCCGAGGCCTCGATTGCCACCTCACGTTGGGCCTCTTCTGTGGATGCCCCCAGATGGGGGGTGACCACCACCCTGGGATGGTCCACCAACCTGGTGTTCTGCGGCGGCTCCTCAGCGAATACGTCCAGGGCCACGCCGCCCAGTTGGCCCGAATCCAGCCCGTCCAGGATGGCTTGCTCGTCCACCAATTCGCCCCGGGCCACGTTTATCAAGCGGGCTCCGGGCTTGAGCAGGGCCACTTCCTTTCTGCCGATCATGCCGCGAGTGCCGTCGGTCAGCGGAGTGTGCAGGGTGATGAAGTCGGACTCGGCCAACAGCTCCTCCAGGGAGAGCAGCTCGATGCCCTTGCTCCGGGCGTAGTCGGGAGAAACGAAGGGGTCGTACCCCACCAGCCTCATGTCAAAGCTCTGGGCGCGGTGGGCCACTTCCGAACCGACTCTGCCCAGGCCGCAAACGCCCAGGGTCTTATTACGGACTTCCACACCCATGAACTGGCTACGCTTCCACTCGCCCGACTTCAGGGACTGGTGAGCGGTGGGGACGTTTCGCGACAGGGCCAACATCAGGGCCATGGTGTGTTCCGCCGCCGCCACGGTGTTGCCGGTGGGAGCGTTGACCACGGCGATACCGGCGGAGGTGGCTGCGTCCAGGTCGATGTTGTCCACGCCGATGCCGGCGCGGGCGACCACCTTCAGCTTCTTGGCCGTCTCGATGACCTCCTTGGTCACCTTGGTCTCGCTGCGCACCACCAGCCCGTCATAATCGCCGATAACCGACAGCAGCTCCGGAGGCTTCATTCCTGTTTTTACGTCCACATCGGCCTTGGACTGGAGCAGTGCCACTCCCTCGGATCCGATGGGGTCTGATACCAAAATCTTGGGCATGGGTTTATTCCTGGAGATGTGTGGGGTATTGCGCCGCCAGGCTCGAATTCGCTGCGCTGCGTGCCTGTACCAGCGGCCCATAAACTATAGCACAAACAGGACTAATTGGCGGGTTCCGCTGACGCCGTGCGGACTTGAAGACCCATTGGGCGAGCCGATTTGCCCTACTGTAGAACCCAGGCCGTTCCTCCGAGCAACTCCCGTGAGGTTTTCTTGAGTATCCCATGCACCTTTTTTGTCAAAATGGGGATGTGGGCTTCCCACTTTGGAGTGGAAGGAGAGCTAGGTATTGGCCTCTAACGATAACTTCAAAATCTTGTTCGTTGACGACAAGGTGAACGTCCGGTCGTTCGTCGGTCCTGCCATCAAGTCCGCTGGGTATCAATACCTTGAAGCGGAGGATGGCCCGGCCGCCCTATACCTTATAGAGGAAGAGCAACCCGACCTGGTCGTCTTGGACATCATGCTGGAAGACCCTGATTTTGGCGGTCTGGACATCTGCAAGGACATCAGGAGCCGGGGCAACCAGACACCTGTCATATTTCTGACCGTGAAAGACCGTGCCGAAGACCCCCAATACCTTAGAAGGGCATTCAGTCTGGGCGGCGACGACTACATCACCAATCGGACGGGACCAACGTGGTCAGGCTCACCAACAACTCCCATACCGACACCGAACCCAGTTGGTCTCCGGACGGCACAAAGATAGTCTTCACATCCGACCGGGATAGCATCTGCTGCCCCGTGAACGATGAGATCTATGTGATGGACGCGGTGGACAGCGACGGCGACGGCAACGGCGACAACTTGGTGAGAATAACCAACAACACAACCACCGCCAACCAAGATGGGTCTCCCAATTGGTCCCCTGACGGAAGCATGATCACCTGGGTCCACCGCACGAACGGCTACCCGGTAGGTAGATATGATGTCTGAGCAATGAACGCCGATGGCTCCGGCCAAACCAACCTAACCAACGACTTTGGAACAGTTGCGGAGCCGGACTGGAGTCCCTGATGCGACCTCGCGAATGCCGCGTTTGGTCCCACAGGGTGGGGGTAACATAGGCTCCTTGACCCATGCCTGCCCCGCAGTTAGGATAGGCCCTGGCTGGCCTCAGAGTAATCTGAGCCTAAAGCCAGGGCCTTTCTCCATACTTTCGCGGATGAAAGACGCCCTGATACGACCCCACCACCACCTGCTCCAAAGTCGTCCTAACGCATAAGACCTGACCCGAAAGTCCAACCTCAGCACTCAGGAGACTCCAATATGTTCTTGATGCGGTTCACCGAACGGGCCTACACCAACTACACCGAAGAGGCCGTGAGAAACAGCCCCAATGAAGCCGTGCGGCTGACCTTCTCCAACAGCAACTTCGACCCCCAGGTGGGCGCTCGCCAGTACAACGAATACCTGGACGAGTACGAGTACTGCGAAGAAGCGGGATTCGACGGGCTGATGCTCAACGAGCACCACAACACCCCCACCTGCCTGGGCGCTACCATGAACCTGGAGGCGGCCATCCTGGCCCGCAACACCAAGAAGCCCAAGATAGTGCTCCTGGGCAACCCGTTACCCACCTTCGAGAACCCCCTGCGCCTTGCCGAAGAACTGGCAGAGATCGACATGATCTCCGGCGGACGCCTGGTCTCCGGTTTCGTGCGCGGCACCGGCGTGGAAAGCCTGGCCGCCAACGTGAACCCCCTCTACAACCGGGAACGGTTCGAAGAGGCCCACGACCTGATCATGAAGATCTGGACCACCCCCGGCCCCTTCCGCTGGGAGGGCAAGCACTACCAGTTCCGGGTGGTCAACCCCTTCCAGACCCCGCTGCAGAAGCCCCATCCGCCGGTCTGGATCCCCGGACTGGGCAGCCCCGAGACCCTGGTCTGGGCCGCCGAGCGCGGTTATCCCTACATCTACCTGGAGACCGACCCCCAGGGGACCCAGGACATGATGGATATCTACACCGAGGCCGCCCGTGAGAACGGCTATGAGCCGGGCCCCGAGAATTTCGGCTACCTCTGCCGCATCCATGTCCAAGACACGGATGAAAAGGCCTACGAATCAGCCAAGGGGTTCCTCACCGGCAACGTGGGTGTGGGCCGGGTGCCCGTGCCCAAGGACTACATGCTTCCCGTGGGTTACAGCGGCAGCAAGAAGGACCCGAGGATCGCCAAGTACCAGGGCCGGGTCCGCAAGGACCCGTTCTTGGGGCTGGGTCTCGAGACCGCCAGCTACGATGAGATTCTGGCCGCCAACCGCTGGATCGTGGGCAGCCCGGAAACCGTGGTCAAAAAGCTGAGGGAGACCCTGTCGGTCATCCGCCCCGGCATCCTGGGTGTTTGGACCAACGATGGCGACACCACCCATGCCGACACCATGCGCTGCCTGGAACTCATGGGACAGGAAGTGCTGCCCGCCCTGCGGGAGATCGGCGCCGACCTGGAACTGACCGACCCATTCCAGAAGGAAGCCCAAAGGGCTTAGTTAATAGCTGAAAGCTGACAGCATCCGAAGGAGAAAAACATGGTTGCCTTTACCGAAGAAATGGTGGACGTTGGCGGCACCAAGGTCCACACCCTGAAGGGCGGCTCCGGAGAGCCCCTGCTGCTGCTCCACGGCGCGGGCGGGAACAACGGCTGGCTCCAGTTCGTGGACGCCCTGGCCGAACAGTACACCGTCTACTACCCCTCCCACCCCGGCTACGGCCAGACGGAGCGTCCCGACTGGCTGGAGACCATCCCCGACATGGCCTGCTTCTATAGCTGGTACCTGGAGACCCTGGGTCTTGAGGGCATAAGGGCCGTCGGTTTCTCCATGGGCGGCTGGATCGCCGCCGAGATCGCCGCCATGTGCAACCACTCCTTCAGCAAGCTGATGCTGGTGGGCGCCGTAGGCATCAAGCCCGAAAAGGATGAGATTGCCGACCTGTTCATCATCACACCGGCCCAGGTGCAGGAACTCATGTTCCACGACCCCAGCCAGTCACCGGAGTACCAGGCCATCTACGGCCGGGAACTGACCCCGGAAGAGGCCATGACCGCCGAGGGCAACCGTGAGATGGCGGTGCGCCTCTGCTGGAAGCCCTACATGCACGACCCCAGGCTGCCCAGCCTGCTCAAGCGGGTGAACATACCCGCGCGCATGGTCTGGGGCAAGAACGACCAGATAGTACCCGTCGAGTGCGGCGAACTCTACAACAAGGCCATCAAGGGGTCAGACCTGGTGGTTGTTGATAACTGCGGCCACTCACCCCAGGTGGAAAAACCCCAAGAATTCATAAAGACGTCCCTGGATTTCCTGGCCTAACCCAGCCGATAGCTGATAGCTTCCGAAAGGAGTTTCTTGTGAGTCTGGACGTTTATTACTTCACGGAGATGCCTTACCACTACATCGACGATGAATTGGCGGAGCAATGGCCGTCCCTGCGGCTGACCTTCCCCAACAGCTACTTCGACCCCAACAAGGCCACCGACCTGTTCAAGCGATATTTGGACGAGTTCCAATACGCCGAGGAGGCCGGTTTCCAGGGGCTGATGATCAACGAGCACCACAACACCCCGTCCTGCATGGACGTTGAGGTGAACATCACGGGAGGCATCCTCTCCCGTCTGACCTCCAAGGCCAAGATTCTCATGCTAGGCAACATGCTGCCCACCTCGGACAACCCTCCCAGGCTGGCCGAAGAAATAGCCATGCTGGACGTCATCTCAGGCGGACGCATCGTCTCAGGGTTCGTGCGGGGCATCGGCGTGGAAAGCTGGGCCAACAACACCAACCCCGTGTACAACCGTGAGCGGTTCGAGGAGTGCCACGACCTGATAATCAAGACCTGGACCACCCCCGGCCCCTTCCGCTGGGAGGGTAAGCACTACCAGTACCGGGCGGTGAACCCCTGGATGGTGCCGGTGCAAAAGCCCCATCCGCCGGTGTGGGTGCCGGGCACGGGCAGTCCCGAGACCGTGGCCTGGGCCGCCGACAACCACTACACCTACGCCGCTTTCCTCACCGAACTCTCCCGGGCCAAGCAGCTATTCGCCAACTACCGGGAACACGCCGCCAAGACCGGCTGGGAGCCGGGGCCGGACAAGTTCGCCTTCATGATCTGCGCCCACGTCAACGAGACCGACGAGAAGGCCCAGGAGTCGGGCAAAGCATTCATGTGGCGCATGGGACATCCGCTGAAGGGCCCCAGGGAATACTGGGCGCCACCGGGCTATTTCTCCAGGGCCGGCACCCAGGCAAACGCTGCCCGCCGCCAGCGGCCCATGAACGAACTGTCCTACCAGGAGCTGCAGGACGACTACCACCTGGTGGTGGGCAGCCCCGACACGGTCATCAAGAAACTGCGGCACATAAAAGAGGAACTGGGCATCGGATCATTACTGCTGGAAGCCCAGGGCGGCCCGCTGTCCCACGAGGACACCATGCGGTCCATAAAACTCATGGGCGAAGAAGTCATACCCGCTCTGCAGGACTAATTAGCCTCAGACCAGATCCCCAACTTGACGATTCGTCCCTTCCCCCTCTGGGGAAGGTTAGGATGGGGTACACTCCGCAGAATAACGCCGGAACACGAACCTGAGCGCTGACCCCTAAAACAAACAGTTCACCGACAGCTCGCCGCAGGTGTCCCGGATCCACTCGGCCACTTCCGGATGAAGGGGGATTCCCTCCTTGCGGCGGACGGCCTCCACCTCGGCCTCAGGCAGTCCGGCCACCAGCACCCGGTCGTGGCCCGGCGCCGGCTTGGTGCTCTGCATCATCTGCGACCACTCGTCCATCTGCACTTTGAAGGGCTCCACGTCGGTGAAAGCCTCGATGCTGTAGGCGGCAACGTAGTGGCCGAAGTTGGGACGGCCCGGCACCGCGCCGTAACCGAAACCAGTCAGCACCCCGGCCAGGATGTCCACGATGCAGGAAAGCCCGTAGCCCTTGTGGGACCCCAGTTCCCGGTCGCTGCCCAAGGGCAACAGGGTTACGTTCTCCGGGGCCTGTGAGGGTTCCATGATGGGGCTGCCGTCTTCCGCAGCCAGCCAGCCGCCGGGGATCTCCGCGCCCAACCGGCCCGCGATGCGAATCTTGTTCACCGCCACAGAACTGGTGGCCGCGTCGAAGACAAAGGGCGGCTCGTTCTTGGCCGGTACCGCGATGGCGATGGGATTGGTGCCAAGCCTTGGCTCAGCCCCGAATGTGGGCAGCACCGAGGGTGGGCAGCTGGTCATGCAGACGCCGATCATGTCATGCTCCAAAGCCCTCATGGCGTGGTAGGACGCCATGCCCAAGTGGCGGGCGTTGCCGATGGTGACCATGCCAACACCCACTTTCTTGGCCTTCTCAATGGCGATGTCCATGGCCTTGGGGGTGATAATCGTGCCCAGACCGCGGTCCGAGTCCACATTGGCGGCGGCTGGAGTCTCCCTGATCACCTTCCAGTTGGGCTTGGGGTTGATCGAGCCTTCCTGATAACCGGCCACATAGCTTTTCAGCATGTTGGACACACCATGGGAGTCCACACCCCGCAGATCGGCCAGCACCTGGACGTCGGCGGCCAACAGCGCGTCTTCCGGCGGTACGCCCATCTTCTCGAAGATACCGGCCACCGTCCTCTTCAGGTCGTCGTCCTTCACGAATTCCGCGTCGTCATGGCTAACCTTGAACTGCTCTAGCAACTTGTAACTCCTCTGTCTGTCAGGGATGCGGGCCGGACTCGCGCCCAGGCCCACCCAATCGTCTGTGCCCGAAGTATAGCACTGGCGTACCGCCGTGGCCCCCGGCTATAATCCGGCCAATCCCCGCGCTGGTATTCCCAGAGGATTTCGATGAGCGACCCCAAAGAGCAGGCCCTGGACTTCCTATCAAGGCTGGGCGTCAACCCCGCCACCGCTTTCCGAGAAACCGGAGTGGCCGACACTGTAATAGCCATCCTGGACGAGATTGGAGTGGGCTACCAGCAAGACAGCTTCGGGAACATCATCGCCAAGGTCCCGGGTGCAGACTCAACCGCCAATCCCCTGGCAGTGGTCGCCCACATGGACCATCCAGGCTTCGAGATTACGGCCCACCATCCGGAAGGCGACAACAAGGGCTACGTGGCCAAGGCCATGGGCGGTGTGCCCCAGGCCAGCTTCGAGCCGGGAATCCCGGTGCAGGTGCTGCTGCCCGACGGCAGCCGGGCCAAGGGTGTCACCGGCGGCAAGTACGGCGACGAGGCCGAGCGGCAGGTTCTGATCCGGTTGGAGCAGCCCCAGGACCTGGAGCCGCCAATCTCCGTGGTCTTCGACCTGGTGGACTTTGAGCTGGACGGCGAACACATCCGGATGCGTGCCGTGGACGACCTGGCCGGCTGCGGCAGCATACTGGCCGCCCTGGCCCGGCTCAGCGAGGGCGACCCGCCGCCGGGTGACGTCTACGGCGTGTTCACCCGCGCCGAGGAGGTTGGCCTGGTGGGCGCAAGGCTCATGGCCGAGGCGGGTACGTTACCCCCTGAGACATTGGTCATATCCGCCGAGTCCAGCCGGACCCTGCCAGGGGCCGAGATGGGTCAGGGCATCGTCATCAGGGTGGGTGACGCCGGTTTCACCTTCACCGCCGATGCCGAGGCCGTGCTCATTCGCGCCCGGGAGACCCTGCGGGATCAGGACAAAGACTTCAAGTGCCAGCGCCAGTTGATGAGCGGCGGGACCTGCGAGGCCAGCGCCTTCGCCGTCTACGGCTACCAGACCACGGGCATCGCCTTCCCACTGGGCAACTACCACAACGGCGCTCCCGAGGACAAGATCGAAGCCGAGTACATCCGTATCGACGACTACCTGGGCGGCGTTGAATTAATCACCGAAGCCGCCCGCCGGGTATCGGACCGCACCAACACCGCCTTCCACCAACGACTGCGTGAGGTGCCCGACCTTCTGCGCCAACGGATGTTGGACACTTCAGGTTGAGACCGTCACCACCCGTTATTCCCGGCTACATGGGAATCCAGAGATTAACTCACTGGTATAGGACTTAACACTAGAACCAAATCTCTAACGCCTGCTCATGGTGAGACTGTCGAACCACTGCTCCGGGCAGGAAATTCGCCAATAACCGGACCACCCGGCCCTTCGACAAGCTCAGGGTGAGCGGTGCCGAACGAACTGCCCAGACGAAAACGTAGGAGTAACATCAAATGGACGCCAATGAAATAGCCTTGCTATCAGCCACAGAGTTGGGCGCGGCCATCAAGGCCAAGCAGGTCTCCCCCGTTGAGGCGGTGGAAGCCTACCTGGAGCGCATCGAGCGCCTAGACCCCACCATCAACTCCTACATCACGGTGATGGTCGAGGAAGCCAGGGCCGAAGCCAAACAAGCTGAATCGGACATCCAGGCCGGCAATTACAAAGGCCCGATGCACGGCGTGCCCATCGCCGTCAAAGACCAGATCTACACCAAGAGTGTGCGCACCACCGACGCCTCCAAAATCCGGGCCGACTTCGTGCCCGACGAGGACGCCACCGTTGTGGCCAACCTGAAGCAGGCCGGGGCAATTCTCATCGGCAAGCTGAACATGAGCGAGTTCGCCCACGGCGAGCCCCAGAGTTCCCACTTCGGCCCGGCCCGAAACCCCTGGGACCTGACCCGCAGCCCTGGTGTGTCCAGCACCGGCTCCGGGGCCGCCACCGCCGCCCGGCTCTGCGCCACGTCATTGGGCGAAGACACCGGCGGCTCCATCAGGGGCCCGGCAGCCAACTGCGGACTGGTCGGTCTGCGCCCCACCTGGGGGCGGGTCAGCCGCTACGGCGTGGACGGCGCGGGCTGGTCCTTCGACACCATCGGCCCAGTCTCACGCACGGCGTCCGACGCCGCCATCACCATCGGCTGCATCGCCGGCTACGACCCCAAGGACCCCTACACCCACGATGTGCCGGTGCCCGACTACCTGGCTGCGCTGACCGGCGACATCAAGGGACTGAAGGTGGGTGTGGTCCAGGAGCTGATCGACCCGGTGGAACTGGACCTGGCCCCGGCCATGCGCCAGTCCGTGTTGAACGCCGTGGAAGTGCTGGCCGAACTGGGCGCAGAGGTGCGGCAGGTGTCCATGCCCCTGGCCGAAAAGACCGGCTACGTCACCCGCGCCATCACCCACGTGGACCGGGTGAACATCCACCCCGAGTGGCTGCGGGAGCGGCCCGAGGACTACCACCCCAACACCCGCGTCCACTTCACCACCGCCAACCTCATACCCGGCCAGGTCTACCTCAAGGCCCAAAAACTGCGCACCATGGTACGGGAGCAGGTGCTGGGACTGCTGGAAGAGGTGGACGTGCTGGTCCAGCCCACGTCGGGCCACCCCGCCAACGTCATCAACCTGGAACAGAAGGTGGAAAGCCAAGCTGGAGCCAAAGCCGCCCTGGCTGCCGGCGGGTTCCGGGGCCCCTACAGTCTAAGCGGCGCGCCCGCCCTGTCCATCCTCTGCGGGTTCACTTCAGAAGGGGATGGAGGGTTGCCCCTGGCCATGCAGATAGCGGGCCGCCCCTTCGACGAAGCCACGGTCCTACGCGTGGCCCACGCCTACGAACAGGCCACGGACTGGACCAAGAGAGTACCGCCTGCCGCGCTCTAGAGCCGCCCCACGGTCTTTACTGCATGCCTAGACTGAAGATAGTGCTCCCCGCGCTGGCCCTGGTGGGGAGCCTGGCAGCCTGGCCGGTCTACGCACACGGGTTCGGCCAGCGCACAGAATTGCCCGTACCTCTCGGGTATTCCCTTGTTGGTGCTGGACTGGCGGCATAACCTCATCGGCCACCGTTGGTCCAAGGGCGTCCTCACCTCTCCTTTGACACTGCTGCCAGTTAAACTGGTCTCGGTATTACTCTTGGGCTTGGTCATCGCAACCGGGTTCGGCGGCGACTCCAGCCCTCTCCTCAACTTCAGCCCCGTCTTTGTCTGGGTAATTTGGTGGGTGGGCATGTCCATCACGGTAGCGCTGTTGGGGAATTTCTGGGCCCTGCTCAATCCGTGGAAGATCATCTTCGGATGGGCTGAGGGGATTCACCGGCTGGTGCGGCCGGGACGCAATCTTTCCTTGGCCCGCGACTATCCCGCTCGGTGGGGGATCTGGCCGGCCCTGGCCCTGTTCCTCATCTATGCCTGAGTGCAAGACGCCTACCCAAAGGCCGATGTTCCGTTCCATATCGCCACGCTGGTCTCTTCCTACTCGGTGTTAACGCTTAGCGGGATGTTTGTCTTCGGGAGGAACCAGTGGCTGAGAAAGGGGGAGATATTCTCCCTGGTGTTCGGACTCTTCAGCCGTCTCTCAGTGACAGAAGTCCGCGTCAACGACGGGGCGGCCTGCCAGCAGTGCGCCGTCGAATGCCGGGGCTCGGACGGGAATTGCGTGGACTGCTACCCATGTTTCCAGAGGGCCAATGACCGGGAGATTAATCTGAGACCACCTGCCATCGGTCTGGGCCGCAACGAACCGGTGACCGACGACCTATTGGCGCTGGTTGTCCTCATGCTGGGCACAGTGACCTTCGACGGGTTCAGCGCCACGCCGGCGTGGGACGATTTCCGAAGATTCTCCGTGGACCTGATGGGAGCGGGTGGCGGAGATGTCTTGAACAGCCTGGTCCTGGCCGACACCCTTGGGGTGCTACTGGTGCCTGTGGGTTTTCTGCTCGTCTATCTGCTGTTTGCCAGATTCATGGCCCGCTACGCCAAGGGACGCGGCGGCGCCCTGGAGATAGCCCGAATCTTGGGGGTTTCACTCATCCACATCGCACTGGCCTACAACATCGCCCACTTCATCAACCTACTGTTGATACAGGGGCAACTGATCATTCCACTTTCGTCGGACCCCTTCAGCTTCGGTTGGGACCTTTTCGGGACGGTGGACTACTCGCTGAATCTGACAATCTTCAACCCGCGAGTGCTCTGGTTCCTCTCTGTGGCGCTGATAGTATTGGGCCACGCGCTGGCCGTCTACCTGGCGCATCTGGCGGCTGTGCGGACATTTGGCGACCGGGTGACGGTCATGAAGAGCAAATATCCCATGCTGACCCTGATGGTGGTCTACACGGTCATCAGCCTCTGGATCATCGCCCAGCCGATAATAGAATAGCCGCGGCTACCGGTCCCGATTCTCCCTACTTCTCCGCCAACAGGTCGTAGGCCAAAGCCAGCATGATGCGGGTGCCGCTGATCAGGCTGCGCACGCCCACCGACTCGTTGGTGCCGTGGATGAAGCTCAGCATGGGGTCGTCGTCGGGGTGGGAGCCCACCATGCCGTAGGTGGTGGTGCCCAGGTTCCGCGTGAACCGCGAGTCGGTGAACCCGGTGTTCAGCGACGGCACCCACTGGATGTCGTCCCGCTCCAGGGCGTGGGCCGTGCTTAATTGAATCCGCTGGGCGAAGTCCGTCTCAAAGGGCGACGAGTTGGGGACCGACATGTAGTCGATGTCTATCTCCACGTTGGGGATCCCGTCCAGGATCTTCTCCAGCTCCTTCCTGACGTAGGCCTCGTCCTGATGGGGCAGCGTGCGCACGTCGCAGGTCAACTTCACCGCTTCGGGCACGCTGTTGGACTTGATGCCACCCTGGATCATGGTGGGCGTGATGGTCATGCGAGACAGTGCTTTCATGATCGAAGCGAATCGGGGGTTATCGTCCTCGGTGTCGGCGATTATCTGGTCGATGTTCTCCGCCGAAGGCCGGTCCTCGATGGCGAAGGTGGACAGGTGCTGGAAGAGGCTGGTGGTGGTGTCCCGCTCGGGCTCATAGGCCTCGATACGCTTCACGACCTCAGAAAGGCCGAACAGCGCGTTCGAACCCTGCCAGGGCGTGGAGGCGTGGGCGCTGGAGCCCCTGACCTCGATCTCCAACTGCAGGCGTCCTTTCTCGCCCACGCCCAGCAGATAGGTCAGGTTTCCCGCAGCCTGGATGGGCACGCCGCCACCCTCGTTGACGGCGAAGGGGGCAGCCAGTTTCTCCGGGTGGTTATCGGCCATCCAGCCGAACCCGTAGCGGCCGCCGTGTTCCTCGTCGGCGCAGGAGGCCAATATCAGGCTGTCCTTGAGGGCGATGCCGTTGCGCTTGAGCAGGCGAATGGCCATCAATTGGCAGGTGAGCAGGGCCTTGCAGTCGGAGGCGCCCCGGCCGAAGACCCGGCCGTCGGCCAGGGTGGCGCTGAAGGGAGGGAACCGCCATTTCTCCTCTTCCTCCACGGGCACCACGTCCAGGTGGGACATGAACATCAGCCCCGCTTTGCCCGATGACCCTTCCAGCCTTGCGATGATGTTGCCCCGGTCGGGGGCCGACTCGATGGTCTCGGACGGGATGCCGTCCTCGGCCAGCCACTTTTCGATGTAGCGGCAGGCCTCGGTCTCGTTGCCGGTGGGCATGAAGCCGGTATTCACCGTCGGGATGCGCACCAAGTCCTGCTCCAGGGCGATGATCTCGTCCCGCAGCTCGTCAACCTGGTCCAGCAGTTCCTCTAGCGTAGGCATTTGATTCTCCAATGCGTTTGGTTCGTAGTTCCGCTAAAAGCCCACCCCGTATGCCTCGCTCCGGGGGTCGGCGCCGCCCTGCAGCACCTTGGTTTCCGGGTTGCGTGTGATCACGCAATACAGGGCCGAGCCCTCCCACCAGTCGGGGTACATCTCAATGGTGTGGCCCTTGCCGCGTAGTTCCTCGGCCACGTCTTCGGAGATGCGGCCTTCGAGACGGAGCATCCCCGGCTCGTACTTGGACGTCCAGTTGGAACTGGGGAAGTTGTAGCTATAGAAGCGGGGTTCTTCCACCGCCTCCTGGGAATCGCGGCCAAACTCTAGGACGTTCAGCAGCAACTGCAATGTTCCCTGGGGGATGTGGTCCCCGCCGTGGGCGCCCAGGGCCATGACCGGCTCGCCGTCCTTGAGCACCAACGCCGGGGCCGGAGTCAAGCGAGGCCGTTTGCCGGGCTGCAGTGACGCGGGATGTCCCTCCTCCAACTTGGACTGGGAGCCCCGCAGGGAGAAGGCCAGTCCGGTGCCTGGGATGATGGGCCCGCCATTTTTGGTGCCCTCACTGGGGGTGCTGGAAAAGATATTGCCGTCCCGGTCTATCACCGCGAAGTAGGAAGTGCCCCCGCCGCTAACACCATTCGTGCCCACCGGGGCCGCCGATTCCCTGGGCGACTGGGGAGCGCCGGGCGTGGTGGCGCTGCCGTTCCGTGGGTCGCCGGCGGGCGGCGTGCCCGGCCAGGCCAGGTCTGGGTAGATGAGGCCCCGTCGTTTGGCCAGGTATTCCTCTGAGAGCATCTCCGTCAGGGGCACGTCCACGAAGTCAGGGTCGCCCGTGTACTGCTCCCGGTCGGCGAAGGCCAGGTTCAGCGCCTGGTTCACGGTATGGATGTACTGGGCCGAGTTGTGGCCCATGGATTTGAGGTCGAACCCTTCCAGAATCTTCAGCGCCTGGGGGAAGGTCGGACCCTGGCCCCACGGCCCTGTGCTGTAAACGTCGTAGCCCTTGTAATTCACCGTCACACCGGGAGTTACCTGCACGCTGTAATTGGCCAGGTCTTCCTCGGTGAGGATCCCTCCCATCTCCCGGTTAAAGGCGACGATCTTCTTGCCCAGTTCACCGGTGTAGATGTAGTCCCTGGCCGCCTTGAGGGCGGCTTCCCGGCCCTGGCTGGCATTGGAATGTTCAATCTCAGCGATCTTGGACAGCGTGGCCGCCAGGTCTTTCTGATAGAACATCTCGCCCTGCTGGGGCGCGCGTCCGCCGGGCAGGTAGATCTCGGCGGTGGAGGGGTAGGTGTTGTACTGGTCGTAAGCCGTCTTGAAGCGGCCCGCCAGGTAGCGGAACATGGGAAACCCATCCCCTGCCAGGCTGATGGCCGCCGAAGCCACCTCACCGAATGTCATGGTGCCGAACTCGGACAGCGCGGTGATCCACGCGTCGGCGGCGGCGGGAGTCAGCGACTGGAGCACGCCGTCAGGCATCTTCCCGCCGTGGTTCTTCTGGAAGTAGTCAATTGACGCCGCCTTGGGCCACACCCCCAGTCCATCTATGGTAAGGACCTCTTTCCGGCCGGCCAGGTACATCACCGTGGGGGCCACGCCCAGGAAGCTGCAGTCATCCACGTGCACCACGTTCAAGGCGATGCCCACGGCCACTCCGGCGTCGATGGCGTTACCGCCCTTCCGCAAAACGTCCAGTCCGGCCATGGCAGCGGCCGGGTGGCTGGCTACCACCATCCCGTTGGTGCCCTGCATCAACGGCCTGTAACTAGTTAGCGTTGTTCCTTTGACGGGCATGTCGAGTCCTCCCAAATATCGGTGGTTTCAGTGTCAGGCGGGCGCCCTTATACCTCGCCCGCCGTCTGGTCGATGAAGCTCCTGGCGAATTCCCAGAAGCGGTACACGTCGGCAAAGTTGGTGGCCAAGCCCATGGATATGCGCACAGCCCCCGCGCTCTTCTCTTCGCGGTCTTCCAGCACAGCGAGGAACTGCTCGAAGGTCATGCGCTCGCTGTCCTCGAAGGCCATGGCCATGTCCTCCTCTGTCAGACCGCGGGCCATCTCGTCAGCGCCGGGGTTGCAGAAGCATCCGGTGCGCAGGGATATGTTGGCCCGCCCGGCCAGTTCGTCGATGCGACGGTGGTCGATGAGCACGTCCTTGGGGTCGTAGAAGTTCACCGTGACCGTGCCGCCCCGGGCCTCCATGTCGGTGGGCCCGTAGACCCGCAACACCGGCGCGCCGTTACTGTGGCGCAGGGCCAGCAGGTTCTCCAGGAGCCAGGCAGTCAGGGTCGACACCCGGTCGTGGATGATGTCGATTCCCACCGACCGTATGTGCTTCAGCCCAATCTCAACCGCCGGGATGTTCAGGTAATTGAAGGTGCCCTCCTCGAAGGCCTGCTCGCCCTCGGCCAGGAAGTGGCGTTCCGCTTGGACGGATGCGATGGTGATTGTGCCGCCGTCGAACCAGGGCCGCACCAGCTTGGCCAGGGCGGTCTTCCGCGTCAGCAGGCACCCCACGCCGGTGGGATAACCGAAAATCTTGTAGAAGGACAAAGGCACGAAATCAGGCAGGACTTTTGCCAGGTCCAGCCGGTTGCTGGGCGCGAATGCGGCGCAGTCCAAGAGCACGTCCCAGCCCCGATCCTGGGCATAGGAGACCCACTCCATGGAGTGCTGCACGCCCGAGAAGTTGGACTGGGAGGGATAGGCAAAAAGGTTGTGGCCGCCCTCATGGGGCCGGTCCAGTTCAGATTTCAAGCGCTCTTCGTCTAAGCGCAGGTCCGGGGGGATGACCGGCACATAGGTCACATCCGCGCCGGCAGACCGGGCGAACTCCCGCACTCCATTGATGGAGTTGTGGTTATCGAATGACAGCAGATACCGGTTGCCCTCGGCGAAGGGGTAGGCCTCGCCCACCAACTTGATGGCCCCGGTGGCGTTGGGGGTGAAGATGGCCAAGTACTCGTCTTCCGGGGCGTTGAAGAAGTCCAGCACCGCCGATCTGGCCCGCTCCACCAATTCGGTTGTGGCTAACGAGGCAGGGCTGTCGGAATGGGGGTTGCCGAAGACACCGCCATCCAAAATCTCCAGGAAGTTTCTTACCTGGGAGTCGGCGTACAGCCCGCCTCCGGTGTAGTCCAAGAAGATTTGGCCCAGTCGGTCCAACCGCCCGTAGTCCGTGTGGCGCAGGTCGTCCAGTTGTCCGGTGGACTCAAAGACTGGATGGGCCTTGAGAAAGGCCTGGAAAGCGGCGTCCATATTTTCGGAGGATGTGGTCATTCCTGCCCCAGCATCAAACAGAGGGCCTGGTAGTGTGAAGGCATTCTAGCAAAATCCGGGTCACGGGCCTATTTGCATGGACATTTGGTGTCCAGGCGTCCTAAAGAGTAAACTAACCGCACACTGCCAAACTAGGGCGGCAGCCAACCGGCTGACACAGGAGGAAGACGCAGATGGCTCTCCCAAAAAGAATGAAATTCGGTTCCTTCCTCGGCCCGTTCCACCGGGTCGGCGAAAACCCCACCCTGGCCATCGACCGCGACCTTGAACTGGTCGAGTGGATGGACACGCTGGGCTACGACGAGGTCTGGGTCGGCGAACATCACTCGGCGGGTTGGGAGATCATCTCCTCGCCCGAGGTGTTCATCGCCGCCGCGGCCATGCGCACCAAGTACATCAAGCTGGGCACCGGCGTGGTCAGCCTGCCCTACCATCACCCGCTGATGGTAGCCAACCGGATGGTGCAGATCGACCATATGAGCCACGGCCGGGCCCTCTTCGGTGTCGGCCCCGGCGCCCTGCCCGGCGACGCCTACATGATGGGCATCCCCCACGAGACCCAACGGGAGCGGATGGACGAGTCCCTGACCACCATCATGCGCCTGTTCACCGAGACCGAGCCCATCTCCGTGAAGACGGACTGGTTCGAACTCAACGAGGGCATGCTCCAACTGCGTCCGTTGCAGCAGCCCTACATGCCCATCGCCGTGGCCTCGGTGCAAAGCCCCGCCGGCGTCACCCTGGCCGGCAAACACGGCGCCGCGGTACTGACCATCACCGTGCCCCGCGACCCGTCGGCCGGACCATCGGACCTCCAGGGACTGTGGGCCATCGCCGAAGAGTCCGCCGCCGAGCACGGCAAAGAGGTCAACCGTGACGACTGGCGGCTGGTACTGCCGGTGCACGTGGCCGAGTCCAAAAAGGAAGCTCTGGACGACATCCGCATGGGCTCCGCCCGCTACCTCAAGGAGTACTCCGAGGGCACCAACGGCCGGAAGTCGGTCTTCGACGGGCCCCTGGATAAGGTGGTGGACAACATGTCCGAGTCCGGCTCCTGGTTCGTCGGCACACCCGACGACATCATCGATGGCATCAACCGGCTGCAGGAGCAGAGCGGCGGGTTCGGCGGGTTCCTGGTCCAGACCGTGGACTGGACCTCCCGGGAAAAGATGTTGAAGAGCTACGAACTCTTCGCCCGCTACGTCATGCCCCAGTTCCAGGGCACCGTGGCCAGCACCTTCGCCTCCAACCAGTGGGCGACCGAACGTCAGGAAACCCTGGTGGCCGGCCGCGTCCGCGCCATCGACCGGGCCAAGCAGGTCTACGCCGACCGCAAGGCCTAAGCAGCAACCCCAATCCAAACAAAGAGGGCCCTAGCGGAAGGGCCCTCTTCTCTTTCAGGAGGATGTTATGGCAGTCGACAAAGACGCAGAACTACAACGGGTGACCAACCTCAGGGGGTTCCGTTACGGGCTCCACGACTTTCTGGCCGAGGTGGACCCAGATTTCTTGAAAGCGGTCAACGACACCGTGGAGTCCCAGTACATCAACACCCAGGTGCTGGACCGCAAGACCAAGGAACTAGCCATCATCGTGGCCTGCATCTCCCAGGTGGACCTGGCCTCTCACCTACAGATTCACATCCACGCCGCCGTGCAGGCCGGGGCAACCGGCGAGGAGATTCTCTCCATGATCAACCTGGTGGGCGACTGGATCGGCCACGTGGCCCGGATCCGGGCGCTGGAGGCCTGGCGCATCTATTTCCGCCCGGACCTCCCCACCATCGACCGGGTCATTGAGTTGCGGGAGAGCGAATAGGGCGATTCTCTCCGAATAGGCAAATCAGGCCGGGCGGGTTTCCAACCCGCCCTGGCACCAGACAATGACGTTCGTGCGCGGAACGGCATTGACTCGCACCGTCGCCTGTCCCAACAAACGCCTATAACGCGTAGCGGGGCAGGTTAGAAACCTGCCCCTACGTAACGATTCGTCCCGGGCGATGGTCCGGCCTAGATCCCCAGCAGCTTCTCCAGGTTCTTGTAGAGGATGGCCTCTTTCTCGTCCTGGGTGAGGCTCTCCAGGCTGAGGAGCCAGGACACCGGCCAGTCGATGGCCATGTCGAAGGGCCAATCCGTGCCGAAGACCACCCGGTCGATGCCCACGCAGTCGATGAGATAGCGCAGGGCCGGCTCACTGTGAGTCAGGCAGTCGTAGTAAAACTTGTTCAGATAGGTGCTGGGCGGCTGCTGGATGTTTACCCTGGCCTCCTGGCGCACCTCCCAGCCCCGGTCCATGCGGCCGATGCCGTAGCAGGTGTAACCGCCGCCGTGGCAGAGGCAGATCTTCAAGTCTGGACAGGCGTCCATGACCCCGCCAAACACGAAAGAAGCGAAGGTCACCGCCCGGTCCGCCGGGTTGCCGATGGTGTTGGGCGCATGGTAGCGGGTCATGCGGGGGCTGACCACCGTGTCGCCCCCCTGGTGGATGAGCATGACGGCGCCCAGGCTCTCGGCCGCCTTCCAGAGGGGCAGGAACTCGGGCTCGTCGAAGGTCTTGCCGTTCACGTTGTCGCCAATCATGGCGCCCTTGAGTCCCAGCTTCGTGCTCCGTTCCAGTTCGGCTATGGACCCCTTCACATCCTGCATGGGCAGGGTGGCGAAGCCGGAGAACCGGTCGGGGCGGTCCTTGGCCAGTTGGGCCACGTAGTCGTTGCATTCCTTGGCCATCTGACCCACCACCTTCTTGTCACCGTCGTAATTGTAGAAGTAGGCGTTGGTGGAGAGCACCTGCACGTCCACGCCCAGGGAGTTCATGTCCGCCAGACGTTCTTCCGTGTTCCAGGTGGTCTTGGGATTGTTCCGGTGGATGGCCATGGTCTCCGGCGGCAACCCGTGCCAGGTCTCGCCCTTGGCGCTGGCCTTGATGAAACCCTCAGGGGTGATGTGGGCGTGGATGTCGATGGTACGCATTGGTTCTCCTAAATTCCCGTTAACAGATTGTGGCCCCCACCCTAACCCTCCCCCTTGAGAGGGGGAGGGGACTGTTCTTTCTTTCCCCTAAACCCCCACCACCCTTACCCGGTGGTTGTTGCTGTCGGCCACGAAGATGTTTCCCTCGGCGTCGATGGAGCAGCCATGGGGACGGTCCATTCCCGCCTCGGTGGCGGGGCCGCCGTCGCCGTGCCCACCCAGGTTGCCGCCGGCCACGGTGGTGACGATGCCGGTGGTCACGTCGATGACCCGGATGGCGTGGTTCTCGGTGTCCACCACCACCACGTTGTCCTGAGCGTTGCAGCGCAGGGCCTTGGGCGCGCCCCAGGTGGCGGTGAGGGCCGGTCCGCCGTCACCCTCGTAGCCCCGCTCACCATTGCCGGCCACGGTGCTCATGATGCCGTTGGAGTCCACCTTGCGCACGCCGTTGCCCTCACGTTCGGCGATGTAGGTGTTGCCCTTGCTGTCCTGGCAGACGGCCCTTGAGCCCAGGAAGCTGGCCTCCAGTGCCGGCTTGCCGTCCCCGGTGCGCTTCTTCTCACCGTTGCCGGCGAAGGTGGTGATAATTCCCGAAGCGATATCCAGCCGCCTGATGCGCTGGTCTTGGATATCGGCGATGAGCAGGCCGCCCCTGCCGTCCAAGAAGCAGTCGTTGGGTTCCCGGAGCATGGCTTGGTTGCCCGGTCCACCGTCGCCGCTGTAGCCAGCCTCGCCGGTGCCGGCCACGGTGGTGATGATTCCGGTTGCGGCGTCGACTTTACGCACGACCGCATTCAGCCGGTCCACCACGTAGACGTCGCCGTTGTTCTGGTCCACCGCCAGGGAGTAGGGCTCCTGCATGGTTGCCTGGGTCGCTGGACCGCCGTCGCCGGAGTATCCCGACTGCCCGCTGCCGGCCACGGTGGTGATGGCGCCGGTACCCTTATCCACCCGCCGCAGTATGTGGTTCTTGGCCTCGACATAATAGAGGTTCCCGGCGGCGTCAAAATCGCACATGAAAGGCTCGTCGCATAGGGCTTTGTCCGCAGGGCCGCCGTCTCCGGCGTAACCCCGGTCCCCGGTGCCGGCGTAGGTCTGAATCTTTCCTTGCTCAAATGGCATTTGGTTTACTCTCCGTGAATCGGTTGTGGGGCGGGGCGGAAATCCCCCTCGATCTCCCTTTATGAAAGGGGGGTTGGGGGGATTTCCGTTACCCCATCTCTCCGTTGTACCAGTCCAGTATCTCGCTGCCGGTCATGAAGACCACGTCCTCGAATTGGCTGATGTACTCGAAGATCATGTCGTAGTACTTGATGCGGTGGGCCGCGCCGGTTATGTAGGGATGGGTGGACACGCACATGACCCGGGCGCTCTCTTCCCCTTCGCGGTAGAGGGTATCGAAGTGGTCCTTGGCCCGCTCGAACAGTTCAGGCGAGCGGTGGTGCTGCACCATGTACACCGGAATGTCGTTCAGTTCAACGGTATAGGGCACCGCCACCAGGCGGCCCGACTTTACCTTCATCTGGTAGGGCTGGTCGTCGTTGCACCAATCGGCAACATACTCGATGCCCTCTTCGGCCAGTATGTCGGGGGTGTCGAAGGTCTCGGCCAGTCCCGGTCCCATCCAGCCTCGAGGTGCTTCCCCGGTGAACTCCTTGATGGTGTCGATGGTCTTCTTAATAGCAGCCCGTTCGTCGGGCTCCCTGTTTATCACGCGCTGGATGTAGCTGTGGGCCAGCATCTCCCAGCCAGACTTCACGCTCTCTTCCACGATCTGGGGGAAGCTGTTGCACACCGATGCGTTCAGGCTGACCGTGGCCCTGATTCCGTAACGGTCCAGCACCTGTTTCATGCGCCAGAACCCCACTCGCAGGCCATAATCGAACCAGCCGAAGTTGGGGATGTCGGGGATGACCGACACGCCCTGGGGAGTGGGCAGCACCGTGCGGGCCATGGGTTCGTTAATGTCCCATTCCTCCACGTTTATCACTGGCCAGACGGCCACCCGCGCACCGCTGGGCAGTTTGAGTGGTGCCCGGTCAAAGATGTTGGAATACTCAGCCCTGGGATTGGACATGATTGGCTCCTAGGGTTTGATGGTAGGGGGCGGAAATCCACCTCGGTCCCCATTTTGTAAAGGGGGACCGAGGTGGATTTCCGCAGTCTCACAAAATACCTGACTGCTGAAAGCTAATAGCCGTAAGCTCAGAGCCCCAACGCCTTCAACCCGATCTTGGCCAGGTCCTCGTCCTCCTGGGCGGCCAGGCCGCTGACACCGATCCCGCCCATGATTGAACCGCTCTGGTGGAGGATCACCACACCGCCCTGGACGGCGGCCAACATCTGGTCGCCCATCTCGGCCACCATGCGGCCCTGGCTGGCCAGGCGCTCGGCGTAGTCCTTGGAGTCCTGACCCGACAGCGCACAGGTGTAGGCTTTGCGCAAGGCCATCCGCTTGGGGAGTTCCCGGAAGCGGTCCATGCGGGCGTAGCTGATCATGCTGCCCGTGTCGTCGACTATGGCGATGGCCAGGGGCCGGTCCGGTTCTTTGTTGGCTGCCGCCAGGATGGCGGCGATGGCGTCTTGTGCCTGACCCAGTCCCAACATCGGCTTATCGTACATAAGAAAATACCCCCTGCAGAATGGTATGCGCCATTCTAACTGGGGGGTACATGCGTGGCAAGAAACGGGCGCTGCGATGGGGGCCTCGGAAATCCCCCCAACGCCCCTTTACGAAAGGGGGGCTTTAAGCCCCTTCTCGTAAGGGGTATCTTCCTCCCCCTTCTATAAAGGGGGATTGAGGGGGATTGTTGCTGCACAAAAAGCTGACAGCTATCAGATCAAAGCCTGCTACAGCAAATCTCCGATGGTCAGCCAGTAGAAGACGATGTACATGCCGGCTATAACCATGAGCCAGGAGCCCACCGGCTGTACGTAGGGCATTACCTTCCGGAACGCGCCCACCATGGCGGTCTTGAAGAAGGCCATGCCGATGGTCAGGGCTAGAATCACAACGCCCATCCCCAGGGCATAGAGGAAGAACTGGCCCAGGGAGGTCAAAAGGCTGGAGACGGCCAGGCTGGTGCCCACCACCGACAGGAAGATGGGCAGGGTACAGCTGAGAGACGCGGTGCCGTAGCTGATGCCGAAGATGAAATAGCCCTTCAGGCTGACCTGTCCGGGGTCGCCCATCTTGCTGGCGGCCCGGGCAGCGAACCCGGTGTAGAGCTTCCCGCCGCCCATCATCCACGAGCCCACCAGGGCCAGAATGATGCCGATGACCAGACCCAGCCAAGGGAGCACCCCGATGATGAACGCCCTGGCTCCCAGCCCGATCACCACACCAGCGAACCCGAAGAGCACCACGAAACCGGCGGTGACCGCCGCGCCGACGACCAGGGCCTGGCCCAACTGCTTCGCCGGGTTGGCATCAGGAGATTCTTCGTCGGAATCGCCCAGGTAGAGACCAAGGTATGCCGGAAGCATGGCGAACCCGCAGGGATTGACCGCCGAGGCCATTCCCACCGCAAAGGCGAAGCCCAATGGCGCCAGCAGGCCCCACCCGGCGAGTTTGGAGCTGGAGCTTCCAGACAGCGACTCCACGAACCCGTTGACACTGTCTATTCCGCTGTCGCTGCCAATCAGAACCGCGCCGATGAACGCAGTCGCCAATGCCACAGTGGCCACCGCCACCGGGAGCATGACGCTGCGCATGATATTTCGCTGTTCCAGATCCATGGTTTCAAGGGACTGAGACATTCGGGAGGACTCTCCGTTGGATAGACCGGCTCGAATTTCAAGACTGCCGGGCTGTTTGGTTACCGCTCCCTATTACTACGCGGCATCACAGTAAATAGGATTCACCGGATTCCTGATTCGATTTTACCCAGCCTCGGTCCGTATTGAAATGTAAGCCGTCTTCAGACTGTCCCTTCCAGCACCACTCCCGGCGGGGCCGCGCCGGACAATCGCTCCGGATGCAGTGCCTCGGCCAGTCCCTCCAAAACATCCACGATCCTCGGCCCGTGGCGGGTGGGTATGCGCCCATCGAAGAGGAATACCCTGCCGTCTCTCACAGCAGGCAGGTCTTCCCAACCTTGCAGTCCGGTCAGTTTCGAGAAGGTTTCCTGACGCACCCTCTCTGGCCCGAAGGCGCAGGGCATGACCATCAGGTATTCGGGCGCGTAGGCGCGTACCTCATCCCAGGTCAGCTCGCGGGAAAGGCCGCCGCTCACCGCCAGGCCCTCCTCTCCGCCGGCCAGTCCCACCAACTCAGGCACCCATTGACCAGTGTTCCGCAGCGGGTCCAGCCAGTCCAGACACAAGACTCTGGGCCTGGGGCCGTTGTCGCCGACCCCTTCGACCACCACGTCGATGCGTCTTTGTAGAGCGCCTGCCAATTCCGCACCGCGCTCGGACACTCCTGCGGCGGCTGCGATGTTTCGGACGTTCTGGAGGATGTCGGCCACGCGATCGGGACGGATGGTCAGGATCTGGGGTTGGTAGTCCAAGACCTTGGCAGCGGTCTCGAAGACGGAACCACTGGATATGGCGCAGACCTCGCACAACTCCTGGGTGATTATCAGGTCGGGCTGGAGCTCCTTGAGCAGGTCGCCGTCGATCCAGTAGAGGGGGTTGCTGTTGGCGCGGGCCTGCTGGACGATGCCGTCTATCTCACCGCTGGAGAGGTGGGTAATCTCCCGGACGCTGCGGCTGACCACCGGCTTGGTCTGGGCCTCTTCTGGGTGGTCACAGGAGTGGGAAACGCCAACCAACTGCCCGCCCAAACCCAGGGCGTAGACGATCTCGGTGGCGCTGGGGAGCAGGGAGCAGATACGCATGCTTAAAGTATAGATTGCCCCCACATTACCAATCAAATTCCCGGCCCAACCATGCTAAAATTGCGGCGCGACATAATCGTGCCCTTTCGAGGTCGAATTGACAGCAAATATCCTGGACGGAAAGGCCCTGGCCGAGACCATCAGAGCGGAGGTCGCCACCGGCGTCGCCGAGATCAAGGAGAAACACGGCGTCACCCCTGGCCTGGCGGCGGTGCTGGTGGGCGACGACCCGGCTTCGGCCATCTATGTGCGCAACAAGCGCCGGGCCTGCGACGAAGTGGGCATGTTCAGCGAGACCTTTGAACTCCCTGCCGATGCAGCCCAAGACCACGTCCTAAAGTGTGTTCAGGACCTGAACAAGGATTCCCGCTTCCACGGGATACTGGTCCAACTACCCCTCCCTCCCCAGGTGGACGAGCGTTCCATCATCGAAGCCATCGACCCCAACAAGGATGTGGACGGCATCCACCCCTTCAACGTTGGCAAACTGGTCCAGGGACGCCCCGACTTCGTCCCCGGCACTCCCGCCGGCATCCAGCAGATACTGGTCCGCAACGGCCATGACCCCGCCGGGGCCAACGTGGTGGTCTGCGGCCGCAGCGACATCGTGGGCAAGCCCATGGCCCTGCTCCTGATGCAGCGGGGCGCCGGAGCCAACGCCACCGTCACCGTCTGCCACACCGGCACCAAGAACATGGCCGAAATCACCCGGGAGGCCGACATCCTGGTGGCCGCCATCGGCAAGGCCAATGTCATCACCGCCGACATGGTCAAGGAAGGCGCAGTGGTCATCGACGTGGGCATCAACCGGGTAGACGACGAGACCCGCAAACGGGGCTACCGGCTGGAGGGCGACGTGGACTTCGGGCCCGTCTCAGAAAAGGCCGCGGCCATCACCCCGGTGCCCGGCGGCGTGGGCCCCATGACCATCGCCATGCTGCTGGTCAACACCGTCACCGCCGCGCGCATCAGCATCCACGGGAGACCAAGCTGACGGCCGAGCGCCCCCAGATGCGCACTTCGGACTTCGATTACCACCTGCCTCCGGAGCTCATCGCCCAGTCCCCCATCGAACCCAGGGACGCCTCCCGGCTCATGGTGTTGGACCGGCGAACCGGCACCACCCAGCACCGCCAGTTCAACGACCTCTTGGAGTACCTGCGCGCCGGCGACGTGATGGTGTTCAACCAGAGCCGGGTGATCCCCGCCCGCCTCTACGGTCACCGTGCGGATACCGGCAGCCGGGTGGAGTTTCTGCTGCTCCGCCGGAACGCCGACGGCACCTGGCAGGCCATGGCCCGACCGGGCCGCCGGCTGAGGCCGGGTGTTGTGGTGGAGATCAACGAGGAGAAATCCCCCCAGCCCCCCTTTGCGAAAGGGGGGACCGATGCCCTTACCGTGGAGGTTGTGGGGACTGGTGAGGACGGACTGAAGACAATCCGGTTGTCCTCGGAGGAAGGCATCGAGCGGTTCGGGCATACGCCCCTGCCGCCATATATCAGAGAGACGCTGGACGACCCGGAGCGGTACCAGACGGTCTATTCCCGGCAGCCGGGCAGCGTGGCAGCCCCCACTGCCGGGCTCCACTTCACCGACGAACTATTGGAAAAGATACGCGGCATGGGGGTGGAGACCGCTTTCGTGACCCTCCACGTGGGCCTGGACACCTTCAAGCCCGTGGACGAGGACGACCCCACTGAGCACAAGATACACACCGAGCACTACCAGATAGGCGCCGAGACCGCGGGTGCCTTGAATAAGGCCCGCTCCGAAGGCAGGCGCATCATCGCCGTGGGGACGACCTCGGTACGGGTGCTGGAGCAGGCAGGCGCGGACATTGACAGTCGCGGAGATACTTCGCTATCCGCCACCGAAGCCGAGGCCAGTCTCTACATCCTCCCCGGCCACACCTTCCGCCTGGTGGACGCCATGATAACCAACTTCCACCTGCCCCGCTCCACCCTGCTGATGCTGGTGTCGGCGTTCCTGGAGATCGGCGGCCCTTCGACGGGCTCAGGACGAACGGCGCTGCTGGCGGCCTACAGAGACGCCATCGAGCAGAAGTACCGGTTCTACAGCTTTGGCGACGCCATGTTTATCGCCTGATAGCCGTCACTCGACCTTTAGCCGCACCTCTCCCAATTCGTCTATCTGGAAGTGGGCCTCGTCGCCCTGGTTCAGGAACTTGGTGCTGACGATGCTGCCGGTCATGACGATCATGTCTTTTTTGAGGCTTTGACCCCGTCTGGCCAGGGTGTTGGCCAGCCAGGCCAGGGCGTCCAAGGGGTGGCCCAGGACGTCGCCGCCCTTGCCCTCTCCCGCCGGTTGGCCGTTGATGGTCATGACACCCGAGGCGGTCACCAGGTCGATGCCCCGCCAGTCGGTGACCTGCTCGCCCAGGACGATTCCCGCGTTCCAGGCGTTGTCGGCGGCCACTCCCAGGAAGAACAGGTCCGAGTAGTCGGCGCCCCGGTCGTCAACCAGCTCGAAGGCCGGCATCAGGGCGCCCACGGCCCCGGAGACCGCCTTCCTGTCGTAGGGAGAGGACTCGGCAGGCAGGTCCGCCGAAAGGAGCACAGCAATCTCACATTCGGCCCCAATGTGGACATAATCCGAGGCTTTCACGATCACAGGAGAGTGGTGGAACCGGCTGGCGAAGACCGCGCCAGAGCAGGGGTGCCCAAACCCAACCATCTGCTGCATCACAGGCGTGGTGAGGGCGATCTTGTAACCCACGATCTCCCCGCGCCCGGGGATGAGCAGTTGGTGAAAGGCCTCCTGCATGTCGTAAGCCTCGTCGATGTCCCGGGGCGCGAAATCATCGGGTAGGGGCTGGTAGGCCGCCCTTGCCTGGTGCGCCTCATACAGGAACTGTGCTGCTCGTTGGACTCTGTTGCCGCCGGCCATGTCGGTCCTCCTCAGATTCAAGTCGCCCTATGATACCCGAAGCTAGGCCAGTTGGAGCAGCTGCAGGACGTTGTCGTCGGGGTCCTTGAAGGTGGCCACCCAGCCGCCCCAACTCTCCTGCTCCGGCCGGCGGATGAATTCCACCCCAGCCGCCACCAGCCGCTGGGCTTCGGCATGGATGTCGTCCACCCCCAGGTGGGGCATGAAGCGGAAGGGGTCCTTGGACTGGCCCGACACCCGGTCGTGCAAACCGATGTTGAACCGGACCTCGCCCAGTTCAAAGGCTATGAATCCCTCGTGGCGGGAGTGCAATGGCAATCCCAGCACGTCGTTATAGAAGCCGTACATGCGCTCCAGGTCGCCGGTCCAGAAAGTCACGCCGATAACTCCAGTGATCATGCCTTACCCCTTAATTAATGAACGGCTGATAACAAAAAAGGCCAGTTGGTGGTGCACCAACCGGCCTTAACTTTTCACAGATGGGGCCTAGACTTCGGAGAGTTCACCGCGGCGCTTGGCGGCGGCGCACCGGGGGCACAGACCGTAGAAGTCCACCCGCTGCCAGGCGACTTCGAAGTCGGAACTGCCGGCGATCTGCTCCCTGAGGCCCACAACCACGTCTTGAACGTCGTGGCTGGCCTCTGCATCGATCACGTTCTCGCACTCGATGCAGACTAGGTTGACGTGGGGCTCCATGTTGGGCTCGTAGCGGGACATCTTCTGGAAGGGTAGTTCCTGGATCAGGCCGCTCTTCTGCAGCACTCCCAGAGTAGAATAGATGGTGGCCAGGGTCATGGACGGGAAATGTCCTTTGACCCTTTCATATATCTGCTGCACCGTTGGGTGGTCCGACGAGTTCAGGACTACCTCGGCGATTGCCAGCCGTTGGGGAGTGACCCTGACGGCCCACTCGCGCATCCGCTCGACAAGCTCCTGCTGAGTTAACATTGGTTCTCCTGGGGCACCCCGGAATCATCTCAATGGTGTTTGTTCCGGGCACAAAGGGTCCATTTCGTCTGCAACGAATTCACTCCAACTATAACCGGATTCAGTCATGCAGGCAACCCCAATTATCAATAATCTTAACTATCTTTATTCGGAAACTCGGGGTTACCAGGCGCGGTTTCAGGCGCTTCTCCCAGACTCCGAATACGCCTCATCGGACGTGCGCCGGACGGCGGTTTTCAGCTATAATAATTCCTCCCGGAGAGATGGCTGAGCGGACGAAAGCGCCGGTCTCGAAAACCGGTATAGGGGCAACTCTATCGTGGGTTCGAATCCCACTCTCTCCGCCAGAATTGGATACTCGGGCTCCCCAACTGTGAGGAGCCCCTATTATTTTGGCCAGTGACGCTAGACCGGAGGCGGCATCATGGCAGACGAACTGGGCCGGATACAACGGCCCACCGCGGGACAATACGACGGACGGCGCAAGCTGCTCCTGGTACCTTTGGTCTACGGCCCCCAGGCCGACAACGCCGAGGGTGTGGAGGTGCTGCAGCGCTACTGGGAACAGATGCAGGCCCAAGTGGACGCGCTGGAAGAGGCCCTGGGCGGGCTGCAGCACGTCTACCACGAGAGCCTGACCGTGGGCGGTGACGAGGGGCTACAGCAATTGGGCGCGGCCGACCAACGCAGTCACGGGTTCATCACCTCCAAGACCCAGGCCGGAGCCATCCTGGAAGCCACCGAAGACATGGACGTACTGCTGGAGACACTGGACCTGCAACGCTGCATGATGATCCCCCTGGCCAGCGCCAGTGTGGGTTCCCGCCTCCAGGAATGGCATTCGGACAGCAACCGCCAACGCTACGAGTTCATCGCCAATCAGATAGACACCACCCTGGGCGAGAACGAGACCGGCCTGCTGCTCATCAGCGAGCGGCACCAGGTGCAGTTCCCCAACGACATCGAGGTCTTCTACGTATCGCCGCCCGCCCTGGAGGAGTACCGCCGCTGGTTCCAGAACTGGGCCGAGCAGCAACAGGCGGCGGCCGCCGCAGCCAGGGGCGCCCAGGTGGCTGACGAGGAAGAAGAGGCTGCTTCGGAGGATGGTAGCGAGGATGAGGAAGAGTAGTTGAGGAAAGTCGCCCTAACCCCAACCCTCTCCCAGGGGGAGAGGGAGTCAATGTCCCTTTCCCCGTCGGGGGGAAGGCTAGGTCCGACTCCGTCGAGACTCACGACACCGTCGGAGATGGGGGCCACGCTCCCCCAAGGCCACTCCCCACCAGCAAGAAACCCCTAGACCACCGCCACCGCCGTCACCTCTATCAGCTGCTCGGGCCGGCCCAGGATCTGGTACATGGACACACCGGTGGCCGATGGGAACGAATCACCGAAATACTGCCGGCGCACCTCACCCACATTCCGGTAGTCCATGAGCCCGTTGGGCGCCACCCACTCGATGGTGTTTATGATGCTGTCCATGGAGTACCCGCCCTCGGCCATGATGCGGGCGATGTTGCTGTAGGCCTGCTCAGTCTGGGCAACGATGTCGTAGCCGCCCACGGTTTCCCCGGTGGCATGGTCAAGGGAAGACTGCCCCGATATGTGCAGCAGCCGCCCCTTCTTCACCGCTGGACTTCGGGTCAGCTGACCGTAGCTCTGCTCCCACTCCGGCACCCGGATTTCCTCCCGCTCTCCGCCCTTCACCGCCACGGCCTCTATCTCCACCAGCCCGTCGGGCCGAATCAGCCGGTTCACCGGGATGCCCGTCAGCGCGGGATAAAAGCCACCGAAGAAATCCCGGCGCACTTGGGTAGTCTCCGGATACTGGATGAGGCCCTGGGGTGAAACGTACTCCAGGGATTTGACCACGTCTCCCGGGCCGGCCCTCGCCGCGGCCAGCACCTGACCGATGGAGCCGTAGGAAAATCCCGCCGCCAGGCCCGTTTCCGGTGGGTAACGGCGCGTCCCGTCCACCATCTCGTGGCCGATGAACCCGGAGGTCCAGATGATGTCTTCCACCTCCACGCCGGGCGCGTAGGTCAGGTTGGAGCTGCGTTCGCCGCCGGGATATATGGCCCTCTTCCCGCCATTCATAGCCACGGCGCTGACTTCGATCAGTGCGTCGGGTCGCAGCAGCCGCTCCACACAGAACCCGGTGGAGGCCACGGGGCTGTCATCCAGGTACGTCCGGCGTATCTCGGCGGTCTGGCGGTACTGGGGCAGGGCCGTGGGGTCGATATAGTCCACGGTCTGCACCACGTTGTCAAAGCCCATTCCCGCCGCTTCCAAGGCCACGCCCAGCTTTTCATAGACCACCTTGGTCTGGTCCAGCAGGCCGCCCTTGCAGACCACCCTGCCCTGGGCCGGGTCGAACTCGCTGGCCGTCTGGCCGGACAGGTACAGTATTCCTGCGCTTTCGGCGCCCATGCAGAAGGTGTAGCGGTTGAGGTCCAGCCAGGGGAATTTGGCCGGGTCAACTTCGATGACATTCTTGGTCACGGGCGCACCGGTAAGCGGACGCGGGCGCTGGCGGGACCGACCACCTTCTCGCCCCGTTGGTTCTCCACCCAGAGGTCGCAGTCCACCATGCCGCCCTCTTCCTCCAGGGCCACGGCGGTTACCGTGCCGAAGCAGGTCAGGGAATCGCCGGGATAGACCATGACCCGGTTGCGGAAGGATAGCTTCCTGAGGAATGCGTCTGGCCCGGCCCAGTCCTGGACCTGTTGGGTCAAGAACGCCCCCAGCATCTGGCCGTCCACAAAGGGGTTCTCGAAGCCCCGTTCCCGCACGTAGTCGGCGTCGTAATGGATACGGATGAAATCCCAGGTGGCCGCCCCATAGGCCATCATCCGGGCCATGACGATCTCTTTGACCAGGGAAGGCAGGTCGTCGCCCACTGCCACGTCTTCTAAGTACCGAACGGCGATGGCCATACTAGTCCTCCAACCGGTAGAACATGGTCTCGGTGTTGCGGGTGAGAAGTTCTTCCCGCTGGTTGTAGAAATCGACCTCGATCACCTGAAAGGCCAGCCGGCCGGAGCTGCCTGTGCGCTCGTAAACATCCTTCACCCGCCAACGGGCCGTAATCACATCGTCGGGATGGACGGGCTGGAAGAACTCGTACTCGTTTCCGGCGCGCAAACCCTGGAACTCACGTAGTACCCCCCGGCCCAACAGGTCGCCCCGTTCGTCCATGTCGCTGTCCACGTACTGGGCCGTATCGCAGACCAGTGTGGGCGGGGCCATCACATCAGCCAGTCCGTGGGACTGGGCGAATTTCTTGTCCGAATAGAGGGGGTTGAAGTCGCCCACTGCCAGAGCATACTGGCGCAGGGAGGCCCGTCCCAACTCGTCTGGGGCGTGAAAGACCACCTCCTGGCCGATGGTCTCCTTGAGTCGCTGCAAAAGGTCTTGCACCCAGTACTCCTTCGCCTAGTTGTCGCTGCCGGCGTTGATGATGTAGCGGAGCGGGCCCCGCTTGGCGATCCCGGACTTCTGCCGCATGGCCGTGGCCGATTTGTGGTGGCTGTCGATTATAACGATGCCGTCGCCGGTGATCACAGGCCCGAAGCTGCAACCCCGAGTGTCAGACCCTGCCCAAACATCGCTGGTCACCCGCTTCACGTCTGGCATCCATCAGGCCCACGGTAGGCGTTGATTTGCCGGTTAAGGGAACATCCGGCCGGATTGGGGCAGATTACTCCAGGGCCCAACCAAGGTCAATTCCGTCCGGATAGACCCCGTCTACCAAATCCGGTTACGCCGGTGCTCCCGTATCATGAAAAGAGCGTATCCTACTTCCGGACCAAACAGCGAAAATCCAGCCCCAATCACCCGGACAGTCCGGGCCCGACTCGGAGTCACAATGGCTGAAATGCTGCAACAGGGAGACCGGTTCCCCACTCTCACTTTCAACCTACTGGATGGTAGCGCCATGACAGTGCCTGACGCCCTGCCCAGCCGCTATGCAGCAATCATCTTTTACCGTGGCCATTGGTGACCCTACTGCAACCGGCAGTTGGCCGAGTGGCAAGCGAACAAAGCGGCGCTGGACGAGCTGGACCTGACCATCATTTCAGTCAGCACCGACACCAAGGAACAGACCCGGGAGGTCATGGAAAAACACGGGCTGACGTTCCCCATGGCCTACGGCGCCAGCCCGGAAGACGGCGCTGCCATCGGCGCCTGGTGGTCCGACGACCACGACGGGTATATCCAGCCCGCCGAGTTCCTGCTGGGTCGGGGCGGTGTGGTGTTGGGCGGCATGTACGCGTCGGGCCCCATCGGCCGTATGGGGCCGGAGGAAGCCATCCGGTTCATTACCGTGAGGGAGAACCGCCGCCGAGAGGAAGAGGGCGCCTAGTCCCGGCCGACGCGCCACGAGACCAACATGATCGGCCCGGTTCCTTTGATCTTGCCGGGTACTTTCACCGCGATAAGTCGCCGCCAAGCCCAAGAATGCGGCCGCCCTTGCGATTGGCTATAATCTCGCCAATCTGGTATCACTCAGCAGACTACCGCGGGGTCCTAGTGGCATGAACCAACCCGGTGGAACGGCCCAGAAACGACTCCCCATCCAGCCGCCCTTTGGCATCCACTACAGCTGGGTGATCGTCGCCGTCCTGGCGGTGGTCCAGATCTTCGGCAGCTCCATCTTCTTCGTCGCCGGCATCATGGTGCCGCCGCTAAGCGACCCCCAGGGTGATTTCCGCTGGAGCGTCTTCGAGATCACCACCGCCATCTCCGTTTACTACGTCTTCGGCGCCATGTACGCCCCCATCAGCGGGCATCTGGGAGACCGCTTTGGGGCAAGGCGGATGATGCTGGCCGGCACGGTGATGTACGGCGTGGGCATGGCTTCACTGGGGTTCATCACCCAGGTCTGGCACTTCTTCCTGTTCTACAGCGTGTTCATGTCGGCGACGGCGTCCATCACCATGGTCCCCATGATGGCGTCGGTCAGCGTCTGGTTCCGCCGCCGGCTGGGCGTGGCCATCGGCATCCTGTGGTCCGTCGGAGGAATCGGCACGGCCCTCATGGCGCCCATCATGGCCGAACTGTTGGAGATGTTCGGCTGGCGGGAGACATTTCTGCTTGTCGGCGCCACCGGTTCCGGGATCATGCTGTTGGTCTGGCCCTTCGTACGCAGCAAGCCCGCCGACATCGGAATAACCCCGTTTGGCACCATGGCGAGCGATCCGCCTCCCTTGGTCCGGACCCCCGCGATCAACAAACTTCGCCTCAAAGTCTTCAACCGGAGCATGCGGCAGACCCACGCCTTTTGGAACCTGCCGCTGATTCACGGACTGGGATGCGCGGGTCACGGCATCGTCCTCATCTTCGTGGTGCCCTACGCCGTCAACCAGGGCATCTCCCTGACCGACGCCGCATTGACCATCAGCATCCTGTCGCTGGTCAGCCTCCTCAGCCGATTGGGCAGTCCCATATTGGCTGAGCAATACGGTCCCCGGAAGACGATGGCCGCCAGTCTGCTCATCCAGGGCCTCACGGTCTTCATCCTGTTTACGGCCCAGGAAGTGTGGGTCTTCTATCTCTTTGCCGTGGTCTTCGGGCTTGGGTTTGGAGGCGAGTGGACCAGTTACCTGGAAATCAACCGCCGTTACTTCGGCGACGGCCCCATGGGCGGGGCCTACGGCGCCCAGATGACCGGCGCCATGATGGGACACGCCGTCACTACAGTCCTGGCCGGCCTGGTGATATTCACCACCGGCTCATACATCCTGGTCTTCACCATTTCCGCGGCGTTCAGCCTGACGGGCGTGCTGATCATCGCTTCTCTGGACAACACTTCCCACGTGTTGATTCCGGACTGGGAGGGCTCCCTGCCGCCTGAAGCCCGCTCCAATTTCGTGCCCGGCGCAGCGGGGGATGACGACTAACCGCTGTACCTGCCCGCGCTATTCCCGCTCCAGGAAGTCCTGGACCCACTGACTCATGGGCTCTTTGTCGTAGCGGGTGTTCATCAGCACCACGTTCCGGTTGCGGTCGCCCTGGAAGAAGCGCTCGTAGAGTATCTGCCGCGAGCCAAAGGCGCTGCAGCAGGTGTCCCAGGCCAGCCGGAAGAGCTTGACCCGGTCCCTGGCAGACATGTAATCGGTCTCCAGGTATCTGCTGATATCGTCGGCCAGTTCGCCGCCGAAGTCATCCTCGGTGGGCAGGGCCATCAAGCTGCTGGAACCCAACAGGTGCAGGATCTCCCCCATCCGCGGGTACATGCGGATGAACATCTGGCGGGCCACCATGAGCTGCATGTCGCCCGGGCACATGACGCCCCACTCGTCCAGTTCCGCGTCCACCTCGGCGGCACGGAGCAGGGCCTTGGTTATCTCCAGGTTCTCGATGATCTCCGCCATCATGCCGTGGACGTGGGGCGCGTCGTCCAGGCCCAGGGTCTTGACCATCAGGTTGGCCAACCCCAGAACGAACTCACACTTGACCACATTCTTGGTCACAACCTGGTGGCCGGAATGGAGGTACTGGTGGGTGCGCAGGGACATGCTGTTGCACATATCCGGGTCGCCATAGAGAAACACCCGTTCCCAGGGCACCAGGACGTTGTCGAAGAAGGCCAGGGCGTCCATCTCCTCGAACCGCGACCCTAGGGGATGGTCGAAGCTGGAACGCTGCAGGTCGAAGGCCTCCCGGCACTGGAACTTGAGACCGGGCGTGTCGCAGGGTATGGCGAAGGCGAAGGATGTGCGGCCTGGCGCTCCCGTGGGCAGACGGTGGGAACGAGCCGGATAGACGGCAATCTCATCGGCGATGGGCAGGGTGGCCAGCACCCGGGCGCCGCTGACGACTATCCCTTCGTCGGTCTCTTTTACCACCGACAGGGCCACGTCCAGGGAGTCATCCAGGGCCGTGGCAGCGCCCGAGCGGCTCCGCTGCATGTTGACCAGGGTGTGGGTCAGGACCAGGTCCTGCTCCCGCACCATCTCGTAGTAGTCCTGGATGTTCTTCTTGAACTCGGGCCGGTTCTCACCGAAGTAGTCGCCGGCGGCGGCCATGGACATCAGGCTGACGTTCAGAAAGTCCGGGGTGCGTCCCATCATGCCGCAGGTGATACGCGCCCAGTTGTGCATCATGCGGTGGCGGAGGTCCAGGTCCTCGTGGGTCCGGGGGGTGAGAAAGGACAGACCCACCTGGTCGCCGGTGGTGGGAGACTGGTAGGTCATCTCCTTGCCCACCTTGGGGTCGTGCTGGAGGTCGTAGAGGCGGGCCATGGTGTTGATGCCGCCCTGCAGGCCTGGTTGCTCGGTGGGATCTTTGACCTTTTTTCCCGACATGTACAGGTTGGGGGGCCGTTCTCTCAGTCTTTGGATGTACTGCGCTCCGGTCCTGGCTGGCATGCCATTCCCTCCCGTTTCCGCGCCTGGAATTATTTGCCGACATTCTGCGGCATCTTCATCCCTTTGACCAGACCCGCCGTTCCCCGCCATGTTGACACCCCTGGATGATTCCAATAGTGTGGCCCCACAGTCCCGCCGGAGGTGCCCCGCCCATGTCTTTGCCCCCTCACCGAGTTGACTACAGCCCCATAATCGAACGCCCTCCCATCAAGTGGCCCAACGGAGAGCGGGTGGCGCTGTGGATCTCCCCCAACGTGGAGCATTACGAGTACATGCCGATCCAGGACGGGCCGCGCAACCCATGGCCGCGCACCGCCTACCCCGATGTGCAGCAATACTCCTACCGCGACTACGGCAACCGGGTGGGCTTCTGGCGCATGCTGGAGGTGCTGGACCAGCACAAAGTGCGCTGCTGCGTTTCTTTGAACATGGCCGTGCTGGAGCACTTCCCCGAGATCTGCAAAGCCATGGTGGACCGGGATTACGACTACATGAGCCACGGCATCTACAACACCCGCTACCTCTACGACTACCCGGAACAGCGGGAGCGGGAGTTCTACCAGGACAATATCGCTACGCTGAAACGCCACACCGGAAAGCAGTTAAAGGGCATGCTGGGTCCGGCCATCTCCGGCACCGAACGCACCCCCGACCTGATGGCCGAAGCAGGGCTCATCTACCACACGGATTGGATGCACGACGACCAGCCGGTGCCCATCCACGTGAAAGAGGGAAAGTTAATCTCGGTGCCCTATTCCATCGAACTGAACGACTCGGCGCTCTTCCGTCTCAACTACGAGGCCGACTACTTCGTGGACATGTGCAAACGGCAGTTCGATCAACTATACAAAGAGGGAGAGGAGAGCGGCCGGGTGATGTGCATCGCCCTCCACCCTTTCTTGATCGGCCAACCCCACCGCATCAAATTTCTGGACGAGATACTCAGCTACATCAAGTCCTTCGACGGCGTCTGGCACACCACCGCCGACGACATCGCCGAGTACTACATCAAGAACTACTACGACGACGCTGTGACCCTCGCTCAGCAGTTCAAGGCCTAAGGGAGACCCAGCCATGCCAGGTGAAAGACGACCGGGAACGGACCACGAACATCATGAATGGTCCCCCATATCAACCAGAAGCAAACTCAGTTGGCCCAACGACGCCAAGGTGGCCCTGTGCGTCATGGTCACCCTGGAACACACCGAATGGCAGCCGCCGGACGACAAGTTCAACTCGGCTCAGTCGGGCGGCGTCGGCGTCCGGCCCTTCCCGGACTATCCCCGTTACTCCCACCGGGACTACGGACACCGGGTGGGTATCTTCCGGGTTTTGGACGTGCTGGAACGCCTGAACATCCGACCCACTGTGGTGATGGACACCCAGACTGTTCAGGGCTATCCCTACCTGGTGCAGCATTGCCTGGGCCGGGGCTGCGAGATCATCGGCCACGGCGAGTCCGCCAGCCAATCAATCTCCGGAGATATGTCCATGGAGCAGGAGAGCCAGTTCATAAAAAAGGCCATAGATGCGCTTACAGAGGCCACCGGATCGCCCCCCAGGGGTTGGTTCGGGACCGAATACGGGGAGTCGGAACGGACACCCGACCTTCTCGACCAGGCGGGAATCAGCTATGTGTGCGACTGGGCCAACGATGAACAGCCCTATCATATGAAGGGCGGTCTGTACGCCCTGCCGGCCATGCTAGAATTGGACGACCTGTTCACCATGTCCACCCGCAGGGTGACCATCGACCGTTACGCCCGGCTTTTGACCGACGGGTTCGACGTGATGTACCGGGACGGGGCCACCAACGGCCGCCTGCTCACCATCAATATCCATCCTTGGCTGTGCGGACAGCCCTTCCGCATCGGCTACCTGGAAGAAGCGCTGGCCCATATGATGGGCCATGAAGGGGTCTGGGCGGCGTCCGGCTCTGAGATCATCGACTGGTACCGCGACAACGCTCCGGCCTAGCCCCTCATCCTCCCTCGAATATAAAATGCTCCGCGGTGTTATGCCGCGGGGCATTTTTGTTCTCTAGATTGGGTCTGTCAGACGGCTGCAGGCCAGGCGACTCTCAACCGGTCACTGGCGATGGGGATCAACTCAGCGCCCGGGAGCCTCTGCAAGAAGGCCGTCACATCCTTGGACGTGCCATGGATATCCAGAGTCATCTGGACGCCCTCATCCCGTGATACCAAGCGAGTGTCCACAATCACTCCGGTCTCCGCCGACTCCTCCACCGCGTCCCAAACGGATTCCAACCCATCCTGGGAAAGCGGGGAGTCAAACATCAAGTAGACACGCCCGCTGTAAGAACGGGCCAGACCGGCGTCGGGTGCGGCCGCGTGGGCCTGTTCAGCCACCGGAGCGGCTATCCCCCAAAGCATTTCGGACGGGCGGTGTACACCAGGACAGTGAGACTACAACCCCGTGTAACCGAGCGTGAAATCGCTTGACACCCATATTACGTTGTGATATTTTTCACCTGGCCTCGGAATCGAGGCTTTTTTTAGGCCCGATTTCCCTTGAGAAAGCGTAATTGATTGGCCACCGATAGGTGTCCTGATGTTCGATGATCCCAAAGCTCTAACCAGCGTCGAATGGAACAACATACACATGTATCTCCAGTGGTTCTGGATATACTTTCCCATTGTCGTTACCTTCGGCCTGACACTGCTTACCGCCCACGCTTTCATACCTTCGTTGATAAACACTGGCCAGCTTCCGGAATCGATGAACCGCTTGCGCGTGCCCATGACCGGGTTCGCCGCCCTGCTCTTTGTAGCGGGGGTGGTCATTTTGGTGCTGGGAATCAACGCCACCTTGGATGTACGCGCGGTCTACAACCGATTCCTCATCTGATAGTCAACGGTCCGGAGAGCACGAAACCAGCGATGAATGGAACAATTAAGTAGATGATGCCAAGCGCCAAAATGCTGCCTTTGGTGGTAGCCGGGGGAGTCGTAACCATAATCGTCGGTTTCGTGCTCATCGTTCTACTTATATCCTGGTTCTCCAACCCGCCCTTCGGCCTCGGAAATGCTCCGGCGCAGCCCATTGCCTTCCCCCACACCGTCCACGTTGCCGACAACAACATCCAGTGCGAGTTCTGCCACCGGAATGTGACCAAGGGCGCAGCAGCCACCGTGCCGGCCGTTGAGACGTGCCTCTTCTGTCATAAGGACATCGACGGCACATCCTCCACAGCTTCGGACATCGCTCAGACCGAGATTGCCAAGGTCCGCACGGCATTTGAGACCGACCAGCCCATCAACTGGGAGAGGGTCCACCGCCTCCCCGACCATGTACGGTTCATCCACGAAGCCCATATCAGGTACTTCACAGACGAGACCGTACCCGTCAAATACGGCATCAACGGCGAAGAGATCACCCAGTCGACCGACGTGGCCCAGACCTGCACCATCTGTCACGGCGACGTCGCCAATAAGGTGGAAGTCCAACCCAAGGCCGGCCAGTCCTTGAAGATGGGAACGTGTCTCGATTGCCACCGAAAAAACGACGTACCCACAGACTGCACGGTCTGTCACAAGTAACGACAAGGTCATAGTTAGATGAAATTAACCCGGCGAAATTTTCTTGCTTGGGCCGGCCTGGGAGCGGTGGGTGCCGTCGCCTGCGAAGGATTTGGCATTCGCGAAGGCGAGTTCGATATTCAGAGCCCGGTGCGCCTGCCCGAGGATCTGGTCCAGGGGACCGACAACTGGTACGCCAGTCTCTGCCGGGTCTGTCCCTCCTGCGAGGGCATCATCATCCGGGTGATGGAAGGACGGGCCAAAAAGGTCCAGGGTAATCCCTACTTCCCCACCAACCAGGGCAAGAGCCACGTTCGCTGCGAATCGGGCCTGCAGGCCCTCTACCACCCCGACCGGGTACCCTCGCCCATGCGGCGCAGCGGCCCCCGAGGTTCGGGACAGTTCCTGCCCATCAGCTGGCAGCCCAACGGTATGGACACCCTCAAAAACGCCCTCCAGTCCCGGGGCCGGAACTCGGTCATGATAACCGAGCCTCTCCGTGGTCACCTGAGCGTGGTTGCCGACCGTTTCGCCTCCGCCATCGGCGGTGAGCAGTTGGGCTTCGAAACACTGGACAGCAATACCTACAGGGCGGCGGTTAAGAATGTCTTCGGACAGGACACCCTGCCCGACTTCGACCTGGAACACAGCAATTTCATCCTTTCCTTCGGCGCGGATTTCCTCTCCACCTGGCAGTCGCCCACCCGCTTCGGACGGGGTTACGGCGAATTCAGACAGGGAGAACACCGTGACCGGGGAATGTTCTACCAGATAGACTCCCGGTTCTCCATGACGGCCGCCAACGCCGATAAATGGTTGCCCGTGCGCCCCGGTTGGGAGGGATACATCGCCCTCAGCCTGGCCCAGGTGATCCTCTCGGAGGGCCTCTACGCCAGTGATCTGAACATAGCCGGCAGTGCAGGCGCCCAGGCCCTAGATAGCTTCCGGCCCGAGACGGTTGCCCCGATGGCCGGTCTGACCGCCGAAATGACCGGCGGCGACCCCGTGGAATTCCTGAAACACCTGGCCCGTGACTTTGCCAATACTCGACCGGCAGTCGCCATCGGCGGCGGTTCCGCGGGAGCCGGCAGCAACGGGTTATTCAACCTGGAAGCCATCTACGTACTCAACTACCTGGTCGGTAGTGTGGGCGTGGAAGGCGGCGTAAGGCTAAACCCCGACAGCCCGTGGGACGATGTACCCACTGCGGGCAGGGTTGGCAGCCTGGACGACTGGGAACGGATCACAGAGCAGATCAGGAGCGGCGAGACCAAGCTGCTCATGCTCCACGGCGCTGACCCGGTCCACGGCCTCCCCCAGTCTCTGCGGCTCAGGGACGCCATCACCCAGGCGGAAGACCTCTACGTGGTGAGCTTCTCACCATTCATCGACGACACCAGCGGACTGGCAGACCTTGTCTTGCCCGACCGCGTGTACCTGGAAGACTGGGGCGACGACATCTCCGAGCCCGGCCCCGGTTATCAGTCCATAGGGCTGCAGCAGCCGGTGGTTAACCCTCTGGCTGAGCTGGACCCCCTCAGCTTCCCAGATGTCCTGTTGGCAATGGCCCAAGAACTGGGCCGGGAATCCCAACTGCCCTGGGACAACTACAAGAGCATGTTGCGCGAGGGCTCCGATGCCCTGTTCGCGCTGAACCGCGGCTCCATAGAAGCCGCCTCCGCCGATGAATTCTGGAACCGTCTGTTGCAGCGCGGTGGCTGGTGGGACGAAAATGCCACCGGCCCCATCAATGTGAGCGCTCCCAACGGTCTGCTCCGGAAGATTGCAAACAAGGCATCCATACCTTCGTTCAACGGGGCCGCCGATGGGCCGGACACCTATTACCTGGTGCCCTTCTCCCACAACTCCCTGCTGGACGGGTACAATGGCCATCTTCCCTGGCTCCAGGGTGCGCCGGACCCACTGTCCACCGTAACCTGGCAGACCTGGGTGGAGATTAGCGACAGCACCGCCGACCGAATGGGCATAAAAGAAGGCGACATCATCCGGATCGAGTCGTCCAGTGAGTCCATCAGGGCCGTGGCCTATCCGACTCCGGCCGTGCCGCCGGACGTGGTTAGCGTTCCTCTGGGACAGGGCCGCAGACACGGTTCCGACTACGCCACCGACCGCCCCGGCTCCGAAAGTTCCAACGTGTTGGACATTCTGGAGGCCCACCAGGTGAAGGACACCGGATCTCTGGCCTGGGCCGGGACCCGCGTCAAGCTGTCGAAGACCGGCGAAAGCGTCAGCATCTCCAAGTTGGAGGGCAACGTCAGGGCCGTGGAGATCGGCCATACGCCCGCCGAAGAAATCATCAAGACCATCCAACCGGACGAATCGCACTAAGGGCGTCCGGTCTAAGAAGAACCTAGAGGCTAACGGACAGGGAAATCAATGGTAACGCAGCGTGTAGACCATAAATGGGGAATGACCGTGGACCTGGACCGGTGTACCGGTTGCCAGGCCTGCGTTGTCGCCTGTCAGTCAGAGAACAACATCCCCATCAACACCAAGGAGTACTTCCAGCAGCGCCGGGCCTACGAATGGATTCGCATAGAGCGCTATTGGGAGGGTGAGTTCCCCAACGTCAAGGCCAAGTTCATTCCCATCCTTTGTCAGCACTGCGAGAACGCGCCCTGTGAGCCGGTGTGCCCGGTGTACGCCACCTACCACAACGACGAGGGCTTGAACGTCCAAGTCTACAACCGCTGTGTGGGCACCAGGTATTGTTCCGTCAACTGCCCATACACCGTCCGGTTCTTCAACTACTGGGAGCCGGTCTGGCCGGAGCGTTTCCGCAACCAGTTGAATCCCGACGTAACCATCCGCAGCCGCGGCATCATGGAAAAGTGCTCCTTCTGCGTGCAGCGCCTGCGCCGCGGCGAGGTCAACGTGGAACGCCGGGGTATCGAGCCCCTGACCGGCGAGCGGATTCCCGTAGCCAACAGAAAACTGAACCACCGCCAGATGCGGGAGGGCAATTATCTGCCGTCTTGCGTGCAGGCCTGCCCGACCAATGCTCTGCAGTTCGCCGACCAGGACGATGAGACCGGCCCGGTGAAAGAGTACTTCGACGAAGCCAATGAACAGATAGAGCTCCGGGAGCACGGCGGACACGTGGATGAAGCGCACACTCGGGTCTACCGGTTGTTTGAAGAGGTTGGGACCAAGCCCAACGTGGTCTACCTGAAGAAAGTTGAACCATTCCCCGTGGAAAAGCACTAGATAGATGGCTGCTACAGAATCACACGGACACGGACAACACGCCGGCATGTGGGTATTCCCCGATGTCTCGGCGATGAGTCAAGACATTTCGGCCAAGACCCTGGCCAGGCCGAAGCCCTTTACCATCGCCCTGACGATCACCGGGATACTGCTGGTCTTAGGCGTGATTGGCTTTGTGGCCAGGGCCGCCGGCGACGGGTTTGACTCCATCGGCCCCTGGGGCTACTACATGGCCACGTTCTCCATGATCTTCATGGTGACCAGCGCCGCACCACTGGCCGCCGTCGCTTTCCGCTTTACCAAGAGCCACTGGCGCCGGCCCCTCTCCCGGGTATCGGAGTTATTCTCCATCATCGGCATCTTGAACGTGCTCATGTTCATCCCGCTGATGATCGCCTTCCCGCCGCTGGACAACCCCAGCGCAGTCGTGGATGTTCATCACATGGAACTGCGGCGTTCCATCTGGTTCGAGGCGCCCATCGGCGCGCCCCACGCCTGGAACGTCCTGGGCGTCCTGGGCTTGGCCGTTACCTCCATGGCCATTCTCTGGCTGTCCGCAATGCCGGACATGGCAGAATCGCGGGCCACCGCCACCGGTTTCCGGGGCTGGGTCTACCGGACCCTGTCCGGCAGCTGGTACGGCACCAAGCGCCAATGGAATGCACAGAAGGCCGGACTGGCACTGCTAGGTGCCTTCTATTTCATGCTGATTATATTCGTGCACTTTGTGTTCAGTTCCGACTACGCACAGAGTCTGATTCCCGGATGGAAGGACTCCATCTTCCCGGTCATCTATAGCGTGACCAGCATCCAGATGGCGCTGGGCATCATCCTCATCACGCTGTATATCATGCGCCGCTGGGGCGGCTATGAGGCCTACTACGGAAAGGCCCCCTTCTGGTCGGCCAGCAAAGTATTGCTGGGCGTCACCCTGCTCTGGATCTACCATCTGTTCGCCTTCTTCATCACCTTCTGGTACGGACGGTTGGAAGTGGAGCAGAACATCATCAAGTACCTGATCACTGACACCTACGCGTTCGTGTTCCTGGTCAACTTCTTCTGCAGCTTCGCGCTGCCCTTCGCGGTGCTCATCTGGAACCCGGTACGGCGCAGCGCCGCGGGTCCGGCAATCGCCGGTCTGCTGGCTCTGATAGGCGGACTGGCCTTCAATATCAGGATATTCGTTGGCTCAGCCAACGCCGCGGAAGGGGATGCGCTCTTCGCTCACTTCTTCGCGAAGGTACCGGCGCCGGTTTACCCCGACGTGTGGGACGTATTCATGGTGATTGGCGGCCTGGGCGCGGCTGTATTCATATACCTGGCGTCCACCAAGTTGCTGCCGATCCTCTCACTGTGGGAGGTCAAAGAAGGCGCCATGTACCAAAAGATGGGGAAGCTGATTCGCGGAGAATACCTGGTACTGGGCAAACCTGAATAGATAAACTTACACTCCAGCGTCGGAGGCGGTCCACCAGACAAACCAGACCGCCCCACGGAGCATCATGCAGGAAGGCACACCACTACAACCTAGGCAAATAAACGGGGACCTGCTACGGACCATCCTGAACTCTCCCAGGTGGTTCTGGATGGTTGTCGCGGTGCTGGGTTTCCTCGTGCTCGTGGCAATGAGTGCTGCCGGCTTCATGATCAACAAGGGCATGGGCGTGACCGGCCTGAACCGCCCGGTGATGTGGGGCTTCTTCATCACCAACTTCGTGTTCTGGATCGGTATCAGTCACGCCGGGGTTATGCTCTCGGCCATCCTAAGGCTGTCCAAAGCTGAATGGCGGCGTCCCGCCACACGGGCTGCGGAGATTCTGACCGTCTTCTCTCTGATGACGGCCATGATGATGCCTTTGATCCACACCGGCCGCCCCTGGCGTCTGGTCTACTGGATCTACACTCTTCCCTTCGTACCTTACGACTACGCGCGGGGCATCTGGCCCAACGTCCGCTCACCACTGGTGTGGGACCCCAGCGCGGTCTACACCTACCTGACGTCCAGCATTCTGTTCGTCATTATCGCCCTGATTCCCGACTTCGCGGTGCTCCGGGACCGGACCACCGGTCTCAGCAACAGAATCTACGGGATGCTGGCCATGGGCTGGCAGGGCAACCCCAGGCAGTGGAAACTGCAGATCATCGCCGGTGTGCTGCTCTCCGCACTGATACTGCCGGTCTTCGTCTCGGTTCACAGCATCGTTTCCTGGGACTTCGGTATGGCAGTGTCGGTCAAGTCGTGGCACTCCACTGTCTTCGCCCCCTACTTCGTGGTGGGCGCGGTGCACTCCGGCGTCTCCGCCGTTGCCTTCGTGATGATTATTCTGCGCTACATCTACGGATGGCAGAACTACATCCGCCACGAGCACTTGGACGCCCTGGGGCGCCTGCTCATAGTGGTGGCTACTGGTTGGTTCTACTTCCTGGTCATGGAGATCATCTTCGGCATCTACGGCCGTGAGGCTGACGAGGTTGCAGTAAGGATATTACAGTTCCAGGTCAACCCCTGGGCCATCTGGATGTTCATCTTCGTGGGAATCACATACTTCCTACCGGTGGCCATCTGGCTGAGCAAGACGGGCCGGCGCAACCTGTGGATCATGTCCTTCGCCTGTATCTCGGTGAACGTAGGCATGTGGCTGGAGCGCTTCTTGATCATCGTGCCCGGCCTGGCCCGCAAACAGCTACTGACCTTTGACTGGTACACCTACCGGCCCAGCTCCATCGAGTGGATTCTGGTTGGCGGCACGTTCGCCATGGTCTCCCTCCTAATGCTGCTGATTGCGCGGGTGGTGCCTCTGATCCCCCTCTACGACATCAAAGAGGCGGAGATCTTAAGGACTGAAATAAAGATTGGCCGGGTATCCGTCCCAGCCACATTCAGGGAAGACTAACTAGAGTAGGCATCTAGAGGGATCTGACATGGCCAAACAACCAATATTGGGACTGTTTGATAGCGCCGACCACGCCGCCGACGCCGGTGACGCGTTAAAAGCAGCCAACGTTGACGAGCGCGATTTCGATTTTCTAACGGACGCCCCATACCCCGAGGGCGCGTTTGGGGAGCGGCATGAGAGCCACCGGCTTTACATCTTCCCCTTCGTCGGGGCGCTGATTGGACTGACCGTAGGCGTCATGCTCACTTCCATGACTCAGATGGCCTACCCTCTGGTGCAGGGCGGCAAGCCCATCTTGTCCCTGCCTCCCATGGCTGTGGTGACCTACGAAAGCACCATGCTGACGGCCATCATCTTCACAATCATCGGCATCATCTTCGAGTCCCGTCTGCCCTCCTTTAAGCAGGGCCTGTACGACACTCGAATCACCGAAGGATATATCGGAGTCTTGGTCAATGTGGAAGAAGACCAGTTGACCCAGACTCAAACTCTGCTCACCCAGGCCGGAGCAGTGGACGTAGTACGCAAGAGCGGAGGCTCAGCGGCCTAATGATTAACCGGGTCACGTCACTCATCTCTATCCCGCAGACGGAAGGACGCAAACGCGGACTGAAGGGCTGGTTCTTTGGAATCACCTTGCTCTTCGGGCTTTTGGTGGTTGGCTGCACCTCCGGCAACTACCCGGTGGACATCTTCTACGAGCAGCATTACCAGCAGTCGTACAAGTCCCACGAACCGCCGCGGCTCACCGGAGCAGCGGAGGCGGTTGCCTTCTTCCCCAACGTATCATCTGTCGTGACCAACACCGGCGCGGACCTGTACCGCGTGAACTGCCAGATGTGCCACGGCGCCGATGGCAAAGGCCAAGGGCCAGTCCTGACCAAGATGATCGACAGCTATGACTACACGCCCATTGTAGACCCGAACATCACCAACAGGCCCATCGTGTTCATAGAATCGCGGCTGGCCGCCGAGACCCGCCCCCTTGGACCGACCTCGGTAATGCCGCCCTTCGGCAAGCTGCTCAGCGCCCAGGAACGGGCCGCCATCGCCGAGTACATAAGTTCACTGCCCAAGTAAAGCAACCACCCAACTGTTGCCCGAGGCGTGGGGGGTTGCGCATCGGGACTCGGTTTAGATATGACACCTTCTCTCCAGCTCCCACGGCTAGCCAAGTCCTTGTTCTGGGCCGTCCTCCTTGTCGCCCTGGCGATTGCCGCATTTTCCGTTGCCCGGCCAATCCACGCCCAGACCCCCGAGCCAGTGTTCACTGAGAGCGAAGCCCAGACCATCGACCGAATGCTCATGTGCCCGGTCTGCCCGGCGGAGACCATTGACCAAGCCCAGGTGGAGATCTCCCGTCAGATGCGTCAGATAGTCAGGGAGATGTTGGGCGAGGGCAAAGACCGGGAGGAGATACTGGACTTCTTCGTGGAGCGCTACGGAAAGGATATCCTGGCCGCTCCACCCAAGTCCGGTGCAAATCTGGTGGCATGGCTGATGCCCGCCGCTGGGGTGATTGCCGCTCTGGTGGCAGCTTTCTTCATCCTCCGCTCCATGACCCGGAACGTGGGAGCACCGGGTGCGCCCGCCAAGAATACCGACGCCGGTCTAACGCCCTATCTGCAGCTCGTGGACCGCCATCTGGACATGGCACGGGGCGGCGGCGGTTCGCCGGAGGCAAGGGACCCTAGACCCGGCAACTCGGGAGACAAAGCCTAAATGGCAGACCTGGGAGCCATCAGCCTCTGGATCGCCCTGGCCCTTACAGCCTATTCGACCATCGGGTCGGTGGCTGGAAAGCTCCGGTCATCACCCGCTCTGATGGAAAGCGCCCAATCGGCAATGTACGCCACCGTGCTGGCCCTGCTGGTGGCCACCTTTAGCCTGGTCATCGCCTTCATCACCCGCGACTTTGAAGTTGCCTATGTTGCCGCCCACAGCGACCTGGCCATGGCGGACCGGTTCACATGGGTGGCCTTCTACGCCGGTAACGAAGGTTCTCTGCTCTATATAGCCACCACCCTGTCAATAATGGCTGCCCTGGCTGTTTGGCGGGCCCCGGAACGGTTCCGGGACTCCCTGCCCTACACCACCGCGGTCATGATGCTGGTCCTGACTTTCTTCCTGGCCGTCACCGCAGTCATGGCCAACCCATTCGATAAACTGCCCTTCGTCCCGGCCGACGGCGAGGGCATCAACCCGCTGCTCACCCACTTCGGCATGTTCTTCCACCCGCCCGCTCTTATGGCGGGGCTCATCGGCATCACCGTGCCCTTCGCCTTTGCCATCGGGGGATTGTTGGACGGTAAGACCGCCGACGAGTGGGTAGACGCCGGGCGCGTCTGGGGCATCATCGCCTGGGTGTTGCTGGCCAGCGGCCTGCTGCTGGGTTCTTGGTGGGCCTACACCATCCTGGGCTGGGGCGGGTTCTGGTTCTGGGACCCGGTCGAAAACGCCGCCTTCATGCCCTGGCTGGCCCTTACGGCCTTCATTCATTCCATCATGGTGCAGAAGCGGCGGGGCATGTTCCGAATGTGGAACATCGTCCTGATCAATGTTTCATTCGGCCTGGCCCTTTACGGTATGTTCATGAACCGGGGCGGTTCCATACCCTCCGTCCATTCCTTCGGTGAATCGACTCTGGGGTGGGTATTCCTCCTGTTCCTGGCCGTCGGGGTGATAGTTCCTTTCATGATTTTCATCTGGCGCTACCCGCTGCTGAAGAGCGCCCAGAACCTGGATTCCATGCTCTCCAGGGAGGCGGCTTTCCTGGTCAACAACCTGCTTCTTCTGGCCATAGCGTTCGTCACCCTTTGGGGCACGGTCTATCCACTGATCTCCCGATTGACCAACGATGAGGAGATCACCGTGGCGCGGCCCTTCTATGACCAGGTGAACGGCCCGCTTATGCTGGCCCTGGTGTTTCTCATGGGCATCGGCCCGCTGATTCCATGGCGCCGGGCCGGTCTGGCCAGCGTGCGCCGTTCACTCCTGCCGCCCATCGTCGGCGGACTGGCCACCGTGGGCATACTCGCCGCCCTGGGCCTGCACAAGAATTACGCCCTGATCGGGTTCGGCCTATCTGCGTTTGTGACCACCGGCATCCTCATGGAGTGGTACCGAGGCACAAGCTCCAGACGGCGCAACTCGGGCGAGAATTACGGCACGGCGTTCTTACGTCTCATCTGGGCCAACCGGCCCCGTTATGGCGGCTACATCGTACATCTGTCCGTGGTTATGGTAACCCTGGGCATAGTTGGGGCGTCCTTCTTCAACACCCAACTGGACGTGGTGATGGCGCCCGGCGACCGCGTGACCATCGAGGGCTACGAGGTAGTCTATCTGGGCAGCATAGAAACCCCCAGGAGCAACCGGACCGAGTACATTTCCACCGTTCAGGTATTCCGGGACGGCGCGCTGCTGGAGACCCTCCGTACCAACCGGGACTTTTATCCCAACTTCAACATGGCTTCCACCAGGGCTGCCATCCGGTCAACGCCCGTGGAAGACTTGTATGTCGTCCCCAGTGAGAACCTGGCCGACGGCAATGTGGGGTTCCGCATCCTGGTCAACCCACTCATCTGGTGGATGTGGGTGGCAGGTCCGGTGATGGTCCTGGGCACCGTCATCGCCCTCTGGCCCCAGACCGTCCGCTCCAGGGTAACAGCGGCCAACCCCACCCGGCTGGCGCCCAGACCCACGGCCGCCTAGCCCACTGGTAAACTGGTTATCATGGACGCTGAAACGGCCCTCTCCATCTTTTTCGGCTCGGTGCTGGCCGTGTTCAGCGTATTCCTGGTGGGGTTCTCACTGCTCCGAAGGGACCGCACCCCCACGGCCGCCAACCAACCCGGACCAACCGGCACCGACGACCCCGATCTGAGCGACATTTTCGATGCCATCGGCACCTTGGAACTGGAATACCAACTGGGCCGCATGACCGAAGACGACTTCCAGACCCAGTACCAGGCCTACCGCATCCAGGCTGCCACCACATTGAAGGAACAACTTGAAGCCGGCCAAGGCGACCCATCCTGGCTCCTGGAGCAAGAGGTCCTTCTGGCCCGAAACGTGATGGACGAATCAGCGGCCGTCCTCTGTCCCGATTGCAGCGCCCCGGTCGGAGACAACTCCGCCAATTGCCCCCAGTGCGGCGCCGAGATGGTGTCCCGGCCGTGAGGACCAAGCTGGCCTTCTTGGCATTGCTAGCCGCTTCGCTGCTGATAGCCACCGCCGTCGGACCAGCGGCGGCCCAGGAGACAACCCAACTCCGAGGACAGATCGTCAACGGCACCGAAGGTGCGGAACCGCCGGGCGAACTGGGAGTCCTCATGTTGATAACCGGCGGCGACGGGCAGTTGGCCGGCACCGGCCAGACGCAGGCTGATGCAGAGGGCCGCTTTGTGTTTGATGACGTAGCCGTGCTGGAAGGCGCCGAATACACGGTAAGCGTGGAACACGGAAGCGTTTTCTACAGCGTTTCCATCACCGCCGGAGAACTGTCGGAGGAGTTGACTCTCTCCGTTTACGAGACCACCAAGGACGCCTCCATCATCCACGTGGAACGCCATGTGATGGTCATTGCCGGGGTGGACAAGGACGGCCAACGGGCCAGCGCCATTGAGTTCGTGCGTCTCAACAACCCCAGCGACAGCACCCTCCTGCCAGACCTGACCAACGTGGAGCAGATCAGCTTCCTGCGTTTTTCCCTTCCGCCTGACGCCAGCGACCTGAACGTCCAATCCAACCTCCCCGGAGGCGACATCGCCTCCATCGGAACAGGTTTCGCATTGACCTCACCGGTGGTTCCAGGCCCCCATACCATCGATTTTTCCTACGTCTTCCCCTACGAAGACGAGACCCTGGCCTACCGCCAGAGTTTGGTCCAGGGCGCGGATTTCTTCCAGGTGCTGGTGCCGGAACGCATTCCAGACATGTCCGTAACATCCCTGGAAGCCGCGGAGCCGGTGAACATCCAGGGAACTTCCTACCGGGCCTACCAGGGAGAGGACTTCCCGCCGGGCCAGGGCCTGCAACTGGAGATCACCGGCCTGCCGCTGCCGGGAGTGTGGGCCCGGTTCTCCAACTCGGTGACCGAGGGCCGATTCTGGCAGATAGCCATACCCAGTGCCCTGGCGGCCACATTGATCGGTATGTTGCTGTGGGGCCTTTTCCGGGGTTACAAGACCGAGTCCGCTGTTCCGGGCCAACAGACCACCTCCCGTGGCGTAAACGCCGCCGAGAGGGCCGCCGTGGTACAGTCCGTGGCTGCTTTGGACCAGCAATTCGAGGCCGGCAACATCCCTGGAGAGGAATACAGCAGACAGAGAAGGGAGCTGATGGCGCGGGTGCTGCACCCCACGGCGGAAACGGAGGGAGGGCAGAAATGAGCAAGCGCGGCTGGATAGTTCTGGGCGGTGGCGCTCCGCTGTTGGCCCTCATCGCTCTGCTGGCCTGGGCATCGGTGCGCTCGGGAGGCAATCCGGGTGGCCTGGCTGTAAACTCTGATTTCGCGGAAGCTGAGGTGGACGCCGAGGTGGCCCGGGATTTTGAGCTGGAGCTCATCGGCGGCGGGACTATAAGACTGTCCGACCTGCGCGGCAAGGTGGTCATGGTGGATTTCTGGGCGTCCTGGTGCCCGCCCTGCCGGGTGGAAGCGCCCGCCCTGCGCAGCGTCTACCAGGAGTTTCAGGGCCAGCCCGTGGAGTTCGTGGGAGTGGCCATCTGGGACAACATCGGCGATACGGAGCTATTCCTTCAAGAGCACGAGGTCAACTATCCCAACGGGTTCGATGCCCCCGGCGTTATAGCCATCGACTACGGAGTGCGCGGCATCCCCGAGAAGTTCTTCATCGGCCGCGATGGAGTGGTCGCCAAGAAGTTCTCCGGCCCGTTGACCGAAGCTTCACTCAGGGACACCATTAACGAATTGCTGGCCAAGTAGTCGCCGCGGGAGTCCGGCATGAGCACACCACAGGTAGCAGTGGCCATGGACTGGGGCGGGACCTGGACGCGCACCGCCCTGGTGGACCGGCAGGGTGAGATTCTCTGGCAGTCCCGCCAGCCCAACCCTAAAGAGGGTTCCAAAGAGGAGTACCTCCAGATAGCAGAGTCCCTTTTGTCCGAAGCCGTGGACCGGGCAGCGGGGCCCATCGCCGGCATCGGAGCGGCAGTGGCCGGACCTGTGGAACCCACCACCGGCACCTTTCACCAACCGCCCAATCTGATGGTGCTGGACGGAGTGTCCTTCAAAGAACTGTGGGAGCCCCGATTCTCCCTGCCCGTCTGGGTGGGAAACGACGCCAACCTGGCGGCCTTCGGTGAATACCACTACGGCGCGGGCAAAGAGTCCAACGACAACGGGCAGCCGGTCAAGACCCTGTTCTATGTGACGGTCAGCACCGGGGTTGGCGGCGGCATCGCGGACAACGGGTCATTGTTCCTGGGCGCCAACGGACTGACCGGGGAGATTGGCCACACCGTGGCGGACCCCACTGCTGGCGGGCTCACCTGCCAGTGCGGGGCCAAGGGCTGTGTAGAATCCCTGGCCTCGGGAAAGGCCATCGGCCGTATCGCCAGGGACAAAGTGGCCTCGGGTGACCACCCTGGCTCGTCTTTGACTGCCCTGCCCACAGCATCGGTCGATGCGTCCGCTGTGTTCGACGCAGCGGAACAGAAGGACCCCCTAGCCGTCTCCATCATCGATGACGCAGTGGACGCTCTGTCCATCGGCCTGACCAATGTGATGCACCTGTTCAACCCAGACATGATAGTACTGGGCGGCGGTGTGACCGACGGACTGGTGCGGCTGGACCTGCTGCCCTGGATTCACCGGCAGGTCAGGGGGAGGGCCATGAGCAGGCTCCACGGGGAGTTCCAGCTAACGTCATCACGCCTGGGCGATTCGGTGGGCCTGGTGGGGGCCGCCGCCATGGTCTGGCAGCAGGCGGGTGAGAAGCCTTAGCTTAGGGCACGCTCCAGCCAGTCCTCGACCACAGAGAAGAACCGCTGCGGCTCGTCCAGCCAGGGAAGGTGACCGCTGTCGGCGAACTCCACCAACTCGGCATGAGGCATCTGGCGGGCGATTCTCCTCGACTGGCTCGGCGATGTGTAAACGTCGTGGCTGCCCACCAAGACCAGTGTCGGGACCTCTATGGATGGGAGCCGGTCCACCGCGCTCCAACCGCCCAGAATCTCAAACCCCCGCTTCATGGCGCTGACGCTGAAAGTCGTCTGCCGAAAGATCCGGTCCACCACCGCAGGGTCGCCGCCGTGGACCATTGAGCCGGCCAGTCCAAGAAAACCGGCGGCCAAAGCCTCATCGGTTTCGGGCGGGTTTCCGACCATCTCCAGAAATTCGGGAGGCGGGGGCGGACCGGAGGCCTGCTCCTCGGTCTCGTTGGCTCCCAGCTGACCTGGGGCGGTGTCGCAGAGAATCAAGGCAGACACCCGGTCGGGATGGCGCAGCACGAATTCCTGGGCGATGAACCCGCCGTAGGAATGTCCAAACACCACGAACTTCTGAGAGGTCAGCCCGGCGGCCAGGGCAGCGGCATCGTCGGCCAACTGCTCCATGGTCATTGTCTCCACTGGAGGGCGGTCCGATTTGCCATTGCCGCGGTGGTCATAGTAGACCAGCTGCAAGTGTTCCCCCAGGTGGTCAAGCTCCCGGCAGGAAACATGGTCCATGCCAAGCCCCCCGTGCATCACCAGGCAGGTGGGGCCGTGGCCGGAAAGGGTGTAGTACAGGGTGGTCCCGTTGATCTCGGCAGTGGCCAAGGAAGTCACCTACACCTAGTTGATGTAGCGTCCGCCCATGACGTTGACGCTGTCGCCGGTGATGTAGCTGGACTCCTCGGAGGCGAAGAACAGGCAGGCGTTTGCGATGTCCTGCACTGTGGCCTGACGGTTCATGGGAATCTCTTTCAGGTGCTCGTTGGAACCCCGCTCCACTCCACCCTGAAACTCGGGGTACCACTCGGGATTGCTGCGCGTTGTGTCGGTGGAGCCGGGATTCACCATGTTGGCGCGGATGTTGTAGGGCGCCATCTCGGCGGCAACGGCCCGAATCAGGCCCAAGACCCCCGTCTTGGCCGTGGTCACGATGCTGGTGCCGGGCCGTCCGGTGATGGCCGACTGGCCACCCAGGGCGATGATGCTGCCGTACTTGCGCTCCATCATACCGGGCAACACGGCCTTGCATAGGTAGAAAGCGGGGTGGAGGTTCACACCCAGGGTGTGGTGCCACTCTTCGTCGGTCACTTCCAAGATGGGCTTGTGGGGGCGGATGGCCACGTTGTTGACCAGGATGTCTATCTTGCCCAGCGCCTGGATGCCGTCCTCCACCATCTTGTAGATGCTGGCAGCGTCAGCCACGTCACAGATGACGGTGTGGGTCTTCACTCCCATCTCCCGGCACATACCCGCCACCTCGTCCAGTTCGGCCTGGCTGGTGCGGGTATTCAATATCAGGTCCGCGCCCTCCTGGGCAAAGGTCAGTGCGACCTCCCGTCCGATGTTACGGCTGGCGCCGGTGATGAGGGCGGTCTTTCCTTCCAATCGCATGGCCACTCCACCTAACTCACGTATTCGATTGCCGGTACTGCGCGGTAGATTTTACCACCTCATTCCGCTCTTGCCGCACACTCAGCTTGACCGGGCTCGAACGGGGTGTAAAATTGGCCCCACAAGCCGCGGCCGCCGCAGCCTGATAGGCCGCAAGTGAGGTAATTACGAATATGAAGTGGTGCAGATTCTCCACCGGAGGACCCATCTCCTACGGCATCATCGAAGACGAGACTGTGATCCAGGTCGAAGGCGACCCCTTCGGCGAGTACACCAAGACGTCCAACACCCACAAACTCAGCGACGTGAAGCTGGAAGTCCCCATGATTCCCCCCACGTTCTACGCCGCCGGCATCAACTATCCGGAGCACGTCACCTGGGCCGCCCAGATGCGGGGCGAGGAACCCGTGCTGCCCACCCAAGCCGATGTCGGCTACCGGGCCATAAACGCCCTGGTCCCCGACGGACACGACATCATCGTTCCCAAGGACGCCTCGGAACTGCTCCAGTACGAGGGTGAATTGGCCGTCATCATCGGCAAGACCTGCCGCAACGTCAGCGAGGCCGAAGCCCTGGACTATGTCTTCGGCTACAGCATCGGCAACGACGTCAGCGAGCGCAACTGGCAGCGCAACGACCGCACCATGTGGCGCGCCAAGAACACCGATACCTTCAAGCCCATGGGCCCCTGGATCGTCACCGGCCTGAACCCCGACGACCTGCACGTGGTCATCAAGGTCAATGACCGGGTGGTTGGCGAGTACGACGTGGCCACCGCCATATTCGGCGTGCGCACGTTCATCAGCAAGATGAGTCAGTACCTGACCCTGGTGCCCGGCGACATGCTGTGGATGGGCACCGACGGCGCCACCGAGAACATGAAGGACGGCGATGTCTGTTCGATCACCATCAACGACATCGGCACCCTGACCAACAAGGTCAACTGGCAAAAGTAGCGGCGCCGGCACAGCCGGGTATCCATGGATAACTTTAAAGGGGCGTTCCAGGTCTGGTGGGCGCCCCTTCAGCTTTGTTTTTTTACTTGTCCAGACCGATGCCTGTTTCCGCAGACCAGGCCTGCAGGCCCCGACGGTAGGCCAGCGCGCCCATGGGCATGATGACGCACTGCATGGCCTCCAGCACTTCCATGGGGGTCGCACCCTCCTGGATTGCCACGCGGATGTGGGCCTGTATCTGGTCAACGTCCGCCTTTAGCGCAGCTTCAACCGCCACCTGCAGCAACTCCTTGGTCTTGCGGTCCAACAGCCGTTGTCCCGTGTAAGTGGCTTCGATGAACTGGTTGTAGCTCGCCACCCAGTCCATGTCCACTTCGGCCATGATCCGGTGCATCTCCAGGGAGTAACCCCGCTCCTGGCCCACCCGCTGCAACATCTCTTCTCTTTCTTCCGAGGCCATGTTCTTAACTCCTTTGCGGTCTGATTCGACTTCATGCCCGGAGATTGTACTGCCTGCGTCCCAGGCACACCACCCAACGGCTCGTGCCTGCATTGGGCGTGATACAATCCGCCGGTGGTGCCTGGGCGCGCCCATTCTCCCAGCAAGGAGGCCCGTTACGGAGTCCAGACTTACACCAGAATTCTTCCAGCGCGAGGACGAAGAGGACGACAGCGTCTTCTATAGCTTTCCACGCCTGGTCGTACATATCGACGAAGGGGCCATCGCCGCCGTATCCCGGCTCTTTCGGGACCTGATCCCGGAGAACTCGGACGTGCTGGACCTGATGAGCAGTTGGCGTTCCCACTGGCCCGAAGGACATCCCAAAAAGAAGCTGGTCGGCCTGGGGCTGAACCGGGTGGAGATGGAAGAGAACCCGGACCTGGACGAGGTTGTTGTTCATAATGTGAACAACGAACCGGAACTGCCCTTCGAAGACGAGTCCTTCGACGCGGTGGTAATCACGGTGTCGGCCCAATACCTGACCAAGCCCATCCAGACTTTCAACCACGTGGCACGGGTCCTAAGGCCAGGCGGAAAATTCATCGTCAGCTTCTCTAACCGCATGTTCGGCACCAAGGCGGTATTGGTGTGGCGGAATTCCACTGACCGGGGCCGGGTGGACCTGGTGGGGACCTATATGGAGGCCACCGAGGCCTTTGAGGACATCCAGGCCGCCTTCTTGAACCCGGACAAGAGCCCGCCGGGCGACCCCATGTATGCCGTGTACAGCCGCAAAGCAGCCGAGGGTTAATCCCCGGCCGGCCCAGCCATGACCGGCACTATTTCCGAGCCCTCGGGCAGCGGTCCCGGCGGGCGGGCAGCCAGCACCATCACAGCAGCCAGGGCGACCAGGATGCCAAAGACGGTGAACGGCGCCTCGTAGTTGCCGGTGACGTCGAACATGAACCCGGCAAAGATGGTGCCCGACGCCTGGCCCGCGATCTGCGCCGGCAGCGTCAGCCCCCGGATGCTCCCCAAATAAAGCCGGCCGTAGTAATCAGCCCAGGTCAGCCGCAGCAGCAGGTGTATGCCGCCCACGCCAACACCCAACAGGAACCCCATTGGTATACCCCAGGCCAGCGTTGAACTGTACCCGGTGCCGGTCGCTCCCACAGCCATGGTCATACCCGCAATGCACAGCAAAATCCTCAGAGGGACCAGCCTGGCCAGGGTCGACCAGAACAACCCGCCGGGGACCTGTCCAAAGGCGAAGGTGCTGGCGGTCAGCGCCGCCAGGTGGGTGGGCACGCCCTCTCCGATGTAATGGGGCACCTGGTGCAGGCTGACTCCAGCCTGTACCACGAATCCGAACACCGAGAAGGTGGCGAGCAGCCAAAAGGCCCTGGTGGCCAACGCCTGCTTGACGGTGTAGTTGTGCTCCGTGAAGTACGACGAGCCGGATTCCCGTTGCCCTTGATCTGGGCCACCGGCACCGGACTTTTCTGATTCGTCATCCTCTCGAAATCTTCGGCCGCCTTTTTCCGGATCGGGTTCCAGCCCCATATCCTCAGGCCGTCTGACCATCAGCATCAGCACCGGCACGATGCCCGTCGCCAGGGTGAATATCCCCAGGCTCAGCCAGGCGGTCCGCCAGCCCCACTCGTTGATCAACACCTGGGATATGAGGGGGAATATGGTCAGGCCGACGGCCTGGATGATGCCCATGCAGGCCAGGGCCATGGGCCTGCGGCGTAAGAACCAGTTGCTGACCGCCGTTGAAGTGCCCAGTTCCAACGGGCTGGAAAAGGCGGCCCGTCCGGGGACATACAGAGCGTAGAAGGCGGCGATGTGGCTCATCACCGACAGTCCAATGGCGCAGACTCCCACCAAACCCGCCGACACGGAGAGCAGCACCGCGGACCCGTAACGGTCGATGAGGCGGCCGGCGACGGGGGACACCAAAAGCCCCAGGACCGCGCCCAGACTCACGGCGCCGGAGAACTGCCCCCTGGACCAGCCAAAGGCTTCGGTCATGGGCACGACGAACACAGAAAGGGTGGCCACAGCCATGACGGGACGGGCGCCGAAGCTGGGTACCGAGGCCGCGGCCAGTATCACCCAGCCGTAGTAAAAGGGCAGCCTTCTGGCCAGGTTGGCGCGCAGCCCCGTGAAGTTCAAGAGCTTATACCAGGGAGCGCCAGGCCAGGCCGCGGGTTGAGTTGGAGGGGCATGAGACCCGCTATTCCTGGGCTATTGGGTCGCCCAGGACGTGCATCAACCGATTGGCCCAACCGAACAAGGATGCGGACAGCACCAAGTCCAACACCTCGTCCATACCCAGGCCGTTGGCCACCAGTCCTGCCATGTCCTCCTTGGTGGCCGACGAAGGGCATTGGGACAGGTTGTAGGCGAAGGTCATGATGGCCCGCTGGCGAGGGTCCAGCTCGGCCTCTTCACCGGAAGCGAAGATTGAGTCCATCACCGCTTCATCCTTGGTCAGTTGGTTGTACCGGTTGGCGTGGACCGCCGCACAGTAGATACACCGGTTGACCACAGAAGCCGCAACAGCGCCCATCTCCGTCTCGGCCCTAGATAGACCGCCCCGGCTGTACATGATGCCGTTAAACAGCGGCGTGCGCTGACTCAGGGTCTCTGGGTCGTGGGCCAAGGCCAGTGTGTAAGCCCCGATGGCGGTGTTGGAGACTGTCACCTTCATGGCGTCCAGTTGTTCCTCGGTGGCGTCATCCAAGACAACGGGCTCTATTCTGGGTTCCCAGTAGGGAATGACGGCGGTGAACTCCTTGATCGGCTCGCTCATGCCACCTCCGCCATAAGCCGCAGACCGGCAACCACCCGAATCTGGTAGCTGACAAAGGCGATCAACTGGGACAGCCTGACGATATCCGCGTCTTCCAGACCGGCGGCCTGGAGTGCGAAAATGTCCCCTGCCACCGCCGATTTGGGGTCCACCGTAACCAGGTCCGTGTGGCGGATCATCGCCTTTAGACGGGAATCATCCCCGCCCGTGAATCCGGTTTCCGCCAGCTCACGGTTGTCGGCATCCATCAGGGATTCGTAGTGGGCGGCCAGGACCTGCTCATCGTTCAGCTTGGCGATCCGGCAGGCCAGCGCAGCCCGCTCGGAGTGGCTCAACCCGCCCGGTCGGTTGGGCCTGAGCGAGGCTTCGTGGGAGTTCTCGGTCAGGTCCATCAGGTCCGCCCGCCCGGCGAGGGCACCGGCAAGGGGGCTGGTGCTGGAGACACCCGCCGCCCGGACCACCACTGTATCGAAGATGTCCACTGCTACCCCTCCCCCGTTACAGGGAACCGTCGATGACTATGTCGAGAACGGTGGGCTTGCCCGAGGCCACAGCCCTTTGGACAGCGCCCGCGATCTCGTTGGGATCGGTGATGCGCTCGGCCTGGAGGCCCATGCTACTGGCTATCCCAGAAACATCGAAGGGTGTGGGGAAGTCGGAGTAGGGCAGGTTGGCGCCGGCGGACTCCTTCTGTTGCAGGATGTCCCGCTGGTAGACGTCGAAGTTCACTTTCAAGACCCGGTACATCCCGTTGTTGCAGATGACGAAGACGCAGGGAATGTTGTCGTTGGCGGCCGTCCACAGTCCCTGGATGGTCATCATGGCGCTGCCGTCGCCTATGATGCCGAAGACCGGCCGGTCGGGGTTGGCCACCTGGGTGCCCATGGTGGTCCCGATGCCACCGCCGATGGACTGGCCCCGGAACGCCCGCAGGTCGCCCCGCACCTGGCCTTGGAAGTAGTGGCGCATCACGGCGCGGTTGCTTATTGAGTCGTCCACCACGATGGCGTTCTCGGGAATGGCCCGGGCTAACTCGGACATCATGCGGGCCGGGGTCATGGGCTTGTTATCCCACTTGGCCGCCGCCGCGTCGTCGAAGTTCTGGCGCTTGGTCTTGACCTCAGACTCCACGTCCGCCCTGCGGCCGGCGAACTGTTTCTCAAGTTCCGGAGTGAGCTTGGACTTCACCGCACTCACCAACTCTTCCAGGCCCACTTTGCAGTTGGCCAAGATGCCGATGTCGGTGGGCTCAGACCTGCCCACACGCCCCGGAATGGGGTCGATGTGGACCAACTTGGTGTTGGGGCCCAGAATCACGTCGCCCCAATAGAACAATTCGTCCAGGGCGTCCATGCCCACGGCCAAGACCAGGTCCACCTCCTCCAACAACTCACGGTTGGCCTTGACCCTCAGAGTATGGTTGCCAAAGAACTGGGGGTGTGTGGTGGGGAATGCAACCTCAGCCCCCCGGGACTGGTGGACGGGCAGACCAACAAGTTCGGCCAGTTCCACCGCCACATCGTTGGCGTGGTCCTCGGAGACCCGGTCGCCAACCATCAGCATTGGGTTCTTGGCAGCCAAGAGTGCCGCTGCCGCTTCGTTTATGCCCTGGGAGTCGGGCCGATACGAGTCGTACACCTTCTTGGAGGGCACAATGTTCATCTCGGCCTCAGCCTCCAGGGCGTTGGCCGTGAACCCAACGTATACCGGCCCCTTGGGATGGCTGTTTGCCTCGTTGAAGGCCCGGCGGATCACCGAGGGTATCTGGTCGGGAAGGTTTATCTCAACAGCCCACTTGGTCACCGGACGCACCAGCTCGGCCAGGTCGGTCTTGGTTTCGTTCATCTTCCTGGCGTCATAGTTGGCGGAGGTCACGACCATGGGCGTTCCGGTGTTTAGGGCGTCCAACATGAGGGCGATGCCATTGGCCAGGCCGCTGTCCACGTGCAGACTGACGAATGACGCCGTTTCCGTGGCCCGGGCGTAGGCTTCCCCCATACCCATGGCCACGCTTTCCTGCAGCGTCAAAAAATAGCGCAGTTCCGGGTGATCGCCCAGCATATCTATGATCGGGGCCTCGCTGGTGCCGGGGTTGCCAAAGATATGGGTTACACCCTCGGCCTTGAGCATTTCCAGCAGGGCCTGTTTGCCAGTCATCTTTTCGGACATGGATAGGAACCTTCCAATTTTGTTTTCTTTCTTGGGTCGTAGGCTAGGCCGGCTGCACCAGCTCGATCACAACTTCGTCCGGCCCTTCGATGTAGGCCAGCTTGATTCCCTGGGGTGTGACGGTTAGGGGCAGTATCACCCTTATGCCTTCCTTCTCAAAGCGGGCCATTTCAGATTCCAAGTCCTCGACATGGAAGCCGAAGTGCTCCAGTCCCAGACGGTTCAGTTCCGGGGTGGGCCGGTCGGGAGACGAGCCCGTGGGTTGGGACGAGATGTTCAGCCTGGTGGGACCGCCCACCTGCATGCCGATGGTGATGGTGCCCGGCATGACCTCACGCTCGGAAACTTTCTTGGCGTTGAAGATACGCTCGTACCAGGCGGCTGATGCGTGGGGGTCGGCGGCCCTGATGTGGACGTGGTTTATCGCGTATTCCATGACTGAACTCCTCGGGATTTTTCGTGGGTTTCTTTGTCAGCCCGCTTTCCGGCCGTCGGATACCGGTAGCGGAAGGTGTTTGTCACGTCGGAATGTTAGCGAAGGCGGGTGACTGTTGTCCACCACCAGCCGGATTTGCACTCGGACTATGAACACGCATCGCACGGGAGTCGGCTCCCGTTTCCTTGGCAACTAAAATCTCCAGTCTGTATACTCAGCAAAGGCAGATTTCCGAATTTCAGGGGACCGAATGCCACGGACCTTCCGCCTGGCGCTGGCGCAAATCAACCCCACTGTAGGGGACATCAACGGCAATACCGCCAAGATCTTGGACTTCTTGTCACGCGCCCGCGAAGCCCAGGCCGACCTTGTCGCCTTCCCTGAGATGGCCACCACCGGGTATCCCCCCGAGGACCTCCTCTTCAAGGCCTCTTTCCTGCAGGAAAACGTGGCTGCCATGGAAAAGATCGTGGCCGCATCCCAGGGAATAACCGTTGTTCTGGGTTTCGTGCATATCGTTTCCATGGACCGGGGGCCGGATGGAATGGGCCCCCAGATCACCAATGCTGCCGCGCTGGCTTACGACGGCAAGTTGGTCGACACCTACCACAAGATATTCCTGCCCAACTACGGCGTCTTCGACGAGGAGCGTTACTTCCAGAAGGGAGACTCCTGCCCCGTGTATGAGATCGGCGGCGTCGCCTTCGGCGTGAACATCTGCGAGGACATCTGGTACCCCGTGGGGCCGACCACGGTCCAGAGCCGGGCCGGGGCCGAACTCATCGTCAACATCAACGCCTCGCCCTTCCATGCCGGCAAGCGGGAATTTCGGGAGCAGATGATCGCCAAACGGGCCTCGGACCATGGCCTGACAGTCGCCTACGTGAACACGGTGGGCGGACAGGATGAATTGGTCTTCGACGGCGCCAGCATCATCAGCAGGCCGGGAGAAGAACCGGTTGGCCGGGGCCCTGGGTTCCAGGAGAGCCTCTTCGTGGCAGACCTGGAGTTTCCGGATATCCGGGAACCGGTCCGGAAGGACGGGGGTCCGCCGGAGGCCACATCCGAGGTAGTTGCCGCCGTAGGAACGCCCAGAAGGCTCCTCGTATCCGAAACTCCGCCATCCACCAAAACGCCCCTGCGCAAGCAGCCCATGGTCGAGCCGATGTCCGAGATCGAAGAGATCTACCGGGCCCTGGTCTTGGGCACCGGAGATTACCTGCGAAAGTCCGGCTTCTCCAAGGCGCTGGTGGGAATGTCGGGAGGTATCGACTCCGCGCTGACCGCCACAGTGGCCGTGGACGCTCTCGGCAAAGACAATGTGGTGGGAATCACCATGCCCTCCAGATACTCTTCCGAGGGCAGCATACGCGACTCCAAGAAGTTGGCCGAAAACCTGGGCTTCGACCTTTGGGAGGTGCCCATCGAGCCCGCTCACCAGGCCTTCACCGACATGTTGGAGGACCGGTTTCAGGGGACCGAGACAAACGTGGCCGAAGAGAACGTCCAGGCCCGAGTCCGGGGCAATGTTCTGATGACCGTCTCCAACAAGTTCGGCTGGATCGTCCTCACCACCGGCAACAAATCGGAGATGGCCATGGGCTACGCCACCCTGTACGGAGACATGGCCGGTGGCTTTGCAGTGCTCAAGGACGTACCCAAGACCACTGTCTACGAACTCTGCCGGTGGCGAAACGGACAGGGTGCATCCTTTGGCGGCAACGACGATGTGATTCCCGTCTCCATCATCGAAAAACCTCCCAGTGCCGAACTCCGCGAGGACCAACTCGATTCTGACAGCCTGCCCGACTACGAGGTACTCGACCCGGTGGTGAAGGCCTACGTTGAAGACGATTTCAGCTATCAGGACATGGTGAACCAGGGACACGACGCCCAGGTTGTGCGCCAGGTGATAGCGGCTGTGGACCGCAACGAGTACAAACGCCGCCAAGCGCCGCCCGGAGTGAAGATAACCCCCCGTGCCTTCGGAAAGGACCGGCGCCTGCCCATCGTCAACCGTTACCGCCAGCACGACGGCGGTTATCCCCAACACAATTAGCCGGGCCTCTGCCGGCTCCATCTCCCCTTTTCGGGACCCATTTGCCCAACCATCGGACCGGACACTAATCGGCCAAAGAACCCCGCGGATAGCAACGAGTTCCGTATTTTGATACAAATTACCTACACTCCTTTACTTTCATTTTTGCAACTTGTCCGGTCAAACTAGTACCGATTATTTGGACTAACAGCGCTATCTTCCATGGGAGTATTTAGCCCCTTAAACCGGGACGAAACGAATCCTGCCGACAAGCCAGACCATGGGACGGCGGGTCTTGCCGTGTACATTCTAAGTCCCATAAGACACAGTCCTTTTTGGGTGGCACCTCAAACCTAGCCCTGGAAAAACCGCTGGACATCGCCGCAGTCCACCAAGTGGTCATGACCACAGCCCGTCGCAGCTAAACCGGAAAACTGCTCTGGCTGTGATTCACGCTCTCCCGGCATCCCCACGGCAGCCCACATTGCCGGATTCCCACAGTATGTCTCTCCTGCCCCATCAGCGGCAGGCGGAGATTGAATAATCACAAACCCCATATATCAATTGACATGG
>PBMF01000015.1 GCA_002721995.1 Chloroflexota bacterium
GACCAATAGTCGGGGCGGGCCGGTCTGAGTCCGGGCAACCGGCCCAACAGCCGTTGAAAAATTCTTAGGGGATTTCCAATGCCACAGGCCCCACGCGACGAATGGGTGACAGTAGACGGGTTGAGTTTCCACTATCGTGACTGGGTAGGCTCGGGCCAGCCCATCGTCCTCCTCCACGGTCTGGCTTCCACCTGTCACATCTGGGACATGGTCGCGCCCATCTTGGCCCAGGACCACGCCGTGGTCGCCGTTGACCAACGCGGTCATGGCGAGAGCGACAAACCCAATGATGGCTATGACATAGAGTCGGTCACCAAAGATGCCATCGGCATCATAGACAAGCTAGGAATCGAGAAACCCCTGGTTGTGGGACATTCCTGGGGCGGCAGCGTGGCGCTGAATCTGGCGGTGGAGGCCCCCCAGTCGGTGAAGGGGCTCACCTGGGTGGACGGCGGCATGATCAACGTGTCCAACCGCTACCCCAGCATCGAAGAGGCCAAGGTGGAGATGGCCCCGCCCGACTTCACCGGAGTCAAAGTTGAAGGGTTCTTGGATCGGGTGCGCACCCGCCATGAACAGAACGGCATGCCTCCGGGAGTGGCGGAGATAGTCCTGGCCAACTTTGAGATACTGGAAGACCGGACCATCAAGGCCCGCCTCAGCCGGGACAACCACCTTCGTATAATCGAGGGACTCTGGGACCACAAACCCCGGGAGCTGTACGCCAAGGTCCAGTGTCCAGTGCTCATCATGCCCGCCCGCCAGCAGAACAACCTGGCCACCCAGGAGCGGGGCCAGCGGCGGTTGATGCTGGTGGAAGAGGCAGAGGAGCGGCTGCCCACCAGCAAGACGGTCTGGCTGGAAGACAGTATCCATGACGTGCCCATCCAAAGGCCGGAACTGGTGGCCGGTCTGATCAACGACCACCTGGCCGGCGGGTTCTTCTCATAATCGTCCGACTCTGGAGTTTTCCCAATGTCTGAAGTCGACTATTCCGTCCTGGACGACCCTGAAATATCCATGAACTCCTTCTATCCCAGGGGCGACTGGACGGACACCCCCGATGGAGTTTCCGACTACACCATCAACGTGGCGGAGGACATCAGTGTGTCGTGCCGGTTCTTTCCCGCCGGCCCCAGCAGCCCGACCATCCTGTTCTTCTATGGCAACGGCGAGACGGCTGTGGACTACAATTCCATCGCGCCGCTCTACAACCAGATCGGCGTCAATTTCTTCGTGGCCGACTACCGGGGCTACGGGAAGAGCGGCGGCACCCCGGCCTTCACCACCATGCTCTCCGACGCCAATACCGTACTGGAATCCATGCAGATAGTCCTGGGGGCCAGCGGTTTCAACGGGCCCATCTACGTCATGGGCCGCTCCCTGGGCCGGCACTCGGCCTTTGAGGTAGCAGCCAAGGAGAACCCCGGCGTAAGCGGCGTCATCATCGAGAGCGGACGGCCCAGCCTGGGGCAGTTCACCTACGGTCTGCCACCGGAACAGGCCCAGGAGCTGGAGGACGCCTACCGGGCCAAGGCGGCGTCCATCGCTATTCCGGCCTTGGTGATCCACGGCGAGATTGACCAACTGGCGCCCCTGGAACACGCGGAAGCCATGTTCCAGAGCTTCGCTTCAGAGGACAAAAAGATGCTGATGGTGCCCGGCGCGGGTCACAACGACCTGCTCTTCAAGGGCCTGGACGCCTACTTCACCGCCATCCGGGACTTCATTTTCCGGTAGAATAGCGAGCCGTACTCCGCTTTTATTAAGGAGCCTTGTAAATGGAAGCCACCTGTGTGACCCACGTGGGTGTTTGCGTCCGGGATATGGAAGAGTCCTTGAAGTTCTACCGGGACGCCCTGGGCATGAAGGTAATCGGTGAGAAGATCACCGACATCACCGAGGGCGGCACCCAGACGGCGCGGTTGGACAACTACGCCCTGGAGCGCAACACCCGCCACTGGGTCAGCCTGTCCTACGGCGACGACCTCACCCCCACCCTGACTTTGACCAGCCACCCCGGCGAGAAGGCCGACGGCAAGCCCATCCTCCTTGACCAGGTGGGCATCAGCCACATATCCTTTGGCGTCGCCGACGTGGCGGGCCTGGCCGACGAACTGGAGTCCAAAGGTTACGAACTGGCCGGCTCCCGGGAGTCCTACACCGATGCCAACGGCAAGATTCGCAGCATCTACGTCCGCGACCCCGACGGTATTTTAGTCCAATTTAATACCCCCTAAATCCCCAATTGAATCGAAAGAGGAAGGTTCTAGATATGACTAAGATGACTGGCGGCCAGGCGTTGGCCAAGTCCCTATACCGCGAGGGCGTCCGGGTGATATTCGGCCTGCCCGGCGTGCAGCTCTACCACCTGATGGACGGCCTGCACGGCGAGCCCGGCATCCGCTTCATAACCGTCCGCCACGAGCAGGCCACCGCCTACATGGCCGACGGCTACGCCCGGGCCGGTGGACAGATTGGCACCGCCCTCATGGTGCCCGGCCCCGGCCTGCTGAACGCCTCGGCGGCCATCTCCACCGCCTACTCGGCGTCATCGCCCGTGCTGGTGGTGTCGGGCCAGATCGAGCGCGACCACATCGGCGGCGACAGCGGCATGCTCCACGAGGTCAACGACCAGATCGACGCCATCAGCCCCGTGACCAAGTGGGCCCACCGCATCATGGACCCGGCCGATGTGCCCAACGCCGTCCACGAGGCTTTCTTTCATCTTAAGAACGGCCGTCCCCGTCCCGTGGAGATCGAGATTCCTCCGGAAACCCTGGCCGAAGAGGCCGACGTGGAGCTGATGGAGCCCGAAGAGCCCCGCCAGATCGTGGCTCCCAGCGAACAGATCGAGGCGGCGGCCCAGGCTTTGGCCGAGGCCAAGAACCCGCTGATCTGGGCCGGTGGCGGCGTAATTTCATCTCAAGGTTCCGAAGCCCTGACCAAGCTGGCTGAGTACCTGCAGGCCCCGGTGGTCATGACCGCCGAGGGCAAGGGCGCCATCTCCGACCACCACCCCCTGTCATTGGGCGCGCTGTGGTTGCGGAACGATACCATCGCCAAGCAGGACAAGGGCCACGACGTCATCTTCGCCGTGGGCACCAGGCTGGTCACCGCCAACTGGATCGAGGGCCAGAAGGTCATCCAGGTGGACATCGACGACGAGGAACTGGGGCGCAACTACGAGAACACCATGGGCATCCAGGGAGACGCCAAGCGCACCATGGAGGACCTGGTCACCGCCCTGGCGGCCAAGATGCCCCAGCGGGACGACCGGTCATCCGATGTGGCCGCCGAAAAGGCCCAACGCTCCGATGACATCATCAAGCGGCAGCCCCAGGGCGAACTCCTGGACGCCGTGCGCCGGGCCATGCCCGAAGACGGCATCCTGGTCTCCGGCATGACCCAGTTGGGCTACTACAGCCGGGCCCACTTCCCGGTCTACGAACCGCGCACCTTCATCACCTCGTCCTACTCCGGCAACCTGGGCTATGCCTACCCCACGGCCCTGGGGGCCAAGGTCGCCCAGCCGGACAAGGCTGTGGTCTGTTTGTCCGGCGACGGCGGCTTCATGTTCAATTCCCAGGAGATGTCCACCGCCGTGGCCCACGGCATAAACGTGGTGGTGGTGGTCTTCAACGACAACGCCTACGGCAACGTGAAGCGCGACCAGATGAACCAGTTCGGCGGCCGGACTATCGGTGTGGAACTGCACAACCCGGACTTCGTGAAGCTGGCCGAGGCCTACGGCGCCAAGGGCTTCGTGGCCAACGGCCCGGCGGAACTGGAGTCCACCCTGAAAGAGGCCCTGACGTTGGACGCTCCGGTGTTGATTGAGGTGCCGGTGGGCCCCATGCCCTCGCCATTCTTCCGGCAACCAGGCGAGTAGACTCGGGTATTGGAACTGGCGGGCCTGCTTGACATGAAATTGGGCAGGCCCTAGCCTTCGGTATTAATCAGGCGATCTAATGGTGAAGTATGACCACCGCTGAAACACCAAAATTGGTAGTACTGGACCCCACGGCGGCGCCCCGGAAGATGGTGCAGACCACGGCCCCCGAACTGGCGGGCCTGGGCGGCCAGAACGTGGGGTTCCTGTGGAACAGCAAGCCCAACGGCGACCTGCTCTTCCAGCGGCTGGAGAAGCTGCTGCGGGAGAAGTACGAGATCTCCAGCACCGTCTACAAGCGCAAGCCAACGGCCTCGCTCCCGGCGACGGACCAGGTGATAGACGAGCTTGTGGAGAGTTCCCAAGCGGTGATTGTCGGGCTGGCGGATTGAGGATCCTGCACGTCGTGGAGTATCCACGACGCGGTGGAACTGGAGAAGCGGGGGATCCGCACCGTGGTGGTCGGCACCGACCGTTTCAAGCGCCTCGGCGACGTTGAGCGCCGCTCCCTGGGCATGCCCGAACTGACCATGGCCGTGGCGGCCCACCCCCTGGGCGGTCTCCAAGCCGAGCAGCTTCTTGTCAAGGCCGACGGGCTGCTGGAACAGGTGGTGGCAGGGCTGACTGGCAGCCGCTAAAATCCGGTAAACGGATTTGAAAACAAAGGGCGGCCCATTTTGTGGCCGCCCTTATCTATTCGGAGGCATATCTTGGCCGAAATAATCTCCGAGCGTTTGGAAGTATCCGACGACTTCGAGGCCGTCCAGGAACTGTATCTGGAGCGGGGCTGGACCGACGGCCTGCCCGTCGTGCCGCCCACTCCCCAGCGGGTGGAGGCCATGTTGGCGGCCACGCCTCTGTCCCCCCAGGACATCATCGGCGAGATACCGCCCAATTGGGGTTCGGCCACGGTGGAAAAACTGGCGGTGAACGCCGTCATGGCCGGGTGCCGGCCCGAGTACCTGCCTGTGGTCATCGCCGCGGTGGAGGCCATGTGCGACCCGGTGTTCAACCTCTACGCCATCCAGGCCACCACCCACCCCTGCGCGCCGTTGATTATCGTCAACGGCCCCATCTGCGAGGAACTGGGCATGCACGGAGGCTCCGGGGCATACGGGCCGGGTTGGCAGCCCAACGCCACCATCGGCCGGGCGGTCAGGTTGGTGCAGTTGAACGTGGGCGGGGCCTACCCCGGAGTGGGCGACATGTCCACCCAGGGCGCGCCGTCCAAATACACCTACTGCGTGGCTGAGAACGAAGAGGCTAACCCCTGGGAGCCGCTGCATGTGGAGGGGGGCTTCGGGGCTGATAAAAGCACGGTCACGGTCATGGCCGGCGAACCGCCCCACAACATCAACGACCACTCGGGCAGTACCGCCGAGGACATCCTGACCATCATCGCGGGGGCCATCTCCATCACCGGGGCCAACAACGCCTACACCGGCGGCGAGACCCTGCTGGCCCTGGGACCCGAGCACGCCGCCACCATCGCCGGCGACGGCATGGGCAAGAAGGAGATCAGGGAGTGGCTGCACCGCAACGCCCGCATACCCCTGGAGCGTTACACCGAGGAGACCATGCTGGAGCGCTTCCAGAAGATCCCCGACGGCCCAGTGCCCATGGTTGTCGACCCGGACCTGCTCATGATCATCGTGTTAGGCGGGCCCGGTAAACATTCATCGTGGGTGCCCACCTTTGGCGGCTCCACCCACTCTGCCACTAGGGAGATTCGAAGGGCCTAGTCGAACCACCGCCGGTCCCTTGCACCCTGACCGATGCGGGCCCTTCGACAAGTCCGATTTTATCGAGACTCTTGACTTCAGTCGGAACTCAGGACGAACGGATGGATAGTTCCGTCGCATCGACCTCCGTGGTAGTCTGCTCCAAGCAATTCTTTGAGGAGATACTCAGATGATCATCGACACCCATACCCACGTCGTCAGCAGCGACAAGACCAAGCATCCCCTGGACCCGGGGGCCAGCGGTTGGTCCACCCAGGTCAGTAACGACGTTGAAGACCTGATCGCCGAGATGGACGCCGCCGGCGTGGAATGCGCCACCCTGGTGCAGCCCAACGGCACCTACGGTTTGGACAATACGTACCAGTGCGACAGCGCCAACGCCTACGCGCCCCGGACGGTGTCGGTGGGGATCCTGGACTCCGCGGCCGCTGATGCTGCGGACAAGCTGTCCTACTGGGTGAACGAGCACGGCATGAAGGGAGTGCGGCTCCAGACCCAGGCCGACCACGACGATTCGCGCTGCGACGCCATCTGGCAGCGGGCAGAAGAGTTGAGTGTGCCTATCTCCATCGGTGGGGGCGGTCAGCCCAATAAGGTGGACCAGATGCGGAGCATCGCAGAGCGTCANCCCAACGTCCTCTTTGCACCGGACCACTTTGCAGGTTGGAGNGGNTCCGACGAGAAAGCCGCCATGACCGAGGCGCTGGAAGCCATGGCCAAGCTGTCCAACGCCCACCTNCGGGTCTCCAGCACCAGCCTTGGNCCCTACCTGAGTTCNACGCCCGAGGAACAGGAACTGTTCAAGCGCGTCATCGCGGCCTTCACGCCCCAACGGGTCATGTGGGGCTCCAACTTCCCGTCATCACGGGACGGCGGCTACATCGGCCANCTGGANATTGCGGCCAAGGCCCTGTCTTGGCTCTCTGCAAGTGACCGGNACTGGATCATGGGCGGTTCCGCCCACAAGCTCTGGCCCANGCTGAAGGCGGCGAATTAGAGCGCGTTTNCTGAACTGCGCAGCGCAGACNGGGCACNCGCCGCGCNAATGTCACCCTGAGTGAAGCGAAGGGTCTGCNAAGTTGCGGTCCGGCAGATTCTTCGTCGTGCCTCCTCAGAATGACAGAATTGGNAGCAGCATTCCTGGGACAACAAAAAAGGCNNCAGCCGATNATCGGCTGGNGCCTTTTGGTTTGCCTGATCGGGGCCTAGAGGCCCATGGCGTAGCAGGCGCGGCGGGGGTCTCCGCCGGTGCTCAGGTGGCCGTTCTTGGTGTCCCGGGCCGATACGGTGGCGCCCAGGCCACAGTTGGCGGCGCGGGCAACGTCGTGGCCCCTGGCTCGCAGGGCGTCGGCCGTGCTTTCGGGGATGCCTTCCTCCAGGTCCAACCTGCCGGGCAGGTAGGTGTGCGGGTAGAAGGAGTTGACCACGCTCTGGGTGGAGAACCGGGGGGCTTCCACCGCCTGCTGGGGGTCCATGCCGAAGACCAGGGTGTTCAGCATCAACTGGACGTTGGCCTGGGCCTGGTTGTCGCCGCCGGGGCAGCCGATGGTCATGACCGGTTGGCCGTCCTTGTGGGCGATGTAGTTGATGAGGGTGGTGCGGGGGCGCTTTCCCGGTTCCACCACGTTGGGATGGCCCTCTTCGCAGTTGAACATCTCGATGCGGGTGCTGAGGCAGCAGCCCAGGTCCGGGAAGAACACCGATTTGGCGAAGGCGCCGCCGCTGATGGTACCGCAGACCAGGTTGCCCTGGTCGTCCAGCGCCGAGACGTGGGTGGTACCATCGTGGGCCGAGTCGTCGGTTGCCCCGTTCATGCCGCCGCCGTTGGTGCCGACCACCGTGGCTTCACGCTGGGCAACGCCGTTGGAGTATCTCCAGGGGTCGCCGGGGGCCCGCTGGGTGGGGTAGGCGCCCTCGGGGTCCACCAGCTGGGCGCGCTCGGCGGCGTACTCCTTGGACAGCAGGCCGTCTATGGGAACTTCGGCGTAATCTGGGTCGCCGTAGTAACCCTCGCGGTCGCCGAAGACCAGTTTGAACACCTCTGAGACGGTGTGGATGTATTCGGGACTGTTGTGGCCCATGGACTTCAGGTCGAAATTCTCCAGCATGTTCAGGGACTGCTGGACCATGGGGCCCTGAGACCAGGAGTCGTGGCCGAATATCTCATGGCCTTCGAAGGTTGTGGAGACGGCCTGGCCGAACTGGCTCTCGTAGTTGGCCAGGTCTCCCATGGTCAGGATACCGCCCACCTTCTCCGAGTTCTGGACGATGGTCTTGGCCACCGAACCCTTGTAGAACACGTCCTTGGCGGCCTTCAGTCCGGCGGCCCGGTCGCCTTCCACGGCGGCGTCGGACATGGCCTTCAGTGTGTTGGCCAGGCCGGGCTGGACCAGGATGTCGCCGGGTTTGGGCAGTTCCTTGTTGTTGAAGAACACGTCCCAGCCGCCCGGCGGGTAGTTATCGAATTGGATGGGTGTGTTGGGCGACTTGAGCCGCTCAATCATGTACTCGTAGTGGGGGATGCCCTTCTCGGCGTACTCGATGGCCGGGGCCAGCACCTGGTCGATGGTCATGGTGCCGTAGCGCTCCAGCATGGAGATGTAGGCGTGCACGATGCCGGGCAGGGTGAAGGAGAAGTGGGCCTGGTCTCCGGGGCCGGTGGGGATGCGGTCCATGCCCCGGGACTTGTAGAACTCGGCGGTGGCCTTGCCGGGGGCGGTGCCCTGTCCGCTGAGGGAGAGGGTCTCGCCGGTGGCCGCGTCGTGGAGCATGAAGACGCCCTCGGCGGCCAGGGAGTAGGAGGCGATGGGTTCGATCACAGCGGCGGCGAACCCGGAGGCGACCAGGGCGTCGAAGGCATTTCCTCCGTCCAGCAGCATCCGCATGCCGGCCATGGAGGTCAGGTAATGCCCGCTGGAGATGACTCCCTTGGTGGAGCGGACCACCGGTCTTCCGGTATCCGGCAGGTTGATGTCTCCCTGCTCAAGTTCGTGGTGCGCTGTCTGAATGGCCATGCTTTCTTCCTCAAGTGGTCTTAGGATGTTTTTATTGTTGTCGAGTGGCAGCTATTGGCGTGAGAGGTTGTGCGGTCCAGGCCGTCCCAATGGCGATGACGGAATCAGGAAGGGACCACCCTTATTGCCGTATGTTGACAGTAGTATAGACCTTTGTACACCGCTCCGGTCTATTCCGGTAGTTCAAATCTGTGTTCCAACCTCTCTAGATGCCAGTGATCTCCTCTGATTTCATTCGTGTCACGCCCCACCCAGCCATCCAAGAGGAGTGGCGTCCTTCCCCGCCGGCAACAAGTACGGCTATGTCTTCTTGGGACCGCACTATGGGCAGAAGGTAGTCCGGGTCATCCTCGTCCACCCAATCGGGCCAGTTATGGTTCCCGTAATGGGTGTTGCCGACAAGCTCTGAGATGGGCATCCGTGCCTCTTTGAAGATGTACTCTTGGATATCTTGCTTGGTAAACCCGGCGTTGGACACTTCGACGGCGTGTTCGGGACAGAGGACGATGATGAGCTGGGCCCCGCTGCCGGTCTGATAGTAATTGGAGATGCCGCCGGCCTTCATGTTCGATACGAACCCGTGCAACACCTCGAGTCCGGGTTCCCATTTGATGCCGGACCCGGACGTGAATATCGTATTGTGGACGCCTCTAACGCCCGCCAGCGTCACCACGCTGGCCTGCTCCGGGAACCCGAGGGTGACGTGATGGGGTTCCCAGGGGGACTGTTCTTCGTTCTCCGCGAAGCAGAAGCTGTAACGGCCCGGAGTTGATTGGGTTGCCTTGTCCATCACGCCGGGAATCAGGTCGCCGATATTACGGACCGCCAGCCGCAATGCCCTGCCTATGGTGGCATTTGCCCGGTATCCCGGTCCAAAACAGCCTGCGTCTCCGCTGATGCCCAATCTCCCCGCGATGGTGCCGTTGACGATGATCACCTGAGCGGCGCCGCCCGTGGTGGCTGCGTGCCCGCCCAGGTTGAAATCTTGGTCCAGGGCCGCCTTCATGCTGGCCACGACGACCGGAAAATATTCCGGGAGACATCCCGCCATCACCGCGTTCACGGCCAGCTTCTCCAGGGTAACCAGGGAATTGCTTGGTTCTATCCGGCCCAGGGGTACCGAGTGGTCACCGGGCATGGCAGACAACATATCGAGGACCGACGATTCCGTGGGAGGGACCACTGGCAGACCGTCCGTCCAGCCCTTTTCCCAACACAGGTCTTGGATGGAGAGATATTGGTCGGATACCGTCCATCGCTTGGAGTTAAGTTGCATATTCATCCCTCACGGCCAGCGCAAGGCATTTGGAAAGCTGGTAAGAAAAAGCCCCTTCCAGCTTGGAAAGGGCCATGTTGGTGCTGATTGGGATGCCTGAGTCGCACCTAGTGTTTGGGCCGGAAGGCCTTCCGTCCAAGCCGCGTGCTCTACGGACCGGGTGATTTTTGGTCGGGGTGAAAGGATTTGAACCTTCGACCTCGTCGTCCCGAACGACGCGCGCTACCCCTGCGCTACACCCCGACTTTCGCCTGCCGCCGGCTGTCCCCTGCGCGCCAGGCGCCGGGACCGCTCTCGGGCGGGCACAGGTATTATACCCCAACCCAGTCTCCATTGGGTCACGGCCCAGACACAAAAAGAAAAGCCCGCCGCTCCCTGAGGTTGGTGGTACTGCGGGCTTTCGCTTCAATCCGGGTAAGGGGCTGTTACCGGGCCAGCATCTCGTCCGTCTTTTCCTCCAGGGTGGAGCGGGTCAGTGCCCCGGTCCACTTGTCGTGGATGGTGCCGTCGGCGTTGATGAAGACTGTGGTGGGCATGCCCAGCACTTTGTAGTTCCGGATAACCTGGTCATCTTCGGTATACCCAGCCGGGTAACTCACGCCCAGATCGTTGAGCAGCTCTTGGGCGTCTTCAAGGTTCCCCAGGCCGGTGAACTGTCCCAGGTCGATGCCAAGGAGCAACGCCCGGTCTTCGTATTCGTTAGAGAACTCCTGAAGGTCGGGCATCTCGGCCCGGCAGGGCGGGCAAAGCCCGGCCCAGAAGTTCAAGACGATTGGTTTTTCGCCTGTCAGGTCGTGGAAATTGATGTCCTGACCGCCCACAACGTCCTGACCCTGGAACATGGATATGAGGAAATCGGGCGCCAGGTCCCCGTTCTGCTCGTTCTGGTCAATGACCTGGGTGTCTCCGTTGGTACTGCCGCCGCACGCGGCAAACAGCAGGGCCACAGCCATGGCTAATACCAAAGCGTATCGCCTTTGGGCGCCCATGATCCTTGCCTTGGATAGTGTTTGGTTCAAAGTCCCTCCGGAAAATACCGGGGTGTCCATACCGCAGGCGGCATATTTGCATTTTGATGTGTGTCAGCCGCTATGGGTGCACCAATTAATTAGAGCACGCTCCAGGGTATCACTGGTAAGCCGCACGGGAGAGAACAGGTTGGCTGACGTGCTCTGGTATAAATACGCCCGATGGCTCAAACCGGTTTGTTTTGGACGCGAATTATTCGGCGGGAATTCCGCCGGCCAGGGCCTTAAGGTTCTCTTGGAATACCCAGAAGCGTTCCAGCATCCGGGTCAGCCGGCTCAGCCATTCGTCGCCCAGCCGGCGCAGGGGCATCTGCATCTGGGAATTGCCCACCTGGACGTTGGGGCCCAGTGCCCGCTGCAGGAGCACCCGTGCCCCGCCCACCGGAGTCCGCAGGGCCAGGTTTATGGCCTCGCTGCCCCGCGTGATGGACTCGATGCCCACGGCGGCGGCCATGGCCCGCAGATCCGCCAGGGTGAGCAGGTTTTCGACCTCTTCCGGCAGGGGGCCGAACCGGTCCTGGAGTTCTTCCCGAATCTCTGGCACGTCATCCCGGTCCGTCATCTTGGCCAGGCGCTGGTAGACCGCCAAACGGGTAGGCAGGTGGTCCAGGTAGTCCTCGGGGATGCGGGCGTTCAGCGGCAGTTCCACCCGGGGCAGGTCGGCTATCAGGGGTTCGCCGGTGGCCTGCTTGCCCGATGCCTCTTCCAGCTCTTTGACGGCCTGGTTCAGGAGCTGGGTGTAGAGGTCCAGGCCCACTTCCTGGATGTGGCCGCTCTGGTTGGCGCCCAGGATGTTGCCCGCGCCGCGTATCTCCAAATCTCGCATGGCGATGCGGAACCCGGCGCCCAGTTCCGAGGCTTCCAGGATGGCCTGCAGCCGGTGCTCGGCGGCCTCGGTGGTGCGCCGTCCCCGGGGCGCCAGCAGGTAGGTGTAGGCGCGGTGCTCGCCCCGGCCCACCCTGCCCCTCAGTTGGTAGAGTTGGGCCAGGCCGAAGCGGTCCGCCCGTTCCACGATCAGGGTGTTGACGTTGGGCATGTCCAGGCCGGACTCGATGATGGTGGTGCAGACCATCACATCGGCCTCATGGTTGGCGAAGTTCACCATCACGTCTTCCAGGTCCGACTCGGGCATCTGGCCGTGGCCCACCATGACGCGGGCGTTGGGCACCAGCTTGAGGATATCCCCAGCGGCCTGGTGGATGGTGCGGACCCGGTTGTGCAGGTAGAAGACCTGGCCGCCCCGCTCCATCTCGCGGAGGATGGCCTCCTTGATAACGTCTTCCGAGTATTCGGAAACGAAGGTCTTCACCGGTAGCCGGGCCTCGGGGGCCGACTCCATGGTGCTCAGGTCGCGGATGCCCGCCAGGGCCATGTTCAGCGTGCGGGGGATTGGCGTGGCGCTGAGGGTGAGCACGTCCACCTGTTGGCGCAGCCGCTTGAGCCGCTCCTTGTGACTGACGCCGAACCGCTGTTCTTCGTCTACCACCGCCAGGCCCAGGTTCTTGAAATGCACATCCTTCTGGAGCAGCCGGTGGGTGCCGATCACGATGTCCACGCTGCCGTCTTTCAGCCCTTCGATAACGCCCTGCTGTTCTTTGGCGGTGCGGAAGCGGCTCAGCACCTCCACCTTGACCGGGAAGGGGCTCAGCCTTTCGCTGAAGGTGGCGTAGTGCTGTTGAGCCAGCACGGTGGTGGGAACGAGCACCCCCACCTGCATACCGTCGCTCACCGACTTGAAGGCGGCACGGAGGGCGACCTCGGTCTTGCCGTATCCCACGTCGCCGCAGATGAGCCGGTCCATGGGACGGGGTGTCTCCATGTCCTGCTTCACGTCGGCGATGGCGGTGGCCTGGTCAGGGGTCTCAACGAAGGGGAAGGAGTCCTCCAGTTCCTGTTGCCAGACGGTGTCGCCGCTGTGTTCGTGGCCCTTGGCCAAGGCCCGTGCCGCGTTAACCCGCAGCAGTTCCTCGGCCATCTCCCGGGTGGCCGCCTTCACCTTCTGCTTGACCCTGGTCCATTCCGAGGTGCTGAGGCGGGTGAGGCTGGGCTGCTGGTCCTGGGCGCCCACGTAAGCCGACACCCGGTCCAGGTGGTCGGTGGGGACATACAGCTTGTCGTTTTCGGCGTATTCCAGGATCAGGTACTCTTTCTCGTCGTCGCCCTCGCCGATGTGGGTGGTCCCGGCGAACTGGGCCACGCCGTGGTCGATGTGCACCACGTGGGTGCCGGGCACCAGGTCGGCCAGTACAACTTCTGGGCCGTGCTCCACCCTCCGGCGGCGGCGGTAGCGCTGCTCCTTGACGGTGCCGAACAACTCCGAGTCGGTAAGCAGAACCAGAGTGGTGGCGTCGCCGTTGTCCTCGCCGTCCTTGGGCAGTTCAACGGTCCAGCCCTCCCGCAGCGAGCCGGGCAGCAGGGTGACCTGTCCTGGGCTGGGGGCGGTGTCCACCGAGTCCGACTGGGTGACGCCGATGCCCTCCTGCTCCAGGATCTCGGCGACCCGGCGTTGGTGCTGGGTCACGGCCACAACGGCGTGGTTGGACTCCTGGTGACGGCGGATGTCGGCTGCGGCGTCATCCAGCTTCCCGTAGTACTGGTTTGATGGCTGGAATATACGGTCCTCGTCGTCGCTGACCCAGGTCTGGAGCTGCATCTGGGGGACGCCGCTCAGCCGGTTGGAGAACTCCTCCCAGCCCATGTGGGGCGCGGGGAAATTCATGGGCAGTTCGCCCCGATCCTCGCGGGCCTCACGCATGCGGTCGAAGCGTTCCTCCAGTTCCTGGGCCTCGGCTTCCACCCGGCCCGAGCGCTCAAGGACAACCAACCCATTGGCGCCGATGTACTCCATGAGGTGGGCCTGGTTGCAGAGGCCGTTGTAGAACCAGTAGGTCTCCGGGTTTGGCGCCGAATCCAGAAGGGCCATCTCCTCGGCCATCCGGTCACGGACTTCGTCGTTGCATTTGGCGTAGTCCAGGGCCCCGGTCAGGGACTCGATGGTCTGGGGGTTGGTCAGGCCGGGAAGCTGTTCCCGGGCCGGTACCAGGTGGACCCGGTCGGTCTGCCGGATGGAACGCTGGGACACCGGGTCGAAGTAGCGGATGGTGTCGATCTCGTCGTCGAAGAGCTCGATGCGCAGCGGCCAATCAGCGCCGGTGGGATAGACGTCCAGGATACCGCCCCGGTGGCTGAAACTGCCCGGCGCTTCCACCACTGGCTCGTGGCGGTAGCCCAGGTCCACCCACTGGGTGAGCAGGTCGGCCAGGCGCACCCGGTCACCGGTCTTCCACAGGCTGAGTTCTCCGGTGATGGGGTAGACGCCGGCCATAAGTTCCGGCGGCAGGGTGTAGATCAGGGCCGAACCGATGGAGCAGACGACCAAGGGCTGCATGTCTGGGGTGACACCGGAGGACTTGCCGTCGGCGGCCAACGCGGCCAGGGCGCTGAGGCGCTGGTTGCCGGTGTTGGCGTCGGCGGCCAGCCGCTCGAATGGCAGCACCTCGGGCTCGGGGAGGAGGTGGATGGGCTGGTCTTCACCCACGTAGGTGAGGAGTTGGTCGTGGAGCCGGCGGGCGTCTTCGGGGCGGGGCGTGACCACCAATATGGGCCCCTGTTGGCGGCACCACAAAGAAGCCAGAAACGCCGCGCGGGCGCCCTGGCGTATGGTGACGCCTGATTCATTTCCCGGACTACCGCAGCCGTCCAGGTTCCCCCGGTGCTCGGGGTGGCGGTCCAGTAACTCCAGGACTCCCTTGAGGGTCATGCTGGGGACGAACTCTCCTACACCTTTCGCTTTTTGTGCCTTTTCAATTCGTGGCGCGGCGGAAAAGGGGCTGGCAACTGGGCCAGCCCCTTTCAATCATTCTATGACCTGGCGGCTGGTGATACAAGCGGAATTTGAGCGTAGCCCGATTCCATTGGCCCAGAGTGGTGCGTGCTATAATATTTGCCGAAACAGGGCGGTCTAGAACCGCCCGTTTTTTAGTCGTAAAAGGCCTGTAAATCAGCTATTCCTATGGCCAATACCAGACAACAATCGAGGACCGCCAACGAAGCCGGTTCCGACTCAAGCGGTCCCAAGTACCGGCGCGTGGTGGTCAAGGCCGGCACCGGAGTCCTGACCGGCAACGGCGGCCTGGACGAAAAGGTCATGGACGACCTGGTCCGCCAGGTCTGCGAGTTGCGGGATGCTTCGGCCGAGGTGCTGCTGGTGACCTCCGGCGCCATCTCCGCCGGACGCTCTGCCCTGGGCCGGTCCCGGGCCGACACGGACCAGGACATATCGACACGCCAGGTCTTCGCCGCCGTGGGCCAGAGCCGGCTGATGCACACCTACCAGCAGATGTTCGAGTCCCGCGGCGGCCAGGTGGCCCAGACCCTGCTCACCATCTCCGACCTCTCCGACCGGCAGTCCTACCTCAACGTGGGCAACACCCTGCAGCGGCTCTTGGAACTGGGTGTGGTGCCGGTGGTCAATGAGAATGACGTTGTGGCGGTGGATGAGATCGGCGAGGTCTTCGGCGATAATGACCGCCTTTCCGCCCTGGTGGCCAACCTGATCGACGCCGACCTGCTGCTGGTGCTCACCGACACCGATGGCCTCTACTCCGCCGACCCCAAGACCGACCCCAACGCCACACTGATCGAAGAAGTGGCGCAGGTGGACGCAGACATCGAAGCCCTGGCCGGAGAGGAACTGCACCCCTGGGCCAGGGGCGGCATGGCCACCAAACTGGAGGCCGCCAAACTGGTCACAACCTCGGGAATCCCCATGGTGATGTGCCACGGCCGGGCCGAAGACGCCGTGCTCAGGGCCGTCAAAGGCGAGCAGGTGGGCACCTATTTCCGTCCCGCCGACGGCAAGATGGAGGCCCGCAAGCGCTGGATGCTGAGCGGTATCTCCCAGAGGGGGCAGGTCACCGTTGACACCGGCGCCGCCGGGGCACTCAAGGACGACCACCGCAGCCTATTACCGGCGGGCATCCAGACCGTTCAGGGCGAGTTCAACCGGGGCGAGTCCATCTATGTCGTGGACGCCAAGGGCAAGAAGATCGCCTGCGGCATCGCCAACTACGGGGCCCGGGACATCGCCAAGATTATCGGCCTGCGCTCCGACCGGATAGAAGAGACTCTGGGCTACCACTACGGACAGGAAGTGGTGCACCGGAACAACCTGGTGCTTCTGTAACCATGACCACCAAGACTGTACAGGACCTGCACGCCCTGGGCATGGCCGCCCAGAAAGCCTCCCGGGAACTGGCCCGGCTTTCCACTGACGACAAGAACCGGGTGCTCCTGAACCTTTCCAACCTGCTCCGAACGGAACAGGCGGAGGTGCTGGCGGCCAACGAGCAGGACTACGCGGAGGCCAAGGCCGACGGCATGGAAGAGTCCTATCTGGACCGCCTGCTCCTGACCTCGGAACGGCTTAACGGCACCGCCGATGAGGTACAACGGGTGGCCGAACTGCCCGATCCCGTGGGCGAGGTCATCGAGACTTCCACCCTGCCCAATGGGCTGATCACCAGCCGCCGCCGGGTGCCACTGGGAGTGGTGGGCAGCATCTACGAGTCCCGTCCCAATGTTACTGTGGACATCTTTGGCCTGTGCCTGAAATCGGGCAACGCCTGCCTGCTTCGAGGCGGAAAGGAAACCATACGCTCCAACACGGCGCTGGTGGCATTGCTGCGCCGGGCCCTGGCCGCAGCCGGGGTGACCGAGGACGCCGTCCAGTATCTGGACAACCCGGACCGGGCGCTGGTGGACGCCATGCTGCGCATGGACCAGTTCATCGACCTGCTGGTGCCCCGGGGCGGTGCGGGACTGGTCAGGTTCGTGGCCGAGAACGCCACCATGCCGGCGGTGACCGGCGGTGTGGGCGTCTGTCATACCTACGTGGACCGGAACGCCAACCTGGAGATGGCGGCGGAGATAGTCCACAACGCCAAGGTCAGGCGTCCCTCCATCTGCAACGCCCTGGACACCCTGCTGGTCCATTCCGAGGTCGCCGCCGAGGGACTGCCCCTCATCGCCAAGGAACTGACGGGCTCGGGAGTGGAACTGCACTGCGACAACCGGGCGCTCAGCATCCTGGGACCGGACGCGCCCGGCACTTCTCTGCCGGCCCAAGAGGATGACTGGGGCAAGGAGTTTCTGGCCCTCATCGCCGCCGTGAAGGTGGTGGACTCCCTGGACGACGCGCTGGAGCACATCGAGACCTACGGCTCCGGCCATTCCGAGGCCATCATCACCGAGGACGAGTCGGCGGCCACCAGGTTCCTTGACGAGGTGGACGCGGCGGCGGTGTACGTCAACGCCAGCACCCAGTTCACCGACGGCGGCCAGTTCGGCCTGGGGGCCGAGGTGGGCATCAGCACCCAGAAGTTCCACGCCCGCGGACCCATGGGCCTGAAAGAGCTGACCACATACAAATGGGTCATCGTGGGCAAGGGACAGACCAGGCCCTAGCTATTAATCCGGACTCTACTCCACCCCAAACACAGGGAGGAAACGTCGTTGGCTGAATTCAGCTTCCAGCGCGAGGTGCGCACCCCGTCTTCCGAGGCGTACATGATCATGGAACTGGACCGGCAGGTAGGCCGGGTGGACATCCATTTCACCAATGAGATGGTCCATGTCGCCATCGCCGCCGACGAGAGCCTGACGCAGGAGACAATCCAGGAGATCATCGACTCGGTGGACGAGGACCTGGTGGACTCCGTGGGCATCAACCGGGAGAACTTCGTGGTCCACGTCTTTCAGGGCCGGGAGACCGGCGTTTTCAGCGACGAGAACGAGTTCAGCGAGGATGGCGATAATCACTAGGCACTAGCCCCTAGCTAGAGTTGTTCGATCAGCCTGGCCACGCTGGGCCGGTCGTGGGGCGCCTCCCCCCGGTGCTCAAAGACCACCGTACCGAACTCCCCCAGGATGAAATCCCCGCCCAACTGCTTCCAGTCGCTGGCCGCATGGTGGTAGCGCCGTCCCCTGAAGAGGAGTTTCAGGTAGGTCCAGACCGTCCGAGGGGAAAATATCTTAAGCCAGCTGCCCTCCACCAGCCCGTAGGCCGCGTAAGCCGTCCGTTCGGGGTCTGACAACACCGGAAAGGGCAGCCGTAGCTGCCGGGTCAACTGGAACAGACGTTCCTGGGGCTCAAAGGAGACGGCCACCACCGTGGCCCCCTTGGTCTGGATATCTCCGTACTGCTGCCGCAACTGCGACAGATGCTCCCTTCAAGGCACTCAAGCGAAATGCCTGAGAAAGACCAACAATGTCTTGTTGCCCTTTAAGGACTGGAGGGAACAGGGCTCGCCTTCGGGATTGGGCAGGGTGAAGTCGGGGGCGATGCGTCCGATGAGAGAGAACTGGGCGTCCGCTTGGCAGCCACTCATATTTGGTTCATAAAAAGCTTGGTTTTTCCATGTGGCCGGGTTGTTTAGCCTGATTGTTTGTCGGCTATCCCATGTACGGGACGATGCGGTCTCCGATGAGGTCGATGGTCTTCATGATCTGGGCGTGGGAAGGGCCTCCGGAGTGGGCGTGGCGCAGCCGTAGTAGACAGCTCTCGGCCCCGGTGCCCTCGGCCCAACGCTGGAATTCCGTCAGACATTCTTCGGGGTCGCCCATTATCAGCCGGTCCTTGGCCACCCGTTCCAGGGTCAGTTCCGACTCGTCCTTGATGGACTGGAACTCCCGGAGCCCGTTCTTCCAGTAGTAGCGGTAGGCCTCCATGACCTCGGGGCCGTAGACGTCCTCGGCTTCCTTGCGGGAGCTGGCGACCCAGGCGTCGCGCATGATGATGGGAGTTGGCTGCTTGCCGGCGGCCTCCGCGGCATCTTTGTAATGGCCGATGAGCCGGCTGGTATGTTCCAGCGTGGTGCTGGGCGTGGTGACGATGGCGTCGCCGATGGTCCCGGCGCGGCGGCCGCTCACAGGGGCGCTGGCCCCGATCCAGATTGGCGGATGGGGGTTTTGGATGGGGTCGGGCATGACCCGCATATCGTCGATCTGGTGGTGCTTGCCGTCGAAGGAAAATGACTCTCGGGACCAACTGCGGCGGATGATCTCCACCTTCTCCTCGAACAGCTCCACCCGGTCGTCCATCTCCACGCCAAAGGTGCGGAAGTCGGCCGGCTGGTAGCCCAGGCCCACCCCCAGCGTCACCCGGCCCTTGGAGACCACATCCAGGGTCACCACGTCCTCGGCCAGCCGCACCGGGTGGTGCAGGGGCAGGAGAATGACTGAAGTGCCCACTCTGAGGGTGGTGGTTGCCGCCGCCACGGCGGTACAGACGATGAGCGGCGAGGGCAGGAACCCGTCCTTGTCCTGGTGGTGCTCGCCGAAGAAGCAGGAATCGAAGCCCGCCTGCTCGGCCAGTTTGGCCTCTTCAATGACCTCGTCCACGCAACGGGGAAGGTCTTCCCCCCTGGGCGGGTTGGCGATGGAGCTGTAGAGTCCGAACTTCATGGGGTCACCACCTAACTGTGCTAGGGAGTGCCGCCCTTCTCAGCGGAGAGCGGCACAGGGCATTTAACCATACTATCGCCCGTGCTGCCTGTTCGGGAGTCCCGAAGATATACAGGCGAATATCATTAATTCTTTGAACCACTGTATTTATTTATGTATACTGTCCACCGCCGCGCTGACGAGCGTGGCCTTTATAGGAACTTCACTTCGGCCTCCAGGCAGGCAGTCCACCGGCAAGGATTCTCCCCGGTATCGGTTTGCTTTGGGCCGTAACTTCAGAGAGAAAAATGCTGTAACGGTTGCCCTTAAAGGCACTGGTTTTGTTGGGCCTCATCGCCGCCGTGGTCTTCCCCATTGGTGCGGCAGCAGAAACGCCGGTCTTCACCAGCGATCCGCAACTAGATGCTCTGTCCGATGAGTTCTACGAGTACACAGTCACCACAGAGCCCGTGGGTCACGTAAGGCTCGACCAACGGTTTGCCAATTGGGAATCCTGGTCCCTCCCTGAGCCCCAGGAATTTGGCCAATCGTTCACAGCCGGAGTGTCGGGGAACCTCCAAAAGATCTTGGTCCACTTTTACCGAGTCTTGGACCCGGAAACCGGGACCCTTGCTCTCGGCACCACGGCGAAGCTACGGGTCTACGAAGGGGGCATCGTCCAGGGCGAGACAGTGGGCCAACCCGAGGGGCAGCAGATACATTACCAGGAGTTTGTCCACGATGATCAGTGGCAACAGATCGTGCTGGACGGGGTGGTGCCGGTAACCGCCGGCCAGGAGTACACCTTCACCGTCGAAACGGTGGGCAGATCGTGGGCCGGGGCAAATTCTCTGGACCCCTATTCCGGTGGCCGCAGCATACTCGACCCGGAGATGGACCATCTGGTCAGGACGTATGTCCAGGTCCCGGAGTACCCGGTCCTCAGTGTTGACCCGATGCTCGTGCCCGAAGCGGTGGACCAGTCGCAGCAGGAAAGCACCACACAGAGCTCAACCAGCAACAGGCATTTCGGTCAATCGTTCACCACAGGCAACACCGGGGACCTAACCGCAGTCAGTTTCCACATCGACAGAGTATATGACCCGTCCACAGGTACATGGGTCACCGACAGCGACGCTGTGCTGCAGATATTCGAGAACGGTATCGACGGGATCACTCCCATCGGTCCCCGCGCTGTTTCCCAGGAAATCACCCTGGTGGGAGGGGCACAGACTGTCGCGCTGGACGCACCCCTTCCAGTCACGGCGGGAAAGGTCTACACATTCCGGGTCCTGACCATTGGAACGACCGTGAACCCCATAACAACGTACGATGCCTACAGCGGCGGCCGTGCGTTGATTTATGACGGGTACGATCTGGTGTTTGAGACCTACGTCGCACCACTGAGCGGGCAGATTCCAGACTGGGCCACTTTCGTAGACAACGGTGACGGGACCGGTACTCTAAGCGGACTGCCGGGCCGGGATGGAATAGGGAGTTCCGAAGTGAGTATCCGGGCCACTCACCGGGGAGACACGGCTGTCCAGAGGTTCTGGATGACTGCCCTCGATGGGAACGAACCCCCAGTCGCCAATTACGTAGCCGGTATCTGGTGGGAAGGCCGCGAGAGGAATTTCGACGGTTCCGATTCGTATGATCCCGATGGTGAAATCGTCTCCTACGAATGGGACTTTGGCGACGGCACCGTTGTCAGCGGCGCCTCGGTCGATCACACCTATCAGGATGACGGGGTATTCTTCCTAGAGCTGACGGTTACTGACGATATGGGGGCCACCGATACCCTTTCCCACGTCTATCACGTTTTCAATTTGCCGCCCGAGACCACCGTGGTAGTCGATGAACCTGTCTATGAAGCCACTCGGTTCTACATCTATGCCACCGATTCCTGGGATGAAGGACCGGTGGACAATGCCAGCCGGTTTATTTATCAATACGACTGCGCCGATGGCAGAGGGTTCGGCGGCCGCACCTACTACACTGACTGGCGTTGCACGCTGGGCGACAGCGGCCCGGTGTTGGCAACCGTCAGAATCTTTGACAAAGACGACGGCTACCGCGACTATCACAAATACTTCCACGTGTTGAATCTTCCCCCGTGGGGTTATTTCGCCGTCGAACGCACGGTGGCCGAGGGACAGTCCTTCCCGCTATCTATTTTGAATGCCCGCGACGCGTCCCAGGCTGACATCGAGGCCGGGTTAGGATACGCCTTCGATTGCGGCGACGGGCTCTCTGAATTCAGTACGTCTTCCAGTGTGGTCTGCCCTGGCAGGGATGCTGGAGTTGTATGGGTCACCGGTGTGGTCCGGGACAAGGATGGCGGCGAGAGAGCATACAACGCATCGGTGACCGTCCTGGCGCCGGCCGAGGTGGTGGCGGAGACCTCGGATGACTTGGCCGCCTTGGCTGAAAGCCCGTCCCTGGAGCCCGAGGCTGCCGAGGCCATCGAGTCCGCCGTGGTTGAACTGACCGGCAACACCGGCGGGAAGGGCGGCGCCAGCAACGGGGCCACGACGCTTCTGGAAAAGGACAACAACACCTCTGCCGTGACCAAGATCGGCAAGGCGGTGGCGAACCTTCTGGACGCCCAGGCCGCCGACCCAAGCTCGGACCTGACGGCGGAGATCAACGCCTTGGTGTCCATGGTCAAAGCCGTTGCCCAGACTGAGATTGAAGAGGCCCAAGAGGCCGCTTCGTCCCCCGGTGACCAAAAGCGCATCGATGCCGCCCTCCAGTCGGTGGCTGAAGGCGACACACTGTTGGCCGCCGCCGACTATCTGGGCGCCTTTGATGCCTATCTGGCAGCCGTTCAGGCCGCTTCCAGCGTTCACTGACCAGGTCTCCTTCCACCCAAAAACAATCAAGGCCCCTGCCACCTAGGCAGGGGCCTTGTGCTTCCGCTAACATGCAGTTGAACCCAGGCCAGTGCCCATCAGGAGAACCGCCGCAACATGCCAGAACTTCCCGAGGTTGAGAACACCCGCCGCAACCTGGTGCGGTTTGGGTTGCCCGGCTGCACCATCACCGGGGCCGACATAACCTGGGCCAACACGGTGAAGAAGCCGTCGGCTGCGGAACTGACTGAGGGCGTTAAGGGCCGGACCATCCAGGAGGCCCGTCGCAAGGGCAAGTTCCTGATGTTCCCCCTATCAGGCGCGGGGCCCGAGACCTTCATCGTGCATCTGGGCATGACGGGACGCCTGCTGGTGCAGCCCGCCTCCCAAGAGCCCGACCCCATGACCCGGCACACCTTCCCCCTGGACGACGGCCGGGAACTGCGCTTCGTGGACGGCCGGAAGTTCGGCAAGCTATGGTTGGTGGACTCCCCCGACGAGGCCCTGCCCAAGATGAGCCCGGAACCCCTGGACGACGAGTTCACCGTTGAGACCCTGGCCGAGTCCTTCGCTGGCAAGAAGGCGCCGGTGAAGGCGCTTTTGTTGGAGCAGTCGGTGGCCTGTGGGCTGGGGAACCTGTACGCCGACGAGTCGCTGTACCTGGCCGGCATCCACCCGGAGCGGCCGGCGGCGGGGCTTTCCACCGACGAAGTGGCCCGGCTGCTGCAGGGGATCACCGACGCGCTGAACGCGGCCTACGGGGTCTACGACCGGGCCCGGGACCAGCATTGGCCCGACCCTCCCACGGCCCTTACCACCTGGAGCCACCCCCGGGACGTCAACTCCCCCTGCCCCAACTGCGGCACCAACATGTCGGCCATCCGCGTCCGCGCCCGCGGCACCTACTTCTGCGGGAAGTGCCAGGTGTAGGGGAACCTAGAAATAGATAGCGCGAGGATTAATCCGGCTCCAATTGTAGTGGTCTACTGGTCTCGTTTTTGGCGGGTTGGGTCTTCCACCAGACGGCCGCAAACATCGCAATTGGAGCATCGGTCAATGCGAGGATCATTGGCCATCCAAGCCCCAATGGTAGAAATTGGTCGAGTATCCGCAGAATCTCTCCCTCGTCTCCAAGACGAGAAACATTAGGACGGTTGCTTGTAACTAAATAGGCGAACATCGTGATCAAGATGAAGGTCGCCCTAGGTAGCAAGGAGGAAATGAGGACGGCCTTGGCAAGCAATCTCTGTGTTCGGTTTTTCAGGCTGGATCTAATCAGCAAAATCCCGGCTACGCAGCCGGGCAACACTTGAAAAAACAAACCAAACAGGAGTCCGACAACTTGCTTAAAGTTGGTTAGTGCTTCCTCGTCTGGCGTTACTTTGAGCCAGCCAATCTCGGAATCGACACCGACCAGCGTATACCCTAACCAGTGCCCGGATTCATGTATAAACTGCCATATTCCGAAAGTAAGCAGGGCAACTAATAGAATTTTGCCGAGAAGGGTCCAAAAGCTAGTTCCCTGCCAGACACCCACCTACACCGCAGTCCCGTACACGCGGTCTGGGACCACTATGACGGCGGAGCGGCGGTCGGCGACCATGGCCTGGTCGTACTCCTCCCAGTTGGGGTGTTCGCCCTTGGTGGCGGCCCGGTAAACGTCCCGCAGGGCCAGGCGCAGTTCGTCGGCATCGGTCTCGCCGGGCGAGAGGATGGTGGCCTCGCCCTCCAGCACCACGTAGCCCCACCAGTCGCGCTGGGAGACCATCAGTGAGCAGCGGGAGTCTCGCTTCAGGTTCAGCAGCTTGGCCCGGTCGGCGGTGGTGGTGAAGGCCACGCCGTCGCCGTAGGCCCCGCAGGTCACGACGCTCATCTGGGGCATGCCGTTCCGCCGGAAGCAGCTCAACACACCCTGGTGGTTCTCGGTGGTGAATGCCCGCACATTATCAGACAGCATCGTCTCTCTCCGGGTCCAGCTCGAATTCGATCTCGTACATGTCGTAGTGGGTCTCCTGCATGCGCAGGCCTTTATAGACCCCCTGGGCGATCTCGTTATCCTTGTCCACGTAGAGCCGCAGGCCGCAGACGTTGCCCTGGCGGCGGGCCTCCACCGCCGTGTATATATGGAGGGACTTGTAGACCCCCATGCGGCGGTAGTCCGGGGCCACGTAGACGCTCTGAATCCACCAGAAGAAGGCGTTCCGCCAGTCGCTCCACTCATAGGTTATGAGCAGCTGGCCAACCTGTCGGCCCATATGCTCGGCCACCAGATAGAAACCCAGGTCATTGCGGGTGAGCACGGCCTCGACGCCGGGCCGCAGGTCCCGTTCCCGCAGTTCCTTGTCCTCGGTTTCCTTGGCCATGGCCGCGTTGAAGGCGACGATGGTATCCAGATGGGCCAAAGACGCCCGCCGGACCTGTATCTCATTTCCCGGGAAAGAAGTCACATCAACTCCAGGGGTCTCTACCGCAATACGAAGCTCGAGCCGTTTTCGTCCTTCTGTACTTCGATGCTAACAGGAAAGGCCTCTTTCAGGTCGTCCAGGTGAGTGATGACCACCACCTTTTCGAAGTCGTTGCCGATGGCGCTGATCACGTCCAGGATACGTTCCCGTCCCACGGCGTCCTGGGTGCCGAACCCCTCGTCGATGAACAGTGTTGGCAGGGGCGCGCCCAGCCGCTGGGCTAGGACCCGCGATAGGGCGATGCGTAGGGCCAGGTTGACGCGGAAGGCCTCGCCGCCGCTGAACATCTCGTAGCTCCGGGAGCCCAGTTCGTCGGAGACCAGTATCTCCAGGGTCTCCCTGGGTTCTCCCTGGCCTGAAGCCCGCTCCCTCTGGGTTTCCAGTTTCACGTTCATGCGGTTGTCGGTCATGCGGCCCAGGAGGGCGTTGGTCTCGTCCTCCAGCCGGGGCACCACTGTCTCGATGAGCATGGCCTGCACCCCCTGGCGGCCGAAGGCGGTGGACAGTTCCTGGTAGATGGACTGTTCTTCCTGGAGGGCGCTGAGGCGGGCGGACTCGGACTTCATCTCCAAGCCCAGGGATTCCTTGCGCTCCAACTGGTTTCGCAGGGCGCCCTGCCGCTCGATGGACTGTTGTATCCTGACGCCCAGTTCCCGTTCCCGCTGCTCCGCTTGGGTGAACTCGCTCTCCAGCGCGGCCAGTCCCGCCAGCGCCTCCTTGGCCTGGGCGGCCTGGGTCTCCAGTTGTTCCAGCTCTTCCTTGCGGCTTTGGGCCATGGCCAGGTTCTGTTCCGCCGTTTCCCTGGTTGTGGGCAGGCCCTCTTCCGCCTGATTCAGCGATTGCTCCTGCTGGGCAAATACCTCCAGTCCCTGGGTCTCTCGGAATATCCGCTGGCGAGCTTCGGGGTCGTAGTCCAACTCCTGTATCTGTGCCTCCAGTTTCTGGAGTTGGACCGATTCTTCGGCAGCGAAGGAGCCGTCGGCCAGGGACGCCTGCATGGCATCAAGCCTGGGTGTGACCTCGGCCAATTCGGCTCTGGCCTGCTGGGACTCCTGGACCTGTTGCTCAAGCTGCTGGAGGCGTACCTGGCGTTGGTTCTTGGCCTGGGTCAGGGTTTTCTCCTGTTGGGGTAGGCGCCCGTCCAGTTCGGCGGCCTCGGCTTTCAGGGTATTCACCTGGGCCGAGGTGGTCCGGTATTCCTGGCGCTTGGCCTCGATGTCGGCGTCGTAGGTCTCGGCCAGCCGTTGGCAGCCGTCCTCGCTCAGGGGAGTCTGGCACAGGGGACACACCGCCTCGTCGCCGTTGGCTCCGTTCAGGAGTTCCCTCCTGGCCGTCAGGTCCTTGCCCTCTTGGGCGAACCGCTGCAGTGAGGCCTCAAGTTGCCCGACCTGGACCGCCAGGCCATTGGAGCGTTCCCTCTCCGAGGCCAGTTCCAGTTCCTGCTTCTCCAGGTCCGGGGCCTGGGACTGCAATTGCGCCTGCTCCGCCAAGAGCTGCTCCAATCCGGCTGCTTTGGGGGCCAGGCGGGTGTCCAAGTCGCTGGTCAACTGCTGGACCTGGGACTCCAGCAGGGTCCGCTTTTGGGATACGGCGTTGGCCAGGTCCCGCCGCTGGTTTTCCAGTGAGTCGTAGCTGCGTCCGGCCTCCTCCAGCCGGGCGAAGGCGGTCCGGGCCTGGGCCAGTTGGGCGGCGCCCTGGCGGATGGCCGGGGCCTGCTCCACCAGTTTTTCGAAGGCAGTGACCTGTTGCTGGGCGGTCCGGTAAGCCGCCTGGAACTGCTCGTGCTCCCTGGCCAGGGCGGCCAGGCGCTGGGCCGTTTCTTCCTGACCGGCCTGCTGCCGCCGCAATTCGCCCACCTGATCCCGTAGTCCCGTGGTCTTGGCCTGCTGCTGGGCTAGGTCCTGGTTCAGGGCAGCCAGGCTTGTCTCCAGTTCTTCCAGCTCAGAGGCAGGTGTTTCCAGTTGCTCCAGCTCCCGGCGCAGGCGGTCCACGTTGCCCTCGGCTATCTTGGATGTGTTCTCGGCCCAGGAGTTGCCCTCCCTGGCGCGCACCTGCAGCCTGTCGTAGGCCTCCAGGCCCAGTATCTTGCTGAGGACGGCCTTGCGCTCGGCCGGGGTCTTGTTGGTGAACTCGTCGGCCCGGCCCTGGACCAGGAAGGCCGAATTTATAAAGGTGTCGTAGTCCATACCTACGGTCTGGTCGATGCGGGCTTGGGTCTCGCGGATCATGTCGCCGGTGATAGGCCGGGTGGTGTCGCCCTCGATGACCATGAGCTGCAGGTCTGAGGCGCCGCCCCGCCGTCTCCTGCCGCCCCGGGCGTGGCTGCGGATGATGCGGTACTCCTGGTCCCGGGAGGAGAAATCCAGCTCAACACGGCACTCGTCGGCGCCGTAGGAGATCATCTCGTCTTGGACCCGGCCCCGGGCCTTGCCCCAGAGCGCCCAGGTGATGCTGTCCAGGAGGGCCGATTTGCCGTGGCCGTTGTTGCCGCAGAGGCAGGCGACGTGGATACCGGCGAAGTCCAACGTGGGGACGTTCTCCCGGTAGCACAAAAAGTTACTGATGGTAAGCCTGAGGGGTATCATGGGGAAGGCCCTTTAACGGCCTGGGAAAGGAGACGCAATACCTGTCACCTCCACCGCACCTGGGGTTGGGTCCCGGCCCGGAATTCGGGCTATCCGGAGCGGACATAATTCTAGCACAGGGGCCGCTGCGCCGGGGGTAAGCCGTGCCTGGCCGCCTTGACCCTGTGACTGGGCCCAGCCTACAATCAACAGTAACCAACAGCCAGGCAACAACCAGGATATTTCCCAAGAATATGTTCGAAAATCTAACCGATAAATTGACCGGAATCCTGAACAAGCTGTCCAGCAAGGGCCGCTTGACCGAAGGAGATGTCGACGAGGCCCTGAGCCTGGTCCGGCGCTCGCTGCTGGAAGCCGACGTCAATTTCCGGGTGGCCAGGGACTTCGTCTCCGCGGTCAAAGAACGCTCCATCGGCGCCGACGTACTGGAGAGCCTCTCCCCAGGCCAGCAGGTCATCAAGATCGTCCACGAGGAGTTGACCTCGCTGCTCACGGGCGGCGACCACTCCCTGACCCTATCCAGTCAGGCGGTGACGCCCATCATGCTGGTGGGCCTCCAGGGCTCGGGTAAGACCACCACCGCCGCCAAGCTGGCCCTGGACCTGCGCCGTCAGGGGCACAAGACGCTGCTCATCGCCGCCGACCTGCGCCGCCCCGCCGCCATCCAGCAGTTGGAGACCCTGGGCAAGCAGTTGGACGTGCCGGTTTACTCCGAGGACCCCAAGTCCTCGACCGTGGTCAAGGTGGCCAAGAACGGCTTGGAGAAGGCCCAACAGTTGGGCGTCAACTGGGCCATCATAGACACCGGCGGCCGCCTCCAGATCGACGAAGAGCTGATGCAGGAACTGGCCGAGGTCAAGAAGGCGGCCAACCCCCAGGAAGTGCTCCTGGTGGTTGACGCCATGACCGGTCAGGAGGCGGTCAGCGCCGCCGAGGGGTTCCACGAGCATGTGGACCTCACCGGCCTGATCATGTCCAAGATGGACGGCGATGCCCGCGGCGGCGCCGCTCTGTCCATCACCCGGGTAACCGGTGTGCCCATCAAGTACATCGGCGTGGGAGAGCGGCCCGATGGGCTGGAAGTCTTCCACCCCGACCGGCTGGCCTCCCGCATCCTGGCCATGGGCGATATCCTGACGCTCATAGAGAAGGCCCAGGACGCGGTGGACGAGAAAGAGGCCGCGGAGATGGAGAAGAAGTTCCGCCAGGCCAACTTCGACCTGGAGGACTTCCTGGGCCAGATCCAGAACGTCAAGAAGATGGGGTCTCTGTCATCGGTGATGGAGATGATCCCCGGCATGAGCCAGATGGCCAAGAAGATGCCCATGGGCGACCTGGACGACGGCCGAGTGGAGCGCATCGAGGCCATCATCCGCTCCATGACTCCCCAGGAACGGCAGCGGCCCGAGATCATCAACGGGAGCCGCCGCCGCCGCATATCCCGGGGCAGCGGCACCACGCCCCAGGATATCAACCAACTGCTGAACCAGTTCCGGCAGACCCAGAAGCTGATGAAGCAGATGGCCAAGACCCGAAACCCCATGTCCCTGATGAAGATGTTCCGTTAGGGCAGCGCAGGCGCGTTTCCCTTCTCTAGAACAGCGTTTTTGTTCGACTTTGGGTCGGAGATCAGACCACCCGGTTCCCTTCGTCAACGTATGTTGTCTTGCCGACGTGGGTCACCTTTATCTGCTGGCGGTAGGTGTTGTCCCCCTGGTTGTGCTGGGCGTCGTGGAGCTCGGTGACCGGTCGTACTTCGCCGGGTTCGGGGCCGTCAGCGATGGCCTCGGAAAGGGCCCGGCCGTCCATGGCGTTACCGCCCTCGATTCCCAGGATTCGTAGATATGTGGGGGCCAGGTCTAGGTTGCCCGAGGGTGTTTCCAGTCTGAGACCCGACTTGAAGCTGGGTCCTCCGGCGAACATGATGCCGTGAATCTCGTGGAGGCTCATGGAACCGTGCTGTCCGGTGCCTGGCTCACCGCCGGTGGAATACACCTGGCCGTCGTAACCCGCGCCGTTGGGCGACGACTCCCACCGGAACGAAACGGTCAGTTCCGGAGCGCGGGGGCCTTGGTTCCCCACCAGCGATGCCGGCAACGTCCCGGGGATGCCGGATACCGCGTCCGAGGCGGTAACAGTGCCGCACCAGGGTTGCTCCATCAGCCAGTGGGCCAACCGGGTCGCGGTGCTCATGTCGCCGGGCTGGGTGTAGAGCAGCGCGGCGCCGCCGTTCTGGGCTACGACCACTCCCCCCTCCTCTCCCCCGGCAGCGAAACCGGCCTCTAGCAGCAAAGACTCGATGGCCACGTTCCCCGAGATGGTCGAGTACCCGTGGTCCGACGCCACAATCACGTCGGTGTCGTAGGCCCGTCTGTTCTCTTGGAGCCATCGGAGCAGGTCGCCGAACTGCCCGTCCGCTTCTTTGATAGCGGTGTCGGAAAGGGTGGAGCCGACCCCCGAAGCGTGCTGGGACTTGTCCGGTTCAGAAGACCAGATAAGGGTCACCGCCGGGTCGCGTTCGGGGATGATGTGCTCTGTCAGCACCCGCATGGCGTGGGCCAACCGGGATGTGTTGGGGAGGGACTCATCGGGCCAGGGCCCAAAGCGGTCGATGAGGGATTCGTGGAGGTCGCCGGGCCGGGCGAACGTTGGGTGGATGGTGGCCCCACCTGAAATCTCGGCGGTGGGGTTGTGCAGATAGGCGTTTCCGCTGGTGCCGACGACGATGGCCACGTACTCCTTCCCGTGCCGGGAAAGGATGTCGGACAGCGTCGGGCCTAATAGCACCGGCAGCCCGGCGGCCGCCACCTGGTCAAGCTCGGGCTGCAACGCGGATATGGCCCGGTCCGCCGCGAACTCCCGCAGCATGAACCGGTTGCCCGCCAGTCCGTGTCCTCCCGCATTCAGGCCCGTGGCCATGCTGGAGGCATTGACCCGGGTTACCGTGGGGAACACGGAATGGTGATTGGCGAAGGTAACGCCGGCGGCGGCGAATGCCGCCAGGTTGGGCATAAGCCGGGGGTTCACCTGGGCCGGCTGCAGCCCGTCAAAGACGAAGACGATTATTGATGACATGCTTCTCTCCATGTGTCAGGGGCCAGGGCCCGAATGGTCCTTTCGTAGGAGTCTTTCAGTCCGCCCACGGCGATGGGCGCTATGATGGGCCGGTCCAGTCCTATGGCGCGAAGTTGGTTGAGACGTTCCAAGCATACCTCGGCCGGGCCCACCACGCCCAGTTCCTGCTGCATGTTCTCGCCGATGGCGGCGGCGCTGGCCGGATCGTCGCGGTGCTCCCTGCTCAGAGACACACCCTCCATCTCGGTACCGAACCCGGTGCTCTGGAAGAAGTTGCGGTAGTGGGAGCTAGTGGCGTAGCGCGCGATCTGCCGCTGCAGACCGTCCCTTCCCGCCGCCAGGTCGTCGGTGACGGCAACCCGCAGGTAACCGGAGATGGCCACTTCGGATGGGTCGCGTCCGGCCTTGGCGGCGCCTTCCCGAACCAACTGGATGGCCCGCTCCAGGTAAGTGGCCGCCGTCCAACTGAGCAGCACTCCGTCGGCGATCTCACCGGCCAGTTGCAGCATCTTGGGTCCCAGCGCGGCGATATAGATGGGCACCCGGCCCTTGGGAGCGGCGTCGCCCAGAGAGATTCCGTTGACGCTCAGCGCCTTTCCGTGATGGGTGACCGTCTCGCCATGGAGTAATCCGTGGGCGATGTGCACCAAGTCGCGCAGGTGTTCCATGGGCTGCTGGAAGACCAGTCCGTGCCCGTCCTCCACCGCCGGCCGGTTGCCTACGCCCAGACCCAGGATGAACCGCCCGCCCGAGACCTCGGAGAGTCCGGCGGCGGACATGGCCGTGATTAGCGGCGTGCGCGAGAACATGGGCAGGATACCCGTTCCCAGGCCGATGCGGCTAGTGACCGTGGCCATGGCGGTTAGCTGGGTCAAGGAGTCCCGGCCCACACCCTCGGTCATCCAGATCTCGCCGTAACCGGAGTCCTCGGCTTCCGCAGCCAGCGACTGGATGTCGGTAACGGAAAGTTGGGTCTCGTTTCCCAACCTAAGTCCAAGAAAGGCCATCAACAACTCCTAGGCATTGGCCATAGTCATTCCAGCCGAAGCTGGAATCCACGCCACATGATAGCGCAGAATCGTTGCCAATCTGAATTTCGGGAGTGCGCCGGAACGACTGGAACAGGAGACCAGGTTATGGGGGCATGAACCAAATGATGTAGGGGTAGGTTTCTAACCTGCCCCGTTTCGCGTTTGGTCATCCTGGCGGAGCAAGGTCAGGCCCGATACCAGGATGTCTTTGTGCCTGAGAAACGATATAAGAGCAGCAGGGCGGATTGGAAACCCGCCTCTACAATTTGACGTGCTTTGGTATTCCGCTCACCCTAATCCGGTCGAAGGGCCGTGGTTCGACGGGCTCACCATGAGCGGGTGCGGGATGGTCCGATAAGGTGGAGGTTGGTTGGCTGGGTATCCGGGTGGGTTGGAAACTCGCCCCTACGGAGGCGTACAGTCTGTCATTCCGGCCTGCGCCGGAATCCAGTATGTTTCTGAAGCGCCAACGTACCCTGTGCGAAGTCTCCTGGATTCCGGTTTTCACCGGAATGACGCGGGGGACTTTTTCTCCGACACGGTTCGTCCTGAGCTTGTCGAAGGGGCCGCACCAAACATCCTACGGGTGGGGCGAGAAGTCCGGAGCGGCCGTGGTTCGACAGGCTCACCATGAGCGGATGCGGGATTTGAGCTGGTTTCCTGACCGAGTTGTTGGGGGAGTTTTCTGGATTCCGGCGTGCGCTGGAATGATGGGGTGGGTTCTAGCCGGCCCCGGTGCGGAGGGCGCTGAACAGATAAACGGTGGCAAAGGTGCGGTAGGGCGACCAGCGCTGGGCGATGTCTTCCACCTGCGCGTCGGTGACCTCGGCGCCGTTGGTGAACAGCTGTGAGACCACGCGCCGCAAGGCCAGGTCGCCCAGGGGTAGCGCGTCGGGGCGGCCCACGGCGCGGATGAGCACCCACTGGGCCGTCCACATACCAACCCCCCGCAGGCCCACCAGTTTGTCCACAATCTCTCCGTCGGGGAGCGTACTCAGATTCTCCAATCCAACCCCGTCGTCCAGTGCCGAACCGGCCAGCCCGTGGACATACTCGGACTTCCGTTGAGTGAGCTTCATGGTGTGGAGTTCGGCGGGAGACGAAGCCCAGATGGCCTGGGGTCTGGGGAAGGCGTAGTAGGTCTCGCCGTCGAACTGGCCGCTGGGCCCGAAGGTCTCAATGAGCAGGGTGCGTATCACCCGGGCCACGGTGGTGGATATCTGCTGTCCCAGCACCGCCAGCACCAGGGCTTCAAAGACCGAGGCCGCGTGGGGCAGGTGCAGCCCGTAGAACCGGTCCACCAACTGGGACATGGCCCCGTCTTTCCTCCCCAGTTCGTAGAAGGGAGCCAGGTCCTGGTCCACGCCCAAGAGCCAGGACACCCGGTCTTTGGCCTGTGCAACGTCGGCGTCGGAAAGGTCGGGTCCCTGCAGCTCCACAGCCAGTTCCGGCGCGTCGGTGGTGCCCGTGGAATGCACGGACGCCAGGACCAGTTTGTCTCCCAGGTCCAGCAGGCGGCGGTAGATGCCGTCCTCCATGGTGTCGGTGCCGTACCGACTCTGGAAGTAGGTGTGGTAGCTGGCCGTTAGCTGGAAGTTGAAGGGCGCCACGGGCTTGATGGCGGTGCTAAAGCGGTCCATGGCGTTCACCCGCCACCCAGGGAGGCCGCGCCCACCAGATAGTGACGGGACCCGGCGGGGTCAAGCTCGGTGCGCATCAGGTGTACCGCGTCCGCCTGCCAGGAAAAGTCTCCCGAGAGGTCTCCCTCGGCCATGGCCCGGCCAATCTTCCGCAGTTGCCCCTCCGGCGTTTCCCGGCGCACCCGGCCCAGGGTCAGGTGGGGCGAGAACTCGCGCTGTTCTCTGGGCAGGCCCAAGTCCGCTACGGCGTCGTCAACGGCCAGTTGCAGGGCTGAGAGTGCATCCATGTCGCCGGTTATCCCGGCCCACAGGACGCGCGGACGCCTGGCGTTGGGGAACACGCCCAACCCCGACAGGGAAAGGCTGAAGGGAGCGAAATCCGCCGCCACCTCCGGCAGAGCGGAATCGACTTTGGTCACCATATCACCGGGGATGTCGCCCATGAACTTCAGAGTCAGGTGGATGCCCTCGGGCCGCACCCAGCGCACGTTTCTCCCGAAGTCTGAGTCCAGTTGTTCCACGGTCCGCTTCAGGATGTTGATGCCATCCGGCGGCACCGGAATGGCGATGAAGGAGCGGACCTTGTCGTTATTGGAGAAGGTCACCCGCCCGAGACCTCTTTCAGCCGGCCGTACCACTCGGCCAGGTCGTCCAGGGAGTACTTGGCGTTGGCCGGGCTGGGGTTGGGGACGACGAAGACCCGGGACGGGCCGATGACTCGTTCTTGCAGTCCAAGTTGGGGGCTCTCCTTCACACCCTCGCCGTGCTGAAGGTAGGCCTTGTAGGCCATCAGCCCGTGGAAACAGACCAACTTGGGCGAAAAGCGCAGTATCTTTTCCTTCAGGACCGGTGCCCACCGGCGGAAGTCGGCGGCGCGCAGGCCCGAGCCCATGGGAGTGGGGCGCTTGGCCACGTCGGTGAACCCGATGCCGTCGTCCAGCAGGGTGGCGTCATCCTCGGCGGTGACCTGCCGCCCGACCAGGCCCGAACGGTTGAAGGCCGGCCAGAACCGGTTGCGAGGATTGGCGAAGTAGTGGCCCACCTCGGCCGAGTACTGGGAAGGGTTCAGACCGACGAACAGCAGGTCCAGCCCCTCCCGCAGGTGGTCGGGCAGGGTGAGTATATCTTCGGGTCCGGCTTGGTCGGTGATCATAGGCCCAGCAGCCGGGCGGCGTTTTCGGAGAGCAGGGCTGCCTCCACTTCAGGGGACAGGCCGGCGTTCTTGACCTGTTTCAGGGGCCGGGAGATCTCCATCAGTGGGTAGTCGCTGGCGAAGAGTACCTTGTCCGGGCCAGCCAATTGGGACACGGCGGCGAAGACCTCGGGGCTGTAGAGGAATGGCGAGGCTGCGGAGTCGAAGTACACGTTTTTCAGCACGTCGGGGACCTCGGGCATCAACGAGTAGAAGGGCAGTCCGCCGCCCCAATGGGCGCAGATGATCGCGTTGTCGGGAAAGTCCTGAATGAACCGGTAGAGCCGGTCGGGGGTGGTCTCCCCCTTGCCGGGGTACTGGTGTCCGGCGGGTTCCGAAGCGTGGACCAGGACCGGTATGTCGTTGGCGCGGGCCAGGTTCATGAGCGGCGTCATGGCCTTGGCGTCGGTGATTTCGAAGCCCTGGGTGTCGGCGTGCAGTTCACCGATGCCCGTCAGGCCGGCCTTCAGACAGCGTAGGGCCTCGGTCACCGCTTTCTCCCCCCAGGCCGGGTTCACCGAGCAGAAGCCGGTCAGGCGTTGGGGATTCTCGCGGACGGCCTGGATGATGTAGTCGTTGGCCTCTACCGCAGTCTCGTAATTGGTCCACCCAATGCCCATAGCCACGGCCCGCTCCACGCCGTCCCGCTCCATGGCGGCCAGCAGGTCTCCGGCAGAGGCGATGCGGGCGTCGGGGCTAGAGAGCAGCTCGGCGAAGGTGGCGTCACGCGCCGCGATCTCGGCCCGGCGGTCGCGGAACGAGGGAGGCATGATGTGGCAGTGAGCGTCTATTACCAAGGCGTAATCCCCGCCTGGGCGGGGCAGGGGCTATGCCTTCCGCACGCCCAGGGTGATTTCCATTCCCTCGACCTTGGAGGACTCGGTGGATGCGCCGTTGTCGGCCTCGGGTGCTCCGTCCACCAGTTGGGTGCTCAGCGTCTCGTCGCGGATGTAGTCGGCGAAGGCGCCCTGCATCACGGTCATGAACTCCGATGGCCCTTGGTAATAGGTGACGATACGGTCGGTGACATCGAATTTGGCCGAGCGGCGCATGCCCTGGATGCGGTGCACCATCTCCCGGGCCAGGCCCTCTTCGGCCAGTTCGGGGGTGATGGCGCCGTCCACGGCCACCATATAGTCGCCGTCAAGAGACGCGGTGAAGTTGTCCACGGAGACGATGGTCTCGGTCTGGTCGCCGGCCTCTTCCTGAGCCTGTTTCACCAGGGGCGCGTCGTCCTCGATGACCTGGATGTCCTTGATATTCAGTTCTTCCAGCACCTGGGGGCGCACCTGGTCGATGTAATCCCTCTCGGCGGGGGCTCGTACCTTCACAAACACGTTGGCCAGGGGTTGACGCACTTTCAGGCCGGCCTTGGAGCGGGCGCCCCGGCCCATGCTGGCCACCCGCATGGCGAGCCTGGTGGCTTCCATCAGCGGCTCGTCGATGAGGGACGGGTCGGCCACCGGGTAGTCGGCCAGGTGGACGCTGTCGGGGGCCGAAGGGTCCACCGAGCAGACCAGGTTCTGGTATATCTCCTCGGCCACGAAGGGGGCCAGGGGGGCCATCAACTTGGCGATGGTTACCAGGCAGGTATGCAGGGTGACATAGCCCGACAGCTTGTCGGTGTCGCCCTCGTTTCTCCAGAAGCGGCGGCGGCTGCGGCGGACGTACCAGTTGGACAGTTGGTCGATGAACTCCTGGATGCGGCGGCCCGCGTTGGTGGGGTCGTAGCCGTCCATGTGTCCGTCGACCTGGGTGATCAGTGTGTTCAGTTCGGAGAGGACCCAGAGGTCCAGCTCATTGTCCGGTTTCCAGTCCGCCGGTTTCTGCGACGGGTCGAACTTGTCGATCTCGGCGTAGCTGGTGAAGAAGGAGTGGACGTTCCAAAGAGTCAGCATCACCCGGCGCAGGGTCTCGCTGACCAGCTTCGCCGAAAAGCGGCGCGGTTCTCCGGGATGGGAGGCGGTGAACAGGTACCAGCGCAGGGCGTCGGCCCCGTGCTCGTCCAGCACGCCCAGGGGTTCAACCACGTTGCCCACCCGCTTGCTCATCTTGCGGCCCTTCTCGTCCAGGATCAGGCCTAGGCAGATGACGTTCTTGTAGGACGGCTGTCCCTTGAGCAGGGTGGACAGGGCGTGCAGGCTGTAGAACCAGCCCCGGGTCTGGTCCACCGCCTCGCAGATGTAGTCAGCGGGGAAACGGCCGTCGGTATCGATGCTGTCGTTATCGAAGGGATAGTGGTATTGGGCAAAGGGCATTGCCCCTGAGTCGAACCAGGCGTCCATCACCTCGGGCACGCGGCGCATCTCGCCGGAGCAGCCCTCCTGGGTGCAGGTGAGCACCACGTTGTCCACGTAGGGACGGTGCAGGTCCAGGGTGTCGGCGCTGAGGGCGCCGTTGGCCCCGGCCATGCTCCTCAGTTCGTCCACGCCGCCCACGCAGACGGTGTGGTTGCAGGTCTGGCACTGCCAGATGGGGATGGGCGTGCCCCAGTAGCGCTCCCGGGAGATGGCCCAGTCCACGTTGTTCCGCAGCCACTCGCCGAAGCGGCCCTCTTTGATGTACTCGGGGTACCAGTTGATGGTGTCGTTGCCGCCCACCAAGTCGTCCTTCAGGGCCGAGGTCCTGATGTACCAGGAGCTCTTGGCGTAGTAGAGCAGCGGCGTGTCGCAGCGCCAGCAGAAGGGGTAGGTGTGCCGGTAGATGTCGTGATGGAACAACAGTCCCCGTTCTGTCAGGTCTGCCATGATCTCTTTGTCGGCGGTCTTCACGAACTTGCTCGCGAAGGGGTAGTTGCCGGTGATGATGCCCTGCAGGTCAACAGGCTGGACGAAGGCCAGCTCTTTTTCCCGTCCCACGCCAAGGTCCTCGTCACCGAAGGCCGGGGCGATGTGGACGATACCCGTGCCGTCGTCCAGGGAGACGAACTCTGCGGAGATCACCTTGGGGGCGAATTCGCCGCCGTCTTCCAGTTCGGAGACCATGCCGCCGCCGGGGCCCGGCCTGCGGACGAACCGGCGCACCTGGGTGCCGACATCCGCTGGGTTGTAGAGGGGCGTGTAGCCCAGGCCCACCAGTTCCGAGCCTTTGATGGTGCCGACGACCGTGTGTTCGCCGCGCATGTTGGCTGCCAGCAGGGCCTCTGCCAGCACCAGGCGGTGTCGGCCCGTGTCATCGTCCATCTCGACTATGCTGTAGTCGGCGTTTTCGTCCACTGCAAGACCGGTGTTGCCGGGCAGCGTCCAGGGGGTGGTGGTCCAGGCCAGCAGGAACACGGGCAGGTTTTCGGTGCCCAGTTTGGCCAGCACGTCGGCCTTGTCAGCCGATGCGGCGGTGTTGACCTGGAACTTGATGAACACCGAAGGGTCGGGGGTGTTCTCCCGGTAGCCCAGGGCCACCTCGTGGGAACTGAGGCTGGTCACGCAGCGGGGGCAGTGGGGAGTGCCGCGCATGGTCTGGTAGAGCAGGTCCCGGTCCCACAGGGTCTTCAGCATCCACCAGCCCGACTCGATGTAGTTGTTGTGCAGGGTGACGTAGGGGTCTTCCATGTCGACCCAGTAGCCGATGCGGTCCGTCATGGTCTCCCACTCCTTCACGTAGCGGAAGACGCTGTCCCGGCATTTCTGGTTGAAGGCCTCGATGCCGTATTCTTCGATGTCCCGTTTGGTCTTGAGGCCCAGTTCTTTTTCGACTTCAAGCTCCACCGGCAGTCCGTGGGTGTCCCAGCCGCCCTTGCGCTGCACACGGTAACCCTTCATGGTGCGGTAACGGCAGATGACGTCCTTGAACACGCGGGCCAGGACGTGGTGAATGCCGGGGCTGCCGTTGGCGGTGGGCGGCCCCTCGTACATCATGAACAGGGGCGCGTCCTTGCGTTCAGACTCGGTGCGCTTGAAGACATCCTTCTCGTTCCATTGCTTGAGGATGTCGGCGTCAAGCTGGGGGAAGCTGACTCGGCTGGATACGGACTTGAACATTTAACTAGGCGTTCCTTGAAACCAACGTTAAGGGAAACCGGCGTGAAAGAGCCGATTGTATTACTAATCGGACATTATACCGCAGGGCGCGTGGGACAGTGCTCGGGTATATATCCGGGGCCTGCCCCGTCGATGAGGAGGTATCAGGCCTCTTCGTGATAGCCGCCACAACAATCCGTTCGTCCTGAGCTCCGTCGAAGGGCGCGCAAAAGTAACGTTCCGCGTCAGAGAACCTTGGCCGGTCTGTGGCGGTGGTTCGATGGGTCCGACTTCGTCGAGACTCGCGACTCCGGTCGGAGCTCACCACGAGCGGTTTTTCACGGAGTAATTGGGTGCTGGCGCCCGGACCGGCAGCGATGGGATTGGCTAGGTCAAGAACATGTCGGCCTGGACCAGTTCCTCTTCTTCGTGGTCGGCGGACAGTCCGAAGGCGGCCAGGGTGTGGCGGCCCAGCAAGGGTTACCCGTCGGCCTTGCCGTAAACGCAGATGGTGGTGCGTTCCTGGCCGTTGATGCGCATGCGCACCTCGGCCATGGGCAGCATCTCCCAGCCGCCGCCGGGCAGGGTGAAACGGGACTCCCATTCGGGGTTCACCCCCAGCATCTCCAGGAGGCGGGAGGGGAGCACCGAGTAGATGTTATCCGAGCCCGAAACGACGATGACACGCTGGTATCGGGAGCCTTCCCTGGGGCCGATCTCAATGGTGGAACGAAAGGTCTTCGGGGGTGTCGTCATGTGTTCTGACCTCCGGCTGCTGCCAGACTCGGGGGCTACTCTTATTCTAGTACAAATACTCTTGTATGGACGGTGGCTGATTCACTCCGGCCAGCTTTCACCCCGGTAGGCCATGTCGAAGAACTGGTACTCGTAGCGCAGCACGTCCCGGAATATACCCTGCAGTTTTTCCCGTTGCTCCGGCGTGGGGTCTGATCCGTCTACCACGCTTTGCAGCCAGGCCACGAACCCAGACATGCCGGGGCTGGTGTGCAGGTCGATCCAGGTCTGGTAGTAGTGGTTGCCCGGCTTCTTGCCGGCCGCTTCGGCACGCACCGCCCAGTCCAGGTAGGGCCACTCCACGGCCAGCAGGGTGGCGACGACTTCCACGAAGGTCCCTTCGTAGGCCTGGGTGCGCAGATAGCCGCTGTAGTTCAGGGTGGTGGGCAAGTACTCTAGGGCCTTCACCTGTTCACGGGAGAGGCCCCGTTCCCGGAAGGCTTCCTGGAAGAGGCCCTCTTCACCGCCCAGCCCCAGGTGCAGGAATCCCACCAGCTCCCGGGCGGCGTCGAAGTCCGGGGCTTTGGCGGTGGCTAGGGCCAGCAGGATGGCCCAGTCTTTGAGGAACAGATAGTCCTGGTCGAAGTAGATATCGAAGGTGCTCCGCTCCAGGGAGCCGTCGGCCATCTCGTTGACAAAGGGGTGGGTTACGACATTCTCCCAGGTGGCGGCCACCCCGGCCTTTAATTCATCGCTCAGTCCCATTGAACTCACATCCAAAAAAAACTGCGGCCCAACCGGGCCGCCGCAAAATCATTCGTCGCCCGGACCATCTTCCGGGGTGAAGTCCGGTCTTAGCCTCACCGACTCGGCCTGGTCCGATGGGTCCCTGGCCGGTCCGTCGCCCATGAAACCGATGGGGATGGCGGGCAGTGTCTCCAGGTGAAGCCCAGTGCGCATACCCAGCGCCAAGGACAGCCGGGCCACGGCGTCGTTATCGTCGGCCTCGACCATGATGACAAAGTCGTACCGGCCCAGGACGGCGTACTGCCCGAGGATCTCCGCCCCCGGGACGTTTAAGTCCCGGGTACGGTCGGTAATCAGGTTGGTATTGCTGTGGAGCATCCGCTGCCCGTCATGGGTCAGCGAGCCTAGCAAGAAATACAGTGACATATGTTCTCATCCCCCAGTGAGCGAGTCTGCCGACATGGCTGACCAGACTGGAGAAAGTATATCACCAGGCGCCGTTTTCTCAGCCTTAATTGGCCTTCTCAACGAAGCTGTTGTCGTAGGCATCGCCGGCGCCCTCGGCCGTCTCCAGCAGGCCCACCTCGACCATCCAGGCGGCGAAGTCCTCCCAGCGGTCCAGTTCCTGCCATCCGAAGATGCCGTTGTCCGTCGCCCACAGCGGTGCCAGGAGGTCAACGCCCGGGTTCTCGATGGCCAGGTCGGTCTCGGGCTTCTCAGCCTTGAGGACCGCCACGGCGTCCCGGGGGTCTTTGATGGCGTCCTGGTAGCCCCGGGTCACGGCCCTGACGAACTTTTGGACCACATCCGGGTCCTCGGCGATCTTTTCTTCGCTGGCCACGATGACCAACTCGTAGAAGTCGGGTACGCCGTTCTCTTCCATGCGCATGATGTTGATCGGGTAACCCTGGTTCTCGGCCGAGATGGACTCATGCACCCAGTAGGCGCCCACGATGGCGTCCACATTCTTGCTGATGAGTGAAGTGACCAGATCGAAACCCACGTTGACCATCTCCACATCATCGATGCTGAGACCCTGGTGCTTGAGCATGGAGTCGATGAGCGCCTCATCGGACGGCAGTCCGGGAGCCCCCACCTTTTTGCCGGCCAGGTCCCTGGGCTCGGCTATGCCGGACTCCGTCAGCGCCATCACTGAGTTCAGCGGGTGCTGGACCAGGGCCATGATGGACACGGCCTCGACGCCCTTGTTGCGGGCGATGAGCAGCTCGGGCTGGTAGCTGATGCCGAAGTCGTCCCGTCCGGCGGCAACGGTCTGCAGCACCGTGGACGGGTCGCCAGGGACATAGATGTTCACGTCCAGGCCTTCGTCCTCGAAATAGCCGCGAGTGTCGGCCACGAAGAGGCCGGAGTGGTTGGACCAGGGGAACCAATCCAAGGCCAGTGAGATCTCGGTCAGTTCCTCGGGCTCGTCGTCGCCGCAGGCGGCGGCCAGCAGGGAAGTGACGAGGAGCAGCGAGAGCAGGATTACCACCGGTTTATTCAGGAAGTGCATTTTCGGGTCATCTCCTTAATTGGGGTCTTGTATTCTTTCAGAGCCTATCCATGGTGTTGGCCCTTTTTTCATTGAAGTACCAGGGCATCATCATCCGCTCGGCGACCACCGCCAGTACGAAGAGGGTGATGCCCATGATGGAAAGCAGGAATATGGCGGCGAATACCCTGGAGGTGAGGAACAGGGGCTGGGAGTAGGTAATCAGATAACCGAGCCCCTCGCTGGCCCCCACCCATTCGCCGATGACCGCCGCTATGACGCTTACCGACATGCCGATCTTGATGCCCGAGAACATGAAGGGCAGGGCGGTGGGTATCTGCAGCTTGGTGAACACCTGCCACCGGGAAGCGCCCAGGGTGCGCAGCATGTTGACCATGTCCGGGTCGATGGCCTTCAGGCCGTCCACGGTGTTGACGGCGATGGGGTAGAAGCAGATCAACGCCACGATGATTATCTTGGGGGTGAGTCCATAGCCAACCCAGATGAGCAGCAGGGGTGCGATGGCGATGATGGGCACGGTCTGGGAGGCGATGACGATGGGGTAGACCGACCGCTCCAAGACCCGTGAATAGGCGATGCCCCCGGCCAATATGAGTCCCGCGGCCAGGGCGGCCGCAAACCCCACCACGATCTCTTTCAGGGTTACCAGGGTGTGGTCCCAGAGGAGGCCCCAACTGGCCTCCAACTCCCGGGCGATCTCCGAGGGCGCCGGAAGCTGCCAGTCGGGAACGTCGCCGATGCGCACCCACAACTCCCACAGCAACACCAGCCCCAGGAGTATCCCAACGGGCAGCAGCCATGAGGTGAACCCCGTGCTCTTTCGGAAGAGGTCCATCTAGGCTTCACCTGTCTCTGACTTAGCTTCGGCGGACTCCGTTCTGGCGACCTGGGTCCAGAGCGGCTCCATGAGCTGGGCCTTCAGTTGGCTGAATTCAGAGCTGGTCACCATCTCGTAGTGACGGGGCCGGGGCAGAGCAACATCCAGGGTCATGGTCACCTTGCCGGGCCTGGCGCTGAGCAGGTAGACCCGGTCGGACAGAAGCAGCGCCTCGTCCACGTCGTGGGTGATCAGGACGATGGTCTTGTTCACCGATTCCCAAAGCTGGAGCAGCCATTCCTGCATCTGGATGCGGGTCAGGGCGTCCAGGGCCCCGAAGGGTTCATCTAACAGCACCACGTCCTGGTCCAGGAGCATGGTGCGGAGGAACGCGGCCCTTTGACGCATGCCGCCGGAGAGGGCGAATGGGTACTGGTCCTCGAACCCCTTCAGGCCAAAGGCATCGGTAAGTTCCAAGGCCCGGCTCCGGGCTTCCTTCTTGGCCATGCCGCGCAGTTCCAGTCCCAAGATGGTGTTGTCCAGAACCGACCGCCAGGGCAGCAACAGGTCCTTCTGCTGCATGTAACCGGTCCTGCCCAGGCGGTCCCCACTTCCCGTGGGGCCACCGGCTATTCTTTCCGATGGGTATTCTCCGGAGAGTTCGACAACGCCTTGGTCCGGTTGGTCCAGTCCGGCGATGATGTTCAGGAGCGTGCTCTTGCCGCAGCCGCTGGGCCCAACTATGGAGACGAATTCGCCTTCGTTCACGGTGATGTCCACGTCGTCGAGCACAGCCTGGTACTGCCCACCGATCTGGTAGAATTTACTGACTGATTCGATGCGAATCTTGGGGGCGAAAGTGTTTAGTGACATGGTTCGACTGCTGGAGTGTTGCTCAGGGACAAAAAATAAGCCGCCCGTGTAAATCTCGCGGCGGCCTATCAAGATAGGTAGGGTTCTAGTCCGATTCCCTCCGCTGGCATTACCCAGTTCAGGTTCGCAAGGGTCGGTGGCAGTGGACGGCCTCCCTCTCAGCCCGGCTAATCCGAGCTCCCCTACGTGCCTAGATGTCCCGAATTTTTAAGCGGGGGCCGTGCCCCCTTTTGTGCAGGGGCATTATAGGGTTGGGCCGAAAATGGTGTCAACATCTTTCAGCTTCGGACAGGCATGGGCCGGCCTGCGCCGCCACGCCTGCGGATGGACACAAATTTCTTGACAATGAATCTGCGCCCGCCATACAATTCCGCCCAACAAGGGGCTGCTTCGGAAAGGCCCCCGGCTCCCACGCCCCATATCGATATGAGGCCCGGTTAACCCCCGGATTTACCGATTTAGACACGCCCTAATTAAGGAGGCCCCAATGGCAGATTGGCCAACGGTTAAATACAAGGAAGAGGGCATGCGTGAAGGCATGCAGATCGAAGACGCCAATATCTCGGTGGCGGACAAGGTCAAGCTGCTGGACGCCCTTTCCGAGACCGGTCTAAACCAGATCGTGGTCGGCTCCTTCGTCAGTCCCAAGTGGACCCCCCAGATGGAGCGCATCGACGAGATCGTAACCCAGTTCACCCCCAAGCCTGGCGTCACCTACACCGCCCTGGCCCTGAACTCCCGGGGTGTGGAGCGCGCCCGGGCCTATTCTCCCCCGCTGACCATCGAGCGGGACGGCTATCCCCGCCTGACCTGCCACATGTGCGACGTGTTCGTTCGCCGCAACACCAACCGGTCCCAGATGGCCGAGATGGAGCGGTGGCCCCAGATCGTGGCCCAGGCCCAGGAACTGAATATCAAAGAGGCCGGCATCGGCACCAACGCCAGCTGGGGCTCCAACTTCATGGGTGAGTTCCCCGTGGACGCCCTCATGACCATGTTGGAAAAGCAGCACAGCATGTGGGACGAGGTCGGAATCGACGTCCGCAGCGTCTCCATGGGCGACCCCATGAGCCACTGCACGCCGGCAAAGGTGGAAGAGAGCGTTTACCGGGTCAAGGAAAAGTGGCCCGAGGTCAACCACATCCGCCTGCACCTGCACAACGGCCGCAACATGGCCATCGCCTCGGCCTACGCCGCCATGCGCACCCTGGGCCCCGACGACACGTTGGAGCTGGACGGCACCATTGGCGGGTTCGGCGGCTGCCCCTACTGCGGCAACGGCCGCGCCACCGGCATGGCCCCCACCGAAGACCTGCTGCACATGATGGAAGACATGGGCATCCCCACCGGCGTGGACATCGACAAGCTGATCGACTGCGTCTGGATGGCCGAGGACATCATGGGCAGGGAACTCTACGGGCACGTCTCCAAGGCCGGCCCCCGGCCCAAGACCGTAGACAAGCTCTACGACATGAACGCTCCTTTCGTGGAGACCATGGAACAGGCCAAGCACTTCAAGAAGGGCCCCGAGGTCTACGAAGGCGGCATCTACCCCTACAACGAGCCCATCACCAGCCCCTACCGGGACCGGGTCGAAGAGGGTACTCCCGCCTACGACGGTCCCAGCGGCGACTTCCCCTGGAAGCAGGACTGGTTCCCCGCCAAGGACTAACCAGCCAGGGTTTTCTTCGGAACCGACAAGCGGCCACCCATCTGTGGGCGGCCGCTTTTTTGTTCTTGGGAGTTGGTGAGTTTGGAGCGCCTCCTCCATCCTAACCTTCCCCCGCAGGCGGGGGAAGGGACTGCCCTCTCCCCCGGCCACGGGGGAGAGTTAGAGAGGGGGCCGCTTTTCGCACAAACCATCTCTCCCGGAAGAAACCGCACACCCGGTAGCTCACCAACCATCCTGGGTGCTACCATGTCGCCACTTTCATGCCCCGCCGAGAAAATAAGGAGGCCCAGTAATGGCCGCAACCAACCCCACAGACCCCAATAAGATTCGTCTGACTGGAGAAAATTCCTTCATCCGGCTGGCCGACCCCAGAACCAAGGAGGAGACCAGCAGGGCCAGTCACTGGCGGGTGTGGTTGTCGCCCGGGGGAGCGGGACACGTCTTGTTTTTGCGCAGCGATGCCACCGACGGCCAGGTGCGCATCTACTCCGACAACATCGCCCTGGCCCGCTGGCTCCAGGACGAGATTGAACGCCTGCTTCACGAGGAGTTCGCGGACCAGACCATGCAGATCATCGACGCCGAATTCACCCGCAAGGGTGACACTCAGAACTTCTGGACCGAGACCATAGAGAGCGACGACGAGACCATCGCCATGACCTGGTACGAGTTCATGGAGCCCTACATGCTGGTGGTGCCCGCCGGCAGCGCTTCAGGCCGGCCCCACGGGGTTTACAGCTGCTTCATACCGGCCCGGAAGGCCCAACTGACCATAAATGGGGAGGTGGCGTCGGGGGACGTAACCCACGACCGTCGGGGCGACAAGGACAGCAGTTCCGCCTGCCTGGCCCTCAGCGAGACCTGGGTCAGGCCGTAGTTACCAGCCCGACGCGTTGGGCGTCAGCCCCATCAGCGCCTGGCCGCCGTACTCGAAGTTGGAGTGCAGGCCCGAGATGTGCTGTCCGGTGGTGTGGATGTCGCGAAAGATGAGCTCCAGGCGGTTGCCCTCGTGTATGGCGTTGGTGCCGGCCGCGTAGAACAGCATGTCCACAGCCCGGATGGCCTCGCGGATGGCGTGGGTGATGGCCAGCCTGCCCTGTAACACCAGCGGGCTGATGTCCTCCCGCCCGGCGCAGGAGGCGTCCCAGACGCGGCCCACGGCGTCCAATAGGTAAGCCCGCGCCCCGCTGATGATGGCTTCCGCCTCGCCCACCGTGGTCTGGATGGGAGCGCGGTCGCGCAGCAATATCGGAGTGGCGGTGGAGCCGGAACCGGTGGCCATCTCCACAAACAGGTCCATGGCGCCCCGGGCCATCCCCAATGCAGTGCCGGCCACCAATGTCCAGCTTGTCATGGTCACCGAACGGGGGTTGTAGTGGGGGCCTTCGGTGGCCGAGGGTTCGTAGAGCAGGCAGGTATGCTCCTGGGGTACGAACTCTTCCTCGATCACCACATCGTTGCTGCCGGTGCCCCGCATCCCAAGGGTGTGCCAGGTCTTCTCAACGGTGCCGGCGGATGCCGGAACAATCATCATCCTGGTTACGGGCAGGCCCTGTTCGTCTTTCAGCGGCCCGTTTTTGGCATGGATGTTGCAGTTCAGGACTAGCCAGTTGGCGTGGTCCACGCCGCTCACGTAGTTCCAGCGCCCGCCGATGTTATAACCGCCGTCCACCTGCACCGCGTTGGCCGTCGGGCGGAAGGAACCGGCGACGCGCAGGTCCAAAGGCTGGCCGAACATCTTGAGCCCCACATCGACAGGGACCCAGGCCGAATATATGGAGATGGCGCTGGCCACGAAGGAACACCAGCTGACCGACCCGTCGGCCTTGGAGAGCTCCTCCACAGCTTCAAACCCCGTGATGGGGTCCGTCTCCGGGCCGCCCAGCGTCTTGGGTGTGTAAAGCTGGAACAGGCCTGCTTCGGCCATGGCCTCCACCAAGGAGTCCGGCAGTGTGCACCGGGACTGTATCTCATCGCTGGCGGCGCGAATCTGGGGGGCCAATGCCTTGGCGGCGGCCACTGGGTCGTGGGTCTTGGTGCTGGCCATTAGCTCTCTCCATTGGGCGGCTGCTCCGGCCACCCGAGAAGTCGGCTAATTGTAACCAGCATTCAGCCCGATTGCGAGGTACCCTTCCGTTTTAGCTCCGAGCGCACCAGCGCGACAGCGGCGGAAATGAATCGCAGAGCAAATTCCAGGGCGATGGTGAAGCAGAGGTAGTAGAGTATGGCTTCCCGGTTGTCGTCCGCCTGCTTCAAGACGTCGAAGGACTCGGATGTCTTGAAGAAGGACACGTTGATGATGAAGATACCGAGCACTGCGAAGGGCAATATCTTGGCCAGGTCCCGGGAGAGGTCTTCGGTTATGTAGGCGCTGATGCGGATGGTCCCCACCACCGCCATTGCCACCAGGAGTATGTCGGAGAATGGCCGGTTGGGTGCCAGGAAGGACAGCAGCACGGTGATGGCGGCGAACCAGAAGAAGGCCACTATGGGAAATACGAACAGGTACTTGGCCTCGTAGAGCACGCTGTGGAGGAAGACCCGGACCGCCCGAAACCGGGCTTTTCGTATTTGGACAAGTCGAATACGAATACGTCCTTGGAACTGACGAACTGGTAGAACTTGAAGATAAAGACGGCATATACCGACATTCCCAGGATGTAGATGATCACCGGTTGTAAGAGGTCGTAGGCTTTGGTGATGTCCAAACCCTCGGGAAAAACATCGTTTATGTCCATAACTCCCCCTCTGCCCTCTGTCCGGATAGTCCGGCTATTGGGGCATATCCTGATATGGCCGGTGGGGAATATTCCAGGCTGAACACGGGGGCTTTTGGGGCAGACTGAGTGTCGGGAGGGCGGTGAGGAAGCCGTGATCGGGGCGTTCAGCTGTCCATGGCCAAAACCAGGCCCCAGACGCTTTCGGCCCCGGCATCTTTCAGAGTTTCGGCACAGGCGAAGAGGGTGCTGCCGGTGGTGGTTACGTCGTCCACCAGGATCACCGACGTGCCCCGGGCTTCCGGCGACGCCTGAAATATGCCGGCCACGTTCGCCCGGCGTTCTTCACTGGAGGTGGATTCCACCTGGGGCGGTGAATCCTTCGTCCGTACCAACAGGTCCTGACGCACGGGTATATCAAGCATCTTGCCCGTTTCCTTGGCCAACAGGTGGGACTGGTTGTAGCCCCGGCCGCGAAGGCGACGTGGATGAAGGGGGACCGGGACCAGCGCCTGGCCGGGAATCTTGCGGTCCTCCAGATAGTCAGCCATCAGGCCGCCCAAAACCGGGGCGGCGGCCTTCCATCCTCTATATTTCAGCCGGTGTACGGCCTCTCTAAGGGGACCGTCGAACAGATAGGGGGCGCGTATTCCGTCAATCTCGTTGGGGTGTTCCAGGCATGGCTCGCATTGGCCGTCGATGCCGGGTTGGGCGCAGATATCGCAGTAAGGCCGCTCCAACCGAGGTAGGTTACCGGCGCATTGGACGCAGATGACGGAACCTTCTTTTCCGCATCCTAGACAGTTGATCGGAAACAACAAGTCCAGGGCCGCGCGGGCCGTGTCTTTGACGGCGGCCCGTATCCTCGAAGAGGCTAGCTCAGGCACGAATCGCGCCTGTTTTGGATGAATGAACGGTCACTACTGCAAGCAGTCTGCTTGAAGAATCGAGTTTTCATAACGAGGCTTGACCGGAGCACGGAGGCTGATTAACATAATCATATAGGCTGAATTGAAAACTCTCCTATCTCCCAACGCTCCACTTGGACGATCCTTCCGAGTGGAGCAATTTTTTTGCCAGGTTTCGTCGCTGTTCTAGCCCAAGCCGTTCTGCCAGCGCCCCAAAATGTCCCGGTCCCGGGGAAATGCCAGTTCGGGCAGTTGGTCCACGCTGAAGTAACCAACCTCCAAGGCTTCCGGCCCGGCCTTTAGAGTGCCTCCCGTCTCACGGGCGGTGTAGGCGGCCACCATCACTGGGTTGCCCGACTCGGAATACAGGCCCAAAAGCTCCCCCACTTCCACTTCCAAACCCGTTTCCTCCCATACCTCGCGGGCGGCGGCGCCTTCGACGACTTCGCCCCGGTCCACGTAGCCGCCGGGCAGACCCCACAGACCATAGCCGACATCGGTGCCCCGGCGGATCATGAGGACTTTCCCCTCCCTGGGGACGATGCATATGACCGCCACCTTGGGGTCGTAAAACACGATGCGGTTGCAGCTTGAACATACTGGACGCTCCCGGCCGAAGACCTCCTTGACCTCCAGAGCGGCGGCGCACGCTGGGCAGAATCTGTCCTGTTGGGTCAAAACTCTCCTGTGGCTGGCAGGGGGTTGGGTTTTCTGGGGCCGAGCCCTGCTGATTATAATATCCCGTGGTCCAGCCGCCTCGGCCTTGGTGTCAGCGCCGGAATCCGCAGTAATTCGGCTGGAGGAGACCGGAAGATTCAGAGAATCCTAAACCATAGGTCCTATACAGCCGGACTATTGTTGTCCCTAACCGCGGCGGTGGCCGTGGTGATCATGATGGCCGTCCTGGGAGAGTACACCAAGACCAGGGGCAGAATGCTCCTAACAGCCCTGGTGTTGGCGGCCTACTTCTTCGTCACCCTGGGGCCCATCACCCTGGCCAAGAACCGGATGGTGCCCGCCATGGCCTGGCTGGCCTACCTGTTCGGTGGCGCGGCTCTCGTACTGATACTCACGGGCACCTGGGGGACACCCAACTCCGACGCCTTCTGGAAGAGCACCGCCATCGTCACGGCCCTAGGTCTGGGGCTTGCCTACTTCGCCGTCGTGGACTACGTGCAGGGAGGCGTCACCCGCAACCACGGGAATGTCACATTGGCGGTGGCACTGGCTTTGGTGGCGGTCGGAATCGCCGCCGGAATCAATTGGCCGCCCTATTGGTGGGTCTTCACCGTCTTCGTGATCTGGTGGCTTGCGGCCGTCTTCATCCCACCGGTCCTGCTGCTGGCAAGAAGGGTTCAGGGACGCTGGTCCCGCACCAACGCCTCGACCTGAGCGCGCCGGGGCATGGAGTCCTGGGCCCCCGACTGGGTCACGGCCAAGGCCCCGGCGGCGGAGGCAAACGTCACCGCCCGTTCGAGGGCCGCTCCCTCGGCCAAAGAGACGGCCAACGCGCCGTTGAAGGCATCTCCCGCCGCCACCGAGTCCACGGCTTCAATGTCGAAGGGCCGCACCATGCCTCGTTCCTCGCTGTTGGCGTAGTAGGCGCCCTGGGCGCCCAGCTTCACCACCACCAGGCCCACTCCCCGCTCCAACAACTGGGAAGCCGCCTGGGCTGCGGACTCTTCATCAGTGACCGGGAACCCCACCAGGGCCTGGGCCTCGGTCTCATTGGGCGTGATCACATCGCAGAGGGCGAAGGATTCATCGGGTACCGGCCGCACCGGCCCCGGGTCCAGCATGACCTCGACTCCCTGGGCTTTCGCCGCCCGGGCAACCTCCAGGGAAAGCTGGATGGAGACCTCCAGTTGCAGCAGCAAGAAGGATGCGCCGGACAGGGCGTTCTTGACGGCCTGGGCTTCCGCTGGGCCGCAGGTATCATTGGCCCCCAGCACCTGGGTGATGCAGTTCTGGGCGGTGTCATCGACTCCGATGACAGCTATGCCTGAGCTCACTTCTTGGTTCGTGCCCACGCCGGAAACATCCACCCCCGCCGCCGTCATGCCCTCCAGCAGTTGGGGGCCGAACATGTCGCCGCCGACGCGCCCCACCATCTTGGAGTCGGCGCCCATCCGTGCCACGGCGACTGCCTGGTTGGCGCCCTTGCCGCCGGCGTAGGTGATGAAGCTGCTGCCCACCACGGTCTCGCCGGGTTGGGGAAACCGGGGCGAATAGGTCACCAGGTCCATGTTGATGCCGCCCAGGACGACTATTTTCGTCTGCTGTTGGGCCATATCACGCTCGAATCCGGCTCTCGGCGGCTAACACGCTAGCACCGGGGCCGGCGGTTGGCAATCACTGGCGGTACTTGTCCCGTATCACTCTTGGCGGTTATCCTAGATTGGAACCATGCCTTCGAAAAAGCTCCGGCTGATACATACTTCCGATACCCATCTGGGAGACTCAACCGGCCATCCCCAGTCCACCGACGCGCTGACTTCGGTGGTGGATGCGGTGACCGCCAACAAGGGCGACATGCTCCTTTTGGTGGGCGACGTATTCGACAACGAACGCGTTTCCGACGAAGTGTTGGAGTGGTTCTGCCAACAGATCGGCCGCACCCAGGCCCCGGCGGTGGTGCTGCCCGGGAACCACGACCTCATCCACGAGACCTCGGTCTATCACCGCGAGCCCTTCAAGAACGCCCCGGACAACCTCTTCGTCTTCAAAGGGACCGAGGGTGAATTGCTTTCCTTCCCCGGCCTGGGGATTGACCTTTGGGGGCGGGCCATGCCCATGCACACCCCGCAATTCCGGCCGTTGGAGGGCATGCCCTCACCCGCTGAGAACAACTGGCTGGTGGCCCTGGCCCACGGCCATTTCCACTTCGCCGAGGACAAAGACGTTAGGTCGTCGCCCATCTTCCCCAACGAGGTTGCCGAAGCTGGCTGCCACTACCTGGCCCTGGGCCACTGGGACCGCCACGTTGACGTATCCCAGGGCGACACCACCGCCGTCTATTCCGGCTGTCCCTTGGGCCCCATCGGCAGTCCCGGAGCTGGCGAGGTGACCGTGGTGGACCTGGACCCCGCCGCCGGTGTGTCCTACCGCCAGGTGGCGATCAACTAGCACTTAGGCGAAGAAGTCGGCGGCGCGCTCCCCAATCATGATGGCTGTGGCGTTGGTGTTGGCCCTGGGGATCTCCGGCATCACCGACGCGTCGATCACCCGCAGATTCTCCACACCGTAGACCTCGCATCTCTGGTTGACCACCGCCATCGGGTCGGACTCGGGCCCCATCTTGCACGTCTTGCAGGTGTGGCCGGCGATGGACAGGGTGCCCGCGATCCACTGGTCCAACAACTCGTCCGAGGCTATCTGTTCGTCGGTGGGCGCGATGCGGCTTTGGATCACCGAGGCAAAACCGGGGTCTTCGAATATCCTGACCGTCTCCCTGACCGCCTCCCGCAGCCGGTCCCTGTCCGACGGGTCGGTCAAGAACCGGTAGTCCAGTTTGGGTTGCACGCCAGGGTCGTTGGCGGTGAGGGTCAGTTCCCCGGCGCCCTCGGGATACTCCAGGCGACAGCCCACCCGTATCTCGTCGGTCATGTGGCCCAGGGGGCCGGAGGTGATGGGCTGCACCTGGATGTCGTTCTTGAAGGACGACCCCTTGGCGCGGAAGCGCAGGCCCACCTGGTTCCTGGGAGAGTCCTCTGCCAGGGAATAGCCCTCCACCGGCTGGAACCGCAGGGACACCGCCGGGTGGTTCTTCATGTTCTGGCCCACGCCCGGCGAGTCGTGTAGCACCGGGATGCCCATCTGTTCCAGGTGTTCTTTGGGGCCGATTCCAGAGAGCATGAGCAGTTGGGGTGAGGCGATGGCGCCGGCGCTGAGGACGACCGTCTCGCCCTCGAGTTGGAACAGCTCGCCACCGCTTTCCACCTGTACGCCCACCGCGTTATTCCCCTGGAATACCACCTTGTGGACCGTCACGTTGGGCCTGATGGTCAGGTTGAGGCGGTTCCTGACGGGGTTGATGTAGCCGATGGCGGTGCTGACCCGAATGCCTTCCACGTAGTTCAAAGGGATGGCGCCCACACCCTCGCCGTCGGGGTTGTTCATGTCCGGGTCGTCGCGGTAGCCGGCGGCCAGGCAGGCGGCGTGGAAGGCCCGGTGTAGGGGCAGCCAGTCCTCTTGCTTGTGCCGGTTGATGGTGATGGGGCCCTCGGCCCCGTGGAAATCACCGGCCATGTCCAGGTCGGTCTCCAGCTTGCGGAAGTAGGGCAGCACCTTGGTATAGGTCCACTCGTCGTTGCCCAGCTCGGCCCAGAAGTCGAAATCGCCGGGCATGGCCCGGAGGAATATCTGGTGGTTGATGGCGCTGGTGCCGCCGAACACCTTTCCCCGGGCCACGGCGGCGCTGCGGCTGCCCTGGGCGTCGGTGGTGCCGGTGAACGACCAGTTGTGGGGGGCGTCGTCCTCGGAGGCCCGCTGGTTCAGGTCGTGCTTCACATCGTGGGGCATCAGGTCCATGTCGGGGTAGTCGGGCCCGGCTTCCAGCAGCAGCACCGAGCGGTTTGGGTCCTCGGACAGCCTGGCGGCCAGGACGCAGCCCGCCGAACCGGCGCCGACAATGATCACGTCGTATCTCATAGCACCCTCCAGTAGCGGGAGCATTATAGCGTGGCTACCGTCATATGGAGCGGTGGTTTCCTTCCCCCGCTTGCGGGGGAGAGCTAGAGTGGGGGCTAATCCCACTCTGTGACCATCCTCCAGAGTAAAGTCGGCCCTCATCCTAATCTTCCCCCACAGGTGAGGGAAGGGACCTCTGGTTGGCATCCGAGGATGCCTCCCATGTCGGGAGGTATTAGAATAGGCGGACTGAAAACTGGAGTGGGGAACAACATGTCAGCTATCAACACAGTCTTGGGGCCGGTGGATACCTCGGAGCTGGGATTCACCCTGAGCCACGAACACCTGGCCACCAACGCCGCCGGGATACTGCGCACCTTTCCGGAGCTCATCGACCGCGACGGGCAGATAGTCCAGGCCAAGGAAACGCTGAAGGAGGCCTACGACGAGGGACTGCGGACGATAATCGACGTCAGCACCATCGATCTGGGCCGTGACGTGGAAATGATGAAGGAGGTTTCCCAGGCCACCGGGGTGAAGATAGTCGCCGCCACCGGGAACCACCTGGCGGTGCCCCGGCCCTTCGAGGAATTGCCGCCCAGTGTCATAGCCGACTTATATGTCCGCGAGATCGAGGTGGGCATCGAGGGCACCGGAGTGAAGGCAGGAATCATCAAGGTGGCCAGCGACGCCGGCGGAGTGACTCCGGCCCAGGAGATAGTGCTGCGGGCGGCTGGCCAAGCTTCCAACCGCACCGGCACCCCCATTTCTACCCACACCTGGTCGCCGGACCGGGTGGGCGACCAGCAGGTGAGAATCCTCAAGGAAGAGGGCGTGGACCTGAACAGGGTCTACATCGGTCACAGCAACGACGACGCCAATATGGAGTACCTGTTGGGACTGATGGACGAGGGTGTGTGGATCGGGTTGGACCGGTTCCCCGGCGGACGTCGCGCCGGCACTCTGCTGTGGGAGGCCCGGACCCAGTTGGCCAAGGACCTGATGGACGCCGGCCGCACCGACCGGATCATGCTCTCCCACGACCACTCGGTGCCCAAGGCCCGCTACGGGGAGCAGGTGCAAAAGGAACGGTACGAGTACAATCCCGACGGCTACAACTTCATCACCCGCAATGTTCTGCCGCGATTGAAGGAGCTGGGAGCTTCCGATGCCGACATCAACCAGGTGATGGTGGAGAACCCACGCCGGTTCTTCGAGCAGAGCTAGGTTACGGAGTAACCGCCGTCCACCGTAAGGACGGCCCCCGTGACGTAGTCCGACGCGGCGCTAGCCAGGAACACGGCGGCGCCGCCCAGTTCCTCAGCCTCGCCCCAGCGGCCCGTGGGTATGCGGCGGCTGATGTTGTCGTGGCGCGCCGGGTCGGCTTCTTCGATGCCTCTGGTCAGGTCGGTTACGAACCAGCCGGGCAGCACGGCGTTCACCTGGATGTTGTCCTTGGCCCAGGCCACCGCCAGGCTCTTGGTCAGCTGCACGACCCCGCCCTTGCTGGCGGCGTAGGGGGCACCCCAGTCGCTGCCGAACAGGGAGTACATGGAGCCCACGTTGATGACCTTGCCCCCGCCGGCCTTGAGCATGTGGGGGTAGGCCTCCTTTGACGCCAGGAAGGCGGCCCGCAGGTTGACGTCCACCACCGAGTCCCACTGGGCGGCGGTCAGGTCCTGGGGCTGGGCTCGGACGGCGATGCCCGAGTTGTTCACCAGGATGTCCAACCGGCCCATGTGGTCCAGGGTGCTGGTCACCATGCGCTGGATGGCCGGTTCCTGGGTGACGTCTACCGTGATGCCATGGGCCTCCACGTCCAGGGCCCGTATCTCTTCCAGGGCCTGGGCCGTCTTCTCCACGCTGCGGGCGGCGACCACGATGTTGGCCCCGGCCCCGGCCAGTCCCAGGGCGATGCCCAGGCCCAGACCGCCGTTGCCGCCGGTGACCACGGCCACCTTGCCCGATAGGTCAAATTGTCGGGGAGCAGCCATGCCTAGTTGTCCTTGAACTTGAGCAGGATCTTTTCGCCGAACACGCGCAAGGACTGCTCCACCATCTTCTCGTCAATCTGCCCCACGTTGGGGTTGAGCAGCACGTTTCGGACTCCGGTGTCCCGCAGCTCTTCCAGCTTCCCAGCCACGGTTTCGGGGGTCCCGGCCAAGAAGGCATGCTCCACCTGTTCGCTATCCGGTATGGGTGCGCCGGGAGGGGCGGGCGGCACACCTCCGGGATTGAACCGCACCCTGGCATCCAGCAAGTGGGCCTTGAACCGGGCCAGGCCCTGCTCGGCGACTTCAATCCCCTGCTCGTCACTGTCGCAGACGAAGAGTGCCCGCTGGGCCCAGGTCTTGTCCAGGGTGTCCTCGATCTGGGCCTCGGTCAGCCCTGAATTGTTCAGAGCTTCCCGGTAGAGACCGAAGCGCCGGCGCAGGGTGTCGATGGTCTGGACACCGATCAGCACGGGACGTCCTGCCTTGCCCATGGCCACCATGGACTCCTCGGATATGCAGGCCCGCACGATGGGCGGATGGGGCTTCTGGTAGGGCTGGGGGCGCAGGCCGGGGAAGGACAGGTCCCAAAACTTGCCCTTGTGCACCACGTCGGCGCCGGTCCAGGCCTTAACCAACAGGTCTTCGGCCTCATCCAGCATCTCCCGGCCCCGTTCCAGGGTGATGCCGTAGCCGATGTACTCATACTCGTTGTAGGCCGAGCCCCGGCCGGTGCCGACGATGAGTCTGCCGTTGCTCAGGTTGTCCAACAGGGATGTTTGGACGGCCAGCCGCACCGGATGGTGCAGGGCCATCTCCACCACCGCGAAGCCGATGAGCACCCGCTTGGTGCGGGCCGCCACCGCGGCCCCAAAGACGACCGGGTCGGCGTAGGCCACCGCGCCATCGAAGTGGTGCTCGGTCAACCAGACGGCGTCGAAACCGACTTCTTCGGCCAGTTCTATCTCGCGGAGGGTTTGTCCGATTACCTGGTGGTCCTTTTCCTGGTCGGCGCTGATCGAGAAAACGAAGCTGCCGAAACGCATAGCTACTCCTCATGTGGCCTGAATGGATGCAACCGAGGCCGACGGCATTATCGCACACCGGCAGGTCCAGAGCATACGAAAAGTGGCGCTAGTCTCCCAGGTTGAGGACGAACTTCCGGTTGGAGACGCCGCGCTGGAGCAGGGCTTCCCTGGCGTCGACTTCCGGAATCATCTGGTTGGCCCTGACCCGGTAGGTATCGTCCCGGGTCTCGGCGTGCTGAAACTCCAGGTTCAACCATTCGACGATGAGGTTGAAGTATTCTGCCGCTTCTTGGTGGAGGTCCAGCGCGTCTTCCGGTGGGGAGATCTGTTGGAATCCGGTCACCAGGTCCTCGGCGGAGCGGACCAGGGCCAGTCGGCTGATCGACGACTCCCCGGCTGTCATGGGTACGGAGATGTCCTGGGAGCGCTGCTGTAACAGGGCGTCTTTATCCGCCAACAGAAGGTCAAGTCCTGATAGATAATCGGAGACCGTGAGTCTGGAAGAGTCTTCCCAGCCTTCGAGCCAGCGGACGAACTGGGTCTCAAAAACGGCGAGTGTTAGACCGGTGACAGATTCAATGGCTTGGGACAGGGTTAAACCCCGACCAATATCCTCCACAACGCTTACCCCGGACAGCGAGCCGTAAGTCTCGTTCAGAAAGCGTATGGCCATGTAGCTCTGGTTGTACTGCAGGGAAATCTCGTTCTGGTCGGTGCGTGCGTTCCAATCTGACTGGTCATCGAGGGTGTTCAGGCTGAACAGACCGCCCGCCTGGGCCGCATCCCGCGCGGCATCGGCGGCCCGATAGACCCGGAGTTTGGTGGCGTCGGCCCGGCTCCCAGAGAGGGAAACATCGTATTCGTAGTAGCGGGAGAGACCTTCGGTAAGCCAGGCGGCCAGGTCCCGGCCGTTGGCCAGTTCGTCGGAGACCATGTGGACATATTCGTGGGTCAACAACCGCTCCGCCTCGGTAGTCAGGAAATCGGTGCGCATGTAGATTCCGGGTCTGGCCCCGAATCCCTTGTAGTAGCCGTCCTCAAAACCCAGGTCCACTCCGGTCGCCGAGGCCACCTGTTCCATGATCTCCCGGTTGGCCATCAGATACAGATCGGGGAGCTGGGCCACCGTGGCGCCGGTCCGGTCTTCCATCAGGAGCGCGGTGGTGTTGAGCTGCTGCTGGAGGTCAACCATCAGGGCAAGCGGCACGGAGCTGGAGTAGTATGTCGTCGGACCGGACCCAGTGTGCCTGGTCATCTGCGCCTCAATGGTAATGGGTTCCTGACCGCTCAATTGGAGCTCGTTCATGGTGTATTCGATTCCGGCGGCGGAGCCGTCCAGGTCCAGGTCCACGGTCCATGTTCCAGCCTCGTCATTGATGCCGTACCGTTTCCATTCCAGCTGACCCGACTCCGTGGGGTAGAGGGTGGCTGATGTCGATTTGACGCCAGATGAGTCCACCAAGTTCACATCGTCGTCGGTAATCCAGGGCGATGGCACTCCGTCGGGCCCGGAGATGGTGATGGTGACCTTTCTCCAGGGGGTAAGCCCGCTGAGCCCAAATGATACATCCCGGCCCGAGAATGCTATCTCGGGGGTCACCGTCATTAAGATTCCACCGCCCAGGTCCAGTTGGGCTGTGCCGGCCGGAACGGGAGTTGGCGTTGGGGTGGGCTGGGGAGTGGCCGTCGGCGCCGGTGTTGGAGTCGGAGTCGGGGTCGGTGTGCTCGTCGGCTCCGGAGTGGGTGTGGGCGTTGGCGGCAGCGGGGTGGCCGTCGGGGTTGGAATGGCGGTGGCGGTAGGCTCCGGCGTTTCGGTCGCCACGGCCTGGGTGGGTGCCGGTGTAGCTGGGGGTGTCTGGGTAGCGGTCGCCGTCAGCGAAGCCAGGGCCTCGGGCGGCGGGGTGGCCGCGGGCGTGTCCGGGTCCGCCGTCTGGGTGCAGGCCGCCAGGGCAAGCAACAGAGAGGCGAACAGAAGCAGGGCTGTGGCCAGCTTCAAAGTATGTTCACCGCAGCTTGCAGGTTGGGGCCTGGAGTACGGGTGTTTGGCATGGGAAATACAAAGCTAGTCTGTCATAGGGGATTTTTTTAGGGCAAGCACGCCCACGGGCCGGATTCTCGTGTTAGAATTTGCTTGAAATTTTCCGGGCCTGATTCCTGTTTCATGAATGACTGGCCCCGGCTAATTCAAGTGGAGGATGCCATGAACGTCCACGTTTACACGCAACCTGGTTGATTCAGCTGCCGGACGGTGGAAGAATTTCTGAAGTCCAACGGTGTTCAGTATGAACACCACAACGTACTGGAAGACAAACAGGCCCTTGAGGACCTGCGCGGCCGGGGCATCAAGGCCCTGCCCGTAACAATCATTGATGACAGCGAAGTCATCATCGGCTACTTCCCGAAAAAGCTGATCCCCGCTTTGAAGCTGGACGTACAGGTCGATCTGTCGGGCAAGACTGCCTGGCTGGCCGATAAGTACGGCAAGATCCTAGACGCTGCGGTCCGGACCACGTCCCAGTTCACCCAGGAGCAGCTGGACGCCCTGGTGCCCTGGCGCCCCTGGAGTCTTCGGGACACCGTGCTCCACATCATGTCATTCCCCGAGGTGGCCTATCTCAGCCACAAGGTGGGCAGCATGAGCCAGGAGGACATGCGGGCCTCGGACGATCGGCTGAAGCCGGTGCACACCGCCGGGCAGATGGCCGAGTACGGCTCCAAGGTACGCGGCGACATCGTCGCGTTCCTGAACAGTGGCAACAACGAGACCTTCGACCGGGAGGTCCCCGCACACTACGGCGGGGAGGTCACGGTGCTGGAGCTGTTGAACATCATCCTCAGTCACAGCACCCACCATCTGAAACAGGTCTACCATTATATGCAGACCGACCTGGGCTTGATCCTGGATAACCCGGCCACAGAGGAAGACCTGGAAGGGATCCAGACTCCGGAAGCCCTGTTCTAAGTCTCCGGTTGCCGGATATTCCGGCCAAAAAAGGGAACCAAGTCCGTTCGCGGCGTGACCTCCACACCGCGAACGGACTGTATTTTTAGCAGCAATTTCATGAGTATGGGAGGGAACATGAAATACGACTATATAATCCTGGGCGCCGGCTCCGCCGGTTCCATCGTCGCCACCAGGCTTTCCGAAGACCCCACCAAGAACATCCTGCTCTTGGAAGCGGGTCCCGACTATCCAGACTTCGACCACCTGCCCGAGGAGGTGAAGTTCGGCTACGCCACCGAGATCGACATAATGGTCAGCGACCATAACTGGCAGTTCATCGGCAAGGCCACCGAGACCTCTCCGGAGATGCTGGTGCCCCGGGGCAAAGTTACCGGCGGTTCCAGCGCCATCAACGGCCAGGTCTTCCTGCGGGGAGTTCCCGAGGACTATGACTCATGGGCCGCCATGGGCAACGACGAATGGCGGTTCCAGGACTGTCTGCCCTATTTCCGGAAGATAGAGACCGACACCGACTACCAGGACGACTTCCACGGTCCGGACGGTCCCATCGTCATGCACCGGTTCGCCAGGGACACCTGGCACCCGGCCACCGAGGCCTTCTACCAAGCCTGCCGCTCCGCCGGCTATCCCGATTCACCGGACCACAACCACCCCGACTCCACAGGTGTGGGGCCGACGCCCCTGAACAACCCGGGCGGCATCCGCATGAGCACGGCCCTGGGTTACCTGGACCAGATCAGGCACCGGCTCAATGTGACCATTCGGGCCAACTGCCACGTCCAACGCATCCTTTTCGAAGGCAAGCGGGCCGTGGGAGTGAAGGTGGAGAGCGGCGGCGAGACCTTTGACGTGGAAGGCTCCGAGATCATTCTCAGCTCCGGCGCCATCGGCTCACCCCAGACACTGATGCTGTCGGGCGTGGGTCCGGCCGACCACCTGAAAGAGTTCGGCATACCCGTGGTGCACGATGCGCCAGGCGTTGGCCAGAACCTGCGCGATCATCCGCTGATCTTCGTCACCTGGCGCACCAAGCCGGAGGTCGCACTGGACGGCAACGCACCAAGGATGCAGGCGACGCTGCGCTACACCGCCGGCGGCTCGGACCTGCGGAACGATATGAAGGTCTCCATGCAGTCCTTTGCCACTGAGCGAATTAACCGGGGCGGTGACCGTATGGTGCCCCTGGGAGTGCGCATGAGCAGCGGTATCCAACTTGCTGCCAGCGCGGGTCAACTGCGGCTCCAGTCCGCGGACCCCAAGGAGCAGCCTTTCTTGGACTACCACCTTCTGGACGACCCCTTTGACCGGGAGCGCATGCGGGAGACTGTCCGCATCTGCGTGGCCCTGGGCGAAGACCCGGCCTTCAAGGACATCATTGCCGAGCGTATCGAGCCCACGGAAGCCGAACTTGCTTCCGATGAGGCGTTGGACGAATTCCTGCTGCGTGAGGTGACCACCTCCCAGCACATCTCCTGCACCTGCAAGATGGGCCCCGCGGACGACCCCATGGCCGTGGTGGACCAGTACGGCAAGGTCCACGGCATGGAGGGCCTGCGGGTGGTGGACGCCTCCATCATGCCCGACTGCATCCGCGCCAACACCAACGTCACCACTATGATGATTGGTGAGCGCGTTGCCGACTGGATCAAGCAGGGGAAGTAGGACCAACCTGGTTGAACACGAATCCTCTCCCCCGCAAGGCGGGGGAGAGGACGATATTCTGAGGCAACAAGAAAAGGGGCGCTGTGAGTACCACTCACAGCGCCCCTTTTCTTTGCCCTTTCCCAGTCTGCTTAGAAGACAGCCAGGGGGTTGGTGGGGGAGCCGGTGGCGTTCTTGAACCGCAGTGGGGCGACTACGAACATGAATTCGTAGCGGTTCAGGCGCTCGCAGACGGCGGCCAGCTCTTCGCAGTTGCCGGCGTCAATGAGCCACAGGCCCATGCCGACGATACCCACCCGGTGGACGGGTAGGCCGATGCCGGGGTAGCCGCTGGGTTCCACGTCCTGGGAGGCGTCCCCGCCCACCACAGAGATTCCCCGTTCCTTCAGCCAGGGCAGGGTCTCGGCGTGGAGTCCGGGCCGGCCCGATTCGGGCGCTCCCTTGGCCAGGCGGCGCTTGTACCAGCCCAGCCGGAGCATCAGGGCGTCTCCTTCCTCCAGGCGCACACCCTGGGCCTTCTCGGCCGCTTCTAGGTCCTCGGTGAAGACGCCTTCGCCGGCCTCCAACCACTCGACCCCGCGCACCTTGGTGATGTCCAGCATGACGCCCCGGGTGATGATGCCGTTCTGGGCGGTGTCAATGTTCAGCACAGTGGCCTTGGACTCGCTGCCCACCAATGAAGCGTCCTTGCCGTTGTACAGCTTGCCGTTCCAGGTCTGGTGGCAGAGGGCGTCCAGATGGGTGATGGTCAGACCGTGGTAAGAGAACCCCAAGAAGTCGGAGGTTCCCCCGCCGCCCTCGGCCGGCACGGTGTCGCCGGCGCGGATCATGTAGTGCAGGGGCGGGATGGTTGTGACATCCGCGGCGATCTCGGGCTCAACCAGCCGCGAACAGGTGACGCTTATGCCCTCTTTCACCAGGGCGGCGGCCTGGGCGCGTTTGGCGTCGGTTATCAGGTTCAGGGTGCCAAGTTGGTCGTCGTCACCCCAGCGTCCCCAGTTGCTGAGTGAGTCCATCCAACCGATTACCTGTTCTTCCGTGGGTACCTGTCTGCTGGCCATGGTCCTCTCCTTCCTTTTATTCGTTTACTCGGTGGTGAGCCCGGTGATGGCGCCGTCCACGAACAGGATCTCGATGGTCCGCGAGACGGCTTCTTCCAGTTGGGCGTGGGCTGACTGGTCCAGGTGTTGGCCCAGGCTATCGACTATGTCGGCGACGGATTTCTGGCCGTCAACGGCGGTGATGACCGCGGCAACGATGGGGCTGCAGGGCGTGCCCTCGGGCTGGGAGATGGTGTTCAGCACATGGCCCCGCACGAACTCGCCTTCAGCCAAAACCGGCTTTTCCTCGACTTTGACGCCCTCTGCTATCTGGGGGATGGCGTTCAGTAGTTGGTTCCGTTGGGGGTCTCCGGCCAGGGCCGCCAGCCATTCGGTACGGGCCCGGCGCTCGGTCTCCACAGCGCGGATGCTCTCGGTAAACTCCTCCGGAGCGTGTCCCCGCTCCAGGACCACCCGCTCGTAGCCCCGGGGCGGCTGACCGGCGACGGCCTGGATGAAGCTCTCCCGGGGGGAATAGTGGCTGGCATTGGTGATGCGCCGGGCCTCCCAGAAGTAGGACTCGGCGCTGAGGTTGCTGGAGTAGAACAGCCGGGCCATCTCCCGGAACTGGTTGTACTCCTTCAAGTACAGCTCCTGATAGACCTGGCCGGCATCTTCTGCCAGGGAAGGGTCGTTCAATGCTGTGGTCACGTAGGCCGCAGCCAGCACTCCGGACATGAGGGCCAGGTGTACCCCCGAGGAGAAGAGGGGATCAACGAAACAGGCGGCGTCCCCGGCCAGTATGAAGCCGGGGCCGAACAGCTTTTCCGATGTGTAAGACCAGTCCAGCAGCACCGTCGGCTCAGAGTCCATCGCGGCCTTGGCCAGCATATTCTTAGTATGCGTGCTCTGGGACAGCTGGGACTCCAGGAATGCTTTGGCCCCTTCCTTCTGGATACCTTCTTGACCGATTTTGGAATCCACGACCGCACCCACGCTGGTCCGGCCCGTGTGCAGGGGGATGCTCCAGAGCCAGCCGTGCTGATAGGACTCGATGAAGATGTTGTTCTGGTCGGGCTCGGGCAACGGGTCTCCGCCGGTGAAGTAGGCGTAGACCGCCAGGTTTTGGAAGAAGGGGTCCCATTGTTTGTATTCGAGATGCCTGGCCAGGAGCGTCGATTGGCCGGAGGCGTCCACAATGAACCGGCATTCGGCTTCGCCCTCAACACCGTCGGCGTTGGTGAACTCAACGCCCACCGCTTCGCCGTCGTCGAAGATCACATCTGAAACGTGGGCGCCCTCCACCACCGTCACACCGGCGGCGCGGGCGTTGTCTAGGAGTATCTGGTCGAACTGGGGGCGCCACACCTGGTAGGAGTGGGGATAACGCTGGCTGGTCTCCTTGAAATACCAACTCCAGGGGCTAGAGCCGCTGCCCCAGACCATGGTCGCGCCGGGCTTGGGGAGAAAACCTGCCTCTTCCACGGCCGGAAGGACTCCAAGTTCTTCCAGTATGGGGATGGAGGCGGGGAGGAGGGATTCTCCAACATGGTCGCGGGGGAAGTTTTCCCTTTCGAGGACGGTCACCTGCCAGCCCTTGCGGGCCAGCATGGTCGCGGCGGCGCTGCCGGCGGGCCCTCCGCCAATGACGACCACGTCCGCGCTAAGGTCGGTAACATTCATAGCGACATATTATGCGCCCATGGGGAAATTGAAAATCCCCCGGTTAGTCAGAAGCCAACCGGGGGATTCATTCTTGGTCTCAGGGATAGCTGGGTAGGATACGGCTGGGACTAGTCTGCTTACTCGGCGCCGGCGGACTCTGCCGGTGTTTCATCAAAGGGTTTACCGGTGGCCGGATTCACGTCGAAGGAGCTGGGCAGTTCCAGGTCCTTAGCGATTTCCCGGACGGCGGGTATGACCTCTTCACCCATGAGCCGCAGGCTGCGCATGGCGTCGTCGTGGGTCATGGCGCCGTCGCCGTCCCAGAAGAAGACGCTGCCGGGGCGCAGGTACTCAAGCACGTGGCGAATCTTGGGAATCACGGTCTTGGGGGTGCCCGTGATGATTGTGTAGTCCTCGATCTGTTTTTCGTAGGGCTGGGCCAGAGCGCCTCCGCCCCTCTGCCGTGTGGCGAATACCTGGGTGGAGAGCACCCGGCTCCGCGAAGTCAGACCTGGCAGGGCGGTCAGGGCCGGGTTGTTGGTACCCTCGTTGCCGGCCAGGAAGGGGTTGCTGGGGCCCTGGATGAACTTGCGCGCGGTCTGCTCGGCCAACTCCTCGGTCTCGTCCACATGGACCTTCCAAAGGTAGCCCAGATTTTGCGGGCCGGACTCGTAGCCCTCTTCCTTGGCGGTCTTGTGGTAAAGGTCAAAGGCGTTCCGGGTTGGCTCCAGCTGGGTTGAAAGCATGATGTAGGGAATCCGCTTCCTGGCGGCCCACATCAGAGAGTCCCGGCTGATGACGCCCGGCAGCCAGATCTGGGGATGGGGCTGCTGGTACGGCCGTACCCAGGGGTTCACATGCCGGAACTGGTAGTGCTTGCCCTCCCACCGGAACGGGCCAGGCGTGGTCCAGGCCTTGACGATGAACTCATGAGCCTCCTGGAACCGCTCCCAGTTGTAGGGGGGCGGCGAGTTGTGAGCCACGCTCTCACGGCCGGTGCCCCGGACCCAACCGGAAACCAGACGGCCGTGGGAGATCATGTCAATCATGGAGAGTTGCTCCACCAGCCAAAGGGGGTCGTCCCAGATGGGCAGTATGTTGCCCAAGAGGACGATCTTTGCCCGTTTGGTGATGCGGGCCAGGATGGACGCTTCCACGTTCATGGCCCCGCCCATGCAGAAGGGCGTGCTGTGGTGCTCGTTCAGCATCAGGCCGTCGAACCCCATCTCCTCCGCGTAGATCTTCTCGTCCAGGTATCGGTTGTAGAGGTGGGCGCCCAGCTCGGCGTCGTAGTCGCCGTTGCTAACGGTCAGGTCCTTGATGGGCAGGCCAGTGGCGCCAAAGAAACCGGATTTGGGGTCTTGATAGGGCCTTTCAGTAAAGTAGCCGATGAACATGCAACAATCCTAGATTAACGACTGGATGTCCCGTGTATGTCCGGCGCAGCACTGCGTTTTCACGCCTGTCTTCGCCTTGGGCGCATTATAGCACCGGACATGGTTGATTTCGCAATTGCCAGTCGGTCCGAGATACAGCCGGAACCTTGCGTTCAATTACGCATCCAACCATTCAGAGAATTGAACGGGGGACTAGGGGAATCCATTGAACAACCCGCGTGGAATCAGCAGGCCGGCCTTAGTGATCGGCATCATGATCCTGGTAATAGCTTGCGGCGGCCAGCAAACGGCGGTGGCGACACCGCCGTCTGTCTCAAAGGAGACTGGCGGGGTCAAACACAGCGTGCCGCTGGAAGATATCGTCTTTGACACGTTCGGCAAGGTCAGCTCCCGGTTCGTCCCTCTGCCTGAAATCTCCGAGGAGCTGCGGCTGGAACTCAAAGATGCCATCACCCCGGTGCTGGAGCCGGTTTACGGTGGGCCCGGTGCGCTGCCTTGGTTGCGGGACGATAGCCTGGTGATCGGGTACGAGGGCGGCGGCGAAACCTTTGCCTATCCCATCAATATCCTGAACTACCATGAGATAGTGAACGACAATATTGGTGGTGAGCCTGTGCTCATCACCTACTGCCCTCTCTGTTTCAGCGGAGTTGTATTCAACCGCATCGTGGACGGTGACTCCCTGACCTTCGGCAACATCAGCGCCCTCTACCAGTCGGACCTGGTGATGTACGACCACCAGACGGGGTCATTTTGGTTCCAGGTCGCCGGCGAAGCGGTGGTCGGCCCACTGACCGGGTCACGCCTCACACCTTTGCCATCNGCGACGATGCCCTGGGGCGACTGGCTGCGCCTTNATCCGGAGACCAAGCTGCTCAAAGGCACCGGCCAATCGGNAAACGCCTTCGCGGCTGGGACCTACGCCAACGGCTTCGGCACCGGCTACCAAGACCGCATAAACNATGAGAAGTTCGTCTTCCCTGTGGACAGGGACCTGCTGGNCGNCCGCCTGTCCGCTGGAGAGATTGTGCTGACGGTGGAGGTAGCCGNGGGNCAGACGGNTTATGCGCTGGGTGATATTGGCGACGNGGCGGTGAACGATGAGATAGGAGGGGAGNCCGTCGCAGTATTCACGANGTCCGGCGGCCTGTCTGTGGGGGCTTTTTCCAGGCGGGCCGGAAACTGCATTNTGACCTTTGATCACGACGGAGCGGGCGTCTTTGTGGACCGGGAAACGGGCACACTGTGGGACTTTTCNGGCCGGGCCAAGGAAGGCCCTCTGGCAGGGAGTGGGTTGGAACGTCTCAGCATCCGGCGTTCTCTCTGGTTCGCGGTGNCCATTTCCTTTCCGGGCATAAAAATATACAGCCCGTAGCACGGCCCGGTTGGGCATCATCAGAAGGCCTTTATGGCGCGGCGAGACACGTGCGAATTAGGCGTACAAGGCGTCGAATTTCGCTTGACACCCCCAAGGCTATATGATAAGTTTCGCACGCTTAAAAACAGGCGTGTTTGAATCTAGATTTGGCCCCCCAATGAGAGTCTCTTAATGGAATCTATTATCGTAGCTCTTGCCGCCGGTGGCGCTGCCCTTTTGTTTGCGGCGATTACGGCTTTCAGAGTGTTGAACGCCGACGCCGGAAACCAGCGGATGCGCACCATTGGCGATGCGATTAGCAGCGGCGCGGCAACATTCCTGCGCCGTGAATATCTTGTCTTAGCCCCGTTCGTGATTGTGGTGGCCGCCGGTCTTTGGGTCTTGATCGACTGGTGGACCCTGGATGCCGACGTGCCCGAGACGGCCATCTCCTACTTGGTCGGGACGGTCTGCTCGGCGACCGCCGGCTTCATCGGCATGAACGTAGCGGTCAGGGCCAACGTCCGCACCGCCGCCGCGGCCATGCACGGACTCAACCCCGCGCTTCGGATTGCGTTTTCCAGCGGCTCGGTGATGGGCATCACCGTGGTGGGCATCGGCCTGCTGGGCGTAACCCTTCTATACATCATCTTCCAGGATGTGACTGTTGTTGCCGGCTTCGGTATGGGCGCCAGCTCCATAGCCCTCTTCGCCAGGGTCGGCGGAGGTATCTTCACCAAAGCCGCCGACGTTGGCAGCGACCTGGTCGGCAAGGTTGAAGCGGGAATCCCCGAAGACGACCCCCGTAACCCCGGCGTGATTGCCGACAACGTGGGTGATAACGTGGGCGACGTGGCCGGAATGGGCGCTGACCTGTTCGAGTCTTACGTTAGTTCGATCATCGCGGCCATGGCCCTCGCCGCCGCCGCCTCTTGGAAGGCGGACGCCGCAGTACTGCCCCTGATGCTGGCTGGCGCCGGCATCGTTGCTGCTATCTTGGGCACCTTTGTGGTCCGCAGCAGTGAGCAGGCCGACTTCGGCCAACTCCTGTGGGCCCTGCGGAAAGGTATCTTCGCCGCAGCCATATTGCTGGTGATTTTCGCCCTGGTCATCATCCTGTCGATGGACATGGAGATTAAGTGGTTCTGGGCGATAGTGGTTGGCCTGGGAGCGGGTATCATCATCGGATCGTCCACCGAGTACTACACCTCGTATGAATACGGCCCAACCCAACAGGTGGCCGAGACCTCCCAGACCGGCGCCGCCACGGTGATGATCAGCGGCATAGCCACTGGAATGGTCAGCACCGTGATTCCTCTGGTGGCTGTGGGTGTGACCATCATCGTGGCCTTTGAGTTGGCCGGGTTCTACGGCGTGGCTTTGGCGGGTGTTGGACTGCTATCGACCCTGGGCATCACCCTGGCGACCGACGCCTACGGTCCGGTGGCCGACAACGCCGGCGGCATCGCCGAACAGGCCCAACTCGACCCCGAAGTCAGGCAGAGGACCGACGCCCTGGACGCCCTGGGCAACACCACCGCCGCCACCGGCAAGGGGTTTGCCATCGGCTCCGCGGCTTTGACATCACTGGCCCTGCTGGCGGCATACGCCACCGCCGCCGGTATCGGCACGGTTGATCTCTTGAAGCACACGACCATCGTGGGCGTGCTGGTGGGCGCCATGCTGCCCTTCCTGTTCTCGGCCTTCACCATGAAGGCGGTTGGCCGGGCGGCCATGTCCATCGTCAACGAAGTCCGCCGTCAGTTCCGGGAGATTCCTGGCCTGATGGAGGGCAATACCGAACCCGATTACACCGAGTGCGTGGACATCGCCACCAAGGGCGCCCTTCGGGAGATGATCGTTCCCGGCGTCATGGCAGTGGCGGCCCCCCTGGCCGTTGGGTTCATCCTGGGCGTGGAATCCCTGGGCGGCATGCTCATCGGTTCGGTGGGCGCCGGGTTCATGCTGGCCATCATGATGGCCACCGCCGGCGGCACCTGGGACAACGCCAAGAAGTACGTGGAACTGGGCCACTTCGGCGGTAAGGGCTCCGATGCCCACAAGGCCGCCGTCGAGGGCGACGTGGTCGGCGACCCCTTCAAGGACACATCCGGACCGTCCCTCAACATCCTGTTGAAGCTGATGGCCATCGTGTCTCTGGTCTTCGCTCCGGTGTTCCTCGAGGTCACCCCGCTGATCGACAAGATTTAAGGGTTTCCAAAAGCAACAAAAAAGGGCGGGTGAAAACCCGCCCTTTTCTTTTTCTCCCAGGTCGTTTAGCTGATTGTTTTCAGGTCCACTATCCGGGCGGTGGCGTCTTCGCCGTCAATGTCCAGGATGCCGATGGTGCCCAGCACGCCCCGTTCGTGACGCCGGCCTGGGTAGGTCGGGCTGCCGGGGTTCATGATCAGCACGCCGTCCCAATCGGTGACAAGTTCCTCGTGGGTGTCGCCGAAGAGCACCACATCCACCGGCTCCTTGAACTTTCTCGCCATTATTTCCCGGCCATTTCCCTCGGGGTACATCAACTCTGTGCCATCGGGGCTGGTGGGAATCTTGGGTCCCGGCCATTGGATGTCGTGGACCATGCCGATGGACACACCCTCGGCCTTGACCACCCGCGTTGTCAGGGCCAGCCGGTCGCCGTCCTCCAGGGGGTCTTCATAGCCGCGCACCGCCAAGAGAGGGGCGACTTCTTCCAGATAATCAAGGACTCCAAGGCACTCCAGGTCGCCGCAGTGGAGAATCATATCCACACCGCGCAGGGCGTCCAGAATCACGCCCGGCAGGTCTCGTCCGCTGCCTGCTGAGTGAGTGTCTGATATAACGCCGATCTTTACTGTCATTTACTCTGCGCCCCGGGGGCCAACGCCTCGATGGTCCGGCGTGCGGTATCCAGACTGGCGCCCCGTGGGAAATTGACGATGGGCAGGTCCGCCCCTGCCCTCCTGAAAGCGGCCATCTGGTCCCGGCATTGCTGGGGAGTTCCCAGGACTGTGACGCTCTCCAGCATCTTGTCTGAGACTGAATCCGCCGCCTTTTGCCGGTCTCCAGACCCCCAGGCAGATTTCACGGCTTGGGCCTCGTTGGCGAAACCGGCCCGGCTGAAACTGTCGAAGTAATAGCTCCCCATCCCGCCGATATAGTATGCCATGTGGGCGCTGAGCAGTTGGGCGCCGTGGGCCGTGTCCTCGTCGTCCTGGGCCGCGTAGCACATGATGTAGGGCGCCGCCGTCACGTCGGATATGCCGCGGCCGGCCTTCGCCGCACCCTGGGCTATCTGTTCTTTGAGGTCCGGTAGGCGTTCCCGGTTGGTCCAGATGGGCAGCCAGCCGTCGGCCTTTTCTCCAGTTAGAGCCAGGTTCCTGGGGCCCAGGCTGGCTACGTAGATGGGCAGTCGTTCCTGCAGCGGCGGTGACATCAAACGGAAGCGGTCCATCTGATGGAATTTCCCATGATGGGTCACAACCTCACCGGAAAGCGCCTTGCGGATGGTGTCGATGTACTCACCAGTCCGGGCAAGGGGTGACTCAAAGGGCACACCGTGCCAGTTTTCGATGACCACTTTCCCGCTGCTGCCCAGCCCCAGGATCGCGCGGCCCTTGGATAGTATGTCCAGGGATGCGACGGTCTGGGCGATCATGGCGGGGGTGCGGCTGTATACGGTGACGATGCCGGTGCCCAGGCGCAGGTTCTGGGTGTGGCAGGCGACCATGGTGAGTACGGTGAAGGCGTCCCGCCCCCAGGATTCGCTGGTCCAGAAAGAATGGTAGCCCAGGTCGTCCGCCAATTGGGCCATGGAGATCACGTCTTCATCCGCGGTCTCACGGCTGGCGTTCAGGAAAAAACCGGTCTGGTCCATCCGGACTCCATTGGTCAACGGTTAGGGAAGCCAATGGAATTATAGGCTCGCCGGTTTGACCCGACAAGGAGACTGGCCGTGCGGTTAGTTTCGGCTTTCCCAGAGGGTGAAGTAGTCTGGAGAATCGCCCTTGAGCGCTTCGGCCACCTGTTGGTCGTTGATCTCCTGCAAGATGGCGGTCTCCCTTTCCACCAGGTCGGAAATCCTGACTTCCCAACTGTCGCCGTCGGCTCCGGGAGAGTCGCCGCGGGCCAGGTCCTGCAGGCTCTCGAGGACTTTGCCGGTGTGGGTGGCCAAAGCCCCGCCGCTGACCACGTAGACCACAACCGTAGGTATCGCCTCTTCCTGCTCAACGGGCACACCCAGGCGCTCCAGTATGAATGTCATCGCGATGTCGCGGACCGCCTCTTCGATGGCGATGGGTAGGTTGATTAAATGGGAGAAGGGAAACTTGCTGGAGCAGCGCAGGGCCTCGGAAAACTCGGCCTCCACGGCGCGGTAGAAATCTTCCCCGAAGATTTCATCGGTTTTTACGAACAGTACGTCGGGGTCGTTTTGCCGGGAGTCGATCACCAGGAATTCTTGCAGGTGGGGGAAGATGCAGAGCTGAATCTCCCGGCGTCCGTTGCCCGAGGACTGGGGGTTGAACAACTGCTCCATGTTATTAAGTCGGTCCGTTGCTTCACCCGCAAAGATTCCCCCCTTGAGGCGAAGCACTAAATCCGCTGTGTGCGGGCCAGCCGAAACTGACCCATCTCTCTCTTGCGTCAATAAACCTTATACGCAGGAATCCTTATTATCTAGCCTTGGAACAGGCACGCGTAGGCACGGTGATAACAAAGGGGCCAAAAGTTGGGCCAGGAAGGCCCCGGGGTGGACTAAAGGAGTTGGGAGATGTCCTGCATCTGGAGCAGCAGCCAGTTGCTGATGTCCTCTTTGTAGACGGATTCAAGCAGGCGTGAGGCCCGGTCCTTTCGTTCCTCGGCGGACATCGTTATGGCCTGGTACATAGCCTCCATGGTGCCTTCGATGTCTGTGGGAGACACACCAAGGGCAGAGTGGGCCAACTGGGGGTACACGCCGCTGCTCTGGGAGAGCACCAGTACCCCGTCCTTGTTGTTGACCACCGGTCCCTCTTTGGCCACCAGGTTCATACCTTCAATGATGGTGTTCACCAGCAGGGCGTCGTACAGCTTCATCCCGGCGATCGCCTGGGTGTAGTTGTTTTCGATATACGGCACTATGGGCTGCCACTGGTCGTTGCCGTGGTTGTTGTTTATCTGCTGGATGACCTGCTGGATCTCGTCCATGTACCTCTGGTACTGGCGAATATGGGTGCGGGAGGGAACCAGGAAGGCCAGGAATTTCACCTTGCCCTTCAGGTCGGGGTAGCGGTTCAGCAGTAATTCGTAGGCACGGAAGCCCCGGACTATATTTTTATTGGGTTCGGCCCGGTCAATGCGCACGATGGTAACCTCGCCGGTGTCCGGCTCCAGGCGGGACTCGTAGTCCAGGGCGCGCGGCGAGTTGGCGATGCGCTGGACCTCCTCCACGTTTATGGATATGGGGTAGGCCTTGACCGTCGTGGTGTGGCCGTTTCGCTGGATGGTGAGTCCGTTGCGGTCGATCGCCACATCGGGGACGAATTCATCCACGGTGTCCAGAAAAGACCGTGTATCGCCCAAGGTCTGGAATCCCAGCAGGTCTGTGGCGCACAGGGACTCGCAGATTCGCCTGGTGATGTAATGCGGGATCATGTGCCAGTACTGGGGTGTGGGCCAGGGTATATGGATGAAGTGCTGGATTATGGCGTCCGGCACTTCCTGACGCACAAGCTCAGGCATCAGGTACAGATGGTAGTCGTGGCCGATGACGATGGGCGCCTGCTCCGCGCAGCGGGCTTCTTCAATCACCGAATTGGCGAAGGCCTGGTTCACCGGGATGTAGCCACCCTCCCAGGCGTCATGGACGGCGGCCTCCACGTTGGGGTTGTAGGGCGGGTTCCACATATAGTGTTGCAGGAACCAGAGCAGCGGGTTGCATAGTATGTTGTAGTACTTGTGATAGACCCGCCGCGGTGTCACAACGTAACGCAGATTTATCTTGTGACCGGGGAGGGGGGACTTCAAGTGGGGGTCCTGGCCGTTGTTGGAAACAACCCGGTCGCCTTCGCCCATGGCGCTGGCAACCCAGGTGAATTCGTGGGTCTGGGCCAGGGAGCTGAAGGCGGTGACGACGCTGCCGCTGCCCCGGCGGGCTTCGGGACGGCCGTCGTTGGACATCTGGTGCTCAACGGGACCACGGTTGCTGGCAAGTATGAGGGGCCGTTTCGCAAAAACGGCTGAATATAGCTCGTTCAAACCAGCTAATTCAGCCATGCCGCTTTCCCGTCAGGAAACTATTTAGCATCCCGTCACCCAAATCAAACACAAATCGAGTCGATGCTGATTCGTTTTATATGGCCATCCGCTTTATTAAAAACCTTCGGAAATACCCCAAGATTGGGCAGATGGGCGTTATTAACTTTCAGGAGTTGCAGGCAAGCCGACACTATCATCGGCCGATTCCCGTTGTCAAGATAAATCGAAGCTGCCCGTTTTCACCCTGGGACCGTCTTGCCCGCCAGCCTGGCAATGGCAGGGACGACTTCGGCCAGACCGGACACACTTATGTCGGGTTCCGTCGCCGGGTCGTTGGGGTTTTCGCGTTCGTAGAACCCTGTGATCCACACGGTTTTTAGTCCGCATTCTTTAGCGGCCACCACGTCGTTTTTCACGTGGTCACCCACATGGATGGTCTGCTCAGGGGTGGCGCCCATGGCCTTTAGAGTCATCATGAAGATCTCTTTGGCGGGCTTGGCCACCTTGGCCTCGTCGGAAAACGTCAGGGTATGGAAATACTCCAGCATGCCCCGCTCCTCCATGTAGGCGCGGAAGGTAAAACCGGGGGTCATCCCGGTGTTGGATATCAGCCCCATCTGCAGCCCCATGTCCTTAACACCCTGGAGCACTCGCACTGCGGCCTCGTGGGCCGGAGGCGGATAGACGAAGAAGGAGTCGGAGTAGTGGTGGGCAATCTCGTCCATGGTCTCGGAATCGACGCGGTCCACCAGTCCGGGGCTGATGAAGTTCACAAAGCTGGAGACCTGCGCCCGGAAATCCATGTCAGAACCGCCTTCCCGGATGTCGCGGAACTGCTCGAAGCACGACATGTAGGCGGTGCGGATGTGTTCGATGTCGTAATCTTCACCGGACTTGGCAAGGGCTGTCTGGGCACCCTCCAGCCGGACCATGGCGCGTGCCTGGCCCAGGTCCCGGTTGTCAACCAACAGGGTCTGCCACAGGTCAAAGGTTACAGTGGTGATCTCCGCCAAAGAATTCAGTGCTCCGAGTGCTTGGATAGAAGTTGCTGAGAAGTTGCCGGCAAGACTGCCTGCTTTGGGTCCAGTCTTGATTTTACACGATATGGTACGGCCATTAGCTAGCCGGTTGGGGCACTTGCCCGGAGATACAGGCAAGTTTATGCGGCCAGTTCTATGGCAGCGCCTACAGCGGAGGGCGCCGGGTGTGCCAATCAGTGGCCTGTTCGTAGGCGTGGGCGGCGCGGAGCACGGTCAGTTCGTCGAAGGGGCGGCCGGCCAGTTGCAGTCCGATGGGCATGTTGGACTGGGAGAACCCACAGGGCACCGAAATGGCTGGGAAGCCGTTGATGTTGTAGGGACGGGTGTACTGGGTCAACGCGCCCACCACCCCAATCTCCTGTTCCCCGGCCATCACCCTGGAGGAGAGTATCTCCGGGGCGGTCACCGGCTCCGTGGGGCCGGCCAGAAGGTCAACCTCATCCAACAGTTTCCTGCTCTCCCGGTCCAGTAGAGTCCTGGCCTGCTGGGCACGCAGATAGTCGGCGGCGCTGATGAACAATCCCGACTCCAGCCGCTGGCGCACCGGTTCATAGATGCTCTGATCGTCCGACTCCAGCAGGTCCCGGTGGTAGGCTGTGGCCTCCGACATGAGGACGGCGCTGGAGATAGCCTGGGACTGGTTGTACATGGGGAAGGACACCTCTCTGACCTCCGCACCCATGCTCTCCAGTTGCCCGATGGCGTCCATCACGGCTTTTCGTACCTCCGGGTCCAGCGGGGCTTCGAAGTACTCCTTGACGATGCCGATCTTCAGCCCCTTCACGTCGCCGGTCAGGGCCGAAGTGTAATCGGGGATGTCCACATTTGCCGAAGCTACGTCCTTGGGGTCATGGCCGGCGATGACGTTCATGGTGATGGCCGCATCTTCCACCGTCCGGGTCATGGGGCCGGGGTGGTCCAACGACCACGATAGGGGTGTCAGGCCGTAACGGCTGACGAGGCCATAGGTGGGTTTTAGACCGACTATGCCGCAGAGGGCGGCGGGAATACGGATCGACCCGCCAGTGTCGCTGCCGGTCGTGATGGTGCATTGGCCGGCGGCGGTGGCCGAGCCCGACCCGCCGCTGGAGCCGCCGGTGACCCGGTCCGGGTCCCAGGGGTTGTGCATGTGGCCGTAGTCCGCGTTCTCACCCGTGGGCCCGTAGGCAAAGGGGTGCATATTCAGCTTGCCCAACAAGACCGCCCCGGCCTGCTGGAACTTGGCGGCAACGGTGCAGTCTTCGCTTGGGACAAAGGTGTCGAATATTTTGGAACCCGAAGTGGTGCGCACCCCGCCGGTGTTGTACAGGTCCTTCAGCGCCACCGGTATGCCGTGGAGCGGGCCCTTGTACCGGCCTGCCTGGATGTCCTTCTCAGCCTGCTGAGCGGCGGTACGGGAGGCATCGGCCAGGAGCGTGATGAAAGAGTTCAGCACCGGCTCGGTGGCGTCAATCCTGGAAAGGTGGGCATCAACAATCTCGACAGGTGAGATCTCTTTCTTCTCGACCAGTCTGGAGAGGTCGCCAGCGCTCATGTAGCAGATTTCCAGTGCGTCCATATCGTCGTTGCCCCTCTAGCTAGTTCTGGGAATGAAGGCCATATCCGGTTCCGCGTCTGAGACATCAATGTCCCGGATGGACTTGGCGCCGATGAAGACCCCCCGTACCTGGGAATAAAGCTCATCCAGATAATCGGAGTCGCCGGTCACGCCGAGTTGCTCTGCCAGGAGATCGAACTGTTCTCTGGTCAGTTGCTTATCTTGGGCCATGGTGGCACCTCCAGTTGGGCCGCCGCCATTATGGCTGAACCGGCATGATCTGGCAATCGTGCCCAACCGGCTTGGCAATAGGCACGATGTTGATATACTTATCCCATTGCCTCTGAGAATAAAACGGACCCAAGTCGATGACTTGGCATGGGAGCCAACCCTATAATGCCCTGGCGTTGGAGCGAACCCAACGAGCATCTGCCAAGGTAGACCGTCGGAGTACCCCCCAAAAGAGACGATGTCTACGCTCTTTGCCCCAGTTGCGGTGGCGAGTGGGTAGCGGGTCTAAGAAGATGTGTCAGCTGTAATTTTGTTCCTGAGGAGTCCATTCTTGACACCCAATCATCCGTCTCGGGTGAAGGGGATGCCTCTGTTGAAGCTGCTGCCAATGGCCAGCAGGGCAAATCCGTGATTCGAAGAAAGGGCGGGGTGACCTGGGGCGGAGGTCAGATCATCGCCGCGATCCTGCTGGTGATATTCGCCCTGTTTTTTGCCGCGGCGATCGCTTCCATATTCGGATCTCTCTATCCAGAACAAGAAGACGCAGTTGCCACCTGGATAGCTGTCCATTTGATGGCATTGTCCATCGCCACCGTAGTATGGTTCCTGGGTCTGCACCGTTCCCGTTATCCCCTGGCCGTACTCCGGCTGAGCCGGATAAGAATGCCGCGCAAGCGCACCGTTCTATTGATGGTCGCCACGCTGGCCACCAGTTTGTTTGCCACGTCTCTTTACGCCGGCATCGTGGACTGGCTGCAGATTGAGATACTCTCCCCCCCGGACCTGGACTCGGACATCATCTTTGACGGCGCGGCAATGTTGCTGACCTTCCAGGCCCTGGCCATGGTCACCCCTTTGACCGAGGAGATTTTTTTCCGCGGGTTCATCTTCCGGGGTCTTCTGCCCAGATTGGGTCCTTGGCGGGCCATCGCGGCCAGCGCGTTGATCTTCAGCGCCTTCCACCTGTCCTTTGGGGTCCTGATTCCCATCTTCATCACCGGCGTGCTCTTTGCCTGGCTGTACTGGCGCACCGGTTCGCTTTGGGCTTCGGTGGGGGCCCATGCGGGGCAGAACGCCCTTGCGGTGGGAGTGCATGCGCTGGGGGGCTAGGCCTCCGCTGTTTGGCGGGCCGGGGGTAGACACCGGGGGGCTTCTACGCTAAATTTGCCACACCACAGGCCTGGATTACCATTGGATTCCAGGCGGCTGAATAGGGTTGGCAAGGACTCCAGTCCCCAGGTATGGGCGAAGCTAGAATCAGGCAGATGTTCGAAGCAGTCCGGGAACAGAAGCGTCCCGGACTAATTGTGTTCCTGACCGCCGGATTTCCCGACATGGACGCCACCATGGAACTGGTGCCCGCCCTGGTCGCCGCCGGAGCCGACGCCGTGGAGATTGGCGTGCCCTTCAGCGACCCTCTGGCCGAGGGACCGGTTATCCAGGAGTCCAGTTTCCTATCGCTGCAAAACGGCACCAGCCTGGAAGACTGTTTGGACGCCACCGCGGTCCTGCGGGAAAAGGTTCCCGACACGCCCCTGGTCCTCATGGGATACTACAACCCCATCTACAACTACGGACTTGTTCCATTTTCCGAGCGTTGCGCCGAGGTGGGCGTGGACGGCCTTATCGCGGTAGACCTGCCCGGATTCGAGGCTGCCCCGCTGGTGTCCGAGTTCCAGGCACGGGATATCTCGGTGATTCCCCTGCTGGCGCCGACCAGCACCGACGAGAGCATCAAACACGCCTGTGCCGGGGCGAGCGGGTTCATTTACTGCATAAGCGTTACCGGAGTCACCGGGGTCCGGGACCAGGTATCGGCCCGGAGCTTCGACCTGTTGGACAGGGTAAGGGCCAACACCGGGCTGCCCCTGGCCGTCGGATTCGGGATTTCCAACCGTGGCCACGTGGAAGAAGTGGGCAAGACGGCCGATGCAGCCGTCGTTGGCAGCGCCCTGATCAGGGTGATGCTAGAATCGCCAAGGAATGAATTGGTCGAGCGGGCCAGTCAGTTCGTCGCCGGACTGGCGGGCGTTACGATCCCAGATTAAGGAGATATCCACCAGATGACAGCCTGCCGCGGTATCAGGGGGGCCACCACCGCCGACGCAAACACAGAGGAAGCCATACACGGGGCCACCACCGAGCTGGTACAGGCGTTGATCGATGCCAATGATATACGTGAAGAGGACATAGCGGCCGTATTTTTCACACTGACGCCTGATCTGAACGCCGCATTCGCGGCCACCGCCGCCCGCAAACTGGCCTGGGCCAATGCACCTCTAATGGACATAACGCAGGTGTTTGTGGAGGGAAGCTTGCCCAGTTGTATAAGGATACTTATACTAGTGAACACGGATAAGGAAGCAGAGGACTTGGAGTACAAATATCTGAAGGGTGCTAGTTCGCTGCGGTCATAAGGCGCAGTTGATGGGCCTTGGTCGAAGGTGAAGAGGCTGGACGGCGGAAAGCGTCGGCTTCGGGGGGTGAGGTATTTCGGGGTATTTGGAAGGTTTATCCGATCTGGATGAGAGTTTAACCCAGTCCCTTTCATAGGCCGGACGAAATACAAAACTAGGCAAGAACCAAAGGTGGATTCAAAAAATGATCGTCGTAATGGCAGCGGGCAGTTCCGACAGCGAATTGGCAGCGGTCCGGGAGCGGATCGAGTCCAAGGGGTTGAAGGCCCAGATCAACCTGGGGGTAGAACGCACAGTGGTGGGCGTTGTGGGCTCCATCCCCCCGGACTTTAAGGACGAAGTCGAACTGTTGGAGGGCGTCAGCGATGTGGTGATGATCTCCAAACCCTATAAGCTGGCCAGCCGGGAGTTTCACCCCGACGATACGATCATCAAAGTTGGCAGTGCTGTGATTGGCGGCCCCAGTCCGGTCATCATGGCCGGCCCCTGCTCGGTAGAAGACGAAGAGCAGATGGTCTCCACCGCCAAGGCGGTCAAGAAGGCCGGCGCCACGGTCCTCCGGGGCGGCGCCTTCAAGCCACGCACCTCTCCATACAGCTTCCGCGGCATGGGCGAAGACGGCCTCAAACTGCTGAACCTGGCCAAGCAGGAGACCGGACTGCCCATCATCACCGAGGTGATGGCCACCGAGGACGTGGACACCGTGGCCAAGTACGCCGATATCCTGCAGATCGGCGCCCGCAACATGCAGAACTACAACCTGCTCGATGCCGTGGGTGAGCTTGGCAAGCCTGTGATGGTCAAGCGTGGGCTGGCTGCCTCCTATGAGGAATGGCTACTGGCCGCCGAGTACGTAATGGCCAGCGGCAACGAAGAGGTCATACTCTGCGAACGGGGAATCCGCGGGTTTGAAAGTTTCACCCGGTTCACCCTGGACGTGGCCGCCGTGCCTGTGGTCCAGCGGCTGAGCCACCTGCCCATCGTGGCCGACCCAAGCCATAGCACCGGAAAGTGGTACCTGGTCACACCAGTGGCGCTGGCGTCAGTGGCAGCCGGGGCCCACGGCCTGCTGATTGAAGTTCATCCCAATCCGGACATCGCCAAGTGCGACGGCCCCCAGTCCCTCACCTTTGAGAACTTTGACATGCTCATGCAGCAGGTCGATGCCATCGCATCGGTACGTAAACAGCCGGTTGCGGCCAACTAGCCAAACAAACCAACAGGTAAAGACTGACGAAGGGAGGGCATATGCCCTCCCTTTTTATTTGGCGGATTATTTCACCGCTGGCCGACATATGACCATCGGCCCCGAAAGACAGGGCCGAAATGCACTGGGTAGCGCCGTATGTCGATATCTAATATCGGTGGAGTCAATATTAATAATGCACTTAGAAAAGTATTGACAATTTAGATATAATAATTGAACGCGAAAACTATTAACCATTTTGATAGTTCCATTGGGAGGATCTGCATGACCGTGGAGATTACCACCCTCGAGCAACCCATTGACGCGATGTATCTGATTCACAAAGCCCTTAGGGGCGAGGCAGACCGGACCGTGGAATTGGCCCGGTGCCTGGAAGACGGATGCAGCCTTCAGCCCTTCAAGCTGGCCTTCACCGCCTGGGCCACCGCCATCATGTACCACGCCGAGAAGAAAGTCGGCACCGAGATGTCCAAGTTCGTGGGCGACACTATGCGCGCCGCGGCCCACGACCCCATTGAAAGTGTCAAATGGGCCCTCCTTGAGAAAGAGGACGCCGAATATGCCAGACTCCTTGACCACGTCCAAGACGTGATGACCGTCCTGGAAGAGGACATCGGCGCCACCAGTGTGATCTCCCGCACCAAGCAGCACCTCTACGGACAGGTCATTGCCCTGCGCGTCGCCCAGGAAGACCATCTGGAGACCGAAGAGGCCATGGTCCTTCCCTTGATTAAAGAGTGCCTCTCCCCCGAATGCCAGATGGAAGTGGTGGGCGGTCTTTTGGTGGACCGCCAAGCCGCCGACCAGCGCTGGGTCCTTGAGTGGATGTCCCAGGACCTCACCCCTGGAGAGAATGAGCTTCTTACGGAATTGGAGGCTCGGATCAACGCCTCCCAGCCCGTTGCTTAGTAGAGTAGACCAGATCCAGACAAGCCAGGGGTAAAGAAATGGGCACCAACCATATTACCAAGCTGGAAGACCCCATCGATGTGATGCTGCTGATGCACAAAGCCTTCCGTGCTCTGTCCGATCGGACCGAGGCGTTGGTCGCTAAAGCCGAAACCATCGAAGACATCGAGGAACTAAACGAGGTGTTCGGGTTCTGGGTGAACCAGATCCTCTACCATGCCACGGTCGAAGATGAGGTCATGACCTCTCCCCTGCAGAATAGCCAGCCGGCCAGGGACAACGAGACCGAGCATGCTGAGTTGGCAGGGAAAGCCGGTGATCTGGTCAAGTTCATCGGCCTGGGCAACTCCGCCGGTCTGAAAGAAAGCGTGCGGGAAGCCGCCTTCTCCCTGGAAGAGGAACAACACAAGGAACTGGAGGAGCGGTTCCACGAGGTGGAAGACGCTCTGGCCCAGGTACTGGGCGAAAAGAAGGTCACCGCCCGCACCATCCGGCATCTGCACAGCCGCCTGATGGGCGTACGCATCCTGGAGTTGGACCACTTTGAAAATGAGGAGGCCTTTGTCTGCTCATTGGTCAGAGAAGAGATTGACGAGGCCGGCCAGCTCTACATGGTCCGCCGGTTGCTCATCGACGACAGCGCCGAGAACCCACGCTGGATAATCGACTGGGTACATTCGGAACTGGACCCCTCTGAGCAGGTCTTGTTGGAAGAGTTGGAGGCCCGTTTCCAAGGCGCCGCCCAACCCGCCTAAATCATCCAATACCGGAAACCCAAAAGGCCCCGCCGTTCGGCGGGGCCTTTTCTTTTTCCCGTTCCACCGGATTAGAGAGTACGGGTGGGTATGGCGTAGTCCTTGGGCTTGTTGTAGATCTGCAGCCGTTGCCATTGAGTGTCGGCCACAATCAACCGGTCGTTGTCCGAGTCGAACAACACGGCCACGCGCAATGAGAGCCGCCATTCGATCTCCGGGTTCTTCACTTCCCGCCGGCGTTTGGCGGCGTCGGGGTTGGCCGATACGTTCATCTGCGCCCAGTGGGAAAGCTGGGTGGCATCGCCGCGGAGCGTGGTTATGAAGCGGCCATCGGGGGCGAAGACCTGCACTCTTTCGTTGGACCAGTCGCAGATATACACATCGCCGTCGGGGTCTACGGTCACGCCTGACGGGCGGTCAAGCTCACCGCGCCCGTTGCCCAAGCAGCCGAAGGACGCCAGGAACCCGCCGTCTTGGGTGAATTTCTTCACCCGGTTGTTCATGTGGTCGGCCGGCCCTCCAAGTCGGATGAGATCCCCCACGGCGAGTCGATCTGGCCCTCTCCGTCGCCCTGCTCGCCCCAGGCGGCCAGTATCGCGCCGTCCTTGGAGTATTTCTGGACCCGGTGGTTCCGGCTGTCCACGATGAATAGGTCGTCGTTCTGGTCGATGACGATGCCCGAGGGCCCGTCGAATTCGCCTTCCCCGTTTCCGGATGTTCCCCAGCAGTGGAGGAAATCGCTGTCGGCGTCGAAAACGGAGACGCGGTTCAGCCATTCGTCGGTGACATAGACGTTGTCCTGGCTGTCTGTGGCCACGCCGGCCGGCCAGATGACCTTACCCGGGTCGTCGCCGTAGGTGCTGAATTCGCAGATCAACTCCTCCTCACCAGAGGCGCTGCCCAGGACCACCTTGCTGATTCGGGTGCCCCGTCCCGTGCGGTTTCAACCCACGTTGGAGACCATTTCCCAGCCGCGGTTGGCGACATAGACCGCGCCATTCTTGCTGGTGGACATCGCCACGGGATGAGTGAACCTCATTCCCGAGACGCCGGACCGGCCAACGACGTGGCCGAAGTCGAAGACCCGGCTCGCTGAGATCTGTGTCTGCATCGTTTACCTCAACCGTCTCCTACAGGAACCGGGGAGCTTCGAAGTTTCCTTTGACTATGGGCTTGGCGTCCAGCTTGAACCAGTCCTCCAGTACCGTGGTGTAGAGGCCCCGGAAGTCCAGGTTTGGCACCAAATCACCCTGCTGCAAGTCCTCGGCCTTCCGGGAGGGATACTCGCCGTACTGCCCGCCCTTTACCGCGTCGCTAATGACAAAGGCTGCGCCGGCGGCCTCGTGGTCGGTGCCCGAGCCGTTGTCCCGGACACGCCGTCCGAACTCGGAGAAGAGCAGCATGATCACGTTGTCCGTGGCGTCGTGCTCACTGAGGTCGGCGAAGAAGTCGTTTATGCCCAGGGAGACGTCGGTCCACAAGGTATCCAGCATTCCGGCCTGGTTGGCATGGTTGTCGAAGCTGCCGTGGTCACAATAGAAGATGCGGGTGCCCAGTCCGGCGGTGTGTATCTGGGCGATGCCCTTCAGCTTCTGGGATATGGTCGTATCGGCGTACTCAACGGTGGAGCTGTAACGCTCGGGTGCGACCTTTAGGATGTCGGCGCACTTCATGGCTTCCAGGCCCGTTTGCCCCAGGTACTCGGTCACCACGTCGTTGCCCAACTCTGGGGCGTACATCCGCGAGAAACGGTCCAGTATCTGGTCCCTCTGCTGTTCTCCGGTGATGCCGGTCAGCAGGCCGTAGGACGCCAGGTTATCCACGCAGGCCACCGGGACGCCGGGAAGCACCAATGCGCGGAAGAGGCTGGGCCCGAAGCTCACGGTGGTGACGATGTTTTCCTTGTTGGGGTCGATGTCCCGGGTGGCCAGTCCCAGCCAGCCCTCGGTGCCCAGGGTCTCCGGCTCACAGGTGTGCCAGATGTCCATGGAGCGGAAATGGGAACGGGGCGAGTCGGGGTAGCCGACGCCGCGGATGACGGCCAGGTTCCCCTGGTCGTACAGATCTTTCATGGTGCCCATGGCGGGGTGGAAACCCACATCACCGTCGATGCCAAGAATCTGGTCGTCCGGGATGCCCACCGCCGGGCGGCTGTCCCGGTAGATCGGGTCGGTATAGGGGATCACCGTGTTCAGGTAATCGTTGCCGCCGGAAAGTTGGAGAACCACCAGCACCGGGTCTTTTTGCGTGGTAGTCATTGCCTCCTCCTTCGAACCTATGTTGGGTGAACCGCCTGGGTTAGGAGTACTGGGTTAACAGTATTGGTACTCTTTGACTGATGCTATCAATTGGAGCAGTTCGCCCACCCTCTCGGTGGACTCGGTGGTCTCCTACGCGGTACCCCAGCGGAATTCGCCCCTCTGGGAGGCATGTTCCACCAGTTGTTGGTGGGATGCGGCGCCCGCCTTGACGGGACCCACCAAGTCCAGACACTGGTCCACCAGCTCGGCGGGTCCCAGGCTGCCCTGGGCCTGGAGCCGGTCGATTATCCGCTTCACTCCCGGCCGGCTGGTGTCGCCAATCATGTCGGCAACGAAGTTGATCCGCTTCATCAGCGAGCCGCTGTTTATCCACTCGATGCCGGTGTGCCAGCCCTCGACGCTGGGTGGATTGAGCAGCTCCTGGCCCATGTAGCCAGCCTGTTTGGACAAGTTACCGATTCCGGGTCCTGGCAGCTAGTCCTGGCCCACCAGACGCAGGGTACCCACCACGACTTCGGCGGGGCTCTTGATCTGGGTGAACCGTGCGCTCTTGAAGAAATCGGACAGGAACAGCACCCTCAGTACCGAGCGGATGTCGTAGTTGGGCTCGGTGAAGGTCTTGGCCAGCAGCTTTACGGCCTCGGGGTCGTTTGGCGGGGTAACCGACCAGGCTAGGACCTGGGGCTCGTCGGCGATGAAGAAGTTGTATAGATGACGGGCGATGAATTCTGCCGTGGCCGGCTGTTGGCAGATGATATCGATGATGTCTTCACCGTTGAAGTTGCCAGTGTGCCCGAGGAAGGTCTTTTCACCCTCGTCGTGGTCCTCCGGCTGGTACTCGAAGATCCAGTCGTAGCGGCTGTAATAGTTCCTTGGGAGCACGGTGGAGATGGTCCAGTCGGTGAAGGCCCTGGAGCACTCCCTTACGTCATCCTCGGTGTAATTGCCCACGCCCATGCTGAAGAGTTCCAGCAGTTCACGGCCCCAATTCTCATTGACGCCGTATTCGGGGTTGTCGCAGCTGTCCAGCTAGAAGATCATGGTCGGGTTTTTGGCCAGTTCCACCAGCATGTCCCGGTAGCTGCCCATCCCTCTGTCTCGGAACATATCGATCTGGGCGATGAGCTCGTGCCAGTGATCGACTTTGGACTGGCCGGTGGCGAATATCTGGTGCCAGAAGAGCACCATCTTCTCTTCCAAGGGGTTGCCGGTGTGCATCATGTCGTAGAGCCAGGCC
>PBMF01000016.1 GCA_002721995.1 Chloroflexota bacterium
TCCACATCCGGGACCTCGTCGAAACGCCGGGAAGCTTCAAAGAATATCCAGGCGGCTATGAGCCAGAGGCTGAGGGCGTTCAAGAGGGCGGCCAGTATCTCGGTTCGGTGAAATCCAAAGGTCCGCTCTATGGACGCCGGCCGGTTGGCCAGCCAGATGGCCAGGAGCGCCAGTCCGATGGCGGCGGCGTCAGTGAGCATGTGACCGGCGTCGGCCAGGAGGGCCAGGCTGCCCGAAACCAGTCCGCCGATGACCTCGGCAACCATGTACCCCAATATCAACGCCAGCGAGATGCTCAGACTGCGCCGGCTTTCGGAGCGGTGGTCGTGGTTATGACCTGCCGGATGTCGGGTGGGTTCGTCCATCTGGATTTAGTCCGCGCCCGCAATCGAGTCGGGCGCGGGACTGGTCTCCAGTTTCGCAGACGAGGCGGTCGAACGGCCTAGAGCTGGAAGGTCTTCTTCCAGATTCCAGGAGAACCCGGAGCGTGGGTCATGATATCCCGCATCCGAGGGTTGTCGGGATGGATGTCCCGCTGTTTCAGCCACTCTTCAGTCTCCGAAACGTTTTCATCCTCAAACTCATACACGGTGGCGTATTGGGGAGTGCCCCGCACCGCCCGCCAGCGGCGGCCGCGAATCACGCCGGGACACTTTTCGTAATTGGGAACGTAGACTTCACTGTACCATTTGTTCCATTCGGCATCGTCGGATGGGGCAACGTCCATTCGACCGATTTGCAGGGCGTTGGCCATGTTGCTGTTGGCGATGCTGTCGGTCAGGGCGATGGGGTGGATCATGTCCAGCACCAGGTTGATGTTGTTGGTGCCGATGATGCTGGGCGATACCTTCTGGCCCCATTCGGTGCGGGGGCGGTTCTTAAACGCGTCGGAGTTGATGACGTCAACACTCTCCAGCTCGTAGACGGCCAGGTGCTTGGGGCCGCTCTTGGTGGCCTCGTAGCGGGCGGCGTTGAGGATTCCGGGAACGCCCAGCAATTCCTGCAGGTGTTCTTCCTGGTACCACTTGTTGAATTCGTCTTCCAGTTCGGCCGGCACATCAGCCCCGACCATCATCAGGGCGGTCCCTTTCTTAGCCATTAGGTTCCTCCGAATCATTGGTTGTATTGGAGACCCAATCTTGGGTTGCTGCCATGATAACCAAGGGGAAGGGGTTTGGCTACGTGGTCGAACTAGATCGAAGCCAGGTGTCCGGCCAGTTCACCGGGAGCGGAGAGGAATGGGGAGTGTCCGGTGTCCATGACGATGGTGCGCTGGCAGGGTACTCTGGCCTGCATCTCCTTCTGGTAGGCATGGGAGATGGAGCCGTCCCGCAGGCACTCGATGTAGACCTTGGGCACCCGGCCAAAATTGGCGGCGGTGGTCTGCATAGGGTCCATGAGCGGGCCAGAGGGCTGGGGGACCAACATGGACTTGGCCCAGGTGAAGTCGTCGTCGCTGCAATCGTTATAGAACCGTTCCCGCAGGAGATGTTCGTGGTACACAACGGCGGATAGGTCGGGGGAAACGGTCCAGGTATCCCGCTCCAGGCCCCGGCGCACGTCTTCGGGGCTGCGAGAGTCCACGGGCCGCATGGCCCGGCCATTTTCAAAGAGCAGGGCGGTCAGGTATACCAGGGATGAAATCCTACCCGGGCGGTACTCGGCGGTCTGTGTGACGGTGAGGCCGCCCAGGCTGTGACCCACCAGCACCACCTGCTCATCCAGTTGGTCCAGCACCCCGCAGACGTGGTCCACATAGGTCTGAAGGGTCACCTGGGAGGCGGGTATGTCGAACTCCCCGTAGGTGTTACCCGGCAGGTCTACAGCAATGGCGTCGTGTCCCTGGGCCTCAAGCAACGGGACGACCTTGTCCCAGCACCAGGAGCCGTGGGATGCGCCGTGCACCAACACAAAGGTGGTCAATGGTATTCCTCAAAAAGCTGAAAGCCGGTAGCCAACGGCCGAGAGCTTTTAGACCAAGAGCGATTCTCTGATAAAGTCGATGGTTATCGGCTGCACGCCGTGGTGGAGCAAGTAGGCCTCGGACCCGCCAAATTCCGACTGGGTAACGTCCAGGAACTTCTCCATAGCTGCCCGCGGGGCCATGATGCCTTCACGGGTCGAATGCTCAAACCCGGGCATCTTCTTGATGCGGTCCAGGATACCGTCAATGACCTCGTTGGTCATCAGGTAGTCTCTCAAGATGTCCTCTTGGCTGACACCCAAGACGGAAAGGATGGTGGCAGCGAGGATACCGGTGCGGTCCTTGCCGGCACTGCAGTGAAACACGGCCGGCTGGTTGACGCCCTGGGCCAGAGTCGTAAAGGCCTGGGCGACAAGACTACCTGAGTTGCGGAGCATCCACTGGTAGATCTCAGACAGCCGGTTTTCGGCGTCCACACCGTCGGTGGGAGGCGCAGTTCCGCGGCGCTCTAAAAAAGGAAATTGGTGGTAGCTGATGCCGGACAGAGCCAGCAGGCCCCGGCCGTCGGCGAGCACTCCGCCGCTGTTTCTCAGGTCCACCACCGCCGAAACACCCAGGGTCTGGGTGATGGTATGTACATCGGACTCAGTCAAGGTATTCGGCGCATCAGCGCGGAAAAGCCGCCGCCATCTTACGTTGCGGCCATCGACGGTGGGATAGCCGCCCAAATCCCGAAAATTGACGCAGCCTTCCAGGGGGATTCGCCGTTCCATTTGTTGGGACATAATACGGGGCGCTTAGGCTCCTTCGACCCCCATTTCCTTGGCCATCGCCAGCATGGTCCGGGCGGACTCCTCGTGGGCGATGTCCACCATGTCTCCGTCAAACGTGACGGCGGCTCCACCGCTGGCCCGCATCTCCTCCATTGCCTTGATCAGGCCCTGCCAGTGTTTCACGTCCTCGGGCGTGGGCGAGAATACCTCATTGACCACCGGCACGTGGGAAGGGTGGATCAGGTGCATACCGGTGTAACCCAACTGCCGGAGTTGTATGGCCAAAGCCCGCAGGCCGTCCAGGTTGTGGATGTCCATCCAGCCGCCGCTCATGGGGTAGGGCACTCCGGCGGAACGGGCGTCGATCAGCACCTTGGATTTCAGGTAGAGGGTCTCCAATCCTTCGGGGGTCCACTGGAAACCGATGGACCGGGCGGTATCGCCACCCTTGCCGCCGCTGCCACCCATGTGGGCGACGCGGGGTGAGGACGAGGCGATCTCATAGGCCAGCCGGATGCTGGTGGCAGTTTCCATTCCGGGGTCGATGAAGATGGAGCCCACCTCCATACTCGCCTGCCGCTCGAAATGGGTGAGCAGGTTATCGGCTTCTATGACATCTGCTGGGCTTTCCACTTTGGGAAGCAGGATGCCGTAGAGTTGGGGGCAGGTTATGGCTTCGATGTCGCCGCCGGTGAGACCGGTCTCGATTCGGTTGACGCGGACGGTCAGTGTGGGCTTTTGACCGCCCAACTCCTCCAGCATCTTCCGCACCAGGTTCCTGGCTTCCGCCTTCTGGGGAACGGGGACCGAGTCTTCCAAGTCCAGTATGAGTGCGTCGGCGCCGTACTGTGGGGCCTTCCGCATCCAGTCTTCTTTGTTGCCGGGGACGTACATTGACGTCCGTAATGGTCTGGGTTTTGCCATGGGAATCTCCTTTTCTAACAGTAACAGACAGGTGCATGAACCGCCGTAGTAAAGGGTGATAACCAGCGGTGACAACCCCGGCCTGCGGGTATCAGACTACGTTCTCTTCTCTCAGTTCCTTGATGTCCTGTTGGTTGAGACCCAGATATTTGGCGAATATCTCTTCGTTGTGCATACCCAGGGTGGGAGCGCCTTCTATGGTCGGCAGTTCGCCGCCCGAGAATTTCACAGGGAAGCCCGAGGCCACTCCCTCCACGGGCCCGTCCATGGCGGCATTCAGCATGGGAATGAGGCTGCCCCGGTCCCAAAAGTGTTGATCGTGCATCACCTGCTCGGCGGTCCGCACCGGGGCGCAGGGGACGTCATGCTCCTCCAGGCGTTTTAGCACATCTTCCAGGGTGTACTGGCCGACAAGGCGCTGGACCTCCTGACGTGCTTCCTCCAGGTTCGTCGCCCTTGAGACATAGTCACCGAAGCGGGGATCGGTGAGCAATTCAGGAGCGTCCATAGCACGGGAGAGCCTGCCCCACTGGTCATCGCTGGTCACGGTCAGGGACAGGTCTCCGTCCTTGGCGGTATAGAGACCGGTGGGGGCGGTGCGGCTGATATTACCGGTGCGCAACGGCTGGCCGTCGGCGATGGCCTCTTCCAGGTTCTCCATGAACATCATGGAGACCAGGGTGTCCATCATGGAGACGTCCAGGTACTGTCCCTGACCGGTGCGTTCTTTCTCGCGCAGAGCGGCCAATATGGAGTAGCAGGCGAACATGGGAGTTACAAGGTCCCCGATGTAGAAGCCCACCTTGACCGGCGGGCGGTCTTCTTCGCCATTGATGTCCATGAGGCCGGCCATGCCTTGGATCTGTGGGTCGTGGGCCGGCTTGTCCTTGTAGGGTCCCGTCTGACCGTAGCCGGAGATGGAGCAGTAGACGATGCCGGGGTTGACCTTGGCGACCTCTTCGTAGCCCAGCCCGATGCGGCGCAGGGAGCCGGGCGCCAGGTTTTCCAGCACCACGTCGCACTCTTTGGCCATGTCCAAGAACATCTGCTTGCCCTTGGGGTTTTTCAGGTCGATGGTCACACTCTTCACACCCTGGGTACGCTTCAAAAACCGGGTGGAGATGTCGGAGTCGGTCTTGGGCTGGGCATGGGTGCCCTCCGGTCCGGCGAAGGGGCCGTTGCCCCGCACGGGATCTCCCTTGCCCGGAATCTCCACTTTGATCACCTCGGCGCCCATGCGGGCCAGGTTCATGGAGGCAAAGGGGCCGGCCAGATACACGGTCACAGCCAGCACTTTTACATCTTTCAGCGGTTCCATTTCTTCCTCGGTCAGCTCTCTGAATCCCTGTCCGGATCTCATCGAAGCGAATGGAAATCGGACAGGTCACGACAGACGGCCATTCTCTCATAGAAACGGCCCACTGTGATACAATTTCCCAACTGTCTCCAGGCACGGGAAAAGGCCCCAGATTAGGCACGAGGTAGACTCGATGGCAGAGAACATCGTATTGTCCAACACCGAATATAACGTGGTCGGCACCCGCCCCATACGCCACGACGGCACCGACAAGGTGACCGGCCGGGCCAAATACGGCGGCGACTTTCAGGCTTCTGGGATGCTCTACGGCAAGGTACTGCGGAGTCCCCACGCTCACGCACGGATAAAGTCCATTGACACCAGCAAGGCCCTGGCCCTTCCCGATGTGAAAGCGGTCATCACCGGAAAGGACATGCCGGTGGTGCAGAAGAAGGACGCCGACAAAGGCGCCAAGACGGCTTCGGAAAAGGTCATGGCCTCGGCCAAGGCCCTGTATAAGGGTCACGCCGTGGCCGCTGTGGCCGCGGTCAGCGCCCACATCGCCGAGTCGGCCCTGGAACTGATAGACGTCCAGTACGAGGTGCTTCCCTCCGCAACTCAGGTATTGGATGCCATGGACGACGGCGCCGCCATCCTCCACGATGATATGACCACCGACGACCTGGGAGAAAAGGGTTCCAAGCCCAGCAACGTGGCCACCCACTTCCGCTACGAGATGGGAGACATTGAAAAGGGCTTTGCCGCGGCGGAGGTCGTGGTTGAGCGGGAGTTCAACACCGCCACCGTGCACCAGGGCTATATCGAGCCCCAGAATGGTTCGGCATTCTGGAACGCCGACGGATATCTCACAGTCTGGACCAGCACCCAGGGAGCTTTTACCGCCCGCGAGGCCATTTCCACTGTCCTGGACCAACCCGTTTCCAAGATCAAGGTTGTACCCATGGAGATTGGTGGCGGGTTCGGCGGGAAGATTCCCATATACCTGGAGCCCATGGCCGCGCTCCTGTCCAAACAGGCCGGCGTGCCCGTGAAGATGGCCATGACCAGGGCCGAGGTATTCGAGAGCACCGGTCCCACATCCGGCGCCAACATCAAGCTCAAGATGGGCGCGGACAAGTCGGGTAAGATCACGGCCGCCGAGGCCTATCTCTACTACGACGCGGGCGCTTTCGCCGGTTCCCAGGTGACCATGGGGGCCCAGTGCATGTTCTCACCCTATTCCATCGACAACCTGAAGGTGGACGGGTACGACGTGGTGGCCAACAAGCCGCCCGTTGCCGCCTACCGGGCCCCCGGAGCGCCCATCGCGGCCTTCGCCGGTGAAACGGTGGTGGACGAGATCGCGGAGAAACTGGGCATCGACCCCATCGAGATCCGGTTGCTGAACGCCAGCAAAGAGGGCACCGAACGTCTGGAGTCGCCCCCCTTCCAGGTCATTGGCAACATCGAGACCCTGGAAGCGGCGCGTGACTCCCAGCAGTACAAACAGAAATTGACCGGCAAGTACCGGGGCCGGGGCGTGGCTTCCGGCTTTTGGTTCAACATCGGCCTGCAGTCCAGCGCGGCCATCAGTGTGAATGCCGACGGCACCATCAACCTGGTGGAGGGCTCAACCGACATCGGCGGCTCCAGGGCCTCCATCGCCATGCAGGCGGCCGAGGTCCTGGGCATCCCCGCCGAGGACGTGCGGCCCAGCGTGGTGGACACCGAGTCTGTCGGTTACACCTTCTTGACCGGCGGCAGCCGGACGACCTTCGCCACGGGCATCGCGGCCCACGACTGCGCCCAGGACATCAAGAAAAAGCTGATCGAGCGGGCGTCCAAGATTTGGGACGTTTCGGCCGACGATGTAACCCTGGAAGACGGCTCCTTCCAGCATACTTCCGACCCGGCTTTGAAATTCACATTCAAGGAACTGGCCAGCCAGCTGAACCGTTCCGGCGGGCCCGTCTCCAGCCAGATCAGCGTTGACCCACGGGGCGCCGGCAGCGCCTTCGCCACCCACATAGTGGACGTGGAGGTGGACACCGACACCGGCAAGGTTACGGTGCTGAACTACACCGCGGCCCAGGACGCGGGCAAGGCCATCCACCCCAGCTACGTGGAGGGCCAGATACAGGGAGCGGTGGTACAGGGCATCGGCTGGGCGTTGAACGAAGAATACGTGTTCGGCGACGACAACGTGATGCAGAATTCCAGCTTCCTGGACTACCGGATGCCGACATCTTTGGACCTGCCCATGATCAGCACCATCATCGTGGAGGTGCCCAACCCGGGCCATCCCTACGGGGTGCGGGGCGTGGGCGAGGTGCCCATCGTCCCTCCCATGGCGGCCATCGCAAACGCCATCTACGACGCGGTGGGCGTTCGGATGAACGAACTGCCCATGTCGCCGGCGGCGGTGCTGGAGGCCCTATGGGCCAAGGACGGAGAACCGGCCAATCTGCAAGCGGCCGACTAGACCAGCGGTGTAGAGATCAGGCCAGGCCCCAAGGGACCTGGCCTGATTTTATGTGACGGCCCTTCACGGCCAACGGATCAGCGAACAAATCAAAAAGATAGGAGTGCCCGCATGACCAGAGTACCCTACGCCACCAGGGAGAACATGGACGCCGCCGGTCAGGCGATCTGGGATGAGATCGAGACCAGCAGGGGGGGCGTCGCCCGCAACTACGCCGCCCTGCTGAACAACCCCCAAGCCTCCGGGGCCATGGCCGGGTTGGGCGGATACGCCCGCTACGAGACTCCATTGGACCCCAGGGTTAAGGCCCTAGCCGTGCTCACCGCTGCCCGCGAGGCTTGCGGCCACTATGTGTGGACTGTCAACCAGGCGCCGGCCAAAGCTGCCGGGTTGTCTGACGAGGTTATCGCCGCCATCCGTGAGTACCGGGCCCCCGCTGGCCTTGACGCCAATGACGCCTCCGTCGTCCAATTCGTCCTGGAGATTCTCCGCCAGCACCGGGTGTCGGATACGACCTTCGAGGGCTTGCGGGCCATGGTCGGAGACGCCGGCGTGGTGGACGTTCTGATTGTCAGCGGGTACTACCACAGTCTGGCCCACAGTCTCCAGGCGTTGGAAGTGGACCTGCCTGAGGGAACGACCTCGGCGCTAACTTACTAATAGCATCACGGAGTACCCCCACAACTTGGAAATCGAATTCGTTTGCCTGGCGTACTCAAGATTACAAGACGGTAGGTCTGTGGCCGGACTGCGCACAGACGGCGGCGGCTGGGTCCGGACCGTAGGGCCCAACGGCCCGCTGGCCAAGAAGCATTACACCATGGAAAGTGGCCGCGAGACCGAGATTTTAGATGTGGTGAAGGCCGAAACCCTCGGTTCCAGGCCGGTAAACCACCAACCGGAAAATTACGTTGCCTTGGGACCCAGGGGCGGATTTCTAGGCCCCAACCTGGACTCGATCTTCGGGTTTCCGCGCTGGAAGCCGGCGGGCCATGTGGAACCGGCCAACGCCCCGGGAATCTTGGACCCGCTGATCAGAAAGGGCTCGGACCTTTTTGGGACCCAACGGGACCGGGAGGAAATGTCGGCCCTTGACGGCAGGCCGGCGATGACCTCGCTGACCATGATCGAACCGGACTCCCCGACCTGGGAGATCACCAGCGCCTTTCGCGGGCAGCGGGCCGAACGCCAGGTGAGGGCCAGGTTCACGCTGGACGGTGCGGAATACAGCCTGCCGGTTTCCGACCCCAGATGGGAGGAGCGATGCTCACCACTGGACTACGGCAACTACGACAACGAACATATTCTGGTGGGGGAAGAAGACCGGCTGTTGCTCACAGTCAGTTTGGATGAGCCCTTCTATGGTAATAACCCGTCAGGCGAATGCTACAAGAGCATCGTGGGGGTGATCCATTTGCGTGGAGCAAAGGCGTCCAAGTAAAAAGAGAGCGGCCGGTCCGCCGAAGCGAAGGAGCCGCTGAAGGAGCGGCACACGACCGGTCGCTGAGCATAGAATTCTACGACCAGGCACGGTTCAGGTCAACCGGTCAAAGAAGGAGGGACACTATGGGCGATTACGCTTATCTGGTACAGATGGACATACCCGCGGCGATGGAAGACGAGTTCAACAGGGTCTACGACACCCAGCACGTGCCCAACATCGTCAAGGCGCCGGGCGTGAACGGGTGCGTACGGTACAAGGTGGAATCGACCAACAAAGAGGGGATGGCCCGTTACGCCGCGCTGTACGACATAGACTCGCCGGAGATTCCCACGTCAGCCGGTTGGCTGGAGGAATCGGAGAAGGGCGATTGGCCGACCCAGATCCGTCCCCACGCGACCAACAGGTCTCACACCATCTATAAGAAGATAGGCTAGTTACGCCGCGACGCAGGTAATGGTGCGGATAACACCGGAGGTCGATTGGACCTGTCCGGTGACAACATCAGCCAAGGAGATCATGTCCGCGGCTTCCGCCGCGGCGATGATGTCGAACTCTCCGGTGATGATGTCCGCGGACGACACCTCGGCGATGGACCTGAGGGCGGCAGCGACGTCACGGGTCTTGCCCACCTGAGTTTCTATCAAGATGAATGCTCTGGCCGTCACTGGTTCCTCCTCCCGGCGGGACTCGGGCCCAGGGTGGGTCCGGACGCCTCTGACGATTCGCGCCTAGCCGGGTATGTAGGCGGTGCTGGTGACCTCGACCAGGTTATTGGGGTCGCCGAAGTTGACCACGACCGTGGTGCGGGCCGGCAGGTCCTTGGTGAAGAACTCGGCGTAGACCTCGTTGAACCCCGCGAGGTCGTCCCGATTGGACACGTAGCAGGTATTAGTCAAGACGTGGTCGATGGAACTACCCGCCGCTTCCAGGATCGCGGAAATGCGCTCCAAGGCGAACCTGGTCTGCTCCTTGATGCCATCGCCCACAGCGCCAGTGGTTGGGTGACGCCCGGTGTTCCCCGCCACAAAGACCATGTTGCCGAGCTTGGTCGCCTGGGATAGTGGCGCATTGCCGGCCAATACCTTGTCGGTGGAGACGATTTCTTTTCTGGGCATCATTACCTGCCTTAATTTTACTATTCTTCCTTCCGCAGATTGCCAAAGTACACCGGTTTGCGCCGGTCCGGTGCGGAAGTATCGCCCATTATATCCGTGACTGCTCGAGAGTCAATCTGGCACGCTGGTCCGGGCCGGGAATACACCACAATGCGGGCCGGTAAACCGGCTTGATATTGGCATTTGCGCGACCACCCTAGAAACCGATAAAATGGGCCCACATTGCAGGTGCGGCAGAGGGTGAATTCCAGCCTCGGCCCGCAGTGGTTTAACAACCAGGAACGAACCTATCGTTGCGACGTCCCCTGGGCAACGTCCCCTGGCCCCAACGGCCAGTTGGCCCCATTCCCCTACATCAAACCGAACGGGAGCGATGCCAATCATGGATGCTAAAGACCTGAGAAACGTGGCCTTACTTGGACACTCTGGATCCGGCAAGACCTCGCTTTGCGAGGCTGCCCTTTTCACGACTAACGCCGTTACGCGCATGGGAAGAGTGGAAGACGGAAACACCGTCTCCGACTACGAACCGGAGGAAGCGAAACGGGGTGGCAGCATTCAGACGACCCTGGTTTCAATTACCAAAGACTCCACCAAGATCAACTTCCTGGACACCCCCGGCTACGACGACTTCATGGGCGAAGTCGTGAGCGCCATGCGCGTTGTTGAAGGCGCGGCGATCGTGGTGGCAGCGCCCACCGGCGTGGACGTGGGCACCGAGCGCGGCTGGAACATGTCTGAATCGGCCCGGATTCCCCGTATCTTTGTGGTCAACAAGATGGACCGCGAGAACGCCAGTTTCTCGCGGACCGTTTCGGACATTCAGGCCAGCTTCGGCCGGCAGTGCATCCCCTTCCAGGTCTCCCTGGGTGACGCCCAAGACTTCAAGGGCGTGGTCAGCATCATCGATCCGCCGGCGGATATCCCCGCCGAGGTTGCCGATGAAGTTGCAGCAGCCCGCGAGCGTCTCATCGAAGCCGCGGCCGAGAGCGACGAAGATCTGGCCGACCGCTACCTGAGCGGCGAAGAACTCTCCCCTGAAGAAGTGATTTCAGGTGTCCGCACCGCCGTTATGGCCGGTGAACTAGTGCCGATCATTGCCACGTCCTCCTATCCGGAGGGCATAGGCATCAATGAATTCCTGGATATGACCTGCTCTTTCCTCCCCTCTCCGGTGGACGGAAGGGCGGCCGAGGTTGCGACGGGTGAGTACCAGTCCGACGCCGGCAGTCCATTGGCCGCATTTGTTTTCAAGACCACCGCTGACCCGTTTGTGGGCAAGCTCTCCGTCTTCCGGGTTTACCAGGGGACCATCAAGAGCAACTCAGAGGTCTGGAACACCAACCGGGAACAGTCCGAGCGCATCGGCCAACTGTACCTGCCCAAGGGCAAGAACCAGGAGAACGTAACCGAAGTTACCGCCGGCGATATCGGCGCCATCGGCAAGCTGGCTGCCACCCTGACCGGCGACACCCTGGCCACCCGCGACGGCACGGTTAAGTTCGCCGAGATCAAACAACCCGTCGGCTATTTCAGGTTGGCCGTGACCCCCGCTTCCAAGGAGGACTTGGACAAGATGTCCATGGCCCTGGGACGGATCGTGGAAGAAGACCCCACCCTGCAGTTCACCCGCGATGCGGGGACCAGCGAAACGCTCATCACCGGCCTGGGCGACGCCCAGATTGACGTGGCCCTGGAGAAGATCAAGCGCAAGTTCGGGGCCGACCTCCGGGTCAAGACGCCCCGGGTGCCGTACCGGGAGACCATCACCAAGGTGACCAACTCCGAGTACCGGCACAAGAAGCAGTCCGGCGGGCATGGCCAGTTCGGCCACGTGCTGATCCGGCTGGAGCCCCAGGAGCGCGACCAGGGCTTCGCCTTCGACACCGAGATCACGGGAGGCCGCGTCCCCAAAGAGTACATCCCATCCGTGGAAAAGGGCGTGACCAAGGCTTTGGACGAAGGCGCACTGGCCGGGTTCCCGCTGGTGGACCTGAAGGCCGTCCTCTATGACGGCAGCTACCACGACGTTGACTCCTCTGGCATGTCCTTCGAGATTGCCAGCATCCAGGCCCTGAAGCAGGGAGTCGGCGACGCCAACCCGGTCCTGCTGGAGCCGGTGGTAAAGCTATCGGTAACGGTGCCCGACGCGTATACGGGTGAAGTAATGAGCGACATCAACGGGAAGCGGGGCCGCATCTTGGGCCTGAACCCCGACGATGGCGTTACCCTCATCGAGGCAGAGGTGCCCTTGGCGGAGGTCCAGCGTTACGCCCAGGACCTGCGTTCGGTGAGCCAGGGACGGGGCACGTACAGCATGGAAGTGGACCACTACGAGCAGGTCCCGCCGGCCCTGGAGCCCAAGGTCATCGAGGAAGCCAAGCGGGACAAGGAAGCCGAGTCCGTTTAGTCCTCAAGCAAGCAAAAAATAAAAGGCCCCGGCTCTAGCCGGGGCCTTTTATTTTTCAGGTCCTGGTAAGGGTCAGTAACCCCAGGACGGGTGGTACTCGCCGAAAACGTCCCGGAAAACGTCCATCATCTCGCCCAGGGTGGCATAGGCCTTGGCGGCTTCCACCAGATGGGGCATGGTGTTCTCCGAAGCGCGGGCCGCCTGCTCAAGGGCCTTCAGCCGCTGGGCCACCTCGCGGTTGTCCCGGGTGCGGCGCACGTTATTCAGGCTGTCGATCTGCTTCTTCTCACCTTCCCGGTCAACCCGGAGCAGGGGAATCTCAGTGCCGGCCCCGGTGTTGTACTCGTTGACCCCCACGGTTATGCGCTCGCGGGTGTCGTCCTCTTTCTGGTAGATGTAGGAGGAGTCGGCGATCTCCCGCTGCAGGAACCCCGTCTCCAGGGCTGGGATCACACCGCCCACATCGTCGATACGGCGGAAGTAGTCGTAGGCCGCCCGCTCCAATTCATTGGTCATGGCCTCGACGAAGTAACTGCCGCCCAGGGGATCGACGGTGTCGGTGACGCCGGTCTCGTGGGCGATTATCTGCTGGGTGCGCAGGGCCTGGAGGGCCGCTTCTTCGGATGGCAGGGCCCAGGCTTCATCCTTGCCGTTGGTGTGCAGCGACTGGCAGCCGCCCATGACCGCCGCCAGCGCCTGGAAGGACACCCGGACCACGTTGTTCTCGGGCTGCTGGGCGGTGAGTGTCTGGCCCGAGGTCTGGGCATGGAATCGCAGTTGGTGGGAACGAGGGTCCTTGGCCCCGAAGGTGTCCTGCATCTCCTTGGCCCAGATGCGGCGCGCCGCACGGAACTTGCCTATTTCCTCAAAGAAATTGTTGTGGGAGTTGAAGAAGAAACTGAGCCGGGGCGCGAATTCGTCCACCTTGAGGCCCCGCTCCACGGCGTGGCGGACATACTCGAAACCGTCAGCCAGGGTGAAGGCCAGTTCTTGGATGGCGTTGGAGCCGGCCTCGCGGATGTGATAGCCGCTGATGCTTATGGGGTTCCAGCGGGGGACGTTCCGAGCCGCGAACTCCACGGTATCGGTGACCAGGCGCATGGAGGGTTCGGGAGGGAAGATGTACTCGTTCTGGGCGATGTATTCCTTGAGAATATCGTTCTGGATAGTCCCGCCCAGTTTGTCGATGGACGCGCCCTGTTTTTCTGCCAGCGCGATGTACATGGCCCATATGATGGCGGCGGGACTGTTGATGGTCATGGAGGTGGTGATCTGGTCCAGCTTGATGCCCTGGAACAGTGTCTCCATGTCGGCCAAAGATGAGACTGCCACGCCGCAGGTGCCAAACTCACCGGCCCCACGGGGGTCGTCGGTGTCGTATCCGTAGAGGGTGGGCATGTCGAAGGCGACGCTGAGACCGGTCTGGCCCTGTTCCAGCAGGAACTTGAACCGGGCGTTTGTCTCCTCGGGAAGGCCAAACCCCGCGAACATGCGCATGGTCCAAAGCCGTCCCCGGTAGCCGGAGGCGTGGATGCCCCTTAAATAGGGGAACTCGCCGGGCAGTCCCTGGTCGTCCAGGTATTTCTCGTCGGCGATGCTTTCCGGGGTGTAGAGTTGCTCCACAGGCACCTGCGAGGGTGTCTTGAACGCAGGTCTGCGCTGGGAAGTGAGGTCCTGTTTGTCCCGCCAGCGGGCGCTTCGCTCCCGCAGTTCTTTCAGGTCTTTCTCGGAGTCCACGGGTTACCTCCGGTCAGCTATCGGTCAAACGGACAAAGCGGCGCTTACCAACTTTCAGCATGTCGCCTGGTTGGAGCAGGTAGCCGGCCTCGCCGCCGGTGACAGGTTGGGGCTCTCCGCCCTGGGGTATGCGTTCGACTGCTCCCTGACCCAACAGCCGTTTCACCTGGGCCTTGCTGGGGGCCAATCCGGCAGCCAGCATCAGATCATCCACTCGGACTTCGTTGTCCTCGGCGACTCCCTGGCTGCGCAGGTCGCTCATGGACATCTCGGGCACTTCGGTGGGCAGGTCGCGGCGCTGGACCACTTGCTCGAAGTGGGCCTGGGCAGCGTCGGCGGCGGCATTGTCGTGGAACTGGTCGGTAACATCCCAAGCCAGCCACTTCTTAGACTCCATGGGGTTTACGGCGTCACCGGCCAGGTCCTTGGCCAGGGTGGCCAGTTCTGCCGATGGAACGTCGGTCAGATACTCGAAATAGGAGACAATCTGTTCGTCGGGGACGGACATCAGCTTGCCGTACATATCCACCGGCGCCTCGTCCACCGCCACATAGTTGTCCAGGCTCTTGCTCATCTTCTGGACGCCGTCGGTGCCGACCAGGATGGGCATCATGAAGCACTGTTGGGGGGTCTGGCCCATCATGCCCTGTAATTCGCGGCCCACCAGCAGGTTGAACATCTGGTCCGTGCCGCCGAACTCCACGTCCGACTCGATGGCCACCGAATCGTAGGCCTGGAGCAGGGGGTAAAGCAGTTCCGTTAGGGCGATGGGCTTCTGCTCGGCGAAACGCTGGGCGAAATCGGCGCGCTGTAGGAACTGGGCCACGGTGAACTTGCCGGTCAGCTCGATGACCTTGGCCAGGTCGAAGTTGCCGAACCATTCGCTCTGGTAAACAACCTGGGCCCGGGTCTGATCGACTACTTTGAAAAACTGGCGCAGGTAGGACTCCGCATTCTCCATCACCTGGGCATGGGTCAGCATGGGGCGCGTGGCTGATTGGCCGCTGGGGTCGCCAATCTGGGCGGTCCAGTCACCGACAATCAAGATGACCTGGTGGCCCAACTCCTGCAGCGCCCTCAGCTTGCGCAGGCCGACCACGTGTCCCAGATGGATGTCGGGGCGGCTGGGGTCGAAACCCATCTTGAGGCGCAGCTGCTTGCCGCTCTGAAGAAGCCGTACGAATTCTTCCCGGGAGATGATCTCGCTGACAGCGCGGGTGGTGACCGTCTCCAGCACCTCAGCGCTGACGGGTCCGGGGCTAGCCATTATTGCGGTTCTCATCTTGGTCCAAGACCTGGCGGCAGTCGTCCACATCCCGGTTGATCTGTTTTATCAGGGCGTCCAGGCCATCGAACTTCTCCTGGTCGCGTACCTTTTTAATAAACTCAACTCCCACGGTCTTGCCGTAGAGGTCGGCGCTGAAGTCCATGACAAAGACCTCCACCAGCCGCTGGGAGAGTTCAAAGGTGGGCCGGATTCCGATGCTGGTGGCGGAGCGGTGACGCTTGCCGTCGATCACAGCCCAGGTGGCGTAGATGCCGTCGCCGGGCAGCAGCAACTGGTCGTCAACGTCGATGTTGGCGGTGGGGAAGCCCAGGGTGCGTCCCCTCTGGTCGCCGATCACCACGGTGCCGGAAAGGACGTGGTTTCGGCCCAGGAGCTTGGGGCACATGCCAACGTTGCCGTTGGTCAGGGCATCGCGGACGCGCCGGCTCTTTACGGGCTGGCCTTCTATCTCCAACGGCTCTACAGACCGGGCCCAAAAGTCCAGTTCTTTACCCTGCTCCTGCATGAAGGTCAGGTCGCCCTGACGGTCCTTGCCCAGGGCGGAATCGGGGCCCAGGACCAGTCCTTTCATGTTCAGGTCTTCGCTGAGGGCGGCAGCGAAGTCGGCTGCTGTGATCTGGGAGAACTCGTCGGTGAATTCCAGACAGACCACGAGCTCAATGCCCTGCTCTTTGATCAGGTCGATCCGCTGTTCCAGCGTGGTAAGGTAACTGGGTTCGGTGCCGGGGTTCAGGACCGTTACCGGGCGGTTGGTGAAGGTAACAACGGCGGGAATGTACTCGCTGCCGGCCAGTTCCACCACCTGACGCAGGAGGTGACGATGACCCTCGTGCACCCCATCGAACACGCCGACGGTGACTACGGTCCCCTTGGCGGGAGCGGCGCTGGCCAGACGTTGGCGAAAGCTCATTCCTGGTAAGTTCCCATGAGGCCGCACTGTCCGGATCCCGATTTAGCGGCGCCGGTCAGGGGTGTAAAAAGGCGTCGGTCCGGGGTGCGGATAGCGGGGTAAAATGGCGGTTTTTGTGCGTAAAACAAGGGTCTCCGGGTAGGCTGGATATTAGCACAGGGGCAAATTAGCGTCAACATTATCGGAGGGGAGGGACGGCGTCCTGCGGAGGCAGAGGCCCCGGCCCATCTGTCATTCCTCAATTCTATAAATTAAGCATAATCTAAAATTAATATAAAATTCGTCAAAAATAGTGGGCGATTTGCTAGGAAAGGCAAATGGTATTATGTATAATTCGGCCTTACAGCGAACATGCGTGTAACAGGTAGAAACACATGCGTGTAGCAGGTGGCATTGCAAAGGGCCGGCGGCTCAAAGGCGCCGTCAGTTCCGGCACCCGCGCCACCACCGAGCGGGTACGGGCGGCCATCTTTAACATCTTAAACCCTGACCAGTACCAGGGAGGCAGGGTGTTGGACCTATACTCTGGGTCCGGCAGCCTCGGCATAGAGGCCTTGAGCCACGGAGCGGGCTGGGCGGATTTTGTGGAGTGGGACCGTCGGCAGAGCGCCGTCATCACCAGCAACCTCGAGACCACCGGCTTCTCCGCGCAGGGCAGCGTCCACCGGACCGACGTCCTGCAGGCCCTACAGACCTTGCCCGGAAACTATGACCTGGTGCTATTGGACCCTCCCTATAAGATGGGCGGCTTGGACAGCCTGATGGAGAGCATCGCCTCTCAATCCGGGCTGGTTGTTGACGGAGGCGTGGTGATAGCGGGGCATTCCAAGCGGGTGGATTTAAAGGAAAGTTACGGACCCCTGCAGCTAACATCACATCGCCAGTACGGAGACAACGTGGTCGACTTTTTTGTTTATCGAAAAGACTCAAGCGGAGTTATGGAGAGCCAGTCCCAGGGGGACTCGGGATGGTAACCGCCCTTTATCCAGGCAGCTTTGACCCGGTCACGGTGGGCCATGTGGATGTGGTGACCCGGGCCGCCAACCTCTTCGACAAAGTGGTTATCGCGGTCTACGAGACACCATCCAAGAACCTGCTCTTTAACACAGAAGAACGGGCCGGCCTCATGAAGGAGGCCTGCAAGCACTTGCAAAACGTGGAGGTGCAGACTTTCACCGGCCTGGTCGTCCGCTACGCCAGGGAGATTGGGGCCGGGGTCATAGTCCGGGGACTGCGCAGCGGCTCGGACTTTGAATACGAATTCGACATGGCGTTCATGAACCGTAGGTTGGAGCCGGAGGTGGACCTGGTCTGCTTCATGACCTCCCAGGACTACATGTTCGTCAGCGCCAGTTTGCTCAAGGAGGTAGCTAAACTCGGCGGGGACATCACCGAAATGGTCCCGCCCAATGTCGCCCAGGCAGTCTATTCAAAATTTGGAATACCGGTTGTAGAAGGGTAGTGACCGGGTAGAGGTGCAATCATAGATATCATAAATATTATTGACCGGTTGGAAACTCTGGTCGAAACCAGTAAATCAGTCCCCGTAAGCGGAAACATCCTAGTCGACCGCAAGAAAGTCATGGAATTGGTGGACCAGCTCCGCCTGACCATCCCCGAAGAGATCCGGGCAGCCGAAGACGTGCTGTCCCAAAAGGACCAGATACTGAACACCGCTCAGAACGACGCGCGGCGGACCAAGTCCAACGCAGAGGACGAACTCCGTGACCGCCTGAACCAGAGCGAGGTAGTCACCCAGGCCGAGAGCCGGGCGGCGGACACCATCAAGGACGCCGAAGAGCGTGCCACCAGGATGCTCCAGCAGTCGGAGGCCGAGGCCCAGTCCCGCCGGACCGAGGCCGACGCCTACGCCCTGCGCAGCCTGCGGGCCATGGAAGCCGAACTGGAGAAGCTGTCCGGGTCGGTACGCCGGGGCATCGAGGTCCTGGCGGTCCAGGCATCCCAGAACCTCAACACTCGTTACTACGAGGAAGAAGAGGAAGCCCACGCGGGCATGTTGAACTAGCCCAACTGATCCAGCACAGCACGCCGGATTAAATAAAAGCCGCGGTCTGATCCCTACGAGGAAAAGACCGCGGCTTTTGCTTACCTATGATTCTCGGGCTCGGACCTATTTGCCGTTTGCGAACACGCCCTGGTAATAACCCCGCATGGAGTCGTTCAACTCTCCGAACCGCTTGGCTATGAGGTGGTTGACGCTCCCCTTTGGATAGACCCCGGCGGCGTTGGCCTTCCCGGCGGGCTTGCCCATTAGGATCTCCAGGCCCTCATCCACGGTCTTCACCGCGTAGACATGGAACGTCCCTTCTCGGACGGCTTCCACCACGTCGTCCCTGAGCATCAGGTTCTTCACGTTCTGGTGGGGGATTATCACGCCCTGGGTGCCGGTGAGTCCGGTTACCGTGCGGCAGACATCGAACATCCCCTCCACTTTTTGGTTCACCCCGCCGATGGGTTGAATCTCACCCTTCTGGTTCACGGAGCCGGTGACGGCGATGTCCTGGCGCAGAGGCAGGCCAGATAGGCTGGAGGACAGGGCATAGATCTCTGTGGACGAGGCGCTGTCGCCGTCCACACCCTCGTGGGTCTGCTCGAAACAGAGGCTGGCCGAAAGGGTGAGGGGCCGGTCCTGGCCGAACTTGGCGCCCAGGTAACCGCTCAAAATCAGGACACCCTTGTCGTGGGTGCGCCCGCTCATTTAGGCTTCCCTTTCGATGTTGATGAGGCCCTCACGCCCGACGAAGGTCTGGGCGGTGATGCGGGTGGGCCGGCCGAGTCTGAAGTCACCCAGGTCATAGACGGCCAGGCCATTGATCTGCCCAACCTCTTCCCCGGTGACATCCAACAGCAGCGACCCATCGGAAACCATATCCCTGATGCGCTCTTCCACCAGGTTCAGCCGGTAAATCTTCTGGTTGATGGCCTGCATTACATGGTGGTCTTGGACCGTATTGGAGTCATCCTTCCGCGCCCAATAATCGGACTCTATGAGCAGGTCCTTTATCTGGCCGAACCGGGTGGACAGCTTATTCTGGTCCGCCACTTGGCGGGCGCCAAACTCCATCACCCGGGCCGCGCCTCCGGCCTCAAAGTCCAACAGTACCTCGTCCGCGCAGGTGCGGCAGATAAAGGAGCAGTAGGCCATCATGTTCTCTTCATTGAGGCTGACCTGGGAACCGAACTCGGCCTTCACCTTGAATAGGTCCCAGAAGTCCTCATTGTCCGCGGATGTAAGCAACCGGTAGATGCTTTCATCCCCGGTGACTATGACCTTGAGGTCCAGGGGGACCAGCTCGGGTCGCAGTCCCTGGGGAATGAAGAACCCGGTCTGTTCGGCGGGTTCTTCCAAACGGATTTCCCGGTTGCAGATGGAACGTTTCAAACCTTCCCAGGCGCAGGGGGCCATCAGGACATCCCTGGCGTTCAACACGAGATAACCCCCGTTGGCCAGGTGGGCGGCGCCGGGTTTTAGCATGGCATGGTCGCTGACGTAGGTGCCCATGATGGCCCGGCGTTCGATGCGGCCGAAGAGGTTTCCCCAGTTGGGGTTGGGTTCGATGATGATGATGGGCATCTTTTCGACGCCGCTGTTGTCCACCAGAACATTCAGGTCGAAGGGCAGGAAGGGGTTCACCCCCAGGGCTGCCCCGCCGGCGGACGGGCCGGGGGGCATGGGTCCCACGCCGGTCATCCCTCCCAACAAGGAACGCGGTCCTTCGCTGTCTTTGAAAAGGATGAGGTTGTCTAGGACGTAAGCGGGCCAGTTCTGACAGGTACTCCTGCATCTCCGGTATGTCTTGGGGAAGGGTCTGCAGGTCGAAGAACACCTGCTCCACCAGTTGGTCGCCTGCATTTCGTTCCATCTCTTGGACCCGTTCAGTGGACGCCTTTTCCAGCTCCCTGATCTTGGCCATGGTCTCTTGGGTCTATTGCATCAACTGGGAGCGGACCTCGTCTATCGCCGCCTTGGGTTCGGCTTCCAGCGCTTGATATTCCTCGGGGGTCATCGGCCGCCCTTCGCTCATGGGGAAGATGGTGATGCCGTTGGGGGTTAGTTGCACGGCGAAGTTGGCCGCCTGGCCGGCGGCCTCCAGATCGCCCATCAGACCCTGGGTGGCCTTGCGGTCGGTCTCCTCTTGGGCTCTGAGTTGGGACTCGAAACCCNCGNTCTTCAGCACCTTGGGAATCTCTTCTTGGAGGGTCCTCAGCGCCAGGGGGAGNTGCTGGCGGTACACCTTCCCCATGCCNCTGGGAAGACGGATGGACCTGGGACGGTCGGCGTCCTCAAAATTATGTACGTAGGTCCAGTCACTGATGNGTTTTCGCTTCTCCTGGCGGTCCAGGTCGTCCACCACGCTCTGGAGGTGGGCCTTGATGGNGCTGGTCTTGCCGGTGCCGGTGAGGCCGGTGACGAACAGGTTGTAGCCCGGCTTATCGANCTCCAGTCCGAACCGGATGNCCTCCTGAGCCCGGTCTTGACCGATGAACCGGTCCAGCGGCTCCAGCTCGTCGGCGCAGCTGAAACCCAGCAGTTCGGCACTGCGGCTCCAGGTGGTGCTCTGCCAGTCCAACCGGTACTGAGCGGCAATACCTTCTTTGGCCGGCGCTTTTTTGCTTCTGGGCATCTCGGTCCTCCGGGGATGGGGCGAGGCGTGTCTTAAATCTATTCTAGGCGTGGATTACATTATACAACCAGGCAGGTTGCCTCCGGTTGGGTGGGCGCCGGGCGTTATACGTTCGCCTGGACCGGCTCCGGTCCAGTGCGTCAGTCATGTGGCCCAGATAGAGCGGTATTTGGGCCTCATCGGCCAGCGTGTTAGGCACAAATCACGCGTGGCTCGGGTTGACACGCAATTTGCGCCAGGACTACAATTTTGCCAGAGCACCGGGGAATTTCGGAGGCGTATAACCACATGCTCGAGATGACTGTCGATAGCATCCGGGTCAGTCCCATGAATTACCAACGGGTCGTGATACTTCGGGAGAAGGCATCAGACCGTTACCTTCCGATCTGGATCGGACCGGCGGAGGCCGACGCCATCGCGGTCAAGCTGCAGGACCTGAGCGTACCCCGCCCCTTGACCCACGACCTACTGGGCACCATCATCGACGCTCTGGGCGGCGCCATCAAACACATATTGGTAAGCGACCTCCACAACGACACTTTTTTCGCCAAGATTACCATCCAGGCCAATGGCGAAGCGAAGGAGATTGACTGCCGCCCCAGCGACGCGGTCGCCTTGGCAGTGCGGGCCAACGTCCCGATCTACGCCAATGAAGAGGTCATGGAGAAGGCCGGAATCCTTCTGGATAAGGAAACCGGCAAGCCCTTGGGCCAGGAGGCCCCGGCAGAAGGCACTCCCGCCAAGGGCCAGGTCGAAGTAAAGCCGGAAGAACTTAAGAGCATGTCGGCCTTTACCGATTTCATCGACTCTTTGGACCTGGAAGATTTCGGCAAGCAGTCGGGCGCCCGGTAACCCACAAAAACCTGCCCGGCTATGCGGGGTTTTAAATGGTGGATCATTAAGGTCTCGTCTTGATTTGGCGGGACCTTTTTTGTTGCGATATGGGCAACGTATTTCGTAACGCCAGTCTCAATTGACTTTCATAATACCTAGTGATATTATTCACAACGCTCTGGCGGAGACATGGACAGAAGACTCCTGGCCTTACGCCTAACCGGGCTCGGATGGTACGTTGCCACCTGCATCATAATCGGTGTCGTTGGCGGGGTGTTCTTGGACAAAGCGCTCAGTCTTAAACCTCTGTTCACCCTGCTGGGGATCTTGTTCGGGACAACGTCTGCTTTCTACGGCCTTTTCAAGATGATTCAGCCGTTGATTAAACCCGAGCAGAATGGGAACGCAGACAAAACCCAAGACAATGGAGGGAATCCATAGTGGGTTCCGGCACCGGCAAATACATCGCCCTGGGTATCATCTTTGTATTGGCCCTATCCATTGCAGGCCTCATCACCGGAGCCATCGGCGCCGGCCTCACCCAGTCAGAAGAGGACAAGAACGCGGGTAAGACCGCCGAGGGTCCCTTCATCCCCAAGCCGGCCGTCCATCTCCCCGCCCAGGTTGTCTTCCCCACATCCGACCGCGGCCATTACCGCAAGTTCCTCCACGCCGAGCACGAAGAGAAGCTCCACGGCGAAGAGTCCTTGAGCAAGAAAGAACACGACCTGGTGGAGGAAGGCCCCTACATAGGGAATAACTTCATCATTACCAACGCCATTCTCTCTTCCTGGATCGCCAGTATCATCTTAGTGCTGCTGTTTGCGTTGGGGGCGAAGAAGGCGGCCCTGGTACCCGGCCGGTTCCAGAACTTTGTCGAGATAGCCATTGAAGCACTGCTGAACTTCGTTGAAGCCGTGGTCGGCAAGCCCAACAGCAGGCTCATCTTCCCGATCATTGCGACCATCTTCCTCTTCGTGATTATCAACGCCTGGATCGGTCTCCTGCCCTTCTACCCGTCGTTGGGATTCAAAGAAGGCGACATCGTGGAGGTCCACCTGCTGCGGCCGGCCGGCACCGATATCAACATGCCCTTGGCCCTGGCTTTGGTGTCCTTCGTCTTTGTGGAATGGCTTGGTCTCAAAATGCTGGGCGCCAGTTACATCACCAAATTCATCCGCATAGGCAGCCTGAAACACGGTGTGGCCTCACTCTTCCGGCTCCGGTTCCTGGACGCATTCCAAGGACTTCTGGACTTCTTCTTCGTTGGGCCATTGGAGGCCTTCAGCGAATTTGTGAGGCTGATCAGCTTCACCTTCAGGCTATTCGGAAACATGACCGCCGGTGAGATTCTGGTCTTGGTGTCCGCCTTCTTGGTGCCCTTTGTGGCGACGGTGGGCGTCTACGGACTGGAGCTGCTGGTGGGATTCATTCAAGCGCTGATCTTCTCGGGCCTGACGTTGGTGTTCGCGGCCATCGCCATCACCGCCCACGAGGGCCATCACGAGGAGTCTCACTGAGCCCAGCCCATCAACCTGGGCTAGGGGGCTATAATCCCGGCATATAAGAAGCACGCAGGCACAGAGGGAACAACATGGAAGTATTAGTCTTGCTCATGGTACTGGCCGTCGTCGGAATCGCGGCAGCGGCGCTGGGTGGGGTCTTCGCGATATACGCGTCCCGCCAAGACTAGTTACAAAGTAGTTTCACAGAAATCAAGAATCACGCAGGCCCATAAAACCGTATCGAGCTAAGGAGATAGGAAAGGACGATGGACGCTCTACTTGCTTTGGCAAACATTCCGCTAGCCCAGATTGAGACCGAGGCCGCAAGGCTGCTGGGCTCCGGCATAGCCATTGGCCTGGGACTGATCGGTCCTGGCATCGGCATCGGACTCTTGGGGGCCGCCGCCATGAGCGCGATTGGCCGCAACCCCGAAGCCACCGGCAACATCCAGACCAACATGATTCTAGGCATCGCCTTCGCCGAGGCACTGGGTATTTACGCCCTGGTCGCGGCAATCATGATTGGTTTCATATTCTAAATTGGGCCCAACGAGACCCAGCAAGATAGTAGGTTGATATGTTAGAGACATTGGGAATCCATTTCCCAAGCCTCGCAATTTACCTGGTCAACTTCCTGTTGGTCCTGATACTTCTGTATCTGTTTGCCTACAAACCGATACTGCGGTTGATGGACCAGCGGTCCGACCGAATTCGGGAAAGCCTGGAAGCCTCCGAGCGGGCGCGGGAAGAAGCCGCGTCCTCCCAGGAGGCTATCCAAGAACAGGTGACCGAAGCCCGGCGGGAAGGTCAACGCATCATGGACCAAGCCCGGGAGTCGGCGGAGCGGTTCCGCACCGAGGAGATGGACAAGGCGCGCCAAGAAGCGGAGGCCTTCGTCGAGAGGGCCAAGGCGGACATCCAACGGGAGCGGGACACCGCCCTGGAAGAGGTCCGCGCGGGCTTCGGCGATTTGGCCATCACCGCCGCGGAACGGGTTATCAGGCGCTCTCTGGACCGTCAGGCCCATGAGGAACTGATCTCCCAAGTACTGGAAGAAGGCGAAAGCCTGAGAAGGGGTTAAAGGGTAGATATGGCCCAACAACTCTCAGGAAAACGTTACGCCGAGGCCATGTTTGAGTTGGCCCAGGAAAACAACCAGGTTGAACAGTGGGGCGAGGACCTTACCGTTGTGGCCGAGGTGTTCGAAGACGCCGATTTCAGCGCTCTGTTGAAACATGCCGATATGCCCGTGGCCAATAAACTGAACGCCACTGCTTCAGTGTTGGCTGGGGTGAACCCCCTGGTCCGCAACCTGGTAGACCTCTTGGTTTCCAAGAACTCGGTAGATACCATCAGCGGCGTTTGCGCCGGGTACACCGAGCTTCTGGATGCTCACCTGGGAAGGCAACGGGTGGAAATCACCACCGCGGTGCCCCTGGAGCAGTCTGAGAGCGACAACATCAGCAGCTTTGTGACCAGCCTCATCAACAGTGAGGTAGCTCTGACGACCAAGGTTGACGAGTCGATACTCGGCGGGCTGGTGATTCAGATTGGCGACCGGCTGCTGGACGGCAGCGTCAAAGCCCGTCTGGATGGCCTGCGCAATCAGCTGCACACGGAGATTGCCGCCTCAGGGCAGTAGTCCCCGAACATAAAAAGACGAACAGGCCCGGTCGGAAATCCCGGCCGGGAGTATCCGGAAAGGGGTAGGGGCGTCCGGAACGCACCCGGCCCAATCGTTACCGTAAGGAGAACCTCTGATGGCGACCAGAGGACAGGACATAGTCTCGCTGATTAAGCGTCAGATTGAAGAGTTTGGCGGCGACCTGGCCCTTGTGGATGTGGGCACCGTGGTCCAAGTGGGTGACGGTGTTGCCAGCATTCAGGGATTGCAAGGAGTCCGCTCCAACGAGTTGCTGGACTTCGGCAATGACATCTTGGGTCTGGCCCTGAACCTGGAATCTGATATCGTGGGCGCGGCCATCTTGGGCGACCCCAACGCCGTTAAAGAGGGAGACCGGGTGCAGTCCACCGGCCGCATCATCCAGGTTCCCGTCGGTGATGCTCTCATCGGCCGGGTCGTAGACCCCCTGGGCCGCCCGCTGGACGGCAAGGGCTCCATCGACACCACCAGCACCAGGGAAGTGGAAAAGGTGGCCCCCAACGTGGTGTCCCGCCAGTCCGTCGACCAGCCGGTGCAGACCGGCATCAAGTCAGTTGACTCCATGATTCCCATCGGCCGCGGCCAGCGGGAACTCATCATCGGCGACCGTTCCACCGGCAAGACCGCCATCGCTCTGGACACCATCATCAACCAGAAGGGCGGCGACCTCATCTGCATCTATGTTGCCATCGGTCAGAAGCAGGGTAAGGTGGCCCAGGTTGTGGGTTCTCTCGAAAGCGCCGGCGCCATGGAACACACCATCGTTGTCACCGCCGGGGCGTCAGACTCCGCTCCTTTGCAATACATCGCTCCTTACGCCGGCTGCGCCATGGCCGAAGAGTTCATGGACCAGGGCAAGGACGTTCTCATCGTCTATGACGACCTGACCAAGCACGCCTGGGCCTACCGCCAGATGTCGCTGCTGCTGCGGCGTCCCGCCGGTCGTGAGGCCTACCCCGGCGACATTTTCTACCTGCACAGCCGCTTGTTGGAGCGGTCCGCCCGTCTGGACGAAGCCAGCGGCGGCGGTTCCATCACAGCCCTACCCATCATTGAGACACAAGCCGGCGACGTGTCGGCCTACATCCCAACCAACGTCATTTCCATCACGGACGGCCAGATTTATCTGGAGCCGGAACTGTTCAACTCCGGTATCCGCCCGGCGGTGAACGTGGGTCTGTCGGTCTCCCGCGTAGGCGGCGCCGCCCAGACCAGGGCCATCCGGAAGGTTGCCGGTCAGCTCAGGCTGTCTTTGGCCCAGTACCGGGAGCTCGCCACCTTCGCCCAGTTCGGTACCGCCGATCTGGACGCGGCCACCAGGGCCCAGTTGGCCCAGGGCCAATTGGCCACGGAAGTGCTGAAGCAGGGACAATACGTTCCCCTGTCCCTGGCCGACGAGGTTGTGATCCTCTTCGCGGTGAACGAGGGTCTGATGACAGACGTGGAGATTGAGAAGGTGGGAGCCTTCGAGCAAGAACTGCTCCGCTATGTTTCGGCCAACCACCCGGACATCCTGTCTTCCATAACCGAGACCAGTGACATTTCAGACGAGGTCTCGGCCAATCTGACCAAAGCAATCAACGACTTCAAGCCAACCTTTACCGGCTAGAAGGTCTGGAAGTGATTGAGTAGATGCCCAGCGTAAGAGACATACGGCGACGGATTCGCAGCGTTGATAACACCGCCAAGGTGACCAACGCCATGTCCCTGATCGCCGCTTCCAAGATGCGCCGCTCCCAGATGGCGGTGCTTGAGGGACGGCCGTATTCGGACAAGATTCAGCAGGTCATCGCCAACCTGGCGGCCCAGCCCACCGACGACGAGGCGGGCTCCCAGCCGCTGCTGGCCCAGCGGGAGGTGGAGAAGTCCACCATCCTGATGATCAGCCCCGACAGGGGTCTCTGCGGCGGTCTGAACGCCAACCTGATCCGCGCCGTTGGCAACTTCATCGTTGCCCAGGAAAAGCCCATCGAAGCCATCGCGGTGGGACGGAAGAGCAGGGACTTCATGGCCCGGTCCAACCAGGACATGAAGGCGACGTTCACAGACCTGGGCGAAACACCGCTTTTGATCGATACCCACGCCATATCCCATATGGCTATCGACTCGTACAGTTCCGGCGAGACTGATGAGATCTACTTGGGGTACACCAGGTTCCTCTCAACCATGTCCCAGGAGCCGGTGATTGAAAAAGTGCTGCCCATCACCCCCGCAGAACTGACGTCCGCCGAGGCAGTGGGTTATATCTACGAGCCCAGCAACCTGGCGGTGCTGCAGGACCTGCTGCCCCGCTTCGTCGAGATGCAGATCTACCACGCCATTTTGGAGTCGATAGCCAGTGAGCAGTCGGCCCGGATGGTCGCAATGAGGGCCGCCACCGACAACGCCAATGAACTGTCGGGGGACCTGACCCTGGTGATGAACAAGCTGCGTCAAGACAGCATCACCAACGAACTACTTGACCTAATCGGCGGCCAGATAGCCCTAGAAGGCTAGCAGCGCCCCAACCAGAGAGTAACCCTTCATCAGGAGAAGCCAATGGCCACCGGAAAAGTTGTCCAAGTAATCGGTACCGTTGTAGACGTTGAATTCCCGGCGGACGAACTGCCCAATCTGTTCGACGCTCTGGAACTGGATAACAGCGGCGAGAAGTTGGTGCTGGAGGTGCAGCAGCACATCGGCAACAACTGGGTCCGCTGCCTGGCCCTGGGCGCCACCGACGGCCTGGCCCGCGGCGTGGAAGTGAGCGACACCAGCGCCAAGGTGAGTGTTCCGGTGGGACCGGAAACCCTGGGCCGCCTGTTCGACGTAACCGGAACGCCCCTGGACAACCTGGGACCGGTGGAATCCGCCGAGCAGTGGCCCATCCACCGTGACCCGCCCTCCTTCGACGACCAGAACCAGACCGTTGAGATTCTGGAAACGGGCATCAAGGTCTTCGACCTGATCACCCCCTTCATGAAGGGCGGAAAGATCGGCGCCTACGGCGGAGCCGGCGTGGGCAAGACAGTGATCATTCAGGAGCTCATCCGCAACATCGGTGCGGTCCACCAAGGTGTGTCGGTATTCGCCGGTGTGGGTGAGCGCTCCCGTGAAGGCAACGACCTGTGGCACGAGATGCAGGACTCCGGCGTGCTCTCCAGCACGGTGCTGGTCTTCGGCCAGATGAACGAGTCCCCGGGCGTGCGTGCCCGGATCGGTCTCACCGGGCTGACCATGGCCGAGTTCTTCCGTGACGAGCAGAACCAGGACGTGCTGCTCTTCGTTGACAACATCTACCGGTACATTCTGGCGGGCATGGAAGTGTCAGCGCTGCTGGGACGGATGCCCTCCGCCGTGGGTTACCAGCCTACCCTGAGCACCGAGATGGGCGCCCTGCAAGAGCGCATCACCTCCACCAGGGGCGGTTCCATCACGTCATTCCAGGCCATCTACGTGCCTGCTGACGACTACACCGACCCCGGCATCGTTACCACCTTCGGCCACCTGGACGGCGTTGTGTCCCTGGAGCGGTCACTGGCTGCCCAAGGCCTGTATCCGGCCGTTGACCCTCTGGCGTCCTTCTCCAGGATCCTCGAGCCCGGCGTTGTGGGCGACGAGCACTACAACCTGGCCCGAGGCGTGCAGCAGGTGTTGCAGCGCTACAAGGACCTGCAGGACATCATCGCGATTCTGGGTATTGAAGAACTTTCCGAGGAGGACAAGCTGACCGTGTTCCGCGCCCGGAAGATTCAGCGGTTCCTGACCCAGCCCTTCTTCGTAGCCGAGACCTTCACGGGCCAGCCGGGCAAGTACGTGCCGGTGCGCGAGACGGTCCGGGGCTTCCAAGAGATTCTCTCCGGACAGCACGACGACCTGCCCGAGCAGGCCTTCTACATGGTGGGCACCATCGATGAGGCCATCGAAAAGGCCAGCGAGATGCAGGCCTAGGGGTAATCAACCAGCAGGCCCGCCTGGTGGCGGATGGGGACAGCGATTAAGTCATGCCAATGAACCTGGAAATAATAACGGCCGAGCGCCAGGTCTACTCCGATGAGGTGGACATGGTGATCGCACCCGGCATCGATGGGCAGTTGGGGATTCTTCCCCAGCACGCGCCATTGATGACCATTCTTAAGCCCGGCGAAATGACCGTCCGCAAAGACGGCGAGGACATGTACGTCGCCGTTTCCGGCGGGTTCATGGAAGTCATCGGGAACAAGGTCAGCGTTCTGGCCGATGCCTGCGAGCGTTCGGACGAGATCGACGAGGAACGGGCCCAGGCGGCAATGGAGCGGGCCCAAGAAAGATTGGCCAACCGCGGCTCGGACATGGAACTAACACGGATCCTCTCCTCACTCCACCGGGCGCAGGTGCGTCTGGACTTGGTGCGCCGCCGCAGGCCAAGGACGACCCCGGGGCAACCTCCCCCGGGAGCATAGACCTAGAATATGAAAAGGCCCCGGCTTACGCCGGGGCCTTTTCATTTACTCCTCGTTTATGTAGTACGTCATTGATTGTAGGGATAGGACCGGGTCGATGTTTCTTATCCTGATTCCCTCCCGGACCTGGGGGGCTATGGGCGCGTAGTTCAAGATCGCTTTGACTCCGCAGGCCACCAGGTGGTCCACAACATTCTGGGTGAACTCCACGGGGACCGCGACGATGGCGATGCTGATCTTTTCCTTGGCCACGATCTGGTCCAGTTCGTCCATGCTGCGGACGCTCAGACCGCCTACTTCCTCACCGACCACCTGATTGTTCAGGTCAAAGGCAGCCACCAGACGAAAGCCGTCGGGGTTGAACCCGGGGTAGCTGAGGATGGCACGGCCCAAGCGGCCCACGCCCACCACCGCCACGTTCCAACTGGTGTTTATGCCCAGTATCTGCCGGAGGCGTTCCAGCAGGTCTTTAACAATGTAGCCACGGCCCTGTTTGCCGAACCGCCCGAAATAGCTGAGGTCCTTACGGATCTGGGCCGGCGTCACCTGAAGCTTTTCGCCCAACTGCTGGGAGCTTACGACCTGGATGCCGTCGTCCAGCAGGCGGTTCAAAATCCGCACGTATTGCGGAAGCCGACTGATAACGACCTCGGGCACGTCGGACCGTGTCTGTCGAGTGACAGGGTTGGATGCCATGTGTTTTTGATCCTTCACCGGCGGCTGGCCAAACACAGCTTTGCCGAATCAGTCAGCCGAATGGGTGAACCTGGCAATACAAATGGGCATAAACCGGAGCTAATTCGGACTCTGCCTGACTATAATCTATAATGTCGCTTCAATCCCAGTCAAGAACGCGCTTCTTTTCGTACCGCCCATTTCGGGCACAGATTTTCCTTACGCCTGGAGGACACCTTGCACGTAGGCGTTTGCCGGATGATGCTGCACCTGCCGGATTCGGACAGTTTGAAGGCCAAGCGTCAGGTGGCGCGTTCCCTGGCTGACCGAATCCGCAACCAGTTCAATGTTTCCGTCGCGGAGGTGGAAGACCACGACCTGTGGCAGCGGCTGACCCTGGCCATATGCTGCGTCAGCAACGACTCGGCCCACGCCAATGAGATGGTCTCCAAGGTGGTCGCATTCGTTGAGGAGTCACGCCGAGATTTGGAACTGCTGGACTACCAGACCGAGATCATCTCCGGCGTCTGATCTCGATCACTCCAACCCGGCAATGAACCCCTCTATCGCACCCCAGTATTCCTCTCCCGCAGCTTCGTAGGTATCGTTGTGACCGGCGCCGGCCAGCACCTCGAACTGTTTGGGCTGGTTGGCGGCGTCGAAGAGTTTCTGTCCCTGGGCGATGGGCACTGTATCGTCCTGGTCACCATGGAGCAGCAGCAACGGCATCTGTAGTTGCTGAATACGGGACAGGTTGTCGTAGTGGTTCCGAACCAGCCATCCCGCCGGGGGGAAGGGCAGGGCGAGTTTGGCCATGTCCCGTACCGATGAGAAGGGCGACACCAACACCATGCCCAGGGGCGGCTCGTCCAGGGCAAGCTCAATAGCCACAGCGGCGCCCAGGGAATGGCCCGAGTAGACGACGCGTTCCGGGTCCACGTCCGGCCGTGATTTCAGGTAGGCCACCGCGGCACGGGAGTCCAGATATGTTCCTTTCTCAGATGGCTTGCCCTCGCTATTTCCGTAGCCACGGTAGTCAAAGATGAAGATGTTGGCCCCGGTGCGGTGGTGGGTCAGCAGAATCTCGCCGACCCGGTGCCCGATGTTTCCGCCGTTGCCGTGGAACCAGAGCCAGGTGACGCCAGCGGGTGTCCCGGAGTTGCCGGGGATGAACCAACCGTTGAGGGTCAGGCCGTCCGATGCCGGAAAACGGACATCTTCGTATTCCAGTCCCACGTCGCCGGGAGTGTAGAGCACCTCCGGCTCGGGGAAGAATACGAACCGTTTTTCCAATTGGGTCCAGAGCACAAGCAGAGTCACTCCATAGGCCAGGGAAACCCCAGCCAAGATGGAAATCAAGATGTTGCGGATGCGCTTGGCCGAGGGTCTCGTCATTATTCGCGCTGGAGCCGTGGAGAGTTTGGGGTATCAGTCCAGTGCCGATTGGCCGCGGCTTTTCATCAGTTCTTGAAGGCTGGAGAAAAAGTCCCGCCTAATCATGACGGCGTCGCTGCCCATCTGCCGCGCCTTGGACAGTGCCTCGGTATTTCGCCCGGGCCCGGACGAAATTATGAATGGGCGCGGAGGGTTCTTCGACCGGAGTTTCGCCAGGGCAACCGTCCAGACCTGCTCTTCCATATCCAAGTCGATCAATACCAGAGGCACGTTTCCGAGGTCCGTGGCCTCCATGAGCTTATCAACATCGGAAACACTGGCCGCCGTCAGGCCGCTGGCCGCGGCGGCGGTTTTGATGCTGGGTATGAGGAACAGGTTCCCGGTCAGCAGCAGTACCGTCTCTTGTTCAAGCATGGCATCAGGATGCGCAGCCGTTCAGGTCTGGCCGGGGAAGGGCTCGGCGGGCAACGCTTTGGGGTAGCTCTGCTGCTCCTGTTCAATGGCCGCCAACCGGCCGGCGATGTCCCGCACCTGGGGACGGTCGGCCTGGCATTGGGGGCACCAGACGGTCTCCTTGGAGAAGAGCATCATGTTGTCCTTCTTGGTGTTCACCGTCTCTATCTCGGCGCCGCACTCAGCGCAGGATACCAGTACATCAACATCTGTTATCGGCATCAGTCTTCCAGGCTCTCGGCCAGAATTTCCAGCACGTCTTTGGATTCCTTGTCGGCGTCCAGTCCCTTGGATTGGATGCCTTCGGTCATCATCTGGAGGCAGAATGGACAGGAGACGCCCACGGTCTTGGCGTCGGTATCCAGGAAATGCTCGGTCCGGGTGTGGTTCACCCTGGTCCCCTGGCTCTCCTCGATCCACATATGCCCACCGCCGGCGCCGCAGCAGAAGCCACGCTCACGGCAGCGTGAACCCATCTCCACCAGTTTGAGGCCAGGGATGGCCTTGGCGACCTGCCGGGGCTCATCGTAGACTCCGTTATGGCGGCCCAGGAAGCAGGAGTCGTGGTAGGCCATGGTGACGTCCATGATCTTCACGGGTTTGATCTTACCGTCGGTGATGAGACCGTCCACGAACTGGCTGTAGTGCAGTACCTGGAAGTTGCCACCGAACTGGGGGTATTCGTTCTTCATGGTGTTGAAGCAATGGGGGCAGGTGGTCACCACCTTTTTGATGTTGTACCGGTTCATGGTCTCGATGTTCTGCTGGGCCAGTATCTGGAACAGGTACTCATTGCCCATGCGGCGGGCCGGGTCGCCGGTGCAGGTTTCCTCGTCGCCCAGGATGGCGAAGTTCACGCCGGCGGACTTCAGCACCTTGGCCATGGAACGGGCGATGGCCTGACTGCGCTGCTCCAGGGCCGATGTGCAGCCCACCCAGAACAGGACTTCGGCTTNGGGGTTGTCGGCCATGGTGGGCACGTCCAGTCCCTCNGCCCAGTCGGTGCGGGAGAACTGAGTCCCGCGCCAGGGGTGNCCCCGCTGTTCCAGACTGAGAAGGGCGTTCATGGCCGTTTCCGGAGCCTTGGACTCCTCCAGCAGAAGGAAGCGNCGCATGTCCATGATGGTGGGAACGTGTTCAACNGTGACGGGGCACTCTTCCATGCAGGCGCCGCAGTTGAGGCAATCCCATATGGATGTCTCCGAGATGGCGCCCTCAAGGATGGGAGAGGGTTCAACGTGTTCGGGGTTGCGTTCTCCCTGATGACCGATGGCCACCATGTGGTCCTTCAAGCCTTCGACGATGTGCATGGGAGAAAGCTGCTTGCCGGTGAGGTTGGCCGGGCAGGCGTCGGAGCACCGCCCGCAGACGGCGCAGGCGTAGCCGTCCAAAAGCTGCTTCCAGGTGAAGTCCTGGACACGCCCGGCGCCGAACCTCTCGGTGTTTTCCAGATCGATGGGGGGCAGGGCACCCCGGGGCTCCAGGTTACGGAAGAAGGCGTTCACCGGTGCGGCGAACATGTGCATATGCTTGGTGAATGGGATATAGACCGTGAAGGCCAGAATGATGGAGAGGTGGGTCCACCAGAAGATGCCCTGGAAGGTGTTGGCGGCGCCTGTGCCAATGCCCCAGTCGATGAACAGTTCGCCCAGGGCTTTGCCGATGGGGACATCCGCTTCGGGGCCAGTGCCGCCCTGGGCCACCCAGAAGGCGTGGGTCAGCAGGGTTGAGACCATCAGCCCGGTGATTAGGACGACGATGAGCAGGGCGTCGGCGTGGCGGGTCAGGTCGTAACTGAGCCGGCGGGGTTTTACCACCCAGCGGCGGATGGCGGCCCAGACCAGGACCACGATGAGGACGGCGGCCAAGATATCCAGAATACTGCTGTAGACCTGGACCCCAGTCTCGGTGAGGAGCCACTCAGGAAATCCGTGCCAGGCGGAGCCGGCGAAGATGAAGATTCCGTAGCTCAGCATGAACATGAGGAAGCCCCAGAATATGGTGGCATGGCCGATGCCGGCATAGTCGCCGTACTTCACCCGCTGCAGCACCTTCTGCTGTCCCAGGGAGATCATCAATGCGCCGGTGAGGCGTTTCATGGGCTGGTCGAACCGGGCGGCTTCTTTACCTTGGAGGACCAGCCGGACGACCCGGACGTAGAAGACGTAGTGGAAGATCGCCAGGGCAAGCCCCAGCAGGACGAACACGCCAACCCACAAAGGCAGCGCACCAATATCTCCGGGAGGAACCAAACTCCACACCTGCTTTCCCGGACCCGATGGGTACGGGCTGAAATCCGTTTGATTGCCGTTTGCCGACGGGCATCAGTTTATCACGGGCCAGGCGTGGGGCTCCAAGCTACGGCCCAGCCCAAATCGCCGCTTTCACCGGCCTGGTTCTAGAAGTCTTTGATGCGGGGAATTACCTCGCGGCCCAGCAGTTCTATCTGCTTTAAGACCTGCTCCTGAGGCATGCCGGGCCACTGCATGCGGCAGATCATGTGGTTAACGCCCAGTTCATCGGCGTAACGCTTAAACTCGGTGACTATGTCGTCGGGCGAACCCAGCAGGAACCGGTCCTTGGCCAGGTCCTGGTAGGGGATGCTGAAACTCTCCTCTCCGGGCAGGGCCTTGTCCTGCCCCCAGTCGGCGTAGGCCTTGTACTTGCCCTCCAAAAAGGGCTGGCTCTCGATGAACGCCGTCTCCCTATCTGAGGCCACGTACATCTCCCGCATCATGGGAAGTTCATCGGGGACCGGCTGGCCGAACTCTTCCAGGGCCGCTTTGTACTTGTCCCACTGCTCGGCCACCATGGGCACGGTGGCGTGGGGGTTGATGAGCCATGGGTAGCCCCAGCGGGCGGCGCGGCGGATGGCCACATCGTTATTGGCGGCCACCCAGATGGGTGGGTGGGGGGCTTGGACCGGCCGGGTGCTGATCTGCGTCTTGGGGACGGTGTAGTATTTGCCGTTGAACTCGACCTCATCCTCGGTCCAAAGGCGTTTGATCAGGTCCATGGCCTCGTTCATGCGGCCGACTCGTTCGCCCCGCTGGACCCCGAAGGCGGTGTACTCCTCATCGCGGTAGCCGAGACCGATGCCGAAGACAAACCGGCCCTCTGTGATGCAGTCAAGGGTAGCGATGCTCTCGGCCAACTCCACCGGGTTGTGGAGTGGCACCAGGATAATCGTGGCGGCCACCTGCATATCCCCCGCTTCGGCGGCCAGGCGGGAGAGGAGGGGGAAGACCGTGCTCATCTGATATGGGGCGGCGAGGTAGTGCTGGCCAGTGGCGATGAGGCTGAAGCCTGCGTCGCGGGCGGCACGTACCTGCTCCACACTGTCCTGAATCTTCTGGGGCATGGACTCGCCGGGAAGATATTGGTTCGTAACAAAAAATCCTAGTTTCAAAAGGCCTCCTTAATAGTTGGGATCAAGTTGTTTGATTTGCCGTGCGGCACGCACACGGAATCCACACGTGGCTCACACTTTTTTCTTTTTTCAGCCGTGTACTTTAGTCCGTGGACATTCTCATGGCCAATTAAAAAGGGACTTGCCCGGTCTGCATTGGGCAAGTAGAATTCCCGATTGACCCCTAGTTCTTATCCTCTCCAATTTCGATAGGAGTAGTATGAAAATAGCACGTTTTCGCAGTAACGGGCGAACCGCGTACGGTGTGGTAAAGGGTGATGAGATAATCGAGATCCGGGGCAGTATTTTTACCCGGTTCCGGATGACAGACACCAAGTACCCGTTGAAGGACGTGACCTTTCTACCTCCCACTGAACCCACCGAGATTTGGGCGCCGGGACTGAATTTCGCCAACCACCTGGAATTCGCCGCCGGCGTCTTGGGCGATGAAGAACCCACCATCCCCAAACACCCCGAGCCCTGGGTAAAAGCCAGAGGATCGCTCACAGGGACCAGCGACCCCATCATACTTCCAAAGGACTCTTCCGGCGACGTCCATTACGAAGGCGAGGCCGTGGCCATCATCGGCAAGACCTGCCGCCGTGTGACCCCAGAAGAAGCCCAGAAGTGCATCCTAGGCTACACCTGCGGCAACGATGTCAGCGACCGCACCTGGCAGCACGACGACTGGACCTTCTGGCGGGCCAAGGGCGCCGACACATTCGCACCGGTGGGCCCCTGGATCGACACCGAGGTCGACCCTCAGAAGTTGGAAATGATTGTACGGCTGAACGGCAAAGAGGTACAACACGGACACACCGAGGAGATGCTGTTCAGCTTCGCTGAGATCGTCAGCTACATCAGTCAGCAGGTGACCCTGCGCCCCGGAGACATGGTCTTTTCCGGCAGCACCGGAGTCACGGTGGCGCTGAAACCGGGAGACGTGGTTGAGGTGGAGATTCCCGGCATCGGGGTGCTCTGCAACCCCGTTGAGGCGGAAGAAGCCACAGTATAGCCTCGTAAACCATCCCGACAGGAAATAAATTGGGCCTCGGTGGAACCCGAGGCCCAATTTATTTCCAACTACCGCCTCGCTGCGGGAAGCAGATGGGCAAAACCTGGACGAGCAGCATCCGCCCAGGAACACGTCTGATTGCGGGCTTACATCTCCGGGCCAAGCGGATACCATGGTTAGAGGTAAGCCTACTTCAATGAACGAGGGCATATGATGTTGCTACAGCACAAAGCGCCGACTTTGATTCGGTTTCACTGGGCATTTACGGCGGCTGTGGCCTTCACGTTATCGGTCTTGGTGGCGGATTGCTCGCAACCGCTTCAAGAAGTGGGAACACCACCCAGTAACCAGAACACGCCTGCGGCCAGCACAGTGCTACCCCCTTCCTTTACACCGCAAAAAACACACAGCGATGCCGCTGCCGGCGCAAACACCTCCCCTTTGGTGGCCGGTGAGAGCGTAATCAGTTCTCCCTACGCAGGTCAGGAGACACAGGAGATCAAGGCCCTATCCACGAAGGATATAGAGGGGCTGCTCTCGGGGGCCGGCACCCCGTACGGCGGCATGGCAAAACCGGCTGAGTTGAACGGCTACCCAGGCCCCCGCCATGTGCTAGACGCCGTCTCCGCCGGTGAGTTTGAGGTAACGCTCGAACAGCGGGAGAAGATCGAATCCTTATTCGAGTCCATGCGTTCCCAGGCGATCGTGATTGGCGAAGAGATAGTGGAGTTGGAGACAGAGGTTGATGTTGCGCTGGCCATGCGCACTATCACCACCGAACTATTGAGGGAAAATATTCTGGAGGTAGGGCAGCTTTATGGCCGACTGAGGCTGGTTCACCTGGAAACCCATCTGTCGATGATGGATATCATGACGGAAGACCAGGTAGACCGATAGAACCGGCTACGGGGATATACCAGCGGCAATCCGTACGACAACATCCCCAAGGGGCATCCGCCCGAGATGTGGAAAAAGCACAATAACTGCAGCTAAACCCAATCGCCGGGAGCCGTCCATGAAACCGCTACCACTGTCCGGACTGGTGTTTGGAGTTAGAAGCGGAGCAGTCCTGCCAGGGACTTTTCACCGCCCCGGGGTCCGACCAGGGCCAGCCTGATTTTTTCATCGTCCAGCAGGTCGTTGGCCACGCGGGCCACGTCTTGCGGCTGTACGGCGTCAATCAGTCCCACGACCTCATCGACCGTCCGGACCTTCGACTGGAGCAGTTCCTGGGCGCCCAGCCAGGAGGCGACGACCCGGGTGTCCTCCATGCGGAGGAGCAGACGGCCCTTGGAATACTCCTTGGCCTTGTTGAGTTCTTGCTCTTCGGCCAGCTCGTGCATGCCCTTGAACCCCTGGACAACGGCCTTCACAGCGTCGTTGGTCTTGTGGGGCTCAACGCCGCAATAGACCACCAGAGAGCCGGTGTCCCGGAAGAAACTGGTGGAGCTGTGGACGTCGTAGGCCAGGCCCTGGTCTTCCCTTAGGCTCAGGAACAGGCGACTGCTCATGCCGTCGCCCAGCATGGTGTTCATCAGGCTGAAGGTGTGCTGGTCCGGGTGTTCCATGGGCAGGCCGGGCACCGCCAGGCAAAGGTGAGACTGGTCGCTGCGCCGGCGGTCGATGCGCACCACTGGCCCGGTGACCCCGTTCGTGACCGGCTCCCAGTCCAAGGACTTCTTGGGTTTCCAGTCCTTGGTGGTCTCGGCCAGCATGTCCACAACCTCGTCGTGGGACACGTTTCCGGCGATGGCCACCACGGTGTTGGCCGGGTTGTATTGCTGCTGCATGTACTCGTGGATGTCTTTTTGCTGGATCTCCGCCACCGATTCCAGGGTGCCGCCCACGTCGCGGCCCATAGCCTGGTCGGGCCACATGGCCTCGTCGATAAGCAGGTCCACCCGGTATGAGGGTTGGTCGTAGGTCATCCGCAGCTCTTCTTGGATGACCTCCCGCTCCTTCTCAACCTCCTCTGGGTCCAGTATGGAGTTGAGGACCATGTCCATCAGGACGGCGAAGGCCGTCTTGTAATGGGGGAGGGCCACCTTGCACCAGAAGACGGTCATTTCCCGGTCGGTGCTGGCGTTCATGATGCCGCCGACACCTTCGATGGCTTCACTCACCGCTTGGGCGGTGGGCCAGTTCTCGGTCCCTTTGAAGGGCAGGTGCTCGATGAAGTGGGAGACGCCGGCCAGTTCGTCGGACTCATATCGTGAGCCCGCCCCGACACAGATGACCATGGATACGGACTGGGTGTGGGCCATGGTCGAGGTCAGAACGCGCAGTTTGTTGTCTAATACGGAACGCTGGTACATGGACTCCTTGAGGCTTTTTCGGTTTTGTTTTAGGACTTCAGCCAGTCCACGTCACCGCAGAGATTGGCAGGGTGGGACCGGGACTGGAAGTCGGTGTAGCGGCGGCGGGCCTCGCCGATGGTGGTGTCGTCGCCGTGGCCAGGGTATACGGCGGTGTCATCGGAGAGGGCCATGAGCTTGGTGGAAACGCTGTTCAAGAGTTGGGCAAAGGCCTCGGGACTGCGGGACTTGCCCGGTCCCCCTGGGAACAGGGTGTCGCCCGAGAACAGGTGCTTGCCCACCCTAAAGCAGGACGCACCGTCGGTGTGGCCGGGGGTGTTCAAGACCTCCAGCTCCTGGTTTCCGAACTTGATGATGCGGCCGTCGGTCAGGTCCAGATCGGGAGCCTTGGGCAGGGCATGGGCGTCGGCGGGGGCGATACCCACCGGAGCATTGACCTTGCCGGTTATCTCATCGAACCCGGCCAGATGGTCGCGGTGGTTATGGGTGATCAGGATGGCCTGGATCTTTTCGTCACCAATGACGCCAAGCAGTTTTTCAGGCTCGCCGGGGGTGTCAATAAGGACAGCTTCGTTGGTCTCTGGGCAAGTAACCAGGTAGCCGTTGTTGCCCATGGGGCTCATGTTGGCCACCTTGGTAATCTTCACTTCACCGTCATAGTGCAATGCCATATCAACCCTCCCAATAGTATTGTCACCGAGTTATTGTAACAGGCTATTTTGGTAAGCTATTTTAGTCGTCGGCAGCCGCCACCGCAGGCTCTTTCTCTTTTGCTTTGGCCGTCTTTTTGGCCGCTTTCCTGGCAGCGGGCTTGACTCCGACCGCTGGCTTGGCTGCTTTTAAGGCGTCCTTCAGGTATTTCCCGGTGAAGGACTTGGAGTTGCGGACCAGGTCTTCGGGTGTGCCGGTGGCAATCAGGCGGCCGCCCTTGTCCCCGGCGCCGGGACCCAGGTCGATGACCCAGTCCGAGTTCTTTATCACATCGATGTTGTGCTCGATGAGTATGACGGTATTTCCCGCGTCCACCAGGCGGTGCAGAACGCCCAGCAAAGCGGCGCAGTCTTCGAAGGACAGACCGGTGGTGGGCTCGTCCAACAGATAGACTGTCTTGCCCGTGGCCCGGCGGGAGAGTTCGGTGGCCAGTTTCACGCGCTGGGCCTCGCCTCCGGAGAGGGTGGTGGCAGGCTGGCCCAGACGGATGTAACCCAGGCCCACGTCCTGGAGTGTCTCCAGTTTTGGTTTGATGCGCGGGAAGTTGGTGAAGAACTCCAGTGCCTGGGAGACGGTCATGTTGAGAACATCGGCGATGCTCTTGTCCCTCAGAGTCACTTCCAGGGCTTCCCGGTTGTAACGGCGGCCCTGGCAGATCTCACAGGGGACGGTGACATCAGGTAGGAACTGCATCTCAATCTGATTGTAGCCCTCGCCCTGGCAGGCCTCACAGCGGCCTCCCTTGACGTTGAAGGAGAACCGTCCGGGCGCGTAGCCCCGGACCCGGGCCTCGGGCAGGCTGGCGAAAAGGTCGCGGATGGGAGTGAATGCTCCGGTGTAGGTGGCCGGGTTGCTGCGCGGCGTGCGGCCGATGGGCGACTGGTCGATGTTGACGACCTTGTCCACCTCCTCGACGCCCAGCACCTGTTCGTGCTCGCCGGGCAGGTCGCGGCCCTTGTTGATCACCTGGTTCAGTTTCTTGTAGAGAATCTCGTAGACCAGGCTGCTCTTGCCGGAGCCGGACACGCCGGTGATGCAGACCAGCCGGCCCAGGGGGAAACTGACATCCACGTTCCGAAGGTTGTTCTCCTTGGCCCCTTTGACCTCCAGCTCTTTCCCGCTGCCCTGGCGCCGTTCACCGGGCATGGGGACTATCTTTCGGCCGCTGAGGTACATGCCGGTCAGGGACTCAGGCGAGTCCTCAATCTCGGCCACGGTGCCGGTGGCGACCACGTTCCCGCCGTGCTCCCCGGCGCGGGGGCCCAGGTCAGCGATGAAGTCGGCGGAGCGCATCATGGCCTCGTCATGCTCCACCACAATCACCGTGTTGCCCATGTCCCTTAGATGCACCAGTGTATCGATGAGTCGCTGGTCGTCGTGGGGGTGCAGGCCCACGGTGGGTTCGTCGCAGACGTAGAGCACTCCCGTGAGACCGGAGCCGATCTGGGTGGCGAGGCGAACCCGCTGGGCCTCGCCGCCGGATAGGGTACGGGCGGTGCGGTCCATGGTGACGTAGTCCAGGCCAATGCCCTCAAGGAACTTGACCCGGCCATCAATCTCTTTCAGGACCTGGTTGGCAATGGTCTTTTCCCGGGCGGTGAGCACCTTCTTCTTGTGGGGGCCGGGGGCGTCGGGGTCGATCTCCCTGATCCACTCCGCCGCCTGACCGATGTTCTTGGCGCAGACGTCCATGATGCCCAGCCCACAGACCTTGACGGCCAGAGCTTCGGGCCGCAGACGTTTTCCGCCGCAGGACTGGCAGGGCCGGGCCGACATGTAACGCTCGATCTGCGTCTTCATGTAGTCAGACTCGGTCCTCTTGTAGCGACGTTCCAGATTGGGAATGACGCCTTCAAAACGGGTGTCCCACTCGTAAGTGCGGCCCCGGCCGGTGCGGTGGCGGACGGTGACCTTCTTATCGTCGTTGCCGTAGAGGATCAGGTCGATGTGCTTCGGGTCCAGGTCTTTGACGGGGGTCTTAGAGGAGAAACCGTTGGCCTGGGCCACCGACTCCATGAGGCTGATGTACCAACTGCTGGAGGGGCCGCCCCGGGTCCAGGGCGCGATGGCGCCTTCGGATAGCGACAGTTCCTTGTTGGAAATGATCAGGTTGGGGTCCAAGGACAACTTGAA
>PBMF01000017.1 GCA_002721995.1 Chloroflexota bacterium
GGACGTGAGCGGGCGAACATGACCGTTAAGGTCTTCGCCAAGGACTTCAGTCTTCTGGTCGCGGCGGTGGAGGACCAGGGTGGTCTGGTAAGCAAGGAGATCCAAGAAGGCCGCGCCGGAGATACCATCGCGGAAAAACCCGAATCCAGGCTGGCCATCACCTTCAATGAAAAAGAATCTTCAAACCTGGGCCGGGACCTGGCCATCTACACACCCATCGGCGGCATCGCCATGGTGATCGTGCTGGGCGGTCTGCTCTTGGCGGCCTATCGCATGGGAGCCCGCAGCGAGGACTAACCTCATTGCCTGACAGGCTATAATCTAGGGCCTAACGGGGGTGTCCGACACTAGTTGGACACCCCGCAGCTTGTCAAAAAGAGAGGCCCAACGATGGCGAACGGTCCAACTTCCTTCGGCTACCTGCTCCCGACCCGTGAGGTGGTCATGGCCCCCGGCGATCCGGATTTCGGCTCAATGATCGGTCTTGCAGAAAACGCCGAAGGTTTCGGGTTCGATTCGGTCTGGGTGGGTGACAGCATCCTGGCCCGGCCCCGTCTGGAAGCGCTGGGAACCCTTTCCGCCATCTCCAGCCGCACCCAGCGGGTCAAATTAGGCACCGCGGTGTTCCTGCCCGCCCTCCGCAATCCCGTTGTCTTGGCCAACGAAGTCGCCAATCTGGACATCGTCTCCGGTGGAAGGGTGATCCTGGGCGTGGGCATTGCCAGCAAGACCCCGGCGGTGCAGGCCGAGTTCGCCGCCTGCGGGGTATCCTTCCGCCACCGTGTCAGCCTCTTTGAAGAGTGCGTAACGGTGATAAAGCGGCTCTGGACCGAGGACAAGGTCACCCACAACGGGCAGCACTTCCAATTGGAAGACTCCAGTCTGGGACTGCGCCCGGTGCAGAAGGGAGGCATTCCCATCTGGATGGCCGCCAGCGCCGAGGCGCCCCAGCGGCGCATGCTGCGCATCGGCGACGGCTGGTTCCCCAATTCCCAATCTCCGGAAGCGTTCACCCAGGGCTGGCAGCAGATCCAGAATCTGGCCAAGGAGACCGGGTCCGACGCAAACAAGCTGCATAAAGCCCTCTACACCACCCTGAATATCAACGATGACAAAGCCCAAGCCGACCGCGAGATGCGGGAGTTCATCGAAGGTTACTACAACACGCCCTTTGAGACCATGGCCCGCACCCAGAGCGTATTCACCGGAAACGTCCAGGAATCCATAGATTGGCTCAAGGGGTTCATCGCCGCGGGCGCGGAGACCATCGTCATACGCTTCGGCGGCCCGGACCAGTCGGGCCAATTGGAGCTCTGCGGCAAGGAGGTCCTGCCCGCCGTCCGGGGTTAACCCTGGATTGACAACCGACCGGCCACGGCTATAGTGGTCTCGTAGCCTTCACGGGACCGATTCCATCCGAGGCCCAGCCACGGAATTTTGAGGGGATGCAAGATGACAACAACCACCGGCAGTGAACAGTCCGAACAGGCCAGCCAGTACAATGTCGTGGGTACCCGGCCCATCCGCCACGACGGACTGGACAAGGTGATTGGAGCGGCCAAGTACGGCGCCGACATCCAGTTGACGGGTATGCTCCACGGCAAGGTGCTCCGCAGCCCCCACGCCCACGCCCGCATCAAGTCCATCGAGACCAGCAAAGCTGAGGCGTTGCCCGGCGTCACAGCCGTGGTCACCGCCAAGGACTTCCCCATAATCTTGGACCAGATCATCGACCTGGCTGAGGACCGGGGCAACCCCCGCCTTCTGGCTGAGCATTGCATGGCCAATGACAAGGCGCGCTACAAGGGCCACGCCGTTGCCGCAGTCGCGGCAACCAGCCCCCATATCGCCGAAGAGGCCTTGGGCCTTATCGAGGTGGACTACGAAGTCCTTACCCCTATCCTCAGCATAGAAGATGCCATGAAGGAAGATGCCCCGCTGCTTCATGACAACCTGAGCACCCACTTCAAGTTGGAGAGGTTCTCCCGGGGGGACGACATGGGAGTGCAGAGTAATATCGCCTCCCATATCCAGCACAAGCTGGGTGACGTGGAAAAGGGCTTCCAAGAAGCGGACATAGTAGTTGAACGCGAGTTTTCGACCCAGACCGTCCACCAGGGATACATCGAGCCCCACGCCTCCACCGCTTCTTGGGCCGGCGACGGCAGGCTCACCATCTGGACCTGCACCCAAGGCGCGTTCCCCATCCGCTCCAACTGCTCCGCAATCTTGAACGTCCCTGAATCCGAGATCAAGGTAATCCCCACCGAAATTGGCGGTGGCTTCGGCGCCAAGGCCACCATGTACCTGGAGCCGGTGGCGGCCATCCTCTCCAGAAAGAGCGGCCGTCCGGTTAAGGTGATAATGAGCCGGAAGGACGTCTTTGAAGGCACCGGACCGGCCGCGGCATCGATCATGCGCACCAAGATCGGCGCCACCAATGAGGGCAAGATCACGGCCGCCCAGATCTGGATGGCCTTTGATGCCGGCGCCTACCCGGGCTCGCCGGTGGGCGGCGGGACCCTCTGCGCCACCGGCCCCTACAACATCGAGCACCTGTTGGTGGATGGCTACGACGTTGTCACCAACCACCAGAAGGTCCAGGCCTACCGTGCGCCGGGCCAGCCCCAGGGCGCGTTCTGCGTGGAGCCGGTTATCGACGAACTGGCCGAGAAACTGGGCATGGACCCCTTGGACTTTCGGCTGAAGAACGCCTCCAAAGAGGGAGACCGCATGCCCAACGGCGTGCCCCATCCCGTCTTTGGTGTGGTGGAGATGGAAGAGGCCATGAAGGCCCACGACCATTACCAGACCCCGCTGACCGGCCCCAACCAGGGCCGCGGCGTCGCAGTTGGCTACCGCTGGCAGGGCGGACAGGTCTCCTCAGCCACCATCGCCGTCAACAGCAACGGCACCATCAACCTCATCACCGGCTCTGTAGACATTGGCGGCTCCCGTACCGCCGTGGCGATGCAGGCGGCCGAGGTCCTGGGCCTGAGCGCCGAGGACGTGGCCCCCACGGTGGTGGACACCGACACCATCGGCTTCACCGCCAACACCGGCGGCAGCCGCACCGCCTTTGACACCGGCTTCGCCGCCATTCAGGCTGCCGAGGATATCAAGCGGCAGTTGATCGCCAGGGCCGCGCTGATCTGGGATGTTGAAGAGGACGAAATCACCTTCAACGCCGGTCAGTTCCTCTGCGCCAGGACGGAGGACACCATCAGCATCAAGGACCTGGCTGCCAGGTTGATGCGCACCGGAGGCCCGGTGACCACTTCCGTATCCACCAACTCGCCCGGCATCGGCCCCGTCATCGCCGGGAACATCGTTGACGTGGAAGTGGACCCCGAGACCGGCAAGGTTGATGTCCTCCGCTACACCGCCTTCATGGACGTTGGCACCGCCGTTCATCCCTCCTACGTGGAGGGGCAGATACAGGGCGGCACCGTCCAGGGCATCGGCTGGGCGCTGAACGAAGGCTACGTCTATAACGAGGACGGAGCCATGTTGAACTCCAGCTTCCTGGACTACCGGATGCCGACCACCCTGGACGTTCCCATGATCGATACGGTCATGATCGAGGTCCCCAACCCCAAGCACCCATTCGGACTGCGTGGCGTCGGCGAAGCGCCTATCATTCCTCCGCTGCCCGCTGTGGCGCTGGCCGTATCCGACGCCATCGGCGTGCGAATGACCAGTCTGCCGCTGACCCCGGACGTTGTCTTAGAAGCAATGGAGAACAAGGGCAAATAGGTTTGGCGGAAGTGTTCTAGCCCGTGGCGGCTGTCCAGTCCCAGCGGCCGTGGGCCGACTGGGTCAAAGGACTGCTTCAGGAAAGGGATTTCCGTCTCATGTGGGGCGCCGGCGGCCTGGGAAATACCGGCCGCTGGATGGACGCCGTGGTCATGGGCCTGCTGGTCTTGGACCTGACGGACTCGGCCTTTCAGGTTGCCCTGCTCTTCGTCTTCCGTTGGATCCCCATGCTCGCTTTCGCCCTGGCGTCGGGCATGATCGCCGACCGGATCAACCGCTGGGCCGTTTTGGTCACTGCCCGGCTGGTCGGCGTGGTTGCCACCGGGGCGATCTTGCTATTGGTGGTGGCCGACTCTGTCCAACCCTGGCACGTGTTCATCGCGTCCTTCTTTCTTGGGATGACCTTCGTCCTGGAGTTTCCCTCCCGGCGTTCCCTGTTGTACGACCTGGTGGGCGGTGAGCGCATCGTAAGCGCCATGTCCTTGGAGACCATCAACACCACCCTGGGGAAATTCGTTGGACCGTTCATGGCGGGCCTTCTTGTGGAACTTACCGGATTTTCAGGAGCGTTCGTCTTTCTCCTGGTGGTCTACGTTGTTGCGTGGTTATTCACGGCCATGGTCCAGTTCAGGCAACCGGTGACAGCCTCCAGATCCGACCCCTTCTGGGAGAAATTGGGCCATGGGTTCAAATACTCCATCGGCAACGGGTTCATCCGCGGAGTACTCATCGTCACCCTGATAATGAACGGACTGGCCTTCAGCGTTGAGTCCCTGTTCCCGGTGGTGGCCAGGGACCATCTGGGGGTCGGCGCGGGCCTGACTGGAATACTCATCGCGGCCCCGGCCATCGGGTCGTTCCTGGCGGCCATGGCCATTGCGTCTCTAACGGCACTGCGCTATCACGGAAGGGTCTTCTGTCTGGGTTTGGCGCTGCAGATGCTGGGCCTGTTATTCTTCGCCCTCTCACCCTGGTACCCGTTGTCCTTCGTCATGCTGCTGACGGCCGGATTCGGCATGGCGGGATTCAGCACGATGCAAAGCACCATCATCCTGGTGGCCGCCCGGCCGGACATGCGGGGCACGGCCCTGGGTATGAACGGCGAGTGCATCGGCATCGCGGCCGTTGGAGGACTGGCCGTTGGGGTGGTGGCCAACTACTTCAGCGCCCAGGCAGCGGTGGCAATGAGCGTGTCCCTGGGTCTGGTGCTGCTGCTGCCGGTCCTGTTGTTTTCGTCCTTGGTCCGGCGGCCCATCACTCCGCCGGAAGAAATTCCGCAGGCGCCCTAGAGCGCCCCTTCCCGCTCCAACTCGGCAACTTCATCCGAGGTCATCCCGCCCAGAGAGCAGAGCACGTCCTGATTATGCTCGCCCAGCGTGGGCGCCCGTTCTTCGGGGGAATCGACGCAGGCGGTGAGGCGGGCCGGCGTTTTGACGCCCCGGAAGGTCCCGCCCAGGGTGTCCCCGGTCTCGATGAACATCTTGCGGGCTTCCAATTGCGGGCAGTTGTCCAGATCGGTCATGGTCTGGGTCACGCCCATGGAAAAGCCTATCTCGGTGAGCCTGGCCGCCACCTCGAACTTGCCCAGCTTAGATGACCATTCCTCCAGCGCCGGAATGATATGATGGTAGTAGAAATCCCCGTCCATGCCCGGCCCGGCCAGGTAGCGTGCGTCACCTTCCAGCAGGTCCTCCCGTCGTATCATGGTCCAGAGCTGGCGCATCCTCTCCTCAGTGCGCAGGCCAGCCAAGACTACATTGCCGTCCTTGGCCTTGAATGTGATTCCGGCGGTCGCCAGGCGGTCCCTGGAACGGCCCGGATTGCTGCCGGTGGCCTGGAAGAAGTTCATGTTGCTCTCGATGTGAGAGACCAAACATTCGTACATGGCCATGTCCACGTGCTGGCCCAGGCCGGTCTTGCGTCTGGTCTCCAGCGCGAGCACTATTCCCAACGCGGTCCAAACGCCGGGGATGGAATCGCCGATATTGTCGCCCACGCTTTGGGGAGGGCCGTCCGGGTCGCCGGTGATCTCCATCCAGCCGGACATTGCCTGGATGGCCAGGTTGTTGGCTGGACGGTCCGAATAAGGGCCCTTGAGTCCGTCGCTGTCACCGTACCCGGTGATACTGGCGTAGACCAGGCCAGGGTTTATCTCACTGAGGTGGTCGTAACCCAGGCCCAGACGCCGGAAGGCCCCGGAACCCCAATTGTCCACCAGCACGTCAGAGTTGCGGATCAGTTCCTCGAAGGCCGTCTTGCACCTGGGATTGCGTAGGTCTATCGAGACGCTCTTCTTGTTGCGGTTCACCCCCAGGAACCGGGAACTGGCTTCCCGTCCGTCCTCAGCCTTGATGAACGGAGCGCGGGCCCTGGCCAGGTCTCCGGTACGGGGTCTTTCTATCTTGATGACCTCCGCGCCCATGTCCGCCAGAATCATGGAACAAAATGGGCCGGCGACGATATGAGTCGCGTCCAATACTCTGATACCCTCCAGGGGCAGGGGTAGTCCTTCCTTTGCCTGGGTCATCAAAACACCTCTCGCGGACTTCTCCAAGCGGGCACCCGCCGGGAAGGCCGCGGATTATCATATTCGCCAGCATTTTACACCGTGCCTGCGGCCGAGCACGGTTTTGACAACCCCACGGCTGCCCGGTAACATTCCCGCCGCTGCCGAAGGGTCTCGGCAATCCCATTTCTGGAGTCCGTTTTGAAAGCTAAAGGAGTCTCCCACATCGCGGTCTGCGTCGCAGACCTAGAAAAATCCCTGGAGTTTTACCGCGACCTCCTGGGTATGACCGTGAAGATGCAGACCACCCAACAGATGGCCAACCGGCCCGGCGCCGAGTCCGCCGAGATGTACGAACGGCCCCGAGAGGCCCGGACAGTGGCCAACATCTGGTTCGACGATTCAGTCCAGCCGTTCTTGGTCCTCACCTCTCACCCCGGCGACGAGGTGGGCGGAGTTCCCATCAAACTAGATCAGAAGGGCATAAGTCACATCTCATTTGAAGTTGAGGACGTGGCCGCCTACGCCAAGCAACTGACCGGCAAAGGCGTGCAACTGGCGGGGGATATCTCCGACTTCACCGACGCCAACGGCAAGGTACGGACCATCTTCGTCTACGACCCCGACGGGATCTTGGTCCAATTTGACGAGGGAAAGCCGTCCAATTGATTCGACTCCCCGGTAACAAGCCCGGAGCGGACAGATGAAACTGTTTTGGGCCTGCTGCGCCGAGATGGTCGGCACCTATCTGATGGTGGCCATCGGCACCGGCGTTGTGGCGGCTGCGGTGATCACCGGGGCCCACGCCGGGCTCTGGCAGGTGGCCATGGTCTGGGGATTGGTTGTGACCCTGGCGATCTACGTTACCGCGGCGGCGTCCGGGGCGCACCTGAACCCGGCGGTCACCCTGGCCTTTGCCCTCTGCCGCCCCAGAGAGTTCCCGGCGGTGAAAGTCGTCCCGTATTGGGGTGCCCAGTTACTGGGAGCGTTTATCGCCGGCTTGACGGTCTGGCTGGTCTTCGGCGCCATGATTGAGAGTTTTGAGGAGACCAATCGACTGGTTCGGGGGGCGGCGGGCAGCGAGCTGTCAGCCATGGTCTTTGGGCAGTATTTCCCCAACCCGGACATCATCGGCACTGACCCCGATTCAAAGTCTCTGGTATCGCCCTTGGCCGCGATGCTGGTGGAAGGATTCGGNACGGCCATNCTGGTCTTCGTCATCTTCGCACTGGTCGATCCCANCCGGGCCAGTCTCAGCAACGGCCGGTTGACCCCGGTGTTGGTGGGGGTGACCATTGCCCTGCTGATCGCGGTGTTCGCGCCNCTGACCCAGGGAGGTTGGAACCCGGCCCGTGACTTCGGNCCCCGGTTGGTCGCTTTCATCGCGGGNTGGGACTCNGTGGCCATACCGGGCCCGTCCAACGGTTTCTGGGTCTANATAGTTGGGCCATTGGCCGGGGGGCCNATTGGAGCGCTGGCCTACGAAATATTGCTGCGGCCGGCGNTCCCGAAGAACGGCGAGATCAANGGNGAGTAGACTCCGGTGTTAACCCTTTTCGGCGTGATTGCCGTGAGCATNATGTTCCTCTCCTANTGGACGGAGGAGCGGTCCAAATGGCTGGTNCTGGTCTTCGCCATTGGCTCGGGTATGACCGCTCTGTACAGCGGNCTGGAAGAGGTCTACCCCATCACCGTCATCGAAGCGGCCTGGGCATTGGTGGCGGTAANACGTTTCTTGATCAGGCACCAAAGAGAGATAGAAGAAGGCGGCGCATGATCTGCGCCGCCTTCTTTGAGATTGTTAGCCAAACGGGTGCTGGAGTCTAGACCAGCTCTTCCTCCGGCTCCCGGACCGTGAAGGTGACTTCCCTTCCCTCGTATTCGCACTCGCAGCAGGTTGCCATGTCCAGAGCGTCGTCCTTGGACATCCTGAACAGCGCTCTGAGCGCCGTCGCGCCGGGGCGGCAGATGGGACGGGACAACTTGCCGTCAGGTCCGATCTTCCACATGTTGCCGGGCATCATTCCCAGAGGGCAGGGGCCCACAACTTTGGTGATGGTGGCCGTCACCCGCACAACCGGAGCTGCGGTCAATACCGTGACCATTTCCACAGTCTTCTCCTCCAGGCCGACCATCATATCGGCGGTCTCACACATCTCCTCCTCCTTTTCAACCATGAATGTCATGGGCTGCCGGGTAACCACCGACGCCATCCACAGCAGTGCAGTCGCAAATACCACCATAGTCATGGCGATCATGATGGGGGTGGAAAGGATAACCACTACGATGGCCCCCACCATCACCATCAGCGGCGCGGCAATCATCAGACCCATTCTGTCCAGCCATTTGTTGTCGCCGGGATGTTCTGCTCTCATCGCCAACCTCCCTTGGCCGGTTAAGGCACCGAATCGCAGGTACATCTTCGGTTATTGAGACCGGAACTCCAAGGGCCGATTGGACCCGTTCCCCTAGCCAAACGGCCTCGATATACCGTAGGGGTTGGGCCTAGAATCAAAGGGAATTCTGTGCCTGGGCCGTTGAAAACCCGGTAAAAACCGAATCCCTCTCGCTATGTGCCTTGCACCCCATTTACGCCACCATATACAAAGAACCGGTTCGCGGACCGGTCACCGGCATAATTTCCCTCAGTGTGGTCAAAGGAAAAGAGAATGGTCCTCAAGCGTGTGTTTAACCGGCTAAAGAACCTGGCCGTAATTTCCAGTCTGTTGGTGTTGGGGTTGTTTTTGCTGGGGGCCGGGCCGGGCCAGGGAGGCGTACCGCCGCAACCCTACGGGGCCAATTTCTTTTCAGGTATCGTCACTGTGAAGGGGCAGATTCCGCCAGAGGGTACTCAAATCATCGGCTGCGTGGCCGATTGTGTTGACGTCTTCGAGAGCGATCCGGCGCTCACCGACGCCGATGGCAGTTACGTGGCGTTGCAGCTCAACCCGGACGATGAGGAACTGGTCGGCAGACTTGTCACCTTCCATTTGGTCAACGAATTCGGACGTATAGACGCCGTGGAAACCCGGCGCTTCGAAGGGGATTTCAATATATATGCCCTTGACCTGACCTTCACCGACCCGATACCCGTGTTCATGGTCGAACCCACACCGGTCCCGATTCCCACCACCTTGAGCTTGGTGCCCAACACCGGCTTGGTGTCCACCGTTAACGGAGCGGGATTTGGCCCGGGCTCCATGGTCACAGTCACCTCTGAGGGGATGGTCTTGGGAACAGCGGCTGCCGACGATGCGGGTAGCTTCAGACTGGTGATCTCAGCACCGTCATCGACCCAGGGGACCTATGAGATTTCAGCAACCGACGGCGATGGCACGCAGAGCGCGGTCAATCTTACGGTACCGGACCTGAGCGGAGCGACGGGGGCGCAGGGAAGTACTGGGGCGGCTGGAACGGATGGAGTTGATGGCGCGGATGGCGCTGATGGCGCTACGGGGCTGACCGGGGAAGATGCGTCCAAGCTCCTGGGGATAATCGCCCTTTCCCTGGCGGGTCTGGGCATACTAATCATCATCGTGATATATCTTTACCTGATCAGTTGGTTTAATGACCTGGCCCGCCGCCTCCCTCCTCCCGGAATTAGATAAAAGAACTCAATAAAACCCAGGACGGCGGCCAGGCTCCCTCCCACATCTGCACACAACGATGGGTGGATATCAGGGTCCGTGGGGGCGGCTTAGGAAGGAGCTAAGAAATAGGTGCACTGCCTCCACAGATTACTGGCGAAACTTGGGCGGGAACCTCCGTAACGGGCCTTGCGGCCCTAAGGGGTCCCCGCCTATTTGGTTTCACGGCGGGATCATCCGTCTCCAATGCTTTGATGTCGGTGTTGACCATGGCAAAGGTGACGCCGGGAACGCTGTGGCGCATCATGCACTTCACACAGTTACATCCGCCGTCGCCGACGCCAATGACCTTGATCCGGGCCGGGGCCCGCTCATTGACATCAAATTTGACTCGGGGTTAGTCTTCTTCTTCCTCTTGATGATGTCCGTTGGTGATATAGTCCTGAATTGCTATCCTATCTCCTAATCGGGGGTAGATTCTGGCCTGCGGGCCGTCACGCTTGAAAACTCTCGCGCTATAGCTGCGCGCTGAAAACTCCCCTCCCCACCTCACATCTCACCTCAATCCTCACTTCATTGTTCTTGCCGAATGTTTCTGTCGCATACCCTCCAAAACTTTTTGGTCACTTCGCCGTTACTCCGGTAATTGTGTCGTTCGGACAATGGGTATCTAATCCCCTCAGGGGCCATCATGCGTGGGGTAATGGGGGGTCTTGGCCGGCGTCTAACTGGGGTCATTCGATGGATCCATTAGGTCCATTGTTGGTCCGTAAAGCGTCAGCCGAAGCAACGAATCAATCTCAGACCGGTGGTCTGGATAACTTTTTCGACCACTCTCCACTGGAGCAGATCCGGCTGTTACATCAGCAGCCCTTGGGTATCCCAACGCCGAGGGTTTATTAACCGGTCTGATACTTAAATCGCCGTTGGCAGACCCATCCCGTTTTTTCAGATACCCATTGGAGACTTTGTACCCACCGCTTTTGGGCCTGAGGAATTCTTAAGGACCGGTGCTGGAATATGGTCTGGAGTCAGCTTTACTCATACCCAAACCACACAGGAAAGATATATACGTTTTGTATACTGCGGCTACTGTGGGTAGGCGGAACAGCCACCCGGGCCCCGAGCCTAGACAAAGCGTCCGCCGCCCTGAATTTGGAGAACCTTTAACCTGTGTTAGAAGTCCAGCGCGAAAATGGCAAGCCAGCGCCCTACCCGACGGTGCTGCTGGTTGAATACGACCGGCCGCTTTTGGAGTTTTTTCCACTGTATTGCGGCGGGACGGATACAGGGTGTTGGAAGCCAGAAACGGGGTGGAAGCCCTGGAATTGGCCAACGACCCTTCACATGAGGACATCCACATTCTCCTCAGCAATGTGGCGATGCTCTACATGGGTGGCATCCAGTTAGCCGAACAGCTCCGGGAAACACGGCCGAATATTCAGATCCTGCTGACGTCCGGCCTGCCCCATCAGGAAGTCATTGAGCGCTGTGGACCATACTTCAGCCCGGATTTTCTGGCCAAGCCGTTCTCGGTATCAGACCTTTCCTGGAAGATCAAACAACTGGCAGCCGCCATCTAATAACCCGGCCTTGTCCCTCACCGCATACGCGCCGATAAGAGCAACCGTATCCCTGGGGCGATGCGAGGTGGGGAGGAGAGCGAGCGGGGACCCGTTAACGTCCTCAGAGGAGCAGGCAGCGGTTGTTCAGCGCCTCGGTCAATACGTTGGCCGGGGCGCTTTTTTCAGATGGGCGTTGGGATTCAACGCGGTAGGTCGTAACCGGTCATGAACCGGTCCACCATATCGGTGGCCCGTTCCCATCCATACGTACGGAAGGAATGGTTGCGTACCGCGAACTCCGCTCCCGAATAGAACATCTCATACTGGGTATGACGGGAGGCGAATTCGGACCCGATGGCATCCCAGGCTAGCTTGAAGAGCTTGACCCGGTTCTCGGAATCCATGATCGGCGACTGCTGGGTCTTTTCGATATAGCCTGCAGTCTCCGGGCTGGCGAAGTCCTGAATGGAAGAGGGCATCATGATCACCCCGCCCCCGGTAAGCTGACGTATGGCCTGGATTATCTGCGGGTACATCTGCTGGGCCTGTACCTGGGAGGCGTACATGAGGTGCCGGTCCGGCGCGTAGTACTTCCCCACCCAACGGCCCTTGGCTTCCATACCGTAGACCATCCCCTCGATCAGCGCGGCCTGGCCGGCCAGTCTGCCCAGACTCTCCACCACCTGGGGATAGCTGATCACATTGGTGGTTTCGGCAACTTTCCGAGCCACGCCGACCAAGAACCGTAGTTTCACCATCAAACGCACCTGGGCCTGGTAGTTGTGAAACACGTGGGCCGGGCTCTCGTGGTACTGGGCGTAGCACATGGCCGGGTCCCGATGGACGAAGACCCGCTCCCAAGGGATCTTTACCTCGTCGAAGTAGATCACGGCGTCATTTTCGTCGAACTTGGAGGAGAGGGGGTTGTCGAACTCGGAGACCGCCGCGGCCTCGTAGGACTTGCGAGACAGTATCTTGACCCCTTTGACACCCAGGGGGACCGCGGCTGAGAAAGCATACTGCTCTTCCCCCGGCCTCATGGGCTGGATAGTCCCCAGAAGGACCTCATTGGCCAAGATGCAACTGGTGCCCAGCATCTTGGCGCCCTTTACGGTGATTCCCTGGGTATCTTCGTCGCAGATGCCGGCGGTCAGAAACTCCTCGGACTGACCGCCAACGCCCTTGGAACGGTCGGCCTGGGGGCCGACCACCACGTAACTCACGAATTGGTCATTGTCCCTGACGTATTCGAAATAGTCCCGGAACGCCGCCGCCCGTTTCTCTCCGTGAGCCTCGAACAGGTCGAGACGCATCATCATGCCGCAAAGGGACGAGGCCACATGGTCGGGAGAACGCCCCAAGAACCCGTTGGTCTGTTCGGCCCAGNCCTCAATGGCCCGCCGCCGCTCCACNAGTTCGTCGTAGGACTCGGGCAGGTGCCAGGACCGGTTAACCCGGGCCCCGGTGGGCGACACGAAAGTCATCAACTCCTGGTTCTCNGGGGNGGCCTGGAAGTCGTAAAGGCCCGCGGTAGTCCTGATGGCGTTGCGGTAGGCGGGATGGTCCACCACNTCACCAACAAGCTCCCCATTCAGATAGACGCTGCGGCCGTCCCGCAGGCTGTCCANGTGGTCTTGTCCTGTTTTGGTCATTNGATCGCGCTCCCAGNGGCCGAAAAAGCCCGCCGCGAAGATTGGTACCCTCTTTGAGGGCGCANTGATAGCACGTCAATTGGCCTCAGCCNGTAACCACCGGTTGGTTGACGGNGGCAAGCCAACGGATATAATCGGGCGGGCCNGACCCGTGCGTGGTCCAGTNGGAGCAGGTCAGATGACCTTGCCGGTCTGGCGGTGGGTCAACCGGGTACTCCCGCTGTGGCAAGTCGGTTTGCNGGCGTATCAAAACGGTCCATCGAGTATCATTCAGGTCCACATATATAAGGTATTGGTTTATGCGAGTACTCTCTTGGAATGTGAACGGNCTCAGGGCGGCCCACCGCAAGGGTTTCTTGGACTGGTTCTCCGGTGCGGACCCGGACATCATGTGTCTGCAGGAGACCAAAGCCCATGAGGAGCAATTGCCAGAGGAGATCAGGTCCATAGGGGGGTACTCCTCCTACTTTTCCACACCTGAAAAGAAGGGTTACAGCGGTGTGGGCCTCTACACCAAGAAGGAACCCGTGAGCGTCCAGTTCGGCTTCGGAGACCGGTTCGACAGCGAAGGCCGGACCATCATCGCGGACTTCGGCGAATTCACCCTGTTCAACATCTACTTCCCCAACGGCAAACGCTCGGCCGAGCGGCTGAAGTACAAGATGGAGTTCTACGCCGCCTTCCTTGTGTATGCGGAGAACATCAGAAAGAGCGGGAAGCATGTGGTGGTCTGCGGCGATGTGAACACCGCCCACAAAGAGATAGACTTGGCACGGCCCAAAGAGAACGTGAAGGTCTCCGGGTTCCTCCCCATTGAGCGCGAGTGGATGGATGAGTTTCTGGCCTGCGGCTACGCCGACACCTTACGTTTGTTCAACCAGGAGCCGGGCAACTACTCCTACTGGGACCAGATGACCAAGGCCCGGGAGCGCAACGTGGGTTGGCGCATCGACTATTTCTTCGTCGACCAGGAATTCGCTCCCAGATTGACCGACGCTTTTATACTTTCCGAGGTGATGGGTTCCGACCACTGCCCGGTGGGCATCGACATCGCCTGACCACCCGAACACCGTATAGAAAAGGGTAGAGATATGCCAAACAGCGAAAAGATAGAAAATGCGGCCCAGACTCTAGCCGGCCAGTTCCGGAGCAATCAACTCCACCTGCTGGCGCCTGACCAGCTCCCCGATGACCTGGATGAGGCCTACCTGGTGCAGCGGGCCTACCAGATGGAGATGTCAAAGGAACAAGGTGATATTGCCGGTTACAAGCTGGCCTATACCACTCCGGTTTTGCAGCAGGCCAACGGCGTCGATGAACCGGCCATGGGCATCATGCTGGCCAACAACATCCGCCAGTCGCCGTCCACCCTGTCCGCCGGCGACTTTGTCCAACTGGGCATCGAATGCGAAGTGGCTGCCCGGCTGGGCAGCGATCTTCCCGCTTCGGGCGCTCCCTACGACCGGGAAAAGGTCTCAGAAGCAGTGGAGTCCCTGATGACCGCCTTCGAAGTGATAGACAACCGCCGCACACCGGGCCAGGGACAGCGGACCCAGTTCATAAGCGCCGTGGCCGGGAACATCTCCAACGCCGGTGTGGTGCTGGGTGATCCGGTCACAGACTGGCGGGGTATAGACCTCCCCGCGGCCTACGGCTCAATGACCATCAACGGCGAGGTCGTGGGCGATGGCCACGGGTCCGATGTCATGGGTCATCCCTTAGAGCCCCTGGCCTGGTTGGCCAACAAATTGGCGGAGCAGGGCTTGGGCCTAACGGTTGGGATGGTGATAATTACCGGCAGTATCGTGTCGCCCAAATTCCTGAAGGCCGGCGACAATTGCTCCATAATGATTGAGGGTCTGGGCGGGGCGGAATTGAATGTGGTTTAGCCCAGGAATCCACGCCAGAGTGTCGAGGAAGTAACGAAATGGTGGTAGCGGCGGAAAGCGCACAGATGGACCCCAAGGGTCTGGAACGGGTGGAAAAACTGTTCATGGAGCAGGTCGAGACCGGGGTGCATCCCGGCGCCGCTCTAGCCGTTTACCGGCACGGTAAACCCGTTCTGGACCTCTACGGTGGGCTGGCCGACCGGGAATCGGGAAGGCCCATAACCGCCGACTCCATCTTCGTGCTCTATTCCTCCACCAAAGCCGTCAGCGCAGCCTGCCTGCACATACTCTGGGAGCGGGGCAAGTTCGACTGGGATGACACCGTGGCCAGCCACTGGCCGGGGTTCGCCCAGAAAGGCAAAGAAGACGTTACCATCCGCCACGTTCTAACCCACCAGGCGGGGTTCCCCGACACGCCCAGCCACATGACCTGGGACCGCTGGCACGACTGGGAGGCGGCCGTGGAGGCCATGGAGCAGATACCCTTGGACTACAAGCCGGGCCGCGTCATCGCCTATCACCCCCGCAACTTCGGTTGGGTGGTAGGAGAACTGGTCCGCCGCATCGATGGAAGACCCATAGACCAATTCGTCAGGGAAGAAATCACGGGTCCGCTACAGATCCAGGAATTCCACCTGGGTATCGACCCGGATATGGAAGAGCGGGTTGCCAAGCTGCATGCCATGGAGGACTGCGACCGCACCAGCCAGGTGACCATCTACAACCGGCCGGAAGTCCACACCGCCGTCCTGCCTGCCGGAGGCGGAATCGCCACCGCCCGGGGGCTGGCCAAGTTCTATGCCATGATGGCAGGCGGTGGCACTCTGGATGGCGTGGTTACCCTGAAACCGGAGACTGTGGCCGAGGTGACGAAGCAGCAGTCAGAGGGCCTGGACCATACGCTTGATCGCCAGGTGGTCCGCTCCCTGGGCCTGTCCCTGGGAGACCCTCGTTCAGCAACACCTGGGAACGAGAGCATCCGCACCTTTGGCCACGCGGGCTCCGGGACTTCCATCGGCTGGGCCAATCCTGACACCGGGCTGGCCATGGCCTACATCACCAACGGGTTCCGGGCCGAGGTCTCCAACACGCCCCGCCTGGCGGCAATCTCCCAGGCGGTACAGGACGCGGCCCTATAAGGGCTACTCAGTCAGTGATCTCTTGGACTTCGGTTAGCAGCCATTCTCCACCCGTATCTTCCCAGTTCATCCTGATCACCCGTAGACCGTTGGGCTCCTCCATAAGCAGCATCATCTGCCACGCACCATCGTCGTTGAAGACCGGAGCTTCGTGTTCTTCCAGGCCCAAAACGTGACGCCGAACTGTTCCAGCAGCCCGATGTCGCGGACTAGATTCTCCTCTTGGACCATCAGGTAGGACGGCGCGTAATAGGTCTTAACCGTCTCCAGGTCGTAGCGGTTGAACGCATCCCAGTAGGAAACCGCCTCCGACCGGAAATAGTCGGCGTCTCCAGGGAGAGATGGTGTAGGCTGTACGGTGGAAGACAGCCTGTTGCCGTCCGTACCGCAAGCGGTAAGGAACAACAATACCGCCAGTACGGTAAACGCCAATCTCATGAACAGTGCACCACCCCAGGTGTAAGAATCCCGATTTCCTAGGGTATTGTGTTATGGGCAAAGCTTATGAGCAAGCCCGCAACCGTGAGAAGACACCAAAATGGCAAGTCCCAAGCAGACTTACGAGATTGAATTGACCCCTGACCAGATGGCGTTCATGCGGTCAATGAAAGATAAGTTCCAAATATCCAACGACAGCAAGACGTTCCGGGTCGTCATCGATTACCTAATCGGCACCCGCGCCGCCCACGAAGAGGTTTTCAACAAACGGCGCTGCTACCGCTGCGACTAGGCCGCTTAGGACATCTGCTTGACGGCTTCCAAGGCCAACTTATAGCCATAGACGCCGAAGCCGTACACCGAGCCCTTGCAGACCGGAAGTACCTGGGAGACGGTGCCGCGGGCGGTGGGATTGGAGGCGTGGACCTCGATAACCGGGAAGCCCACCTGGGTGATGGCACCCTTCAGCGGACCGGATACGGTGGTGTACCCGGCGGGGTTGATTAAAGCTGCGTCGAAGTTTCGCTCGTGGGCATCGTACAAAGCATTGACCACTTCGCCCTCGATATTCGACTGAAAAAGCTCGATATCCATTCCCAGACCCTCGGCGTAGCCGCGGATCTGTTCATTCATCTCATCCAGGGTCATGGGCCCGAAAATCTCCACCTGGGCCTTGCCCCGCATGTTCATCCCTGCGCCTTGGATTACCAACACCTTGCCCATTTTTCTCTCCTAAGTCGGTCCGTTACTCCGATTGGGTTTCGGGCAGGGCCGGGGCCTCGCCCTCCGGTTCGGTGGGTGTCTCGCTGACGTAACCCGCCAGCAGTATGTCCAACTGGACCATCAGCATCTTGTTCCAGGCCACCGACGCCCGCTGTGCCTCAGCTTTGTCTGCCATCTCTTCGTCCAAGATTTCGGCCAACGCCGTCTGAACAAAGGATATGGTGCCGATCATGAACCGGCTGGGGACCGAGCCCATGTGGGCCCGGTGGGACGGGGGATGGCTGTGAACTATCCCGGTGGCCAGCAGGCGGATGGGATAGTCCTCATCTATCTTGAAATCCAAAGATCCCCGGAGCCAGCGCATGAGGCTGTGCTTGCGGCGTTCCAGACGTTCCTCGTTGACCTCGCCTTCATCGGTGAGGAAAAAGCGGCGGGACTCGGGGAATTTCAAAAAATGGTCGTAGACCGCCGCCGTGAGTTCCTCACCCCTGGCCAGCACCAGTTCGCGGGTGGACTGGATTATCTCCAGTTCCTCCTGCCCGAGGCCCACAAAGGCGCAGACCTCTTTCATCCGCGCCGGCCAATCTACTATTCGGGACATCTCTACTCCAAGTCCGTTCAGAACGCCGGGCACGGTGCCGCCCGGACTACCAGAATATAACCCCTGGCAGGGAGGCGGGCAAGGAGCGTCTTGCCAAGAACTATGAAGAAGCCTGGTCGGCGGCGGGTTCAGTGGAAATCTGGGCACCTGACGGAGCGTCGGACTCGACTTGGGTCAGGGGCTTCCAGAGTAGAGGCGTGAGGGCCATCGCCGGGAGGAGCAACACGAACCCGGCAAAGGCGTTGAGGAAGATGGCAATCTGGATGGTGAACGCCCCGGCCACCGCACCCATTTCCACCACACCCAAAGGGGTGCCTGCTCCGATGCAGACGCTGAGGAGTCCCATCACCCGGCCGCGCATGTCATGGGGTGTCGCCAACATGGTCACAGCGCTCTGCATCGTAGCGAAGCCGGACTGGCAGATGCCGCCCAGGCAGAGCAGAGTAAAGGTCAGAGCGTACCAGGGTGACCAGACAAAGAGCATGCCAATCACCAATACCCCAGCCGATCCCAGAGCGAATACCCGCCCGTGGTAGCGGAGGTCCCGGCTGACCGCCATCATGGCCGCTCCCATCAGATTGCCGATGCCGTCGGCGGCCACCAGCAGTCCGACCAGGGTAGCGCCCACACCCAGGTGGTCGCGCCCGATGGCCGGGATGAACTGTTGGAAGGGAAATGCCAGGGTGTTCATCACGATGGTGATGTAGAGCAGTCCCACCAACACCGGGCTGCGCCAGGCGTATTTGACGGCGGTGCCCATGCTGCGCCAGACTGGCTCGGCATTGCCGGTGCCCTGGAAGACCGGAATCTGGAGGCGGGTCATCAAGGCCCAATTATAAAGGTGGACCGTCAACAGGACGGCGAAGGCGCCCGTGAACCCCGCGGTGTCCACCAGTATTCCGCCCACCACCGGCCCCGTCATCTTTCCGGCGTTGTTGCTGATGACATCAAGGGAGAGGGCGTTGACCAGCTTTTGAGGGCCGACTATATCGAAGATGCCCGTACGGCGGGACGGGTCTTCTATGGCCTTTGTGAGCCCCTGGAGAAAGACCGCCGCGAATACGTGCCAAGGCTGGACCAGATCAAAGTCCACGGCCATCACGGCCAAGAGAGCCGCCGCTGTCAGTACGTTGATGGATTGGGCTGCCAGCATCACCTTGGCACGGGCAAACCGGTCGGCGATGTAACCGGTGAACATGGAAACCATGGGCCTAGGCAGGTTGTTGAATGCCAGGACCAGACCCAACTGGAAGTAGGAGTCCGTGAGCTGGAGCACAAGCCAGCTTAGTACCAGGAGCTCCATGCGGCGGCCGAACTCGCCGATGCTGCCCACGTACCAGATGACACGAAAGTCGGCGCTCTGCAACACTGACCAGAGAGTGCCTCTAACTCCCGAAAGCGGCCTCATGTCCCCCTTTTTTCGCCAAGGCGGTTGGTCCGGGTAGGAATCTGGCCCGGACACATGAGACATTCTACCCCTGCCCGCCCGCTATCACATGCCCTCCGGATTCTTGACACTGCGAGACTGGCCTGAGTAATGTGAAACCGCCAGGCGGTTAACCGGTTTCACGAGTACGAATATGCCATCGGGAAAGTCTCCATCACCCAGCGATCAACGTGTGACCAGTTGGGATTTCCCCCCGGGCTCCCAGGAAGTCCCTCTTTTGATCGCCCACCGCGGCGACGTCACCACAGCGCCTGAAAACACCATCCCCGCCTTCCAACGCGCAATGGACTCTGGCGCCGACGGTATCGAATTGGACGTGCGGCTGACCAAGGACGAAAAGCTGGTGGTCTTCCACGACCGCCACTTGGACCGGACCTCCAACGGCACCGGGCTGGTCAACCACTCCACCCTGGAACAGATCCGGGAACTGGACGCCGGGAACTGGTTTCACCGGGAATTCCAAGGCCTCAAAACACCGACCCTGGACGAGGTCTTTGAGACCCTTCCACCCGGCTTCCTGATCAATGTGGAAATGAAGGCTATCATCAAGGGTATGCGCCTCATCGCCCACAGAGTGGCCGAAGTCGTGCGGCGTCACGCCCGTTGGGACAGCACTCTTGTGGCCAGCTTCAATCCCATATCGCTTTGGGAACTGCGGAAGATCGAACCCCGGATCGCCCGTGGTTACATCTGGTCCCGTTATCACCCATTTCCCATCCGTTCCCGCTGTTTCAGCCCCCTGGTGCAGGCCGATTGGTATGACCCGGCCAACGACTCTTACAACGCCTCCCTCCACGGCAAATTCCGGGCCCGCGGGTCACGGGTGCTGGCCTGGGACTTGGACTTTGGGCAGGACCTGGGGAAGATGGCCGAGGCGCGTTTGGACGCCACAGTCACCGACTCGCTCCATGAGATGCTCAGCCAAAAGGATGCCTTGAGTGTGGGCAAGGGCAGTACCTAGAGCACTTTTGGTCCCCTTTACCTGGTTCCTGTCATCCCGGTATGCATCAAAACAGGTGTTTCACGGGTATCTGCGCCTGTCCAAAGGAAGCCCTCCGTGGTAGAATATAGAATGGTCTAATTGCGTGATTTTCACGTGCTTAGTCCCCGCCTGGACCAGGATTCAGGCGATTCTGTTGTTGGGCGGTGGAGCCACGGAGAACTCGAATAGAACATTTTCATTGCAGGCGTGTCCTGGCCTCGTATCCCATGAGGCCGTTTTATGACCGTCGTCGATGATGTAAAGAGCCGGTTGGACATCGTTGAGGTCGTATCTCAACGCGTGCCTCTCCAGCGCTCCGGCCGGAGCTTCAAAGCCAACTGCCCCTTCCATCAGGAAAAGACGCCGTCTTTCCACGTCTTTCCGGACCGGCAGTCCTGGCGCTGCTTCGGCGCCTGTGCCACAGGGGGAGACGCCCTCTCATTTGTGATGCGGGCCGAAAACCTGGAGTTCGGGGAAGCCCTGCGGCAATTGGCCCAACAGACCGGAGTGCCCCTGCCCCAGCGCGGCCAGAGGCCCAAGGACGAAGCGGTACAGAAGATAAACGAAGATGCCTGCGCCTTCTTCCAGCGCACGCTGGCATCCACCCAGGGTGCCAATGCCCGGGCGTACATGGAAGAGCGGGGTCTGGACAAACAGGCCGCCGAGGCATTTCAGATCGGCCTGAGCCCGACCGACGGCGATTCACTGAAGAACCATCTGACCAGGGAGGGACATTCCCTGGAACAACTGGTCAGCGCCGGCGTTGTCCGCATCGGCGACGACGGGATGCACCGGGACCTTTTCCGGGGCCGGCTGATGTTCCCCATCCGGGACGCCCAGGGCGCCTTGGTGGGATTCGGCGCCCGTACCCTGGACGGGTCTGAGCCCAAATACCTGAACACGCCCCAGGGGCCCAGCTTCGACAAGAGCCGGCTGCTCTATGCCATGGACCGGGCCCGGACCGACATCAGAAAAGACGGCGCCGTGATCGTTGAAGGCTACATGGACGCCATCGCGGCACATCAAGCAGGTTTCAAGAACGTGGTGGCCCAAATGGGCACCGCGCTCACCGAGTTCCAGGTGGACGCGTTAAGGCGCCTCACGGGCAAGATGACCATGGCCCTGGACCAGGATGCCGCCGGACAGGCTGCCACCCTGCGCAGCCTGGATGTGATACTGGAGAATTACCGGACCAAGTTGGTCAAACACCAGGGGCCGGACGGGTCGCCCCAAGCATCCGACCCTGACCCTCGGATCATCGTCATGCCACCGGGACAGGACCCGGATGAAGTGATTCACAAATCGCCCAGGGAATGGGCCAAATTAGTGGAAGAGGCCATACCGGCCATCAACTTCCGCATAAGATCCGCCAGGGAGAACGGCGAGAGCGCCACTCCCCAGGGCAAGGCCCAGATAGTGGCCGAGGTTGCCCCCGCCATCCACGCCTTGGGAGAGGGTATCCAGCAGGCCAGTGCCGTGGAAATGCTGGCCCAGGAACTGGACGTGCCCATAGACACGGTCAAGGCAACCCTGAGCCGCCCCTCGGTGGCACGGCGGACGCAGCGGGCACCGCAGAGGCCCAACGGCCAGGTGGCGTCGCCCTTCGCCAAGCTGGACCACGACCCCGTGGAGGAGTACTGTCTGCAGTTGCTGTTGGGCTTTCCGGAGCTGAGGGAGCACGCGGACGGACTGCGGTCCGAGTTCTTCAAGCGGCACGAGAACCGGGAACTGTTCTCCCAATGGTTGGGCGCCGGTCCCGGCTTGGATAAAGACGAGACCTTGGCAATAATTGTTAAGGACAATTCCAACGAGGAGTTGGCCGGGCACCTGAACGCTCTGGTGGAAAAGGAATTGCTTCCCCTGACCAACAACGCCCGGATAGCCGCATTGATGGAAGTGGCAACCCGGCTGGAAGAACGCAATCTGAGAGAATTGAAGGCAGAAGAAGGCATCCGGTTCACCGAGTCCCCTCCCGACCTGGAGGACGATGAGCACGATGATATTCTGCAATTGAACCAACGCATCAAGAACAATGAGGACCTCCGCCGAGGTCAAGTCCAGGAAATCACCTGCTGAGGAGGCGAACATGGTCAGAAGAAGGGATAGTTCAAGCGAATTGACGCCGGAGGACTTTTTAGAAGCCCAGCAGGATGATTCCGATACCCCAAACCCTGTGCTGGACATCCTTAGGAGTGTCGATACCGCCAGGGGAGACGAGGACGGAGCGGATGGTGACGGCATGTCCGGCGCCAATCCCACCAACCTGGCCGAAAGCCCCGGCGAAGCGTGGGACGGCACCGCCCAGAGTGACGAGAAGGACGGTGAAAACGGCGAGGGCGCCACTGCCACAGCCACCGCCACCGACCGCCCGGACACCGATGCCGATGAGCCGGAATGGGAGCCAGAGACCGAGTCTGTGGAAGTCCTGGACGACCCGGTGCGCATGTACCTGCGGGAGATCGGCCGCGTCAGGCTGCTTACGTCCGCCGACGAGCGCTCCCTGGCCCGGAAGATCGAGGGCGGCAAGCACCTGGACGGCCTGCGCAACGAATTGACCGAACTGGAAGGCCGCCAACCCCGCCCCTGGGAGATCACCGCCGGCCTGCTCAAGCGCATGGTGGAAGCCGGCCCCCTGGTGAAGGCCCTGTCCGAGCAACTTGGTCTGCCGTCGGACCTGACCGTTTCCCAGATCACCGACCACCAAAAACTGCGGGACGCCATCGACGCCGAAGTTGACGTCGATCTGATCGCCGCGGTCGCCGAAGAACTGAACGAATATCCGGAGGACGTCTATCAGAAGATAATCGCCCTCTCCCTCAGCTCCTGGCTGGTGCCGCCGGACGCGGTCGATGTGCTGGAAGACTCCACCCTTGACCAGTTGGACGCCAAACTCTCCGAGCTGAGCAGTTTCTCAGACCTGCAGGAACTGGACCCGCTATTCCGGGCCTACTTCCGCCGGATCGACGCCGAAAGCGATCGGGCCCAGGCCCACCTGACAGAAGCCAACCTCCGGTTGGTGGTCAGCGTCGCCAAGAAATACATCGGCCGGGGCATGGCCCTGCTGGACATGATCCAAGAGGGCAACATCGGCCTCATCCGCGCGGTGGAGAAGTTCGACTACCGCAAGGGTTACAAGTTCAGCACCTACGCCACCTGGTGGATCAGACAGGCCATCACCCGCGCCATCGCGGACCAGGCCCGTACGATCCGGATTCCGGTACATATGGTGGAGACCATCAACAAATTGATGCGCCAACACCGGCGCCTGCTTCAGGAGTACGGCCGCGAACCCACGCCGGAAGAGATCGGCCTGGCCATGGAGATTGGCCCGGAAAAGGTGGAGGAGATCCTCAAGATTTCCCAGGAGCCGGTGTCCCTGGAGACGCCCATCGGGGAAGAGGAAGATTCGCACCTCGGCGACTTCATCGAGGACCGGAACGCGCCGGCCCCTGCCGACGCCGCGTCCTTCCAACTGCTGAAAGAGCAGGTGGGTGAGGTCCTCCATACCCTTACCGAGCGGGAAGCCCGGGTACTCCAGCTGCGTTTCGGACTGGAAGATGGCCGGAGCCGCACCTTGGAAGAAGTCGGACGGGAGTTTGGGGTAACCCGTGAACGAATCCGTCAAATTGAAGCCAAAGCGCTGCGCAAATTGCGCCATCCGACCCGGTCCCGCAAGCTAAAGGACTTCCTCGAATAGACATAATAATTGGGAATTTAGGCGCGGCTAGACGACATAACGACGAAAACCATCGCTTTAGTGTCTAGCCGTGATAAAATTAGTAATCAGCAACCCAAATTCTGTTGTTCCCGGCCTGTGGGCGGTGCTATACTCGGCCCATTCCGAGTTGTGAGGAGGATTTCGTGGAAGAAACGGCTATACCCAAATGCATGAAGTGTGAGGTTGGGAGTCTTGTCCCACTCTCGGACTACGGCGGTCAGGGCGCAGCGGTCCATTACAAGGCCTGGGTCTGCATCAACCCCACCTGTGGGTTCAACATAAAGATTCGCAACGGCGATATCTATCTGAACGAACCCATATCGCCAGGCGGAGCCAACACCCCTCGTCCCCGGTAGCCAGAGAAGGAACTCGGTCCCCGGACTCGAATTCGGCGGCAACCAGGCCACAGGAATATTTCTTCTATACTCCAACCCTCGGTTGCCGACCGGCACCAATCGAATAAAAAAAGAGGCGCCCTATATGGGCGCCTCTTTTTTATTCATACGTTTACCGCGCTTGACCGAGAGCTGATTTCAGGAGGTGACTTCCTCCGTTGCTCCTTCGCCCATGCGGTGTATCCGCAGACGCCGCAGCCTTCTTCCCATGATGGAGACCACCTCAATCCGCAGGTGCTCGGTTTCCACCACGTCCCCAGCCTGGGGGATTCGTCCCAGACTGTGGTAGACGTAGCCACCCACAGTATCCACCTCAGTGCCGTCGATACTGGCGCCGAATATCTCTTCCACAGCTTCGGTGGTAACTCCGGCATCAACCAGGACGGTCCCATCGGACTGGTGCATCACCTGGGCCTCGCGGGAGCGGGAGAACTCGTCCTCAATCTCGCCCACGATCTCTTCCAGCAGGTCTTCCATGGTCACTAGACCTTCGGTGCCGCCGTATTCGTCCACCACAATGGCGATCTGGGTCCGCCGCTCTTGCAGCTCTTCCAGCAGGTCATCCACCCGTTTGGTTTCCGGGATGATGAAGGCCGGACGCACCAGGTTACGCAATGAGTTTTTGGGTTTGGGCCAAGCAAGGGCAGCCATTACGTCACGGGCGTGGATGATTCCCAGAATCTTGTCTATGGTCTCTTCATAGACCGGCAGACGGCTGTGCCCGCGGCTGACCATGGTCTCCGCCACCACTTCAAGGGAAGAGTCAGCTTCGACGGCTTCCATGTCCAGCCGGGGGACCATCACTTCTCTGACGTTAGTGGCATCCAGCCGGATGATGGAGCGCAGCATCTCCCGGTCCCGGTCATCCAGACTGGTCAGTTCCTCTTCTGTAATGGCGGGCTCCTCGGGCTCTCCAGCCTGGACGCCATTGGCGTGGTAGCCGTTGCCATTTCCTGAGTGTCCGTTGCTCCCCATGGAGGACTCCTGTCCACCGGCAATGACAGACCGCAGCCATGGTTTGGCCAACTTGGGGTATCGCCTCTGGAGGTAGAATGCCCCACGGTCGATGAGGAATAGTGTCGAAAGGAGTCCGAAGGCAACAATCGCTATGTCCGGCCAGTCCGTGGAGACGGCCTCTTGATAAAAGGCAACTCCGGATAGGACAAGGGCGAATGAGCAGGAAGCTTTCAGCCAGAAGAGCAGGGATTCGGGAAGGGCCGAGGAAGTCTCATCTCTGCCGGACAGACCGGCGGAACCACCCGAGCGCAACAGACTCAGGTAAGAGAATAGAAGAAGGAATCCTAAAAATACAACCGCTGGTGGTAAATAATCTGTATCCAAGCACCTCGTCCCCCCGGTCAACCTGCGTATCCAATCTAGAGAGGTCTATGCCTGCAGGAAGTTACACCGGGAGGTCTACAGGAACCCTATTGCCTGTCTACTATTCTAGCAGGCACGCCGACGGCTAGTCTAGCCGCAGGAACGTCTTTTGTGACGACTGCGCCCGCTCCGGTGGACGCGCCATCCCCCACACTGACCGGTGCCACCAGCATGGTGTCACAACCGATGAACGCACCTTGTCCGACAACCGACCGGTGTTTGTCCTTGCCGTCGTAATTGCAGGTGATGGTGCCCGCCCCGATGTTGGCATTGGCCCCTATGGTTGCATCCCCTATATACCCAAGGTGCCCCATGACGGACCCAGCGGCGAACCGGCTTTCTTTAACTTCCACGAAATTCCCCAGGTGAACGTCGGGTTCCAAATGGGCCCCGGGCCGCAGGTGACAGAAAGGGCCGATGTTGGCGCCGGTCTCCATCACCGCCTCTTCCAAAGCCGAGGATGTAACTCTGCAGCCGTCTCCGATCTTGGAGTCGCGCACCACCGATCCCGGGCCAATCTCGCAATCGGCGCCAATGACAGTCTCTCCCAGCAACATGGTATTGGGGAGGAGCACCGTGTCCTGGCCTATGATCACTGATGCGTCGATCATCACCGACGAAGGATCGGTAATGGTCACGCCCTCCAGCATCCAACGCTCCCTGATGTTCTGACGTTCGACGTCCTCCAGCCGGGCCAATTCCACCCGGTTATTGACCCCCTGCACCTCAACGGCGGTGTCCGAGGGCACGGCGGTGACGGGGTCCTGCTGCTCCACTGCGATGGCCGCCAGGTCGGTCAGGAAGCGCTCTTGACCGCTGTTGGCCGGGACCTTGGCCAGGTTTGCCCACAGCCAGTCCCCCTGAAAGCAATAGACGCCGGAGTTAACCTCCACTTCCCCGCTGTCCCTATATTCGTCCAGTTGGTCTTCGATTATCCCCAGGACGTTCCGCTGGGAGCCCTGGTCCCTCTGTATCCTCCCCAGCCCTTGGCCGTCTTGGACAACTCCCGACAGGATGGACATCTGGTGGGCCGACTCCAGATGTCCAACGATCAACCTACGGACCGACCCCTCCTGGACCAATGGGGAGTCGCCACCCATAACCAGCACCTGCCGGAAATTTCCTTGGAGCAGGGATTTTGCGGACTCGACGGCGCCGGCGGTGCCGGTCTTGGCGGACTGGACCGCGTATTCAACCCTGTTACCCAACAGGGCCTTGATGGCCTCATGGTTTGAGGGGGAAACGACGACAACTATGCGTTCCACACCCAACCGGGTCATCAGGTCCACCGGATAGCGGACCAATTCTTTGCCGCAGAGCCGGTGAAGCACCTTGGGAGTGCGGGATTTCATCCTGCTACCCTCGCCGGCGGCCATAATGATTCCTGCCAAGTTGTCCATGTTGCTACCCCTATCCAAGAGCGTCGAGCCCGATTGCGATTTCTGGCTAGATTATAGCAGTGGGTCTCCGTTTTTCTGTGACTGAGGGCCGTGGCGTTGCGCCCTGTCCGGAGCCGCGCCCCGCCGGACAAATCACGTTGACATCCAGGGTGGCCGGAGTCAAAATGGCCGTGCTTCAGCTTCACGACGGAGCATTCCCACATGCAACCAACTTTCAGGGCAGGTCAACCGATGGACAAGTCCCAGATACCCTTTCTCTCCGCAACCGAACTTTCGAGCCTGATCAAGTCCAGACAGGTCTCTCCGGTGGAAGCCACCGAGGCCTATCTCGAACGGATTCCCCAGGTGGACAGCCATTTGAATTCCTACATCACGGTGACCCAGGAACGGGCAATGGCAGACGCCCACCTGGCCGAACAGGAAATCTCCTCGGGGACATACCGGGGCCCCATGCACGGCATTCCTGTCGCCGTTAAAGACCAGTTCTACACCAAGGGAATACTCACCACCGGCGGCTCCAGCATCTTGAAGGACTTTGTCCCCGACGAAGACGCCACCGTAATGACCAAACTCGACCAGGCCGGAGCTGTGCTGCTGGGTAAGTTGAACCTGAGCGAGTTCGCCATGGGCGACTCCTTCCACCACCCGTATGGGAGGCCCCGCAACCCCTGGGACCTGGCCCGCAACCCGGGCACTTCCAGCAGTGGATCAGGGGCAGCCACCGCCGCCTTCCTCTGCGCCACGTCCCTGGGCGAAGATACGGCGGGTTCCATCCGCGGACCGGCATCCTTCTGCGGGCTGGTCGGCATCCGGCCCTCGTGGGGACGGGTCAGCCGCTACGGCGTGCTGGGCGCGTCCTGGTCCATGGACCAGGTTGGCCCAATATCCAGGACGGTCGCGGACTGCGCCATGACGCTGGGCGCCATCGCCGGTCACGACCCCAAGGACGGGTACACCTGGGACGTACCGGTACCGGACTACCTGGCTTCCCTCGAAGGTGGCATCCAGGGTCTCCGCGTCGGCGTCATCAGCGAACGGGTCCACACCGACGCCGTTGAACCCGAAGTACGGGACCTGGTGGTTAAAGCCATCAGCCAACTGGGAGAGCTGGGGGCCGCAGTAGAGGAGATAAACATCCCGCTGACCGCCGATTCAGCCGCCATATCCACCGCCGTGGTCTACGCCGATGCCTCGGCAGCCCACCACGTCGGCATACGCAAGAACCTGGCAGAGTACGACCACAACATCCAGCTCCGCCTGCTCACCGGGGCCATTCTCCCGGCCCAGGCCCATCAAAAAGCCCTGCGGTTGCGGCACATGCTCCGCCAGCAGATATTGGACGCCCTGAAGAAAGTGGACGTGCTGGTGATGCCCTCATCTTCCATCCCGGCTTCACTTATTCCGGAAAAGGCGGGAATCGAAAGTAAAGAGGAATTTAAAGAGATGCTGGGCGGCCGCCGCAGCTTCACCGCACCCTTCAACCTGTCCAACGTGCCGGCCCTGTCCATCAACTGCGGGTTCACCTCGGACAATCTGCCCGTGGGTCTGCAGATAGCCGGCCGGCCCTTTGATGAAGCAACGGTCTTCCGTGTGGCCCACGCCTACGAGCAGGCCACAGACTGGCATACCCGCCGCCCGACCTTGGAATTCTAGGCCCTTAGGAGAAAAACATGCCGCAGGCGAATATCCCCAGCGAAGAAGAAGTCCTCAGTTATTTTGAAAAATTCTCCAACTGGGGCAAGTGGGGCGATGACGACGAACTGGGCGCGCCCAACTACATCACCCCGGCCAAGGTGAAACAGGCCATCGCCACCGTGCAAGAAGGCGTCCGCGTTTCCATGGCCCGAACCATTTCCTTCGAGCCGACCATCGACGCCCCCAACACGCCGGTACACTTCATGGTTGAGAGCGGAGAGGGTTGGGCCAGCGGCGATAAAGTCAGCTCCAGGGCCTTTCCCGCCGCCACCGATTACTTCGGCATGATCTTCCACGGGTACACCGTCACCCACGTTGACGCCCTTTCCCACTTCTTCTGGAACGGCAAGACCTACAACGGCAAACCCGCCCACCTGGTGTCCACCAGCCTGGGCGCAACCTTCGGCTCTGTGGAGGAAGCCAAAGAGGGCATCATCTCCCGCGCCGTACTGGTAGACGTGCCCATGATTCGGGGTATCGACTGGGTGGAACGGGGCGAGGGCGTGATGATTGACGACATCCTGGCCGCCGAGGAGAAGTGCGGTTTCAAGGTGGAGGAGGGCGACATCCTACTCATCCGCACCGGCCAGCTCCACCGCCGCAACGTGGAGGGCCCCGTTGACCGCTCAGCCGGTTCCACGGCCTGCCAGGCGTCGGTGCTACCCCTCTTCTACGAGCGGGGCATCGCCATGATGGGCTCGGACACCGGCAACGATGTGAACCCGCCCCAGTACGAAAAGGTCCCCAGCCCCATCCACCAGGTTAGCATCACCGCCATGGGCATCTGGATCCTGGACAACGCAGACCTGGAAGGGGTGGCCCAGGCCTGCAAGGAACGGAACCGCTGGGAGTTCATGGTGTCCATCGGCCCCCTGCGCCTCCACAACACCACCGGCTCCCCCGTAAACCCCATAGCCATCTTCTAGCCGGCGCTAAGACCTTTGGAGGACGGGAGTCAATTCGGCGCCCGTCCCCTTTTCGTGAAGGGTACCTCGCTCACTATCCCTGTCATTCTGAGCGAAGCGAACAAGCTGCCAACCTACACCTAGACAAACGCCCGGTTACCCCACCCGCCTAGCCCACTTCCGGAGCAATTTCCCCATCGCGCCGCCCAACAATTGATCGACCACCAACTTGGAAGCGACCTGCTGGGCCGCCATCGAATAGGTCGGGTAAGCGTGCATCGAATGGGCGATGTGGGACAGCTTCAGACCTTGGTCCAGGGCCAGCACCCATTCTTGGACCATCTCCCCGGCTCGAGCGGCAACGATGGTGACGCCCAACAATTTGCCGTTGGGCAGGTGGACGATCTTCAAGAGGTCGGGCGAGTCTCCCTCGGTCAGCCACCGGTCGGTCTGCTCCAAGGGCCAGGTGGCCGTCGCCGCCTTCGTGCCATATCGTTGCACCGCCTGGGACTCGGTGAGGCCGACGTGGGCAACCTCGGGGTCGGTGAAAGTCACCCAGGGAACCCGCTCCATCACGGCACGCTTGTTGAAGGGCAAAAAAGCGTTCCGGACGGCCATGAACCCTTGGTAACCGGCGTAGTGGGTGAACTGGTAGCGGCCGGCGCAGTCGCCCGCCGCGTAGATGTTCTTGCGGTTGGTGCGCAGGTTTTTGTTCACCCGGATGCCATAAGGGCTGTGGACGACTCCCGCCTCGGCCAGGCCTAGCCCGTTTACCGAAGGCCGGCGTCCAACGGATAGCAGTACGCGGCCGGCTTCGACCTGCTCTCCGCCCGCCAGCAACAACCTCACCCCGTCTGGCATCTTCTCCACTCGCTCCACCGCCGTCCCGATTTTTAGCTCGACACCCTCGTCGGACAAACGCTGGGTAACCAGATCAGCGGCCTCCGGTTCGTCCTGCAGCATGATGCGGTTTGCACCTTCAATCAGTGTCACCGACGAACCCAACCGGCAGAAGGCCTGGGCCAGTTCGCAGCCTATGGGCCCGCCGCCTATGACGGCCAAACGGCTGGGTAACCCGGGGAGGTTCCAGACGGTCTCGTAGGTCAGGTAATCGACGTCGTCCAGGCCCTGGATGGGCGGGACGGTAGGCCGGGCGCCAGTGCAAACCAGAAATCTGCGGGCGGTGATGAGCTTCCCGTCTATGGAGACTGTACCTGGCCCGATGAACCGGGCCTCACCGACGATTACCCCGATACCCTCAGCCTGCAGGACCTCCGGTGACTCCTCCTGGAAAACCCGTTTTGAAACTTCTTTCACCCGCGCCATCACCGATTTGAAGTCAGTCTCGACGCTGGAGGCTCTGATGCCAAAGCGTTCCGAGCCACGGAAGGAATGGGACAGGTTGGCGGTGCGGATCAGGGATTTGCTGGGCACGCAGCCGGTCCAGGTACAGTCGCCGCCCAGCGTGCCTTTCTCAGCAATGGCTACGGACAGGCCCAGTTGCCGGGCGAAACGGGCGGCGGTCAGCCCGGCGGAACCGCCACCGATGATCAACAGGTCATAGTCTTTCTGCAACGTCGCCCCCAAACAAACGGACCCGAAACTCCCCAGATTTTAGACAAAGTGGTACTGAGGAGTAGAATGCCGCGTAGAACGGCCTCGACTAGGAATTTGGATGCCGGGCAGGGGACCGGAGGTTTGGTGGCCGGTGTGTTTCAGCTGTAATTGGGCGGAGACAGTTGGACGCCCAGGGCCGACTCGCACCATTGGGAGACGCCCAGCAGTTTGCCTTCCTCGTAGCAAAGGCCACCCAACTGGACGGCCATGGGCAGTCCATCTTCACTGAGACCCGAGGGCAAGGTCACCGAGGGCAGACCGCTGGAGGTCCAGGGCACCTGGAATGATGCGTCGCCGGTGGTGTTGCGGTCCTTGGGCGCCGGGGCCGGGGTTGCCGGGGTGATTACCGCGTCCACCTGGCCCACCATCTCCGACAGATCGTGGCGTAGCTGGCGGCGGAGCCTCTGGGCCTGCAGGTATTTGGTGGCCGAGACCAACATGCCCATTTCCATACCCGAGCGGATCCTGGGGCCGTAGTCCTCTGCCTGGGTCAAGTGGTTCTCCTCGTGGAATGAAGCGCACTCAACGTTCATGACGATGCGCTGGGCGCTGTGGACCGACCTGAATATGGCGGGAAGCTTCAGCTCCACCACCTCGGCACCGGCGGCGGCCAGCTTCTGGGCCACCTGTTCCGTATGCGACCACATCTCCGGGGTGGACTTCTCCTCGTAATATTCCCTGACCAAGCCGATGCGCGGCGGGCGGTTGTGTTCGGCCATCTGCGCCAAGAAATCGGGCACGGGCCCCGTTATCGAGCCGGGGTCGTTTTCGTCGTGGCCGGAAAGTACCTGGAGCATGAGCGCGGCATCTTCCACCGTACGCACCAGTATCCCAACGTGGTCCAGGGACCAGCTAACGGGCACCACGCCGTAGCGGCTGATGCGTCCGTAGGTGGCCTTCAGACCGACGATGCCGTTGTAGGCGGCGGGGCGACAGGTTGAGCCCCCTGTCTGGGAGCCCAGGGCCGCGGCCACGGTCTTGGTGGCGACGGCCACGGAGGAACCGCTGCTAGAGCCGCCGGGGGTGTGCTCGAAGTTCCAGGGGTTGTAGGTGGGCGACGGGTCCGAGGTGGCGAACTCGGTTGTGACAGCCTTCCCCAGGATGATCCCGCCGGCCTCCTTGATCTTGGTCACCGAGGTGGCGTCAAACTTGGGCACGAAATCGGCGTAGACCTTGGACCCGGCCGCGGTCTTCATTCCTTCGGTGTAGAAGATGTCCTTCAGCCCCACGGGCACGCCGTGTAGTAGGCCTTTGGCCTCACCCCGTTGGGCCTCGTCTTCTCGCTGTTTGGCCGACCCCAAGACTTCTTCCCGGTCGATGGTCACCCACGCCTGCAGGTCCTTGTCGGTGGCGTCAATGCGATCCAATAGCGATTGGGCCAGGTCCACGGGGGAAAGGCTCTTGTCCTTGATCTGATGGGCGGCCTGGGCGACGGTGAGCTCATAGGGCTGGGACATGGGTTTCCTCGCTAAAAATATTGACCGGCTGAACGGGTGATACAGGGGGAGATTACTGGTAAAAACCGGGTTCCAGGTCCGGGTCCAGGCTCTCCTGGGAAACTTCCAACAAATGTTGGGCCGTTTGTTGTATGGACGGCTCCAGTTCCCCGGCCCGCTGTTCACCCCAGAGGGTTACCGCCTGGGCACGCAGTTGGGCTGCGATATCTTCCAGAAAATCGTCCTTTTTCGTGTGTACCATGGTCTACTCCCAAGTCCTAACGAATGAAATCCTGGCTCTGGGCACGTGCCACGCATTCTAATCAAGGCCCGATGGGGGGTCAATCGCAGGGTGATGGCGGGCAAGTGCGCCTCCCAGCCCGTGCTGGTATAATCCCGCCTATTGATTCTCAGACCGGCCTATGGGGAACAAGTTTATGCCTGACACCCTCGATGACATTCTGGAGTCCCCCGAACACACCCTGCTGGCCACCGACCTGGGCAACACCGAAGGGCCGCTGTGGCACCCGGAGGGTTACCTGACCTTTGTCGATCTGGTGGGCGAGCGCCTGCTGCGCTGGGACCCCGCCGGCGGTGTGAGCGTCGTGCGGGAGGGCACTGGCGAGGGAAACGGCTGCACCTTCGACCGGCAGGGACATCTGCTGATGTGCGAGGGCGCCGACCACCGCCGGGTGACCAGCATGGACGGTAACGGCACCGTGACCACCGTGGCCGAGCGCTGGGGCGGCAAGCGGTTCCACAAGCCCAACGACGTGGTCTGCCGCTCCGACGGGAGCATCTACTTCACCGATCCCCACCTTCGCCTGCCCGAAGGACAGCGCGAGTACGACTTCGCCGGTGTGTTCCGGGTGTCCCCCGACGGACAGGTCTCGGTGGCCACCGACGGGTGCGAATACCCCAACGGGCTGGCCTTCTCCCCCGACGAATCGGTGCTCTACGTGGCCATCAGCCGGGAAAGCCAGATTTGCTTCGAAGAGGCCGAAAAGGGTCAGGTCTGCAACCACCGCAAGATTCGGGCCTTCGACGTGGCCCCCGATGGGACACTGAGCAACAACCGTGTCTTCGCCAGCATGTCCTCTGCCGAGGTGGGCGTGCCCGACGGCATGAAAGTCGATACCCAGGGCCGGGTCTTCTGCGTCGGCTCCGGCGGCATCTGGGTCTTCGCCCCGGACGGCGCCCATATCGGCGTCATAAAATGCCCCGAAGTGCCCCGTAACCTGGCCTTCGGCGGCCCCGATTTCAGGACTGTTTACACAACTCCTGGAGTTTCCCTCTACAGCTTCAGGGTCAAGACTCCGGGCATCCGCCCCTATTAACCAAGTTTCAGGAGAAAGAGCGATGACTACCACCAAGACCGTGGGATCAGGCAAGTACACCTACGAGGTGAACGAGGACTGGGCGAAACTGCCCGAAGGCTGGGAGATGCCGGCGGCAGCCGTTTACGGCGATTCCAATGACCGGGTCTACTGCTTCAACCGAGACCCGGACCACCCGGTCTGCATCTTCGACCGTGAGGGCAATTTCGTGTCATCCTGGGGCGCCGGTCTGATCGCCTTCGCCCACGCTATCTACCTGGACAAAGAGGACAACGTCTGGCTGGTGGACCGCAACCACCACCAGATCTTCAAGTTCACCAAGGATGGCGATCACCTGATGACCATTGGCGAGCAGGGCTTCCGGTCGGACACGGGCGTGGCCCCCGACGACTACAGCTCCTCCACCTGGTCCAGCGTCACCCATAGCGGCCCTCCCTTCAACATGCCCGCCGGTATCGCCCTGAACGATGCCGGTGAGATCTTCATCGCCGATGGCTATGCCAACGCCCGGGTGCACAAGTTCACTCCCCAGGGCGAGCACATCATGTCCTGGGGCGACCCCGGTTCCGGTGACGGCCAGTTCAACCTGCCCCACGGCGTGTGGATCGACCGTCAAGGCCGGGTCCTGGTTTCCGACCGCGAGAACGACCGGGTCCAGGTCTTCACCCAGGAAGGCGAGTACGTCTTCACCTGGCCCTCCAAGCTCATCGGCCCGGCGCTGATGTACGTGGATGACGAGGACATCGCCTACATACCCGAGCACAACGGCGGCCTGGTCAGCGTGCTGGACATCGAAGGCAACCGGCTGGCCCAGTGGGGCGAGGAGCGGTTCCGGTCCTGCCACGGTATCTGGGTGGACTCCCACAAGGACCTGTATGTGGTGACCCCCGGCGATTGGGGCAAGGGACGGCGCGTGGTGAAATACACCCGCAAGGGATAACCCTTGCGGGCCAATCTAGCCATGCGCTATATTGGGAGGGTTGGTCGAACTCCGGAGCCCTCCGGTCAGAAGCCAACTTGCAGTGGGGCTGTAGCTCATCTGGGAGAGCGCTTCAATGGCATTGAAGAGGTACGGGGTTCGAGTCCCCGCAGCTCCACCACTTCCCTCCCTCTCTCCGCCCATGTTCTACGTTTACGTACTCCGAAGCGAAAGAAATGGACGCTATTACATCGGGTCCACCTGTTACTTGGCTAATCGCATATTGCAGCGCAACGCCGGTATTACCAAGTCTACGAAGGCCCTTCGACCTTGGGAATTGATTCACCAAGAGCAATTCGAGTCACTCGCTGAGGCCCGAAGAAGAGAGGCCCAACTGAAATCGTGGAAGAACCGCACCTACCTGGAGAGCCAACTGAACCTCCCTACTTAGCCCAGCTACGAGTGCGGCCCGATTACATCGGGAAGGTACGGGGTTCCCCCGATTGGCATCGGGGCCGCAGCTCCACCACTTCCCTCCCTGCCTCTTCA
>PBMF01000018.1 GCA_002721995.1 Chloroflexota bacterium
ACTCGCTGGAAGTGGAGCAGAAGGGAAGTGCAGTGGAGATAGACCTGGAATTTCCGGCCGGCGAATTCGGCCGAATGATTGGCGACCTTCTGGAATCTCAGTCTACGAAATAATTACGGCACACCGGATGATTTTGATTTCAAAACCATGCTCTTTGGACCAGTGTTTGGGAGGGATATATGCTTAACCCCCGGTTTGCCAGGGTGACGATCCTGGCGGCGGTGATCTTGTTATCGCTTGTCATTTCCGCCTGCGGTGGCAAGGATGACGCAAAAGGTCCAGGCAGCCTCGTTCCGCAACGGGCCACATTGGTCGGCGATATAAATGTAGAGGTCCTGCTGTCCAACGAAAACGCGGATGTGGCCGAGTTTTTTGGCCCGGTGTCCGGCACAGCCTTCGGCGGCCCGATCGGAGTCGATGAATTCTTTTCCCTGGACCAGGTGGAGACTGGGATATTATTCCGCGACGTCAAGCATATAAGTATGTTTGGAGAATCGGACGATGGGAGAGATTCTGAGTATTTTGGTGCGTTGATTCGCGGCAAATTCGATGAGATGGTGGTCGTGGCGGAATTGGAGTCGGTCTCAGGGCAGAGCCTTGCCAAGGCCACCTACAAGGAACAGACCGTCTATCGCTCAACATCCGAGGATGAGGTGGTGTCCTTCGCCGTGCTGGATTCAGGGACTTTCGCCGTAGGCACGGGCGGTGCCCTGGAAGATATCATCGACCTCAGGGAGGGCGAAGGTGTTTTTGCGTCCGGAAAGTTGATCGACGCTTTCTATGCCCGGCCCGATGCCGCATTTCGATTCGGACTTAAGGTCCCTCGGAATTCGGTGGAAGCGGGTGATTCAAGCGCACTGACACTATTGAATAACCTGCCATTTTCTTTGGACTTCTTATCAGCCCTGGACATCTTGGTGGTGGCCGGTGAACTCAGCGATCGGACCATGGAACTCTCGGTCGCTCTGGACTTCGACGAAGAAGAAGCGGCCAAGGCGATGGTAGATTTCATCCAGGGTCTTGTTTCCCTGGCTGCGGGCTTCGGCGCCGACCCGGAAACTGCTGACCTTCTCTCTGGTCTTGAGACAGAACAGGACGGGGCCAGGCTGACCATCAAGCTGGAGATCCCCACGGACGTGCTGCCAGGACTGCTCGAGGACGCAGCGACGGTCGCAGGCGAGTCCACTCCCAGCCTAACCCCGCCGGTAACGCCGGAAATCAGGCTATTGGAGACGGCCATTGGCAACGAGGTCCCGCTCATGGCCAGCGCCGCCCACGTCTCCGAGGGCGAGAATGTGGACTACAGCACCACCCCACCGACTTCCGGTATGCACTGGGGCCGATGGGCGGACTGCGGCTGGTATCCGGACGGTCTGGAAGACGAGGTGATCACCCATAACCTGGAACACGGCAACATTGTGGTCAGCTACAACTTCGCCAACCCAGCTCAGGTAACCGAGCTGCGCGACGCCCTATCCACCGTTCCCCAGTTCGAAAATTGGGGTGTGGCCCGGGCCTACGACAAGATTCCAGAGGGCCAGATTGCGTTGACCGCCTGGGGATTCATGGACTCCATGGAGGGGGTTTCTCCCGCCGACATCGCGCTCTTCTTCGAGGCCTTCGCAGGTCTCAAGGGACCGGAGCGGGTCGCTTGCTGACAGGTTTGCCCCGGTCCGGCGCCAGGACGGATAAAAGCCCCAGCGTATTTCGCTGGGGTTTTTTGGTTTAGCACCTACCACAACGGCGTAGAAAAGACGATTTCAATTATTGACGGCAGTGAATCTCCTGATGTCGAAAAAATATCCGAAATATCGCGGTTTATGCTTCGGATTGCCGTGCCGCTCCCTTCTTTCCAAGGCATTATCGGGCATATATAATGTGATTGATCAGGGCAACTAAGCCTGGACAGGCGTGGAACCTCCGGGCATCCGACGCCTACCGGCAGCCGACAGATCCCCCCGTTCAGACGTGGGGCCTTGTGTCATTCAGATATTGTGATATATTTAACAAAATAATTTTGCGGCCCTGTTTTTCGGGGAGGGTTGTGCTCACGCCGCGCCTAAAGCGGCGGTTTCGTTTTTTAGGGATGTCCGCAGTTCATCAACTCCCTTGGATTGTTAGGTAATCGGCATATGGACCCGTTAAAAGAATTAGCCAGCAAAGGACTCTATTCGCCGGAGCAGGAACACGATGCCTGCGGGGTGGGAGTCGTTGCCAATATCAAGGGCCAGAAAACACACCAGATCATCGATGAAGGTGTGCAGGTGCTGATCAACCTGGGACACCGGGGCGCCGCCGGGCGGGACCCGTATACCGGCGACGGCGCCGGCATGCTGATCCAGACCCCCGACAAACTCTTTCAGCGGGACGCTGTAACCCTGGGCATCAACCTTCCCGCCGCGGGTGAATACGGCGTCGGCATGGTCTTCCTGCCGCCGGAACCCGCCGCCCAAACCATGGGCCGCGACCTCATCAACCGGGTCATCGCAGCGGAAGGCCTGGAGTTGTTGGGGTGGCGGGACGTACCCATTGACCACTCCAAGATAGGTGAAGATGCTCAGGAGGTGTGCCCGCACATCGCCCAGGTTTTCATCGGCCGGGGTCCGTCAATTCAGGACTCCGCCCAACTGGAGCGAAAGCTATTTGTGGTCCGCAAGGTCATCGAACACTCCATCGACGAGTCGGGAATGACCGAAGACCAGGCCGACTTCTTCTACGTTTGCAGCATGTCCTGCAACACCATCGTGTACAAGGGCCTGCTCATGGCCCATCAGATAGCCGAGTTCTACGTGGACCTGAAGGACGATGACCTGGTCAGCGCCTTCTCCCTAGTCCACTCCCGTTTCAGCACCAACACCCTGGGACACTGGCGGTTGGCCCATCCCTACCGCTACCTGGCCCACAATGGTGAGATAAACACCCTGCGCGGCAACTTCAACTGGATGCACGCCAGGGAAGCCCAATTCCAGTCGCCCCTGTTCGGCGATGACATGGACAAGATTGCTCCGGTGATGCGCGCCGGGGAGAGCGATACCGCGAGTCTGGACAATGCCCTGGAACTGCTCCAGATGACGGGCCGCGACCTTGACCACGCCATGTTGATGCTTATCCCAGAGGCCTGGGACCAACACGAGACCATGTCCCAGGAGAAGAAGGACTTCTACGAGTACCATTCTTCCCTCATGGAGCCGTGGGACGGTCCGGCGATGATCGTGTCTTCCAACGGCAACAGCATTTGCGCCCTGCTAGACCGCAACGGACTGCGGCCCTTCCGGTACCTGGTCACCGACGACGACAAACTGGTCATGGCGTCGGAGACGGGTGTGTTGGAGGTGCCCCCGGCAGAGGTCAAGTTCAAGGGCCGCCTGCAGCCGGGCCGCATGTTCCTGGTCAGTTTGGAAGAGGGCCGGATCATCGGCGACGAAGAGCTGAAACACAAGCTGGCCACCAACCAGCCCTACGGCCAGTGGCTGAAAGAAAATAAAGTGACCCTTGAGGAACTGCCGGAGCCGGCCAAGACACCCCCTACGGATGGGGGAGAACTGGTCCGCCTGCAGCAGTCCTTTGGCTACAACATAGAAGAGATCCGGATGCTCACCACGCCGATGGCGGCAGCGGGTTCCGAGGCCATCGGGTCCATGGGGAACGATGCGCCTTTGGCGGTGCTCTCGGACCAGAACCAGGTGCTCTACAACTACTTCAAGCAGTTGTTCGCCCAGGTGACCAACCCGCCATTGGACGCCATCCGCGAGGAACTGGTCACCTCCATCGGCTCGTTCATCGGCCGGGAACAGAACCTTTTCGATGAGACGCCGGCCCACTGCCGCCAGTTGAAACTGTCATCACCGATCCTCAGCAATGAGGACCTGGCCAAGATTAAAGGGCTGGACCTGGACGGCTTGAGTTCGGTCACACTCCCGGCCTTGTACGACCGGAAAGCCGGAGACAACGCGCTGCAACAGGCCTTGGACAAACTCAGGAAAGAAGCCTCCCAGGCCATCGAGGACGGCGCGGCCGTAATCGTTCTCTCCGACCGGGGCGTGGACAGCCGCTGGGTGCCGATACCCAGCCTGCTCTCCGTCTCCGCCGTGCACCATCATCTGATCCGGGAAGGCACCCGCACCAAGGCCGCTCTGGTCTGTGAGTCGGGAGACGCCAGGGAGGTGCACCACTTCTGCCTTCTGATCGGTTACGGCGCCAGCGCCATCAACCCCTACATCGCACTGGCCACCGTGCGCGACCTGGCCGAGGTCGGACAGATCAACGGCACCAAGCCTGAGTACGCGGAAAAGAACTTCCTCAAGGCCAACGAAAAGGGTGTATTGAAGGTGATGTCCAAGATGGGCATCTCCACTGTGCAGAGCTACCGGGGCGCCCAGATCTTCGAGGCGGTGGGCCTCAACGCTGAACTCATCAACGAGTACTTCACCTGGACACCGTCCAGGGTCGGCGGTATCGGGCTGGACGGCATCCAACGCGAGGCATCGGAGCGCCACGCCCGGGCCTTCGTGTCCCGGGAGATCGCGGCCAAGCAGGACCTGCCTCTGGGCGGGACCTACCAGTGGCGGCGCGACGGTGAGCACCATCAGTGGAACCCCGACACCATAGCCAAGTTGCAGTTCGCCGCGCGCACCAACAGCTGGGTGGCCTACCAAGATTTCAGCAAGGCATCCAACGACGAAAGCAGGCGGATGGCATCCCTGCGCGGCTTGCTGGGATTCAAAGGGGGCCGCACCCCGGTCCCCATCGAAGAGGTTGAGCCGGCTTCTGAAATCGTAAAGCGGTTCGCCACCGGCGCCGCGTCCCTGGGGTCGATCAGCCGTGAGGCACACGAGACCTTGGCCATCGCCATGAACCGGATGGGCGCCCGCAGCAATACGGGCGAGGGCGGCGAGGACTACCGCCGTTTCTGGTTGGACGAGAACGGCGATTCGCGGAGCAGTGCCATCAAACAGGTGGCTTCGGGCCGCTTCGGCGTGACGGCCAACTATCTGATAAACGCCACCGACCTGCAGATCAAGATGGCCCAGGGCGCCAAGCCCGGCGAGGGCGGACAGTTGCCCGGGCACAAGGTGGACGAGTACATCGGTTGGGTGCGGAAGACAACCCCCGGAGTGGAGTTGATCTCGCCGCCGCCCCACCACGACATATATTCCATTGAAGACTTGGCCCAGCTGATTCACGACCTGAAGAACGTGAACCCGGACTCCAGGATCCACGTTAAATTGGTCTCCGAAGTCGGCGTCGGCACCATCGCCGCCGGCGTTGCCAAGGGGCACGGTGACGTGGTCCTGATCAGCGGCCATGACGGTGGGACCGGAGCCTCTCCAGAGTCCTCCATCAAACATGCAGGCCTGCCCTGGGAATTGGGCATCGCCGAGACCCAACAGGTGCTGGTCGCCAACGGACTGCGCAGCCGTATAGTCGTCCAGGCCGACGGTCAACTGAAGACCGGTCGGGACGCCGTTGTGTCAGCCATGCTGGGCGCAGAAGAGTTTGGTTTTGCCACCTCGGCCTTGGTGGTCAGCGGCTGCATCATGCTCCGCAAGTGCCACATGAACACCTGCTCGGTGGGAATCGCCACCCAGGACCCGGAGCTGCGCAAAAAGTTCGCCGGCAAACCGGAGCACCTGGTCAATTACTTCATGTTTGTCGCCGAAGAGATGCGGGAAATCATGGCCGACCTGGGGTTCCGATCCGTTGCTGAGATTATCGGCCGGACCGACGTTCTGGAGGCCCAGGAAGCCGTGGAGCACTGGAAGGCCCAGGGCTTGGACTTCTCCAAGCTGCTGTACCGCCAGGAGTCCAACGACTCCAGCGAGCCGGTCTACTGTGACCGGGAGCAGGACCACGGCCTTCAGCATGCGCTCGACCATGAACTGATTGCTCAGGCCCAGCCGGCCTTGGAGCATAGGACTCCCGTTAATATCGACCTGCCGATCCAAAACTCCAACCGGACCGTTGGCGCCATGCTCAGCGGCAAGGTTGCCAAGGAATATGGCGAAGACGGTCTGCCTGACGACAGTGTGAACATCAAATTCACCGGTTCGGCGGGACAGAGCTTCGGCGCCTTCCTGGCACGGGGCATCAATATCGACCTGAACGGAGACACCAACGACTACATGGGGAAGGGAATGTCAGGCGGACGCATCGTCGTCTGTCCCCATCCCGATTCGCGCTTCGTCCCCGAAGAGAACATCATCATTGGCAACGTGGCCATGTACGGGGCCACCGGCGGCAATGTCTACATCCGCGGCCTGGCCGGAGAGCGGTTCTGTGTCCGAAACAGCGGCGTCAAGACCGTCGTCGAGGGCGTGGGCGACCACGGCTGTGAGTACATGACCGGCGGCGTTGCGGTGGTCCTTGGTCCTACGGGACGCAACTTCGCGGCCGGCATGAGTGGCGGTATCGCCTTCGTATACGACAAAGAAGGCGACTTCGAGATACGGTTCAACGACGGCATGGCAGACCTGGAGACCGTCACCGATCCGGAAGACATCGCCATGCTCAAGGAACTCATCGAAGAGCACAAGAAATTCACCGGCAGCACCCCGGCCACAGATATACTGGCCGACTGGAATGCGTCGCTGAAGCGGTTCAAGAAAATCATGCCCCGGGACTACCGCCGGGTGCTGGAAGAACGCATGCGCCGCGCTGAGGAAGGCGAAGAGCGCGAGCTGGAATCTGTGGGCAATGGGTAAACCAACAGGATTTATGGAATCTGGGCGGCAGCCTCCCGAGCGAAGGCCCGCAGCGGAAAGAAAGGGCGACTACCAGGAGTTCTACAAACCCTGGGGAGAAACGGAAGCCAAGGAACAGGGCTCCCGGTGCATGGACTGCGCCGTGCCCTTTTGCCACATGGGCTGCCCCTTGGGCAATGTCATTCCCGAGTTCAACCACAAGGTGTACCTGGGTGATTGGGAGGGGGCTCTAAAAACGCTTCATTCCACCAACAATTTCCCCGAGTTCACCGGCAGGGTGTGCCCCGCACCCTGCGAAGCAAGCTGTGTTCTCAGCATCAACTCGGACCCGGTGACCATTGAGTACATCGAGAAAGAGATCGTCGACCGGGGCTACGAGAACGGCTGGATCAAGGCCATGCCTCCCGCCACAAGGAACGGCAAGAAGGTGGCAGTGGTTGGGTCCGGACCGTCAGGTCTGGCCGCCGCCCAGCAGCTCAACCGGGCCGGACACCTGGTTACCGTCTTTGAACGGAACGGATACATTGGCGGTCTGCTGGCCCTGGGCATCCCCGAATTCAAACTGGAAAAATCCGTGGTCCAGCGCCGCGTTGACCTGATGGCCGAAGAAGGCGTTACCTTCCTGACCGACACCAACGTGGGCGTGGACTTTCCCGTGGACCGGCTGCTCTCCGAGTTTGATGCGGTGTGTATCGCAATCGGCTCCACCCAGGCCCGTGAGTTGGATGTTCCAGGCCGTGAGCTGGAAGGCGTCCACCTGGCTATGGAGTACCTGTCCCAGCAGAACCGGGTGCTGGCCGGCGAACAGATACCCGACGGCGAGCGTATCGAAGCCGAGGGCAAACGCGTGGTCATTCTGGGCGGCGGCGACACAGGGGCCGACTGTCTGGGCACTGCCATCCGTCAGGGCGCCGAGGTGGTGCACCAATTGGAACTGCTGTCTGAACCCCCCACTGAGCGCTCCTCCAACAACCCCTGGCCCCAATGGCCCATGGTGCTCCGTTCTTCCCCGGCCCATGAAGAGGGCGGGATTCGTGACTACAACGTACTGACCAAGTCGTTCTCAGGTCAGAACGGCAAGTTGGAAAAACTGCATGCCGTACGGGTGGAATGGACGGAACCGGAGAACGGTGGCCGGCCGTCGATGTCCGAGGTGCCGGGCAGCGAGTTTGAAATCGAGACCGAGTTGACCCTGCTGGCCATGGGCTTCTTACACCCCGAGCATGACGGCATGTTGGGTCAGATGGGCGTTGAGCTGAACGGCCGGGGCAACATTGCCATCGACGCCAATCGGATGACCAGCGTTCCCGGTGTCTTTGCGGCCGGAGACGCCGCCCGAGGACAATCCCTGGTGGTCTGGGCCATATCCGAAGGACGGGAGACCGCCCGCGCCATAGACCAATACCTCATGGGCGAGACTTCCCTACCCCACTCCTTGCCCAACCACAGTTAACCGGGTCTAGAAGCCGCCGGTAAACAGCCGGTAGGCGTCCTCGAACTTGGGAACCCCGAAGATCGCCTGAACTCTCAGGTTGTTCCCCTCCAGGCGCACTGCCAGGTCCTCAAACCCATACTTTGTCCGCTGATCGGCCAGGGAGTCGTTGGCTCTTTGCAGGGCCGATTTCGCGTGCTGTTGACCTTCGAACCCGACCAACACCTGGAAGACCACCAGGTCGCCCGACGTCACCGTCGGGCTGGCGACCAGGCCGGAGCACCCGGGCAGGCCGTCTCCGTCGCCAATCAGTGGAATATCCTCGCATTGGGAGAGTACAGCGGTTACGAAGCCCGACGGAATATTACCCACCAGGTCGGCCAGTCCGGGGAGATCGAGCAGCTGGTCGGCCCTGCCGTCGAAGGCATCCAGGGCGCCTTTCGCCAACTCCACAGTCTCCTCCGCGGTGCCCCGCCTGTGGATGGCCGCGACCCCGGTGCCGGTGGTGAAGTTGGCCGTCGCCAGGGCTGAGACGTTACCAAGGATGTTGACTTCATAGATGGGGTGGTTGTTATAGGACTCGGGGCCGCTCTGGCCCATCTCCAACCTGAATCCGCCGGACAGTTGGATCATGTCTGAGATGCGGAAGTCTCACTCAAAGGGTGTGATGATCCTCAGAGCTTCTGAATCCGAAGCTATGACGACGGAATTGACCAGCCCGGTGGCCAGGGACGGCAGCGCGGAAGAAAGGCCCAACGCCTGGGCGTCCACGGACCGGGTCGGGAGGACGTTGGAGCGTAGGATTCCCAAGTCCAGATAGACCGCTGATTCGTATTCCTGGGGGACCAGGGAGAGGAGGCTGGTCAGATTGGTCAGGCGTTCCGGGTCGGCTGGCGTGATATTGGCGGTGGCGAAGTCCCCGAAGGAGTTGGGAGTCGAGGTTGGCGAGTCGCCGGGCTCCGGTGTTGGACCGGATGATAGGCCGCTGCCGCCGGAGCAGGCCGCTAGGACGAAGGCCGTGGTCAACAATGTCAGAAGGGTCGCGCTGGAACGGACTCTGGAAGGGGATACGTTCAAAATCACTTACAGATAATCATTTTTTCGCTGCTGCCGTGCGGTGGTCCTTGGTCAGGGATAGGTACTCCCGCATGTCCAGCACCTGTACCGCGTTGGTGGTGCCCGACACACCGGGCAGGAAGCCGTGGACGATGGTCACAACGTCGTCTTCGGCAAGGACTCCGCCCTCGAGACCGGTTTCCACCACGGAGGCGACCAAGGCGGCGACGTCCTGCTGGGGTGGAATGACGCCTCCTGGGCTAATTCCCCAGCCAAGGCAGAGCTTCTGCAGTACGGCAGCGTCGTGGGAAAAGGCCAGGACGTTGATGTCGGGACGGAACCGTGATAGTTCCAGGGCAGCCCGGCCAGTGCTGGTGACCACCACCGGTTTGGACCCCAGGGCCCGGACCAGCCGCGCCGCGGCCGAAGTGATGGCCTGGGTGCGGTCTCTGGAGCCCAGATCGCTGAAATAGGGGTAGATCTTCTCGGTCTCTTTGACGGTGGCGTCGGCCATGTCAAAGGCTTCCAGGGGGTGCTGGCCCACCGCCGTTTCGTCGGAAAGCATGATGGAATCGCAGCGGTCCAAGACGGCGTTGGTCACGTCTGAGACCTCGGCCCTTGTGGGAGCCGGAGAGACCACCATGGACCAGAGCATCTGGGTGGCAATCACCGAGACCTTGCCGGCCTCGTTGGACTTTCTCACCAGTTCCTTCTGGACCACGGGGACCTGTTCCATGGGAATCTCAACGCCCAGATCACCCCTGGCCACCATGATGCCGTCCACTTCCGGCAATATGGCATCGATATTGTCGATGCCCTCGCCCCGTTCCAGCTTGGCCATAACCAAGGCCTTGCTGCCGGCGGCGTTCAGGTGTTCCCGGGCATACAGAATGTCGTCGGCGGTTCGGACGAATGACAGTCCCACCCAATCGACCTCGTGCTCCACGCCGAACTTCAGGGCAATCTTGTCCTGCTCGGTCAACACCGGGTCGTCGATGCGGACCCCGGGGAGGTTGACACCCTTGTAGGATGAGACGACGCCAGAGGACAGAACGGTGGCATCCACCCTGTCGGGGCTGGAGGCTGTGACGGCCAGGCGGACCGTGCCGTCGGCGATGAAGATGTTGTGGCCGGCGGTGATGTTCCGAAAGGCCCCGGGCTGGGGAAATGGCAGCACGCCGGTTTCGTCGGTAACTTCTTGGGGGACCAGGCTTACGTTGTCGCCAGGGTTCAGCAGGACCGGCTCGTCCAGGGTGCCGAGGCGCAGTTTGATGCCGCCCAGGTCCTGGAGTATGGCCACCGGCCGCCGGTGTTTCTTGGACAGCTCACGGATGTTGGCGATCACCGCGGCGTGCTCGTCCAGGGTGCCGTGGGAGAAGTTCAGCCGGGCGCAGTCGATGCCTCTACCGATGAGTTGGTCCAGAGTTTCTGGGTTGCTGGAGGAGGGTCCGATGGTGACAATGATCTTGGTCTTGCGCATGGGGAGTGCCTCATTTGGCCTGGGACGCCGCCCGTTGGTCCATCGTGATGATTTTCGCTTATAGAAAATATAGCAGAACCGCGGTCAATCTACGAACCGTCGCCCGCCTACAATCTACGGCAAAAGGGCGCCCCAGCATATCGGGGCGCCCTTTTGATTACCCAATCTGGTTACCCAGGAAGGCTGTTTATTTTCTGTTGGCGTCGAACCGGTCGGTGGCGGCTTTGATGCCGACGTAGCGGTTCTCCTGCAATTGCTCACGGCGCTCGCTGGTCTGCTGGTTGGAGACTTGGATCCCCGCCAGGCTGCCCTGGAAATGGGGCATCACGTAGCGGGCCAGAAGCTCGTAGCTGCGGTGGATCTTGTCCCGGGGGGCCCAGTCCTCTACACGCATCATGAACTTGCCGAAGCCGCCGGTCAATTCCTGCAGCCGCTCGATTCCGGCGATGCAGTCGTCCGGGGTACCGACGATCCACTGGTTGTGCTCCACCATGTACTCCACGATCTGGTCGCGGGGCACGTCGGGGACGGGGTTGCCCAGGGTGCGGCCGAAGTATTCGGTGACCACGTTGCCCGCGCCCTCTTTTATGTCCTCGATGGCCTGTTTCTTGGAGTCGGCCAGGTGCATACCCATGACCACGCCCCAGTCTTCCCGGTGCATGGTCTTGCCGTGCTCCGCCGCCGTCTCCTCGGCGATGCTCCAGAGCTCGGCCAGGGAGGTCTTGCGGATGGTGTCGCGGGGAACGCTGAGTGACAGTACCGATGCCCCGTGCTTGCCGGCCAGGGTTACGCCGGCGGGCGATTCCACCGAGGCCACGGCGATGGGTACGATGGGGTCCTGGTAGGGCCGCAGGTGCAGCACTGCGTCATGCAGTTCGAACCAGTCGGTCTTGTGGGTAAAGGGCGTGCTGTCCGACATAAGGCGCACGATGGCGTCCAGGGATTCTTCCATCATCGCCCGCTGCCGCTCCGGCTTGATACCCAGCATGATGGCATCCGATGCCAGCGCTCCGGGACCAACGCCCAGGATAACGCGTCCGCGGGTGAGATGGTCCAGCTGACACATGCGGTTGGCTACCATCAAGGGATGGTGGTAGGGAAGGCTGGCCACGCCGGTGCCCAGACGGATGTGCCGGGTACGCTCGGCGGCGGTGGCCATAAACAACTCGGGCGATGCGATGGTCTCCCAGCCGGCGCTGTGGTGCTCGCCGATGTAGGCCTCGTCGAAGCCCAGGGTGTCCAGCCACTGTAGTAGCTCCAGGTCCCGTTCCAGGGCCAGGGTGGGGTTTTCGCCAACCCTGTGGAAGGGAGCCATGAAGACGCCAAATTTCATGCGTTTGGGTGTTGCCATTGATACATCCTCCGTTTGACAGATGTCCGGGGGAGTCCCGAGGCGCATCTCTATGCCTCGAAAACCTGAGTGGGGCCGGGGTTATTTTAGCACGCAGGGTTGCTGCGTTTTGCGAGGGGTTAGGCGCCGTTGACCTTGCTGCGGCGCTCCATGAGGAGGGTGTCGCGCCACTGACCGTGCAGGCAGCCGATGCGCTCTCTGGTGCCCACGGAACGGAAACCGCAGGCCGAATGCAGGGTGATGCTGGCCTGGTTCTCCACAAAGATCATGGCCTGCAGTGTCCAGACGCCTGCGGACTCGGATTCGGTGACCAGGGTTTCCAGAAGCAGCCTGCCGACCCCGGTTCCCCTGGAGTGCTCAGCAACATAGACGCTGACCTCGGCGACACCCGAGTAGGGGGCGCGCGCCGAAACTGGGCTCAGGGCCGCCCAGCCGACGACCTTGCCTCCGTCCTTGGCGACCAGGCGGCAGTCAGGCCGGTGGGTGCTGTTCCAATGCTCCCAGGCCGGCGGCTCGGCATCGACTGTGGCATTGCCGGTGGCAATACCTTCTTGGTATATCTCCCGCACCGCCTCCCAGTCATCCACACCCATGGGCTCGATGGTGCAATTTGCGGTTTTCAACTTGATGCCAGTCTCAATTTGTGACTTCCCGGGCACAGGGTCTTGCTCCGGCGCCGGGAACGATTTCGCGTTCGAGTTATACATTGTAGGATTTGCGCGCCCACGTGTAAACCACGGTAGGCTCCCCCAGCCTGCTCAGGCACGGATTTGGTACACTCCCAAAGTGACATTGGCGGGGCAATCGTGGTATCTTTGGTGCACTTTCGCACACTGGTCTGTGTGCCACCAGACAAATTACGGCAGGAGGGTCGCCAGATGCCCAAGATCAAACACATCGCCATCGCCACCCAGGACGCGGGAAAGACCGCAGCGTTCTACAAAGACGTTTTTGGACTGCGTGAGATCGCCCAGCTGGAGAGCGCCAACGCCAACGGCTTCTTCCTCAGCGACGGCAACGTGAACATGGCCATTCTGGACTTCCAGAACGACGCCGTGGCAGGCGAGCGCGGCAAAGACTACAGCGGCATCCACCACATCGGGTTCGAGGTTGAAGACCTTGAAGATGTGGAGAAGAAACTGGCCGCCAATAACTCCGCTCCCATGGACGAGGTCAACAAGGCTTTGGGCGTGGGCATGGGCGGACCCCGCCACCAGAATGTGGAGATCAAATACTGCGGCCCCAACGGCGAGATGATCGACGTCTCCGAGCACGGCTGGGCCGGCACCAACGGCTTCGACTAAGCCAGGTTTCTCAGCTAGACGCGAACGTAGGGGCAGGTTTCTAACCTGCCCCTTTTTGTTTGGTCCGTAGGTTGTCTAAATATATCGGAATCCAAATAGGAGACGGATGGGTGCGGGGATTCTTGAGCGGGCACAAAGGGCACTGACCACAGCCAGGGCGGGTTGGAAACCCGACCCTACGGGGCTGTGGTGGGACCTGATTACCCCCCCCCGGTCTTGGGCCAGGATTTTGGGTAAGGCGGCAAGAGATTGCTAAACCACTCCTTGGCCGTTCGTCCTGGGTTGAGCAAACGCCACCTGCGTCCATATTAGCATCAGGTATTGGCGTCCTCTCAATCAGCACTTGGCTCGACCAAATGTCCGAAGTAGCCTAGATGGTTGTTTAAGGATGTTTCCAATTAGCTAGCCGTCAAGCCTCCTTGGTTCCCATTCGCCGGTCCGACCTTAACCACGCTGTTTGGCGGAAGGGTTCCATTAATTTTGTTGTTCTCAGTATGATTCACTCTACAGATATGACTCCAAAAATCCCCCTTTTCAACAAGGATTACTTTTTGAGAATAAGTAAACATTTGGCTGGATTGCTTTCGTCATATAGAGGTATTGTTGTGCTGTTTGAGGTGCATTGACGACTGGCTCGTCGATTGCTAGGTTATTGATATCTAATTTTAACGGCTGGCTTCGCCAGTCTCTTTTTTAGGGGTATATGATACTAAGTCTCATTTTTAACCAAAGACCAACGGCAAACGGCGAAAATTTTTTTAATGCTATTGATACTCAGTATCATTATAGTAAATTTTTGATACGTTGGGTCAGTGCTCTAGGGCTAGTCAAGCAGATAAATCTTAATTTGTTTTGGGCCCGGATCATCTTGCTGCCAGCGATTATTGTGTTGTCCCTATCTGTCGCATGCGGTACCGATGCTACCCCAACCGAGGTAACTCAACCGCCAGCAGAGCCTAGCCAATCTATACAAAAATTGGTGTCGTCCAAAATAAACGTACAAGCTACTAATACAGTACTAGCTGATATGGTCAGGGTTATCGGTGGTGATCTGGTGGAATCCACTTCCATCGTTCCTGCGGGTGCAGACGTCCACATATACCAAATCTCTCCTGCCCAAAGGATCGCTATAAGTAAAGCCAAGTTACTCGTCTCAAATGGTTTAGGTTTGGACGACTTTCTGAATTCTGAATTGGATAATTCCAACAGATCTGATGTTGTCCATGTGGTAGCTTCTCAAGGTCTGACTCCTGAAGCTCTTGAAGAAATGTCCCTTTCTGCAAACGGAACGGATTCCGGACATCATGGAGAAGAAGTAGCAGAAAAGGTGGAGCATCTGATACACGAAGCAGAAGAAGGTGTAATTACGCCTGAAGAGGCAGTGGAGCACATCGAAGAACTCCTAGGCGGCCATGGGGACCTAGAAGATGGCCATGGTCATGACGAAGAAGGCATGGAAGACAAGCTGAAAGAGATAATACATGAAGTAGAAGATGGACATCTTACGGCTGAGTCAGCCATTGAATCCATGGAACAGTTGATCGAGCAACATCATGGAGAAGAGGGGCACAAAGAAAGTGAACACCACCACGGACACGATTCAGGTGATCCTCACTTCTGGTTGAATCCTGTTTTAGCTATCCATTACGTGGAACAGATTACAGAAGGATTAATTCAGGTCGACCCAGCAAACGCTGAGGTATATTCAGCCAACGCAGACCAATACAAACAGGAATTACTGGATCTAGACCAGGAAATCGCCAGGGAATTAAGCCAGGTGCCCCCGGAGCACCGGCACTTGATCACCTTCCACGACGCGTATGGTTATTTTATTCGGAAGTACGGTTGGGAGCTCTCTGCATTCGTACCGGGACATGGTGGTGACGTAACTCCCCAGACCATCGTGGGAATTTTGGATGACATACAGGAAGATGGTATTCCAGCAGTTTTCTCCGAACCCCAGTTCGCTGAGGACGTACTGCAAGAGACTGCTAAAACAGCTGGAGTTGCAGTAGGCGTCGTTCGTTCCTTGGTAGATGATACCGAACCAACGTATTTAGAGATGATGAGATCAAATGTTAGAAGTCTGGTCGAAAACCTAAAATAGGGCCGTCTGTCCGATTGTGCATAGGCTCAGTATGTGCCGCGGGAGGCTAGATAACCGGTTCGGACTCCCGCGACAATTGTCGAAGTGTCTGGTAGGTAACCAGGTGGAATTAATGTGAAGGGTTAGATGTCGGTTTTAGGAATAGATTTGAGGGCGTCCGAAAAAAAGCCCTCTACGGTGGCGGCATTGGATCCAGATTTCCAATTGACGAAATTAGTAACCTTTTATGAAGATAAAGAGGTGATCTATTTGGTCAAGCAAGAGCGGCCAGCTCTGGTCGCCATTGGCGCCCCATAGAATCTGCCTTCGGGGCTCTGCTGTTTAGACCAATCATGCGAATGTCGGTTTTCGTTCTCCGATAGAAAAGGTCGGTTATTGGAACTGGAGATGGCTAAGATCGGGATTAGCTGCTTTTATACCAATAAGAGTTCCATAACCCGCGATCTGATATACAGAGGGATTCGCCTCAATCATGAACTTAGGTCCGCGGGATACAGCGTAATAGAGGTTTATCCCCACGCCACCAAGACGCTGCTGTTTGGCGAAAAGATGCCCCCTAAACATAGCCGCACCAGTGTGAGTTATATGATTGCCCATCTGACGCCGTTGGTTTCAGGAATGGAACAATATGCCAATGACCTTGATCGTAACTCTTGCGATTCCATAATAAATGCCTATACCGGTCGGTTGCATTTTAACTCCGGTACAGATGTCTTGGGAGACCCGGACGAAGGGGTACTAGTACTGCCCAAACTATGTAGTTAACAATTTCAAATGAGAAAACTAGATTCCCATAGAGGACTTCAAATCTTGCAACGGGCTTACCTTTTGCCTCACTCCATCTCGATGGTTTTGCTCAAGACTGTTCAGGGCGCGCAATCATATTTAGGGTAGGCTTACGTTCCATGACTTCTAATTTGTAATCCTGACTGTCTATTGATAGGTCAGGTACGGGTCAATTGTATCTAACATTTGCCCATTAAGGTGGCGTTACATGACAACTATAGAAGACGATGAACTATTTAATTCTCATGAAAAAGTGTTGAAATTAACTCATAACGAAGCATTATTTATAGATGACAGCCTGACTATGATGATCGGTGCTGCTGATGGGGCGATGACGTTTTCTGCTATGAGACCTTTAGTGGCCTCGGCCCAAATTCCTGCTCCCTTAGATTTGATAGAGAAGATAGCGGTAGCTGTTTTATTTACAATGGATGATGAAAACGCAGGTCTTTTAGCCGAAGTTAATTTGAATGATGGTGACCTTTTATATATCAGGGAGATATGTCAGAGCCACGTCATGATTCGTGAAGAGCCGGTTGGTTACAATTTGAAGCGCAAGATATATATGGCTCTTTATGGAACCGAGTACAAACTGGGTAGGCAGCTGGATGATGTCCTCGGGACTTTTATTCCAGACAGAAGGGTAATCCAACATCCATCCAGTTCCTGCCCAGAGGACGAAAATTTCGCGAGTTCGTGATAATAAGATCTGACAAGGAGTTTCAAATAGCCTTACAACGGCATGCGTTCGTAAGGCAGGTCGTAGTTGAGCAACTACTCGGTAAAAGCACAACAGACTGCTTAGGCCCCAGGAGTTTCTCATGGTATTTTGTACTGTTTAGTGTTGTTATCGCCCGTTGGATAACGTAAACAGACGACTTTATAAACACTGCGGTAACAACTAGGGCTACAAATAAGTCTGGTAACGGTGAACCAGATACAAACACGCCTGCCGCGGCTGCCAATAGACCTACGTTCGCGATAATGTCATTGCGGGAACACAACCAGGTAGAACGCATATTCAAATCGTCGCCACGGTGTCGAGTGAGCAGCAACAAACAAGTCCCGTTGGCCACAAGTGCAATTAAGCCTATGCTTCCCATCATTCGGAAGTCAGGGAGCTCTGGAAACAGTAAACTGAAGCAGATTTGGATTAGTATCATCGTCCCAAATCCCGCCATCACCACCCCTTTTATCAAGGCGGCACCGGCCTTCCATCTATCGCTCCGCCCAACCACGTACAACGTAAACCCATAAACTAGGGCATCGCCAAGCATATCCAGCGAATCTGCTAAGAGTGCAGTTGAGCCGGACAACAGTCCGAAAGTTAATTCTAGAACAAACATGCCAAGGTTGATTCCCAATGCGATCCACAGGATCTTGGACTGCCGTTCCCGCAGGCGATCAATCTCCCAGCCCTTGTCTTGGCAGCAATTGTCTGTTTCAAGTAACTTGCTTATAACCATTGGAAGCATCCTATACATCTGCTTGTCTAATGGCAACAAAAAAGAATGGAATATGGAAACGAGGAGGTGGAGTGGACTGCAGTGTCCTCTGACGCCAGGAATAACATTCCAGAAATTGCCAATGCCAACGGGATACTACCTAGACAGTTAGCCCATCGGAGGGTTCCGAAATTTCAGCCGATTCGGGTGCGGTGCCGGTCCTCGTGCGGAGGGTTTTAGGCCGGCTTGAAGGCCAGGGCCGGGAACTCTATGTCGATACCTTCCAGGTCCAAGACGAGGTCCATGCCAGTCTTGATATCCTGGGGGTTGTTGCCGTCCACCCCGTTGATCAGGGCGCTGATGCGCGGGCCCTCCTCAAGGGTGACGATTCCACTGCAATAGGGCCGATCCCGGCCGAAGCCGCGTTCTCCCATGAGCGCCGGTACGACGGAGATACAGGTGAATGTGCTGAGTTTGGCCTTGCCGCTGAACTGATGCCAGGACATGTCGGACTCGTGGCACTTGGGACACATCAGCCGCGGCTCGGGGGATAGGTGCCCGCACTTGTTGCACTTGACCCCAAAGAGCTGCTTTTCCTCTTTCAGCTTGGCGTAGAAGTTATGGGAGTTGAAGTCGTCGGCCATGGCTATGACTCCCGCCGCAGCACGTTCACGACACAGGTGCCGCCGGTGCCGCCCACGTTGTGGGTGATGCCCACTGTGGGGTTGGCCTTTTTGACCTGGCGTTCCCCGGCTTCGCCGCGCAGCTGGTGGTAGATCTCAATGACCTGCCCAACACCTGAGGCGCCCACGGGATGGCCCTTGGCTTTCAGGCCGCCCGAGGTGTTGATGGGGTGGTCGCCATCCAGGGCTGTGCGCCCCTCGTCCACCGCCCGGGGGCCCTCGCCGGGAGCGAAGAATCCCAGGTCCTCACTGGCCACGATCTCGGCGATGGTGAAGCAGTCGTGGACCTCGGCCAGGTCGATATCCGCCGCCGTCACTCCCGCCATGTCGTAGGCCTGCTGAGAGGCCGCTTTGGCCGCCGATAGGGAGGTCAGTTCTTCGGAGTCGTGAAGGGGCTTGCCGGTGGCCTGTCCGATGCCGGCTATGCTGATGGGTGCGTCCGAGAAGTTGTGGGCGATGTCCGACGAAACCAAGAGCACGCAAGACGCGCCGTCGGTGATGGGTGCGCAGTCGTAGAGCCTTAGCGGCCAGGCGATCCAGGGGTTGGCCTGGGCATCGTTCAGGAAGTCCAGGTCCGTCTGCCAGTCGGGTACGGCCTGGCCCCGCTCCTGGGCCCGGGCCTTGCGCCGCTCCATCATGGCGGTGATGGTCTGTTGGAACTGGGCCTTGGGGTTCAGTGCGCCGTTCTGGTGGTTCTTGATGCCGACCTTGAGCAGATGGTCGAGGTTGGTCTCATAGCGGTCCATGTGTGCCTTGGCGATGGCCCCGAAGATGCCGGGGAAGGTCAGCCCGGCTGGGACTTCATAGAGTCCGTCCGCGGCAGAGGCCAGCACGTCGGTGACACCCTCTGTGGGCAGGTTGGTCATCTTTTCCATTCCGCCGACCAGGACCACATCGTACATGCCGCTGGCGATGGCCATGACACCCTCGCGGAGGGCGCTGCCACTGCTGGCGCAGGCGTTTTCGATTCGGGTGATGGGGACTGGAGTCATGCCCAGCCAGTCCGCCACGATGGGGGCGGTGTGTCCCTGGTTCTCAAAGAGGTCGGAGGAGTAATTTCCCACGTAGGCGCACTCTATGTCCTGGACTTCGAAACCGTGATCCATGCTCTGGACCATGTCCTGAAACGCCTCCACAAAGAGGTCCCGGCTGTCCTTTTCCGGGAATGCTCCAAACTGGGACAGGCCGGCGCCAACGATGGAAACTTGCCGGCCCAATTGACGCTTTTTATTTGTTGTGGCCATCTAATTCTCCAATGGGTGGGTTAGGTGGAAATCGCGTGGGACGGGCTCTGCAAGATTCACGGCCCGTCAATCGCCTCTAATAATATCAGAGTTGGGGAAACCGGACGGCGGTCTGCCGGTTGCTAGGAAGCCCGGTCTTTGCGCTCCTGTTCCCGCTCCTGCCACTTGTCCCTCAAGGGTCGGCCTTTCGTCGGGTCGGGATCCTTGATCAGGCCGTAGTTCTGGCGGGTCTCATGGTCCTCGGGTAGGTGCTCAGTTATGGGGAAACCTTCCTCATTGACGAAGAGCATTCAATGGCAGCATTTATAGATCTGCATGTCGTCGCAGGGGCAGATCCAGGTCCGGTGTTTGATTTCCTCTTCCTTGTCCGGATAGAAGCGGCAGGGGCAGAGGGGTCTTCCGACTTCGTCGATATTCCGGGCCAGTCCCAAAATGACCTGCTCAGTAACCCCCTCCACTGGGGAAACGTGGGACCCCGATTTTTCACAGTATCTCTCAACGAAGAGGCGCATCCTCTGGACCGATTTTTCATCGGGTTGATCTGGCATGGCTATCCTTAGCAGCGCGGAGGCCGTTACTTTAGGGTTTATTAGGCCGTGACAGGCGGCTGAAACAGTCAGCCGTGGCTTGATGTTATATGAAGAATCGGTATCTAGAAATGCACTATGGTGGTTGGTTTGCGGGTATGACCCGCAAATTATTCCAGGGATTGTACCCTATTTGGCCCCGCTTACCACTCCCTGACACATCTGGGCGCCCTGGAACAGCTCCGGGATGAGGACCGTCTCCCAGGTCGTGTGGAAGTCTCTGACACCGATGCCAACAGGAATGGCGGTGATTCCCCTTTCGATGAATACGTTGGCGTCGGAGCCGCCGCCGGTGGACTCAAATACCGGGTCCAAACCCATTCCTGCCAGGGCCTGGCCGATGACTGCAACTGCCGGGCTGGTCTGGTCAACGTGATAGGCCTGATAGGTGTTCGTGATGTCCAGGTCGATCTTGGCGTCGGGGTAGCGGGAGGCCACTTCGTCGAAAACGCCCCGGAACTTGCGTTCCACATCCGCCAGTTTTTCGTTGCTGCGACTGCGGAATTCGCCGTCCAGGAAGGCGGATTCCGGAATTATGTTGCGCTTGAGTCCGCCTTCCAGCCGGCCCACATTTGCGGTGGTCTCTTCGTCGATGCGGCCCAGAGGCAGCTTGCCCAGGATATCGGCGGCGATCAGCAGCGCGGAAACGCCCTTCTCCGGTTCCACACCCGCGTGGGCGGCCCGGCCGGTGATATGGGCGGTGACCACGTTCTGGGACGGCGCCGAGATGGTGACCCGGTTGGGCGCTCCTTCGGCGTCGAAAACGATGCCTTCTTTACCCGAGATCATGCTGAAATCCAGGTTGTGGGCTCCCACCAGTCCACCCTCTTCGTGTCGGCTGAAGATGACCTCGATGGCCCGGTTGCCGCCGCCGGATTCGAGGGCACTGGCGATGCCTTCTAAGACGATGGCCACGCCGGCCTTGCAGTCGCCGCCCAGGATGGTGCTGCCGTCTGAACGCAGCACGTCGCCTTCCAGGATTGGTTTGATGCCCCGTCCCGGTTCAACGGTGTCCAGATGGGCGGATAGGATCACCGGCGGGCCGTTGCCATCAAGTTTGGCGATTACGTTTTGATATGAATCGTGGGACACCTTAAGGCCCAGGGTCTCCAACCGGGAGCTGACCTCCCGGTCCATGGCATCTTCCTCGCCGCTGGGGCTGTCGATCCGAATCAGGTCGATGAGAGTCTTAACGAGCCGGTCTTGGTTGGGCAATTGGTCCTCCCGATCTGGTGAATCCCCGGCGGGGCGCGGCACATTATAGGGCAACAAACACCGGCTAGCGAGTGCTGATTCACGCCTGTGCTATACTCGGCGCTATGTCCGAACAGGCACCCAGACCCCTAGTTGGCGTAGGTGTGATATTCGTGCGTCAGGGCCGGGTTTTCCTGGCCAAGCGCCACGGGGCCCACGGTGAAGATACCTGGGCTTCGGCCGGTGGTCACCTGGAGAACGGCGAGTCCCTGGAAGAGTGCGCCCGCCGCGAGGCGATGGAAGAGTTGGGCGTCACCGTGGGCGACATGGAATTCCTGTGCGTGAGCAACATCATCGCCTACGGCAAGCACTACGTGGACATCGAATTCATCGGCGATATTGGCGACCAGGAGCCTGTCCTGGCGGAGCCGGAAGCCTTCATAGACAGCGGCTGGTTTTCCCTGGATGACCTGCCGGAACCCATGTTCCACGCCATGCGCTACGCACTGAACAGCTACGGCACCGGCCAACACTATTTCCCGGGAACCTAGCCCGGGGTCGGATAGTTAAACAACACGGAGGGCAACTATGGTTGCAAAGAAAGGAGACGGCCTGTTGATGGTCTACAGCGACGTCTCGGCCGAGAACGATGAAGAGTACAACCGCTGGTACAACGAAGAGCATATCCCTGAGCGTCTGTCCATACCTGGGGTACTGAACGCGGCACGGTACGAAGTGGTCCAGGGCGGGCCCAAATATCTGGCCTGCTACGAGCTTTCCTCGCCGGACGCCTGGTACTCCGACGAATGGCAGAAATGGCTGAAGGAGCCGACCGAGTGGTCCAAGAGAATGTCGCCCAGCGTGATAGGCACTGAGAACATCCGCAACCTGTACAAGCGCATCTATCCCGCGGACGTTTCGGAAGAGACTGCCAATGCGGATATGTCCCCGGTGATTCTGGTGGGGCGCATGTCCGTGCCGGAGGGGTTGGACGAGAAATTCAACAAGGCCTACAACGAAGAACGTCTGCCAGAGGCGCTGAAGATACCCGGCTACATCCGGGCAAGGCGTTGGGAGGCGGTCATGGGCGCCCCCAAGTACTCTACGGTACATGAGATGGAGTCCATGGATGTTGTGAATGGCGAGGGTTGGAAGGCCTGGAGTCCTATGGTTACGCCGGTCTGGAACTCCGAGGTGAGGCCCCACATGGTCCACGAACCGGGCTCACCGGGTGTTTATCGCCGGATTTTCCCCAAATAAGCCAATTTCTGTTACCACTTTCAACGAGTTTTGATGGCACATTCCACCGCCTGGTGGAGTGTGTCATTTTTCGTTTACTGAAAGACGGTTATTGACCGCTATCTACCAATCAACAAGAATTCATGGACGGGAATGAGGCTGTATGGGTGGATATTCGCGTAATTGTGGCTGCGGGGTTTTTCCGGCACCAGGCGCGGGCTGTGAAAGATGACCCAAAAAGGGCCACTCATTGACATAAAATCCCGGGTTTTAGGCCTTATTTTTGAGCCTGTTTAGGCTCGATTCTGCTATAATATGTCTAGTCCGATTTGCTTCGGACTCCACCTTTTTTGAGCCCCAAAATCACGAGTACTTTTCTCTATCTTTGCCCAACGAATTTCGACGGTGATTTAACAGTATGACGCAAACCAAACCACAGGAATACACAGCCAAGGATATCCAGGTCCTGGAGGGTCTGGAGGCGGTCCGCGTGCGTCCCGGCATGTACATCGGGAGCACCGATCAGCGTGGCCTGCATCACCTGGTCTATGAGATTCTGGACAACGCGGTGGACGAGGCCATGGCCGGCTACTGCACCCGTGTTGAGATCTCCATATCCGAGGATGGCTGGATCTCCGTGGTCGACAACGGCCGCGGTATTCCCATCGATAAGCACCCCAAGACGGGCAAGAGCGCCCTTGAAACTGTGATGACCACCCTCCACGCCGGCGGTAAGTTCGGCGGCGGGGCCTACAAGGTCACCGGCGGTCTCCACGGCGTCGGCGGCTCGGTGGTTAACGCCTTGTCGGAGGCGTTGCGCGCCGAGGTCAAGCGGCAGGGATGGCAATACAGTCAGGAGTACGTTCGGGGTATCCCCTCGGGCAACCTGGCCAAGGGTGAGAAGACCACGGAACACGGGACCACGGTCTCCTTCAAGCCCGATCCTGAGATATTCCCCGACATCCAATACGACTTCGATATCTTGACGGCCCATTTCAAAGAGATTGCCTACCTGAACAAGGGTCTGGAGATATCTTTCACGAGCCACTGGCACTTCGACCGCCGTAAGGGCGATATTGAGCGCACCTATTTCTTCGACGGCGGCATCGCCAACCTGGTTCGGAACGTCAACCGGAACCGGCGCACCATGCAGACCTCTCCCTTCTACTTCGAGAAGGTGGTGGAAGACACTGCCGTAGAGGTGGCCGTCCAGTACAACGACAGTTATTCAGAGACGGTGTTCTCCTTCGCCAACTGCATCAACACCGAGGAAGGCGGGACCCATATGACGGGCTTCCGCACCGCACTGACCAGGGTGATCAACGATTTCGCCCGGAAGCAGGGTTACATCAAAGAAGACCAGGCCAACCTCATCGGCGAGGATGTCCGTGAAGGCCTGGCCGCCGTGATCAGCGTCAAGTTGACCGACCCCCAGTTCGAAGGTCAGACCAAGACCAAGCTGGGTAATGCCGAGATTCGCGGCATTGTGGACTCGGTGGTCAGCGAAGGCCTGAACCGGTACCTGGAAGAGAACCCCACCGACAGCAAACGTGTGGTTGATAAGTGTCTGACCTCTCAGAAGGCCAGGGACGCCGCCAAACGCGCCCGGGACCTGGTCATACGCAAGAATGCCCTGGACGGGTCGTCGCTCCCCGGCAAACTGGCCGACTGTGCCGAGCGTGACCCGGCCAAGTCGGAGCTGTACATCGTTGAGGGTGAATCCGCCGGCGGGTCGGCCAAGATGGGCCGGGACCGCCACTTCCAGGCCATCCTGCCCCTGAAGGGCAAGATCCTGAATGTGGAGCGCGTCCTGCAACAGCCGGATAAGATCATCGGCCATGAGGAAATCCGGGCCATGGTCGCCGCTCTGGGCGCCGGTGAGGGTGAGGACTTCGACCCGTCGAAGATTCGCTACCACAAGATCATCATCATGACCGACGCCGACGTGGACGGCTCCCATATCCGCACGTTGATCTTGACCTTCCTCTACCGGCGCATGTTGCCGCTCATAGAGCAGGGATATCTGTACATCGCCCAGCCGCCTCTTTACCGGATGCAGGTCGGCCGGAAGGTGGACTATGCCTACTCCGAGGAGGAGAAGGATGAATTCCTGGCCAATCTCACGGGCAGCCGTACCGCTCAGGTGCAGCGCTACAAGGGTCTTGGTGAGATGAACCCGGACCAGCTGTGGGAGACCACCATGAACCCGGACACCCGGCAGATGCTGGAAGTCACCGTGGATAACGCCATCGAGGTGGATGACGTTTTCACCACACTCATGGGCGAGGTAGTGGCGCCCCGCAAGAGCTTCATCCAGGCCCACGCACGCAGCGTCCAGAATCTGGACGTCTAGCCGCTGGAGGCCCTCGGTCCGTCCTTTGGAAACTGGCCTAACTTGGTTTATAATAGGCGCGTTGGCATTATTTAAGCCGCGCGCCTGTTTTTCGCCCGGAGGCAAACTGCAGGCATAAATGAGCTATTAAACCGGCGATAATCGCCGGATGAGCCCCGCAGGAGGAGCAAGTTGCCCGCAAAGAAAGCAGGACGTCAGCAAGCGAAGAGGGCTCTTCGCACCAAGGGAGACAAGACGGAAACCAGGACCGCCATAGCCAAGGCGATGGCCGCCATGGAGGGCGATGACACGGCCGAGGCCGAGACTGCCGTCCGGGCTGCTCTCAAGACCATGGACCGGGCCGTCCAGAAGGGCATATTGCACAAGAACAACGTGAACCGGCGCAAGGGCCGCATCGCCACCCGCCTGAACAAGATGAAGGCCGCCTCCGCTTAAGCAGCGGCCCAACCGAGAAACCAAGTCCGCCGCGGAAGATTCCCGCGGCGGACTTTTTTATTGGCCGGTATCGTGACAGGGGTTCGTTGACAGGCGGTGGGGCCTTTGCTAGCCTTATTTCAGAACATAAGTTTTTATGTTAAGGCCGCTGAAACAGACCGAACCAGCCAATCAGCCAGGATAGTATGGTTAGTAAAAAAATGCCGCCCCGGCGTCAACGGATTTGGGAATTCCTGAAGGAGTTCTACTCGGAAAACGGGATTCCTCCCACCGTGAGGGATATACAGAGCGCCTGTGAGATCAGCTCCACGTCGGTGGTGGACTATAACCTGGAAAAGCTCGCCCAGGCCGGATATATCAACCGCCGGCCGGACGTGGCCCGTGGCATTGAGATTCTGGACCAGGAAGGTCAACCCGTATCCAACGCACCCAGAGTGCAGATCGTCGGCGCTATTGCCGCAGGCAGTCCCATTCCCGTATGGAGCACTGAGGGCTCGGCCTCCAGCGAAGAGTTCGACACTGTTGAGATATCCCCGGACCTGCAGCGCCGGCACGGCAAGCTGTTCGGCCTGGCTATCAAGGGCACTTCAATGATCGATGCCCTCATCGACGACGGTGATGTGGTCATAGTGAAGCCGGCCAATAACGCGGACAACGGCGAGATGGTCGTCGCCTGGCTCAAGGAAGAGGAAGAGGCCACGCTGAAGAAGTTCTACGCCGAGGGCGACCGTGTGCGCCTGCAACCGGCCAACAGCACCATGGAGCCCATCCATTGCTCCGCGGACAACGTCGAGGTACGCGGGAAGGTGGTCTACGTCATCCGGAATCTGGGTTAGGGGTTAGTCCGGAGAATAGAAAAACCCCCGTACCGATTCGTCGGTACGGGGGTTTTTGTTATCTGCGGCTGTTGGTCAGGGCCCCGTAGGATGCGACCAGGAAAGGCACGCAGTAGGTGAGAGGGACCTTCCAGTACATGGCGCCGACCCATTCACCGGCAAAAAGGATATCTCCCTGGTTCAACAGTGTAAGGATGGTTCCCACCACCAGCGCCACGATCAACGACCGGCGCAGCATGGGGCGATGGCGTACGGCGCAGCGGGAGCACTTGATCACTTCCCCTGCTTCGGGTTGCCCTTCTGGGACGGGCCGCTTGAAAGCGAATGCCCAACCCTTGCCCGCATGCCTTCCGCACAGGTCACACGTGGCGTATTGGCCCTCCTCCTGGAGGTCGCCAGTCAACGCGTCTACCATGATTATTCCTTTGTCTTCTTTGGGGGTCCTTCCCCCGCGAACGTCTTCGTGGGGGCGCCAAAGAAGTGGCAATTGTATGTGTCGCCAAATTAGGTGTCAACGTGTTTTTGGCGTCAATGTGCTTCGGCGGAGGGTCTGTCCGCCTGCAAACCCAGATTCTTGTTAATACCTGGGCCGGAACCTATACTGAGTCCTGTCTGTTATAGACCACGGATGAGGCTGCGCCGCAAACCAGCGGTCCGGCCTGAGGACTTGGAGCGACCTGATGTACGATTTCCACACCCATACTTTTCTCAGCGACGGCGTTCTATCCCCCATCGAGCTGATTCGGCGGGCCCACGTCCGCGGCTATCGGGCGATGGCGGTTACCGACCACGTTGGCCTGGGTAATGTGGAATTCGTCGTAAAAACGCTGGTGACCGACTGCGCGCAGGCAACCAAGCACTGGGATATTCTGGTGCTTCCGGGCGTTGAGATCACCCACGTGCCCAAGGACGACATCGACCTGGTAGCCCGCATGGCCAAGGAGATGGGGGCCAAACTGGTGGCAGTGCATGGAGAGACGCCGGTGGAACCGGTGGAGCCGGGCACCAACGAGGCGGCGCTCCGCTCGGACTTTGTGGACGTGCTAGCCCACCCGGGACTTATCACCTATGAGGAAGCCAGGCTGGCGGCGGAGAAGGGCATATATTTGGAGGTTTCGGCCCGTAAGGGGCACAGTCTGGCCAACGGACACGTGGCCAAGACGGCCAAGGAGGCCGGCGCCGTAACCGTGCTGGATTCCGATGCCCACGAGCCAGGCGACCTGCTAACGCCGGAGATCCGGCACAAGGTTGCCAAGGGGGCCGGTCTCAGCGACGATGAGGTACACGCCCTACTGGAGACCAACGGCCAGAGCCTGCTGGCCAAGCTGGGTTTCCCGGCGGTGGCTGTGGTCTAACGGGGGCTGGGACCCTAGGACTTTCCGATCCGGAACACCTTGGTACCGCATTGGGGGCACACACCCTGCGTGGCCGGCCGTCCATTTTTCAAGGTGACCTGTCTTGGGTTGGAAATCTCCCGTTTGTGTCGGCATTTGAAGCAATAGGCTTCCATTTCACTTACCCCCAGACTTTTTCGCACGGCTGTGTCTTTCGATACCGCTTGGTTACGGCGCGTGCCTGTCAGTCAGGTTTACGTAACATAATCAACTGTACAATTCACATATGGATTGTCAAGAAAAAATGTTGATATGGTTACGAATTGATAACATCAACTTTCTAATATCTACAAGTTAAGTGAAATATTGATGCGGATGGGACTTTTCGCATCGGAGCGAGGGCGGAACGGAGGGCCGGGACAGAGGATCTCTGTATTAGACCGAGGCTGGGGCGTAGGGGGAGGGAGACTCTGTCTGGAGGACTTTGACCGGCTGCCAGGCGTTTGACGGCCTGTCGTAACGGACCAGGGCCAGGAAGACTCCATCGGAGTTATAGGCCCGGTACTCTTCCAGGTAACCCGCATCCAACTGGGGGCGGTCAGGGGTTACCGCCTGTCCGTGGCGCAGTGCTTCTTCGGCCTGTTTGCCCAGGGTGATGCTCTTCAGTCCTCTGAGCACCCAGTCCACTGGGAAGAGGAATTGTTGCCAGCCGTCGGGTCCGTTCACTGCTTCTTCGAGCTGTTCGAGTGTTGCCGACTCGTCCGACGTGAAACCGGCGCACAACTGGCGTTCCAAGTCGGATACGTGGGCGCCGCATCCCAGGGACTCGCCCAGGTCGTGGGCTAAGGATCGCATGTAGGTGCCGCCGCCGCACTCCACATCAACGGTGAGTGTGGGAAGTCCGAACTTCACAATGGTGATGCTGTGGATCTCAACGGGGCGGGCTTCGCGCTCCACCTCGACGCCGGCGCGGGCCAGTTTGTAGAGCCTCTGTCCGTCCACCTTGACGGCGCTATACATGGGGGGCGTCTGCTGTACCACGCCCACCCAGGGCCTTAGGTGTTCCGCAACAGTTTCTTCGGTCAGCCCTTCGTAGTCACCGGTCTTCACCACCTCGCCCTCGGCGTCATAGGTGGTGGTGCTGGTCCCCAGGGTGATGTCCATGCGGTAGCGTTTCACGCCGCCCACCACGTGGTCCATCAGCCGGGTGGCCTGCCCAAAACAGACTGGGAGCACGCCGCGGGCCAGCGGGTCCATGGTGCCGCCGTGTCCCACCTTTTGGCGCTGCCCGGTGATGCGCTTCACCTGACGCAAGGCGTCCATGGAGGTGATGCCCACGGGCTTGTAGAGGTTGAGGAACCCGCTTACCACCGGGGGGTTGGGGTTTTTGGCCATGCTAGTCGTCGCCCAACACGTTGGTGGGTTCCACCGAATCGCCTTCGGCGCTCTTAATCTGGTCCATGATATTAAGGACCTGGCTGGCCTCTTCCAGTGAGTCATCAAGGTGATAGGTCATGAACGGGGTGTGCTTCATGTTGATGCGGTCGCGAATCTCCCGCCTGAGGAATGAGGCGGCCGACTGGAGTCCCTGCAGCGCTTCTTCCTTGGTCTCTTTGTTGCCCATGACGCTGATGTAGACCCTGGCGCTGCGCAGGTCGTTGCTGGCAACCACGCGGGTGATGCTGATGACCGCATTCAGCCGTGGGTCCTTTACCTGGCGCGACAGTATGGTGCTGATTTCTTCGCGCAGTTGTTCGTTGATTCGGTCGGTGCGTCGGGACATGGCGTCTCTAAATAGCAGGGGATGGCGCTGGATGGGCGCCGGGACCAGGCGGGGGCGGGCTTAGCGCCGGCCCCGTTCCTGACGGTGGACTTCCAAGACGTCTCCCTCTTGGTAGTCGTTGAAGCCCTGGAGGATTATGCCGCATTCCGTGCCGGCATTCATCTCGTTGACCTCATCCCGGAAGTGGCGCAGGCTGGAGATGACGCTGTCCTCTATAACGGCGCCGTCGCGTACCACACGCACGTCGGCGTTCCTGATGACACGGCCTTCGGAGACACGGCAGCCCGCGATCTGGGTGCCGCGGCGTCCTTCGAATATCTCGCGGACTTCCGCGCGGCCCACGATGACTTCGGTGTAGACGGGGTCCAGCATACCGTGGAGCGCTTTTTCCACATCATCGATTAGCTGGTAGATGATCTCGTAGTGGCGAATCTCCACGCCCATTCGGTCGGCCAGCCTTTCGGCGCTGGGTTCGGCCCCGATGGAGAAGCTGATGACGATGGCTTCCGACGCGCTGGCCAGAAGGATGTCGGATTCGGTCACCGCGCCGCTGCCGCCGTGGAGCACCCGCACCTTGGCATCTTCGTCCACCAGGCGTTCCAATGCGCCGCGAACCGCTTCCACGCTGCCCTGGACATCGGCCTTGACCACCAGGTTCAGTTCTTTGACGGTGTCTGTGTCGACCTGGTTGACCACTTCCTCAAGGGTGAGGGCGCGGGTCTGTCCGGGACGGCCGCCGTGGGAGCGGTCGCCATCTCCGGCCATGCCCCGGGCATCTTTTTCGTTGTCGGTAACCACAAATTGGTCGCCGGCCTCGGGTAGTGACCCGAAGCCCAACACCTCTGCCGGCGAGCCGGGCAGAACGTTCTTGACGGTTTTGCCTTGGTCGTTTGACATGGCCTTGACCCGTCCGTAGGCGTTACCTGCCACGATGAAATCGCCCACGTTTAGGGTGCCGTCTTGGACCAACACTGTGGCGCTGGTGCCCCGTTTGCGGTCCAGTTTGGCCTCAACGACGGTGCCCTGGGCCGACTTGGCGGGGTCCGCCTTCAATTCGGCGATCTCGGCGACCAGTAGCAGGTTTTCCAACAGGTTGTCGATGCCGTCTCCGGTCTTGGCTGAAACGTCGCAGGATATTACGTCGCCACCCCAGTCTTCAACCAACAGCTCCTGTTCGCTGAGCTGGCGCTTCACCCTTTCGGGGTCGGCCCCGGGTAGGTCCATCTTGTTGATGGCCACCACAATGGGGACCTCGGCCGCCTTGGCGTGGTTGATGGCCTCAAGGGTCTGGGGCATCAGGCCGTCGTCGGCGGCAACCACCAATACGGCGATGTCAGTGACTCGCGCGCCCCTGGCCCGGATGGCGGTGAAAGCGGCGTGGCCGGGGGTGTCCAGGAAGGTGATGGGCTGGCCGTTGGCTTCGATCTGATAGGCGCCGATGTGTTGGGTGATGCCACCCACTTCACGATCGGCCACTCGAGTGCTCTTGATGTAGTCCAATAGTGAGGTCTTACCGTGGTCAACGTGGCCTAGCACGGTGACGACCGGCGGGCGGACTTCCAGATTGGCTGAATCTTCCGTATCAGCGCCCTCCACCACCGGACCTTTGGCGGCGGTAGGAGCTTCTGCCATGGATGTGCGGATGCCAAGTGGAGTCGTTACCAGGGTGGCCACTTGGTAGTCGATCACCTGGTTCATGGCCGCCATGATTCCGTTCCGCATCAATTGCTTGATGACGTCGATGGGGTTCTGGTTCAGGACCTCCGCCAGGTATTGGACGGTCATCGTCTCGGGCAAGACTATGGGGCGGGCTTGGGCCTTCCTTGCCGGGGCTCTGCGGGCCCGGGGAGCTTCGCCTGTTTCGTCCACTGCTGTTGGTCGTCCGTCAGAAGTCATCTACACGTCCATTAAGTCTCAGATATTAGGTTGCCGTTACATTCGGGGCCAGGTTCTCTTGGTAGTAGGCCCGGACCTGTTCCAATTCCTGGTCAGTGAGTTCCCGGCGCAGGCTGCGCGCCAGGGCCCGTTTGCCGACGGACTGGTCCCAGCAGTCCGGCTTTCTACACAGGTATGCGCCCCTTCCGGGGGCCATTCCTGTGGGGTCGATGGTTATCCCGGCTTGTCCGTTTTTGGAAGCGATTCTGACGAGTTGCGATTTTGCCATCTTTGCGCCACAGGAGACGCAACTGCGTTCAGGAATGTGCCGGCTCTTCGGCATAACTGGGCCTCCCCGGAAATGCCAGGGGTCCTCGGCCGGACACCGGCCAAAGCCCCGAGTCTGGAAGGGTTTACCGGCCGCCGCCGCTGCGGGCGCCGCCGCCACGGGCACCACCGCCGCCTCTGCGGCGTCGGCCTCCGCGGGCGCCGCCACGGAACTCTTCGACGATGTCTTCGGCGAACCGAATCTTTCCGGCGTCTGGGGTGAGCACCGGAAGGTCATCCATGTCGGCAAGGTCGCCCAGGTCCTCTTCGTCCTCTTCATCGACCTCATCGGACAGTTCAACATCGTCGATGGTGAACGAGTCCAGGTCTTCGACACTGAGGCCCTCGGAACTGGCGGTCTCGACGGCCGCCTGCTCATCCTCTGCCCTGATCAGGGCTTCGAGGATGCTGTCCTCGTCAATCTCTTCGGCCGCTTCAGGCGCTTCCTCGGTCACCGCTTCCACTGGCTCGGCTTCGGCGGTTACCGGTTCTTCGACGTCAGCATCTTCGACAGCGGCTTCGACTTCTTCAACGATGGCGATAGCTTCTTCAACGACCTCGGCGACAGCTTCGGTCTCCTCGGTCGCTTCTTCGTCGGCTGCGGCCACTGCCCCGCCGGCGGCTGCGATCTCTTCCTGGATTTCCTCCCATTCGGTCGTGCCCTTGATATCCAGCCTCCAGCCGGTCAAGCGGGCTGCCAAACGGGTGTTCTGGCCCTCTTTACCGATGGCCAGGGAGAGTTGCCGGTCGGGTACGACCACGATGGCGGTTTGCTCACTTTCCAGTAGTTCCACGTGGACCGGTTCCGACGGGCTGAGGGCGTTGGTGATAAAGGCCCTGGGCTCTTCGTCCCAGGACACGATGTCAATCTTCTCGCCCTGTAGTTCGTTGACGATGCTCTGGATACGGTTGCCCCTGATCCCGATGCAGGAACCCACCGGGTCGATACCCGGCTGGGTGGCGCTCACGGCAACCTTGCTGCGGAACCCGGCCTCACGGGCGATGGCCTGAATCTCGACCACGCCGTTATAGACCTCGGGCACCTCAATCTCGAACAGGCGCTTGAGCATGTTCTTGTGGCTGCGCGAGACCAGGATCTCCGGGCCCTTGGGTGTGCTGCGCACGCTGACCAGATACACCTTGGTGCGCTGGCCCTTGCGGTAGCGCTCGTTGGGGGCCTGTTCCTCGTAAGGAAGAACGGCCTGGGCGCGCCCCAGGTCCAGGGTGATGGTGCGGCCCGGTTCGGCCGTCTCAATGACACCGGAGACGATGTCGCCCTCGTGCTGCTGGAACTCCTGGTACAGGAGGTCCCGTTCCGCTTCCCGCAGGCGCTGCAGGACCACCTGTTTGGCGGTCTGGGCGGCGATGCGGCTGGCGTTGTGGGGCAGGGGTTCCGCAGCGGCGACCTCATCACCGAGTACTGCGCCCTTCTTGATGAACTGGGCGTCGGCTACGGTGATCTCCTTGTCGGCGTCCTCGACGGTTTCGACGACGGTCTTCAGCGCAAAAACGCTCACATCCCCGGTGTTGGGATTGAGCGTCACAGAGATATTCTGGCCTGAAGCCGGATTATCTTTCTTGAAGGCTGACGCCAGGGCGACCTCAATCGCTCCGAGCACCTGTTCCCGAGGCAGGTGCCGTTCTGCTGCCAGCTGGGTCAACGCTATCAGAAAATCGCTTTTCATCAGTATGCACCCCTCCCGAATCCCGGATGGAACACCTTGGCTGAAATCGGAGCCTAGATTCCGGTTTAGCCCCTGCCTCCATCAACAAGAAAGCGGGTTTTTTACCCGCTCTCAAAGGAAGGTCTATATGTAGAGCCAGTATAGCATCGCTACGGCTGTTGTTTCAAGTTGGAACCATGGATTCCAGCCTCAAACTGACCTTCGTACCCCATGCCCGGCCCGTCGGCCCGGCCCGGCTTTCACAAGCCCCTTATCTTCTACTCAGTCCTTTCTCCGTGAATCAGGGGCATAACAGGCGTGGCTACCACCAAATCTTGCCCTTCGCATCCTTGGCCAGTTGTTCGTAGTCCTTGGTCCAGAGGGCCGTGCTCAGGTACTTCCAGCCTCCGTCGGCCAGTAGACAGACGATGTCGCCCTCGTCCATGCGCTCGGCCTGCCGGATGGCGCCGTAGACCACCGAGCCCGATGAAACACCGGCGAAGATACCCTCTTCCACCAAAAGACGCTTGGCCGTGGAGAAGGCGTCGAAGCTGCTGACCAGCATGCGGGAGTCCAGGAGGTTGATGTCCAAGATGGGCGGGATGAACCCTTCTTCCAGACTGCGCAGGCCGGATATGAAGTCGTCGGGTTCCGGCGCCACGGCNACCACCTTGGCCTGGGGATTGTGCTCTTTCAACCTGCGGGCCACGCCCATGAGGGTNCCGCCGGTGCCCAGGCCGGCCACGAACATGTTCACATCTGGGAGTGTTTCAATGATCTCCGGGGCGGTGCCNTCGTAGTGGGCGTTGGGGTTTCCGCTGTTGCCGTACTGGTACAGCATGAAATAGTCGTTGCCGTGCTTTTCCATCAGGTCTTGGGCGACTTCGATGGAGCCGTTGGTCCCCCGGGAGCCGTCGGAGGGGATGATCTCCGCGCCGTAGGCTTCCAGTAGCTGCACCCGTTCGATGCTGACGTTTTCCGGCATGACAACGGCCATCTTGTAGCCCTTCATGCGGGCAATCATGGCCAGTGATATGCCGGTGTTGCCGCTGGTGGGCTCGAGGATGGTGCGGCTGGGGGAGATTTCCCCGTCGCGCTCCGCCTGCTCAATCATCTTGAGGGCGATGCGGTCTTTGACACTGCCGGTGGGGTTCTGCCCCTCCAGTTTGGCGAATATGCGCACCCCTTCTTTGGGGGTCATGTGCTGCAATTCGACCATCGGTGTATTGCCGATGGTGTCCAGTATCCCTTTGTAGGTGAGCCTAGTTACCATGTTGCCTGTGTCTATCTCAAGGTTTGGGCCGGTGTGAAAAGGGGCGTCCTTTTACAAAACGCCCCCCATCCAGCCTTGTTTAGTCCGAACCTACCGCCGCCGGCTCGTGGGGCTCGGCGATGCCGCAGAAGACTTCGTAGTCGATCAACTCCGTCACTGTGGGGTTGTCACCGCACAGCGGGCAGTTGGGGTTCTTCTTCAGCCGGACCTCACGGAAGGTCATGCTGAGGGCGTCCACCAAGAGGAGCCTGGAACTCAGGGACTCGCCGATGCCCAGGAAGTGCTTCAGGGCTTCGGTGGCCTGGATGCTGCCCACCAGCCCGGTCAGTGCGCCCAGAACGCCGGCTTCGGCGCAGTTGGGGACCATGCCGGGAGGGGGAGGAGACGGGAAGAGACAGCGGTAGCAGCCCTCACCGGGCAGGAACACGGTGGCCTGGCCGTCGAAGATCAGGATACTGCCGTCCACCAGGGGCTTGTTCAGCAGGTAGCAGGCGTCGTTGACCAGATACCGGGTGGCGAAGTTGTCGGCGCCGTTGATCACCAGGTCGTACTGGCTGATGATTTCCATGGCGTTGTCCGACTCGAGCCTCGTCTCGTGGAGCACCACGTTTACGTCGGGGTTGTAGGACTTGATGTTGTCCAGGGCGGACTGGACCTTGGGACGGCCCACGTCAGAGGAGTGGTGCAGGACCTGGCGCTGCAGGTTGGACAGTTCAACCACGTCGAAATCGACGATTCCCACGGTACCGACACCGGCCAATGCAAGGTAGATGGCGGAGGGGGAACCCAGTCCGCCGGCGCCTATGATGAGCGCTTTGGAGCCCATGAGTTTGCGTTGTCCATGGCTGCCGACATCACCCATGATGATGTGGCGGCTGTATCTTTTTACCTGCTCTGGTGTGAGCGTGATGGGCTGATCGGCCATGGGTTGAACCCTCCTCTTTCCTTTGGACCTTTTCTTTTGCTATTTAGATGTGCCGTGGCACGGACGGATGCCGGAATTCCACTTTGCGATAAAAAAAACCGGCAATAAAAAAACCCGCGCTTCCCCAATGGGTTCCTCTGGCAGGGTGGGCGCGAGTTTCAGAAACGCGGATTTATCGCCCGCCCCCTATGTGGGCGGACACGTACAAGCGCAAGGCAGTTGAAATTGGTACGCGTTCATTAACTTTTCGAGTCTATAACTGGCAAATGTGGTTGTCAAGCGGATTCAGGCGTGAGGCATGCCTGTCCGAGCCTAGAGCGGCAGAGCTGCTTCGCCCGCCAGACTGGTCTGCCGGTCGGCCAGGTCTGCCACGGTGATGTTGCTGAGGACGTCGCGTATGGACTCTTCTACGGTCTTCCATACTTCCTGCTGGGCGCAGGTGTCGGACAGGGCGCAGTCATGGGGGTTGATGAGGCAGTCCAGCGGCGAATTGCTGCTGTCCAGACGCTCCATCACCATGTTCAGGTCAATGTCTTTGGGGTCAAGGGCCAGGAAATGCCCGCCCTGGGGCCCCCGGCGGCTGTGGACGAAGCCAAACTTGTTGAGTGAGGTCATCAATTGGTCCAAATAGGCTTCGGGGATACCCTGTTTGGAGGCGATTACGGCGGTCTGGACGGGGCCGTCACCGTAGTGAAGGGCCAATTCCACCAGGGCCCGCACCCCATAGTCGACTTTCATGGGAATCTTCATTTAGACCTACCTCCAGGCTGGTAAACCATGGCAAATTATACACCAGCCCTACCCTAAATCCAAGATTGTCGACTAAATGAGTCGACAATCAGGTGCCGGTGCGGGGCTGGATACGCAGGTAGGTGCCAAGGCTCTGGGCGATGAGTGTCCCGTCCTGGTCTTTGACCTCGGTCTCGCCGACGATGGCCCGCTCTCCGGAACTGACTATCTTGGTGTTGGCGGTCAAGACCCCCTCTATGGCGGGGGCCAGGAAGTTCAGCTTCAACTCGATGGTGGTGGTGGCCTCGCCCGGCTGGAGCAGAGGCTTCACGGCACGGAAGAACGAATAATCGGCCAGGGCGACGACGATGCCACCCTGGACCCGGCCCGCCAATTGCAGGTGGTTGGAATTGATGGGCATATAGACGGTGCTGGTGCCGTCTTCGGGGTCGGTGACGCGCATATCCAGCAATTTGGCAAAGGGGGACTCGTGTACGTAATCGTCCCCGTTAATGGGGTCTTTTCCGGCGGCCAATGGCCCTCCTCGGCAGGGGCGCCTCTTGATCTGGGCGGCACCAGTATACGCCGTAACGGGCGTTTTCGGGCAGCGGTCTGTGCGTGGGGCCGAAAGCGAGTCTATAATGTTGGAACGCCATTCGGGCGTTCCAACCCAGCAGCGATCAGGAGCTAATCAGTTGATATCCGCCAATACCGGGCACGGCAGCAGACGGTCCAAATCATGGTGAAAGGGGTCTTCATCGGATTTGGAGTCATCGTCATCTTGGCCCTGATTCCCATTGTCCACTTCGCGGGTATACCCTTCGGGCCCTTCATCGGCGGCTATTACGGTATAACGGCCGTTACCGACAGCCAGAGCTCCTCCGGCCGCAAGGCGTTGGTGTTCGGCATCTGGACCGGAATTTTGATGTTTGTGGTGTTGGCCGTATCCGCCACCTTCGCCACCATCTACAGCGGCGTCATGCCCCTCCTTCTCTGGGGAGGAGTGTGGGTTTTCACCTTCTACTACGGGAGCATGGCCGGCTTGGGGGCTTGGTATGCGGAGTTGAAGGCCAAGGGCTGATTCATTCTGTTGTGCTGTTGTGGCCGCCGGGTCTGAACTGTGAATAAGAAGTGGTGGCTGCTGGTCGGGCTGATCATCGGCGTCTTTGTTGCGCTGGCGGGTTACGGCGACTTCGGCGATACCCTGGACGAGATTGGAAATCTCTCCGTCCCCCATCTGCTGGCCGCCCTTGGGTTGGCTGCGGCCAACTACTTCCTCCGGTTCCTACGCTGGGCTTTCTACCTGCGCGTGCTTCGGTTGGCCGTGCCAACCGGGGTCAGTGCATTGGTGTTTCTCTCCGGTCTCGCCATGTCCATAACACCGGGAAAAGCAGGCGAGTTGGTAAAATGTTACCTGTTGCAGAGCCGCACGGGGGTGCCGGCGGGGCGGTCCGCGCCGGTGGTGGTGATGGAGCGGCTGACCGACGTGATATCGGTGGTCATCCTCGGGTTAACCGGGTTCGCTCTTTTGCCGCTGCCCGTGACCGCGGTACTGGCGGTGGCCCTGGCCGTTTCCGTGGCAGGGCTCCTCTTCGCGGTCTCTCGGCACGCGGTCCGGCTGGCGAACCTGCCCGTTCTGTCCCGGTGGAGTGAATTGATCCGGGACTCCCAGCAGGGTTTCAAGGAATTGGCCGCACCCAAGGTGATGTTTGCCGGAGTGGCCATCGGAGTCCTGTCCTGGTTTGCCGAGGGCTTGGCCCTGTGGGTTGTTCTCAAGGGCATCGGGTCTGAGATTGACCTGCTCCGGGCGCTGCCGATCTATGCCGCGGCCACCCTGGTGGGAGCCTTAACCGCCCTCCCCGGGGGTCTGGTGGGGACTGAGGGCAGCATGTTGGCCCTGCTGCAACAGAGCGGTGTTACCAGGGCAGGAGCATCGGCGGGTACCGCCCTGGTGCGGCTGGTTACGCTCTGGTTCGCGGTGGTCCTTGGACTGTTGGCCCTTTTGGCGCTGCGCCGGGTGCCGGCGATGGACCAGGCAGCTGAGGCAAATTGATCGAAATTGACCACGTCGAATAACACGGAGAATCCCCCGTCAGAGGGTGTCTTGGCCCTGGACCCCAAGTCCTTGGTCAGAGCGTTGCGCCCTCTCCAATGGATCAAGAACGGCTTGGTCTTCCTGCCCTTTGTCTTCGCCATTGATGTGGCCTGGAGCACCGATGACCTGGAACCGGTGCCCGAGTTTCTGTGGGAGCTGCTGCTGGTGGCCCTGGCATTTTGCGCTCTGTCCAGTGCCGTCTACCTTCTCAACGACCTGATGGACCGCGCCGGTGACCGCCTGCACCCGACCAAACGCAACCGGCCCATCGCCTCGGGCAGGGTCAGCGTACCCGTGGCCGGGGTGGTGATGGTTGTCCTCGCGGCGGCGGGCCTGGTGGTAATGATGTCGGTGGACTCCTGGCTGGGTATGGCCGGTGGGATTTACGCCGCGATAAACATCGGATATTCCTTGGGCTTGAAGAACGTGGTGCTGCTGGACGTTTTCGCCGTCACCAGCGGCTATGTGATTCGCGCAGCGGCCGGGGCAATGGCAATCGACGTGGACCCTTCACCCTGGCTCTACGCCACAACCGGCGCAGGGGCGCTCTTTATAGTACTGGGCCGCCGTTTCGCCGAGGTCAGGCTAGCCGGGGACGCCGCCCGCGAGCAGCGGTCGGTGCTGAAAGATTACTCCGGCCCGTTTATCAACCAGTTGTTGCTGCTGGCTGCCGCGGCCGCATGGCTGAGCTATACTCTATACACGGTGGAGGCCACCAACCTCCCCGACAACAACACCATGCTATTTACCCTGCCCCTGGTGACCTTAGGGCTGTTTCGCTACCTGTTCTTGTTGAACAACAGCGAGCAGGCCGAGGCCCCGGAGCAGTTGATCATCCGTGACCTGCCCCTGGTGCTTTCCATCGTCGGTTGGGTCGCCGTTTCAGCCCTAGTTCTGGTTTTGAATAATTAGCGTCTCTTCGCGGCGCGTTATCTGTAGGAGCAGAACCATGAGTTCTCAAGACTCCAGCACCACCCAGCCCCTACCGGATTCCGGTCCTGGCAGCGGGTCCGGCAGCGGCGCGCCCACCGTGGCCGTGGTTGCAACCTCTCCGGCAACGGCGGTGGAGGACATGGGCCGGGCCATGGACCTGGCGGGTGTAGACCAAATCTTGTCGCCGGATATTAAGACCCTGCTGAAGGTGAACATATCCTGGCAGCACTGGTACCCCGGCTGTTCCACCACGCCCTGGCAGATAGAGGGGGTGAGCCAGGCCTTGAAAGCCAGGGGCCACACCGACCTGGTGGCCGCCCACAACGGCACGGTGGTGGTGGACTCCTTCGAGGGCGAACTGAACAACAAACACAAGTCGGCCCAGGAAAAATCCGGCCTGCCGAACATCCACCTTGACTCGCCGCCCAACAAATGGATCGAGTACAAGCCCAAGGCCGAGATGTTGGTGTTGGACGACATATTCCCCGAGGGGATACAGATTCCTGAGACCTTCCCCGGCACCAACATCGTCCACCTGCCCACCATGAAGACCCACGTCTTCACCACCATGACGGGGGCCATGAAGAACGCCTTCGGCGGGCTGCTGCACCGCAAGCGCCACTGGACCCACTCGGTCATCCACGAGACGTTGACCGACCTTCTGGCCATCCAAAAGGAGATACATCCCGGCCTGTTCGCGGTGATGGACGGGACGTTCGCCGGTGACGGCCCCGGGCCCAGGGCCATGCGTTGGCACATCAAGGACCGGATACTGGCCAGCAACGACCAGGTGGCCATCGATGCCGTGGCCGCCAAGATGATGGGCTTTGACCCCATGAACATCAAGTTCATCCGCCTGGCCCACGAGCGGGGTCTGGGCTGCGGAGATGTTTCCAAGATCAACGTCGTGGGTGAGGACATCAGCCAGGTCAACTGGGAGTTCACCGGCGTTGAGAATACACTTGCCAGCCGGGGGCAGAAGCTCATCTATTGGGGGCCGTTGAAGCCCCTGGAAAACATGCTGCTGCGCAGTCCGCTCGTGGGCCTGGCCTTTCTGGCTTCCAATCTGTACCACAACGGCTACTGGCTGAAGACCCGGGGCCGCCGCCGCATCAAGGCAGCCCTTGAAACAGACTGGGGAAAACTCTTTGAATCTTATTAGCCAGGCCTTTAATGGCCGGGGAGAGCTCTTCCAGTCTTACTAGCGAAAGCACGAGGTTTATAATCCAGGTATGGATATTGCAGTGATCGGTCTGCCCCAGAGCGGCAAGACCACGGTTTTCAACGCCCTGACGGCGGGGCATTCCAGTTCCACCGGCGCCGGCGGCGCGGGCCCCATGCAGGTTGGTGTGGTCAAGGTCATAGACCCCCGCCTGGCGGTGCTGGACGGAATGTACCGCCCCAAAAAGGTGGTCCATCCCGAGATCAAGTACTGGGACCTGCCGCCCATCGACCGGGAGGCGGCCTCCGCCAACCAGCTGCTCAGCGGCCGCCAACGGAACCTGCTCCAGGCCGCCGATGCCCTGTTGATCGTGGTGCGGGCCTTCGAGGATGACGCTCTGCTCCACCCCATGGGCGGCGTCGATCCTGGCCGCGACGCCAAGGCGATGCTGGAAGAGCTGGCCCTGGCCGACCTGGAAGCCATGGAACGCGCCGAAGCCCGCCTGGACAACGAACTCAAAAAGGCCAAGCCCGCCGAACGCCCGGCCCTGGTTCCCCAATTGGAGACGGTCCAGAAAGTCAAGGCGGGGCTGGAAGAGGGGATTCCCATGAAGTCCCAGACCCTGACTCCTTCGGAGTCGGCGGCCCTGGCGGACTTTCAGCTGCTGACCGGAAAACCGGTGGTGGTCGCCTTCAACACCGGAGAGTCCGAAACCACCCCCACCCTGGAAAGCCTGGGCATCTCCAAGGACGTATCCGGGGGACTGGGTGAGGTGGGTCTCTGCGCCAAGTTGGAAGAGGACCTGGCGGTCATGGAACCCGACGAGGCCGACGAATTTCGCGAGGCTATGGGCCTGGACGAGCCTGCAGTGGAGCGTGTGAAGTCGGTCTGCTACGCCACGGTGGGCCTGGTGTCCTTCCTGACCGTTGGCGAAGACGAATGCCGCGCCTGGCCGGTGCCCGCCGGCATCGAGGCCCAGATGGCCGCCGGGACCATTCACACCGATTTTACCCGGGGCTTTATCCGGGCCGAGGTGATCGCCTACGAAGACCTGATCCGGTGCGGCAGTCTGGCCCAGGGCCGCAAGGAAGGTGTCCTCCGCTCCGAGGGCAAGACATACGAGGTCAAAGACGGCGACGTAATCAACTTCCTGGTTAACACCTAGGAGACCCTAACTTCCGACAGGCGGCATGACCGGCACTGCATCCCCCACTATCAGGACCTTTCGACCTGGCGATCTGACCCAGGTACGGGATTTGTTTGCCAGCGGACTGATGGAGTTCGCGGGCGACGTCTCCGACCAGGTCCAACGCTATGTGGACCACTCACTGCGCGACGACATGGCCGACATTCCGGGCCATTACCTCTCCGGACTCCGCAGCAATTTCTGGGTGGCCGATTCAGCCGGTGAGGTGGTGGGAATCGTCGGAATCCAGCCCCGGGAGCAACCGGACGAGGCCGAGCTGCGCCGGATGAGCGTTTCACCAACCGTCCGGCGGCAGGGCTTGGGCCAAAGACTGCTGGAGACCACCGAGGAGTTCTGCCGTGGTAACGGATACCGGAGAATCTGCCTGTCGTCGGTGAACATCTTGCAGCCGGCCTTGGCGATGTATCAAAAATATGGTTACCGGCTGGTGAAAGAAGAACCCTACGGCGAACCTCCCCATCAGGTCATCGTGGTCCATCACATGATTAAGGAGCTTGGATAGCCGGACTGCTGAGAATCGTAAAAAGAAAGGGCCTGGCACTTGTTGCCAGGCCCTTTCTTTTTGTTTGCTGTTATCAGGCTTTCAGTTGTTACTGAGGCTTGACGTATTCGAAGGCCACCGGCGTCCGGATTTCACTCCAGTCGGTCGGTTCCCAACCTTCGATGGACAGACGCTTGCCCACGGGCCAGACACTGTCATGGGTGTAAAGGGCGGAAGCCATTGCGTTGTCGAAGATCCAGTCATAGACCTTGACGTTCTTTTCCCACGCCTTTTCGGGGTCAACCTCGGTAGCCGCGTCGCCTACGTTCTCATCCAACCAGGGGTGGTGAGTACCGTAGCTGAAGGTCGACTTGGTCTGATAGTTGGAAGCACCAACGATGGGGGAGAGCCTCACGCCAACGGTGTGGCAGGTGGCGCCCTGGTACTTCCGGGTAATCAGCTCGGGACGCAGGGTGGCGTATGGGATGTTCTGGAATTTGACGTCGATTCCGATCTCTTCCCAGTACTGGGCGACGGCTTCACAGGCCTCGACCTCGGCAACCGCGCCGCGGATGGAGGGGGTCAGAGTGATGGTGAAACCATCGGGATAACCTGCCTCGGCCAGGAGCTGGCGGGCCTGGTCGGGATCGTAGTCATATACCCACTCGGGGTTGGCCCGGGCGCTATGACCCATCCAGTCGCGGACACCCAAGGGGGCGCCGAAACCGGAGAGGAGTTCATCAACGATGGTCTGGCGGTCGATGGCCAGGTTCATGGCCTTCTTTACCTTGACAGCGTTGGCCCATTCCTCGGACTCGGTGTCCAGGTTGGAGGACACCCAGGCCAGGTCTGGGTTGTAGAACTCGTATTCGTTGCCGTCCTTGTCGACGCCGTAGAGCTGGCCGTAGAGGTTCAGACCGGCCTGACCGGCGTTGGGGAAGCCAAGGACTTGCGCGCCTTCCACATCTTCCACGGTGGGCAGGGAGTCGAAGGCCATGTCAAAGCTGTCCAGCTGACCGGTCTGGAAGCCGGCCACGCGGGCAGATTCTTCGGGGATGGTCCAGTAGACCAGCTCGTCGAAGTAGGGGCTCTGGCGCCAGTGGTCTTCCACGGCGCTCATCCGCCAGAATTCGCCACTGGAATGCTCTTCGATCTGCCAGGGACCGGTGCCGGCGATGTCTTTGCTGGCAACTTCAATGCCAAGTTCTTCGGATTGAGCTTTGCTGACAACCCAGGAACTGGAGCCGCCGCCGTTGCGCATGAACTCGAAGACCTGGGCTGGGACCCAAGGCACGCCGGTGTTGACCGACATCGTCAGGTCGTCGATGATCTCAACCGAACCATCGGGATGGCCGCCAAAATAGTCGCCAATGATTCCGGAGCGAGCATGTTTGGCGCCGGCATGCCATTGCTCGTAGGAGTAAAGGACGTCTTCGGCGGTCATTTCGCCGTAGCCTTTATGGAACTGGACGCCGTCTTGGAATTTCCAGGTCCAGACCAAGAAGTCATCGGAGACACTCCAAGATTCCGCCAACATGGGGCTGGCTGAGAAATCGGGAGCCGTGGTGATCAGACCCTCACCAACGGAGCTGCTAGTGAATTGAATCCTGGGGCTGGAACTCAGACCGGGATGACCTTCAAAGATTCCGGTCTCCTTTTGTCCCATGTGGATTGTCCCCGCGGGCTCGGACATCATGGCATCCGTCGGGGCTTCGGTGGCCTCCGGCATGGCCGTCGGCGAGTCGGTGGAGTCGGCCGTCGGCGTGGGATCGGGACTGGTTGAGGCCACGGGAGTAGCTGTGGCGGAGGAGCCGCAGGCCACTATCAGCGCCGCAACCATCAGGACCAACGCCTGAGGCAAGAAGCGGAAAATTGCTTTCCTGTTACCAGATTTGGGCACGTTCCATTCTCCTTTGTTACGAGATACATATAAGCGCTTTGCGCATATCGTAAAGACAAACCCGGGGAAATAATGACTCTCCCAGGTTTCTCAGGCCCTCGTTTATAAGACACTGCATCATGAATGTCAATAATCATTTATAAGCGATATCAAGAAATAGTTTGCGGTTCGATTATTGTTACTGAAAAAACCCATGCGCACTACGTTAATATTTCGGCGATGATATGTGCGGTTTCTTGAAAAATGTCAAATAAAATCCACAAACCGGGATTTGGGATTCCCGGTTGAGACGGGCAACAAAAAAGGGCCCCGGCATCATTACCGGGGCCCTTTTTTGTTGCTCAGCAGAGGGACGTCCCGTCCCGGCTGCCTGTGCTTGGTGGCTAACTATTTGGGCTTGGCATACTCGAAGGCGGACGCAGTCCGGACTTCGCTCCAGTCGAGGGGCGTCCAGTCGGGGTCCAAACGCGGCCCGATGGGCCAGATCCCGTCATGGACGTACAGCGACGAGGAGGTAGAGTTTTCCCAGATCCAGTCGTAGATCTTGCGCTCTCCTTCCTGGATCTTTACCGGGTCTACCTCGACAGAGGTGGCTCCGATGTTCTCTTCCATCCAGGGATGATGGGTCCCGTAGCTGAAGGTGGACTTGGTCTGGTAGTTGGAAGCGCCGATGATCGGCGACAGGCGGACACCAACGGTGTGGCAGGTGGCGCCGTTGTACTTCCGGGTGATCAACTCAGGCCGGATGGTGGCGTAAGGCACGTGCTGGAGGCTTACATCCACGCCGATGGCCTCCCAGTACTGGGCGACGGCTTCGCAGGCTTCCACCTCAGCGGGTGCGCCGCGGATGGACGGAGTGAGGGTGATGGAGAAACCATCGGGATAACCGGCGTCGGCCAGCATCTGCTTGGCCAGGTCCGGGTCGTACTCATATTCCCACTCGGGGTTGGCCCGGGCTTCGTGACCCATCCAGTCCCTGACGGACTGGGTCTTACCAAAGCCGGACAGCAGTGTGTCGACGATGGTCTGGCGGTCGATGGCGATATTCAGGGCTTTACGTACCGTGACAGCGTCGGCCCATGCCTGAGAATCGGTATCGAGGTCCGAGGAGACCCAGGCGTTATCCGGGTTGTAGAACTCGTACTCGTTACCGTCTTTGTCCAGTCCGTAGAGCTGGCCGTAGAAGTTCAGGCCGGCCTGTCCGGCGTTAGGGAATCCGTTGACAGTTGCGCCTTCCACCGCTTCCACGGTGGCCAGGGAGTCGAAGGCCATGTCAAAGCTGTCCAATTGACCGGTCTGGAACCCAGCTACGCGGGCGGACTCTTCGGGAATGGTCCAGTAGACCAATTCGTCGAAGTAGGGGGTCTGCCGCCAGTGGTCTTCGACCTTGCTGAAGCGCCAGAACTCACCGCTGGCGTGCTCTTCGATCTGCCAGGGGCCGGTGGCGGCGATGTCTTTGCTGGCCGCTTCAACTCCGATCTTCTCGGACTGGGCTTGGCTGACGACCCAAGAACTGGAACCGCCGCCGTTGCGCATGAACTCGAAGACCTGGGCAGGTACCCAGGGCAGACCGGTGTCGATGACCATGGTGTGATCGTCAACGATCTCCAGAGAAGCGCCTTCGCGTCCTCCGAAATCGCCGTCGATGCCGCCGAAGTATTCGCCCATGATTCCGGAGCGGGCGTGCAAAGCGCCGGCGTTCCACTGTTCATAGGAGTAGAGGACGTCGTTGGCGGTCATCTCTCCATAACCCTTGTGGAACTGGACGCCTTCCTGGAACTTCCAGGTCCAGGTCAGGAAGTCCTCAGAGACCTCCCAAGACTTTGCCAGCATGGGGCTGGCGGAGAAGTCGGTGGCTGTCGTGATCAGACCCTCACCGACGGAGGAGCTGGTGAACTGAATACGAGGGCTCGAGCTCATGCTCGGGTGGGCCTCGAAGATACCAGTCTCTTTCTGTCCCATGTGGATCGTCCCGGCGGGCTCCGCCGTCATGGCCTCAGTTGGGGCCACTGTGGCTTCCGGCATCGCCGTCGGCGATTCACTGGAACTGGCCGTCGGGGTCGGCTCGACGCTGGTCGAGGACACCGGGGTGGCCGTGGCAGAAGAACCGCAGGCGAATAGTAGCGCTACGAATAGCACGACAATCGCCTTGGATAGGTGCTTAAAAATGGGTAGCCTTGCTCTTGTTTGTCGCACGTTTCCCTCTCTAGTTTTACGTAATGCGTCTAAGTACTGTCGAATCCCTGATAATCGCTATCTTCCCAACTTTGGGAATAGAACTAGTGATTTATATGTCACAGCATATTAGATGTCAATAAGGTTAGCTAAAGAGTATCAAGATATTTCTTGCGGAATGATAAGTAGTTTTGCAAAATATAAATTTCATAAACTTAAAAACTAGTAAAAGTGATGCGGATTCCGTCAAATATATCCAAAGAAATCCATATAACGGGATTTCCGTGCTCAATCGACATTTATCACGCAAAAAAAGACCCCGGCTTCAAGTCGGGGTCTTTTGGTCTGCCAGTTGTGATCGGGCCCTATGGACCCGCTGTCACTGAAGGGACTACCTATTAGGCTCTGCGTACTCGAAGGCGGTAGCCGTCCGGACTTCACTGTAGTCCGTGGGCTGCCAGCCAGCGACCAAACGCGGTCCCACCGGCCAGATGCCGTCGTGCGTGTAGAGGGACGCGAATATCACGTTGTCGAATACCCAGTCGTAAATCTCGCGCTCTCCGGCCTGAATCTTTGCCGGGTCAGTCTGCAACTTGGTGTCGGTGACATGCTCTTCCAGCCACGGATGGTGTGTTCCATAACTGAAGGTTGACTTGGTCTGGTAGTTACCAGCGCCAATGATCGGAGTGAGCCTGATGCCGACGGTGTGGCAGGTGACTCCGTTGTACTTCCGGGTGATCAGCTCGGGGCGGATGGTTGCATAGGGAACGTGCTGCAACTTTACATCCACGCCGATGGCCTCCCAGTACTGGGCGACCGCTTCACAGGCTTCAACTTCACCGGGTGCTCCGCGAATGGCTGGAGTCAGGGTGATGGAGAAACCATCAGGATAGCCGGCGTCGGCCAGCATCTGCTTGGCCAGTTCCGGGTTGTATTCGTGGACCCAATCGGGGTTGGCCCTAGCGTCGTGGCCCATCCAGTCCCTCAGAGACTGGGGAGCGCCGAAACCAGAGAGGATGGTGTCTACGATGGTCTGACGGTCGATGGCGATGTTGAGCGCCTTACGAACGTCGCGAGCATCCTTCCAAGCCTGGGACTCGGTGTCCATATCAGAGGAGACCCACGCGTTGTCCGGGTTGTAGAACTCGTATTCGTTGCCGTCTTTGTCCAGGCCATAGAGTTGGCCGTAGAAGTTGAGTCCGGCCTGTCCGGCGTTGGGCCAGCCAACAACTGTGGCCCCTTCCACCGCTTCCACGGTTGCCAGGGAGTCGAAGGCCATGTCAAAGCTGTCCAGCTGACCGGTCTGGAAACCGGCGACGCGGGCAGCCTCTTCGGGGATGGTCCAATAGACCAGCTCGTCGAAGAGGGGGCTCTGCCGCCAGTGGTCTTCAACGGCACTGAACCGCCAGAACTCACCGCTGGCGTGTTCTTCAATCTGCCAGGGGCCGGTGGCGGCGATGTCTTTACTGGCCGCTTCGGCGCCCAATTCATCAGACTGGGCCTTGCTGACGACCCACGTGCTGGAGCCGCCGCCGTTTCGCATGAATTCAAAAACGTCTTGTTGGACCCAAGGGGTACCGGTATTGACGACCATCGTGTAGTCGTCAACCACAGTTACCGATGCGCCCGGTCGGCCGGGGCCGCCCACGGAGAAGTACTCGCCAATGATTCCGGAGCGGGCATGGAGTGCGCCCTCATGCCACTGCTGATAGGAATAAAGGACGTCTTCCGTGGTCATTTCGCCGTAACCCTTATGGAATTGCACGCCCTTCTGGAAGTTCCAGGTCCACTCCAGGAAATTTTCTGATATTTCCCACGAGGCGGCTAACATGGGGTTGGCGGAAAGGTCAGGGGCGGTTGTGATTAGACCTTCACCAACGGAGCTGCTGGTGAATTGGATCCGGGGGCTGGAGCTCATGCTGGGATGGGCTTCAAATATCCCGGTCTCCTTCTGACCCATGTTGATGGTTCCGGCCGGTTCAGCCATCGCCGGAGGGGCTTCGGTGGCTTCCATAACTGCCGTTGGTACTGGGGTGGCCCCGGGGGCCGTTGTGGCCGGTACAGCAGTCGGCTCCACGCTAGTTGAAGGCACTGGGGTCGCGGTTGCGGAGGAACCGCAAGCGAACAACAGCGCCACAAATAGCAGGACGATTGCCTTCGGCAGATGCTTGGATAATGAGAACTTTGGCCTTGGATTCGTCACGTTGCCTTCTCCTATTTTACGAATAACACTAATGAATTTGTATATTCCAAAAAATCGATATAGTACTTAAATTTGTATCCAACGAATGGAACTAATGATTTATATGTCAGTGTATTCAGAATGTCAATTAGGTTATAATGATATTGCGTGATAAATAGAATTGTTTTTACTGATGATGGGAAATGCCGAGGAAAGACAAAAGACGCTCCGTACGCCTTGGAGCGCCAAGTGCCGTCGATGAGGCTAATGCAGCTTGCCTCGAACCGTGCGGGATGAGAGGAGCCGGGATTTAGAGGGGTTTGGCGAAGGAGAGTTCGTGGGCGTCGGGGTCGTTGATGTGGAAGTAGCGCTCGCCCCAACTGGCGTCCGCCGGCTGGGTCAGGGGAGTGAGCCCGGCGTCCACCAGGCGCTGGTGGAGGGCATCCACATCTTCAACGTAGAAAATTAAACGTCCCCACCAACTTGGGGTCCTATTGGCATCTAGGACGAGATTGATGTAGCCGCCACCTACCTTGTAACTGGTGAATGAAGCGGAAGCGCCACCGTAGAGCATTTCCAGACCGACTTTGGAGCCGTAAAAATCCACTGACCGGGCCATATCGGAGACGGCCAGTGTAACGGCGCTGATGGATCGAACACTCAATGCGTGTCCTCCCGGAGGAGTCTGGCGGGAATCAGTAGCGGCGGCGGCCCGGCAGGCCGGGGTAGACCCGCTCTTCCAAGACCCAGTCCAGGCGCCGCTTCAGGGCGTCAATTTCTTCTTGGGGTAGGAGGGTCACAAGTTCGTTTACCAGGGGAGGCTGGGATTCGGCCGGTGTTTCCAGTTGCTGTCGGAACTCGGTCAATGACGAAAGCAGGTTTTCGGGAATCGGCTCGCTGCAGAAGTCCCAGATCACCGTACGGACCTTCATATCGGAATGGAACGTCAGGCCGTGATCAATGCTCCAGATCTTGCCGCCATCTTCTATCAATAGATGGTTCGCCTTTCGGTCTGTACTGTTGGCCACCAGATCGAAGCAGGCGATGACCCGCAATTGGTCGGCGCAGCCATCTTCAAAGGTATAGTAGTTTTGCTTGGGGTCGTGTTCGACGAACTGTTGGACGGAGCCGACGCCGTGGGGGCCGTCTCTGATGATGGTGAAGGGAATGAAGTCCCAACCAAGGATCTGGCTCAAGAGATAGGCGGCGTATTCCCTCTTATAAAGGGTGCCGGAGGGAAAGTCCCAGAGAGGTGCTTCGCCCTTTTGGGGTTTGTAGATGGCCAGACTCTCGTTGCCGTCCAGGTCGATATTGACCAGAAAGGTGTAGTTGGAACCCAGCGGGGTTAACTGGTATGAGACTATTTCGCCGCGGCGAATTATGTCTTTGGTCGTCGGCTCGCTAGTCAAAAACGTATTCCGTTACCGCTGCTCTGGTGTTCCGGCCTAGCCCGCCTCCAAGACGGTGTGACCGCTGGTCCTGGGACAGGCGTGTCCGTCCGGGTTTATGGGCTGACCGCACAAAAAACAGGTGGGGCGGCCCGCGGCGCAGATGATCAACGCTTCCTGGCCTAGGTCGCCTGCTCTGGCGGCGGTGACCCAGAACCCCACGGATTCGGTCTCGCCGATTTGGGGATTGTCCTCGTCCGCCGGTTCGTCCGTTTCCCGTTCGTAGGCCTGAAGATAGAAGGAGTTGCTCTCTTGGTCATGGCTGAGCAGCATCTGGCCTGCTTTGAAGTCAACATTCAGGTCGCCTCCGGTCCAGCCATCTGCCTTGGGCGATGTAGACCGTTCACGCTCTTCCTTTGGCTGACGGTCTACCACATCCTTCAAGTAGGTGCCCAATTGGAGGAGCTGTTCCTTCTCCATCCATATGGAACAGAATGCCTGGCCCGACCGGACATCTAGCCGGAAAGTCCGCCGTCCGGGTTCTCCAAAGGTGAAGGCTTCAATGCTGGAAACGGGGCCCAGCGAGTATTTAACTTTTTTCGACTCCACGGTAAATATCATAGTCGCCGCCCCACGACCGTGACAAGGGTGAATTACGGGCACAAATCACGTTTACCCGGAATCCTGTTGAGCGGGCGCCTCACAACCGTGGATGTGGATGCTCCACCGCCAGTTAGGGGTATAATCCCCGTAATTCCCAGCGGGAAGAATTCATGGAATATTTTGGAGGCTAACCGATGGCAGAAGGACTGACACTTCAGCAGGTCCAGGCGGCAATGAAAGCAATGATGGACAAGGCGATGGAGAAGCCGAACGAGCCCATAGCCATGTGCATCGTGGATGCCGCCGGAAATTTGGAGGCCTACGCCAAGATGGACAACCTGCGCATATTCAGCCGCCGGCACGCCCAGCGCAAGGCCTACACCGCCGCGGTGATGGGCATGGACACTGGCGCCCACGCCGAGCGGCTCCACGGCGGCGGCCGCAACATCGCTGATCTGGGTGATCCCATGCTGACCCACGGCCAGGGGGGTCTGGTGATAATGAAGGATGGCGTCATCCTGGGCGGAATCGGCGTCGGTGGATACCCCAGTGGACAGGCCGATGAGGACATTTCCCGGGTTGGGTTGGAGGCGATGAATTTCTAGTTTGGACCCGCCTGACCTTTTACGAAAAGAAGCCCCGGCGACCGCGCCGGGGCTTCTTTTCGTACGGGCGTCCGCGGCTGCTGCAACGGATGGCTAACGGCTCGCGGCTTGTACTTAGGCGGGTAGCTGATAGCCTGAGGCTAAGGAACATGTGTCAGGAGGCCCCGATGGCGAAGGTATTGGTTGTAGAGGATGAAGACGATATCAGACAGTTACTGACCGAAGACCTGGAGGGCAGAGGGCATCGGGTCCGGGGAGCCGGTAACGGTGTCATCGCCATCCAACAGGTCAAGCAACGGATACCGGACATCATCTTTGGTGACATCATGATGCCGATCATGGACGGGTTCGATCTTATCTTGAAACTCAGGGAAAACCCCGAGACCGCCGCCATCCCCATGGTGTTGGTCACCGCCATGAACGCCAGGGACGCCGAGGGCAAGGCCCGGGAGTTGGGTGTGGAGCATTTCCTGCCCAAACCCTGGGAGCCGTGGTCCCTGGACTTTGTGCTGGACCAGATACTGAATCCCAAGAGCACCGCCCGAAAGGGCGACGGCAAGCTGCAGGTCTATCCCCAGCGGGTGCCCGAGGGCTCCACCAACTACCCCAGCGCCGCCTGATCTCTCTCTAGCTATTTGATCCTTCAGCCCTGTCTCAGGGTCGGGATAACTCGGGTCCACCCGAGACGACCGCTATTCCTTCAATCCCGCATATAATGACGAAGTAGGCGCTCCGTTCACGACTATCGCCAAGCGCCGAAAGGTAAATAGGTTCCAATGGATCGAGTATCGGGAGAGTCGCCACGTCGAGCCACGGGTTCCATGAGTCACGTCATTGTGGTTGTTGTGATTACCGCGGCCCTATCCTTCCTGCTGGCATGCGGCGGTCCGAGCCAGGACACAGCTCCGGACTTTTCCCTGCCCGATTCCCGAGGTGGAGAAGTGGTTCTTGCCCAGTTGGTGCAAGAACACCGGTCAGTGGTCATCGTCTTCTACAGAGGGTTCTTTTGAGGCATATGCCGAGGCCAACTGGACGAGTTGGCAGATGCTTATCCCCAGTTCCGCGAATTGGGCACCGAGATCGTGGCCATCAGCACGGACGATGTAACTGACGCCAAACAGATGGCCTCGCTGGTGAACGCTCCCTTCCCGGTGCTGGCGGACCCCAGTTCCGAGACAGCTCTCGCATATGAGGTTTTTGACCTGTTGGATGACGGCGTGGCAGCTCCGGCGGTTTTCATAGTTGATGGCGACCAGGTTGTCCAATGGAAACAGATCGGCCAGGACATCGCCGACCGGCCAAGCCTCGGCGAGTTGCTCAGTGTGGTCCAAGGCCAGGGCAACTAGGGCGGCGATTCGTCACTAGACGTCCAGTCAGCTAACCGCCGTCCGGGGCCGGTACTGCAGAGCCTCGGCCAGGTGGGCGACGTCTATACCCTCGGAACCTTCCAGGTCGGCCACGGTCCGCGATACCTTGAGGATGCGGTGGAAGGCCCGGGCCGAGAGGTTCAGTCGCTGGGTAGCCGTTTGCAGGAGTCCCCTGGCACCGTCGTCCAGCTTGCAGAACTTCCAGACCTCGGCGGGCCCCATCTCCGAGTTGCAGAAGAACCCGCACTCCTTGAACCGCTCCCGCTGCACTTCCCTGGCCTCTTTCACCCGCAGCCTGGGCTTGCTGGACTCCTCGGCTTGCTGGTCCTCCACCAGCTTTTCGTACTCCACCGGCGGCACTTCCACGAAAACGTCCACCCGGTCCAACAGCGGCCCGCTGATCCGTTTTTGGTAACGGGCCACGGTGGACGGTGAGCAGGAACATTCCTTGCTTGGGTGGGTGTGGAAACCGCAGGGGCAGTGGTTCATGGCTGCCACCGGCATGAAACTGGCCGGGTAGGTGACGCTCCCCGACACACGGCTGATGGTCACCACCTTGTCTTCCAAGGGTTGGCGCAACGACTCCAGGGCCGTGTGGTTGAATTCGGGCAGCTCGTCCAAGAACAACACACCACGGTGGCTCATGGTGATCTCCCCCGGCCGAAGTGTTCGGCCGCCGCCCACCAGTCCGGCGTTGGAGATGGTGTAGTGGGGCGAACGGAAGAGACGCTGGAGGACCAGTGGGTTCTCGGCGGACAGCACCCCGTTCACGCTGTAGATCTTGGTCACTTCCAACGCTTCCTGTTGGGCCATGCTGGCCCGTTTGGCGTGCTCCTGGCCCCGGACGTTGGCCAGGTCCATCTCGTAAACGCCGGCCGTGTCATAGATGGACTGCCAGCCGTCCTCGGCCAGGGGAGTGATCTCCCTTTCGCAGCGTAGATGGTTAATTAGGTGCTTGAGGCTGGCCACCGGGTAGACTTGGATGTCTTCCACCAAAGAGGCTTCGTCGGCATCCACCGAGGGTACGAAGACCGAGGTGTAGCCCTGGTCCCGGGCGACTGAGGCCATGGCTAGGATTCCGGTGGTGTGGCGCAGGCTTCCGTCCAGGGAGAGTTCTCCCAGGAAAACGGCGCCCTCGGGCAGCGAGTCTATCTGCCCGGAACTGAGCAGCATGCAGACGGCGATGGGCAGGTCGTAGGACGGGCCCTCCTTCTTGAGGTCGGCGGGGGCCAGGTTCACCGTGATGCGCCGCAGAGGGAATTCGCAGTTGCTGTTGCGGAGGGCAGCGCGCACTCTTTCTTTGACTTCTTGGACCGCGGCGTCGGGAAGGCCGACGATGTTGAATGCGGGGAGTCCGGGGGAGATCTCCACTTCGACCTGGACCACAAATCCGTCCAGACCGATGACCGCGCAGGTCTGAGTGTTGGCTAGCACGGCAGCCGCTCCTTTGGCTCCGTCTGGGGGCAGAGTTGGGGAGCCGACGGGGGTTACGGGCCGGTCGCCGCGCTAACTGTATTGGAGAAAATGAGTCCGGCGCTACGGGCTGTTGACAGTAGCGCCGGTTGTTTCGTCTTTACTCTTCGGCGGCTACTACGTTGCGCAGCGTGCCAATCTCCGGGATCTCCACTTCCACCACCTGGCCGGGCTCCAGGCCCTCCACGGCGCCGGGGGCGCCGGTGAGGATGAGGTCGCCGGGGTGGAGGGTCACATGCTGGCTGATTCGGCTGACCGTCTCGTAGCAATTGAAGGTCATGCCCGAGGTGCTGCCCCGGTCGGTCTCCTTGCCGTTCACCTTGGTGATGATCTCCACATTCTGCGGGTCCAGGTCGGTCTCGATCCACGGTCCCACTGGGCCGAATGTGTCCGAAGTCTTCTTGCGCCAGTTGGATGGGTCGTCGTGCCAGGAACCCTCGCTGCTCACGTCGTTGCCGCAGGTGTAGCCCAGGATGAAGTTGGGCGCTTCCTCGGGAGTGATACGCTTGGCCGGCTTGCCGATGACGATGACCAACTCGCCCTCATAGTGAACGTAGTCCGACTCCTTGGGCAGGATGATGGTGTCGTCCTGGCCGATGATGCTGCTGACGCCCTTTTGCCAGGGCCGGAAGGTCTGAGCATCGCGGGCGATGCGCTCGGCGTCCAGGTTCTCGATCTGGTGGGCAACGTGGTCGGCGTAGTTGAGGCCCACGGCCCAGAAGCTCTGGGGTTTGGTGGGCGGTAGAATCCTCACGTCTTTGATGTCATATCTGGCTTCGGTGAAACGGTGCTCGCCGAATAGGTCGCCCTGAATGACCCGAATCCGGTCGCCTTCGACAACGCCGTAGCTCTGCCAGCCGTTGGTCTCGAATCTACAGAATTTCATGGTTGCTCCTTATAACCTGGTGATTCGCTGCAAGGTACTAGCCGTCAACAGTGATCTGCCTCAGGTCGAAGGCGGCGCTGATGGGTCCGCTGTAGTGCTTCTTGGCATCGTCCAGAAGCGGCTGCTGGTCCTGGTGGAATACGGTGTCCAAGTGGGTCAGAACCAGCTCTTTGACATCGGACTGGGCTGCTGACCGGGCGGCGTCGCCTGCGGTGGCGTGTCCGTGGTGGTTGGCCCGTTTCGCTTCCTCGTCGGTGCAGAAGGCCTCGTGGATCAAAAGCCGGGCGCCCTTGGACGCTTCAACCAGGTTGGGATTGAAGCGGGTGTCGCCGGAGAAGACCACGGCCAGGCCGTTGGACTCCACCCGCCACCCGACGGCCCCCGAAATGTGGTCGGCGTCGAAACAGGACGCTTTGGTGGTGGGGCCCAGGGAGACTTCCTGGCCGGACTTCACCGTGTTCCAATTCATCACCTGGCGCCCGTCCGAATTCTTGGCTCCGGTGTCATCCACCTCGAAGACGTTCAGGTGGCTGGAGGTGCACATCATCTGTGCCCACTCCAGGGTCTCCTCGGTGAGGTAGACCTCAAGGGCCGGCGCGTCCTGCCGCTCCAGGGCCCGGACGAACTGGACGAACAGCAGGCCGGACAGATGGTCCGGGTGGTGATGGGACAGCAGGACCTGGTCGTAGCTCGCCACCGGGATGCCCAGTTCGGAGCCGTTCTTGGCCACGGAGTTTCCCGAGCTGGTGTCAATGAGCAGCCTGGTGCCGTCGTCACAGTCGTAGACCATGGCGGTGTGGGCACGGTTGGTCGATGTTCCGGACCCCGTGCCGAGAAAACTGATCTTCATCTCTGGCATTTGGTTGTCTCCAAAATTAGTGCCGGGGCGGTTAGCCGGCCTGGTTCTTTTCCCAGTCGGCTAGCCGGGCCTCCAAAGAATGCTGCCGCAGGGCCATGGTCAGGTCGCCCCGGGTGCGCTCCAACACGCCCCGCATGGCGTCGGTGTTGTGCCGCAGGCCGCTGGTCACCCCTTCGGGGAAGTCGATGGTGACCAGTACGCTGTACATCTCGTCCATGATGTCCATGAACTCCTGGCAGCCGTCCACGGCGTCGCGGCGCAGCGCATCGAGTATATACCGGCGCAGTTCGCCAATCACCTCCGCCATTCCGTTGATGTAGGCGGCGGCGTCAACGCCCAGGTCCTTTATTGAAGGAATGTCGCTGCCCGAGATAACGGCCAGGGTGACGTTGGCCTCGGTGAATTCCTTGCGGGCGTCGTTCATGAAGCCGGCGTTGAAGATCTGGGGGCTGCTGTTTTTTATGTGGTCAGCCTCTTGCAGGCGGGCTGCGCCCTTGCCGATGAGTTCCCGGGCGGCGTCGAAGTCACCTCGGTGTACCGCACGGATGGCGTTGGCCGAGAACCGGATGACCTCACGGGAGACGGCCAGGGCCTGCTCCCGGTCCCGGTTCCGTTCGGTTAATTCCTCGATGACGGCGGAGCCGATCTCTGAAAAGTGAGCGCTATAGCGGGATGGCATCAGGTCTTTCCCCCGGCTTCTTCTATTAACTTGACTAGGTTGGTGGCGGCGGCCTCGGGCTCGTCGGCTAGGGCCACGGCGGCGGTGAGGCAGATGGCGTCGGCCCCGGCTTCCACCACCGATGTGATGTTCTCGGCGTTGAGCCCGCCGATGGCCACAAGGGGAGTTTTGGCCGTGTCCTTGGCCAGCCGCAACTGCTCCACTCCCCGTGGCGGACGGCCCGTATTCTTGCCAGTGGTGTTGGTCTGGAAGATGGCGCCGAAGGCCACATGGTCGGCGCCCATATCCTCGGACTCGGTCAGTTGTTCCAGCTCCCGGTTGGAGCGGCCAATCAACTGGTGCTGGGCCAATACCCGGCGGGCCTGGTCCACAGGCAGGTCGGTCTGGCCGATGTGCAGTCCCGCCGAACCGACCACCGAAGCCAGGTCGGCATGGTCGTTGATTATCAGTGAAGCGCCAGACTCCTGGCATAGCTTCTGCAGGCTCTGGGCCAAGGGCAGCTGTTCGCCCTTGTCGCGGAACTTGTCCCGCAGCTGGAGCATGCTGGCCCCGCCGCGGATGGAAGCCATGGCGATGTCCAAGGGGTCGCGTCCGCCGGTGACCTTCGGGTCGATTATCACGTACAAGCCCCGCACCAAATCAGCCCTGTCGTGCCGGGCCAGGGCGCCGAGCTGGGTGATGAGATCATCCAGGATGCGGGTTATCCCGGCCAGGGTCTCCCAGCCAAGGGGATTGGCCGAGGACGACTCGTCCAAGAGCGACATGGTGTTTCGGGCCAAAGTCACCAGTTGCAGGGCATCTTGGGCGCTGGCCGGAGGTCCGTCGTCGGTCTCTGCCAGCGCTGAGGGCGAGGGCATGGCGGGCAGCACTTCCCGCAGACTTTCCAGTCCTGAAATGGATGACTGAACGGGTGGAACGAAGCGCGAGGCGGCTTCTAAACATTGGAAAAGTACCTGGTAATGGCTCTGGCTGGGTCCGCCAGATGAGGTCATAGGTCCAAGCCCTTGGGGGTCTCACCGGAGCGGGCGGCGTCGATGTTGTCGCGGATGGTCTGGGGCATATCCATCCCGTACTTCTCAAAGGCGGACTCAACGCCTCGGCCGATGTTGCGCGGGTTATTGTAATAGCCCGGAGACCCTTCGCTGCCCGCCGAGAAATTCTCGTGGACCGAACCCACGGTCTTGCCCATGGAGAATGACGACATCCGCCGCTCCATATCCGTGCTCTGGCAGTGGGTACAGACCGGGTCCAACTGGCTGTTGATGGACCTTACGAAGAAGGAAGAAACGCCGGAACAATCTTGGCAGCGGTATTCGTAGGTGGGCATGGCGGTTAGGAGTCCCTCATCTCGCGGCGTTCCCGGTTGAATTCCGGGGTTACTTGGCCGCCCATCTCCTTTTTGATGCGGCCCATGTGGGCGTCGATGCTGGCGGGACTGCTCTCGTCCACGTCGCGGGAGGTCTCACCGCTGGGCGCCCAGTTCAGGCTGTCGCCCCAGGCGGGCCGGAAGGAGAACTTGGAGACCAAACGCTGCATGTTGGCGCTCTGGCAGTGTTCGCACTCGGGTTGTTTTTCGTCCGACCAACTGCGGAACAGGACGGAAGTGACCTCCTGGCAGTCGTCGCAGCGGTATTCGTAGAGCGGCAAGGGTCTTCCTTATCATGCGGAGTCGAGAAGCTGGAATCATTTTAGCATGGGCTGGTGCAAAGCCCGGTTAATGACGGCCGCCAGGCGCACAGTTAAGGGGTGCCTAATGTATAATGCTGCCACCAACGTCGTCTGTTTCCAAGGCTGGCGGCGGACCTGCTGAGGTGCCTCCATGGCGGAAGAACAATCCCACACTCTGCCCCTGTTCGGCGACGAGGAAGTTGGCCCTGCTGAGCAAGCCGAAACCGCTGCAAAGCCCTTAGAACGCCAGCCTTTGCTGATGATCATGGACGGCCATGCCATGGTGCACCGGTCGTTTCGCGCCATCTCCACCCAACGGCACCTGACGGTGAACGCCACCGGCGAAGACGTGACCGGCGTGTACGGTTTCACCAACGTATTTCTAAGGGCGCTCCAGGACTGGAACCCCGCCTACTGCGCCATCGCATTCGATACCTCAGTCCCGACCTTCCGGCACAAGCAGTTCGAGGAATATAAAGCCCAGCGTGAGTCGACGCCCGAGGAGTTGCGCCCCCAGTTCGGGCGGGTCAAAGAACTGATGGAATCCTTCGGCGTGGCGGTCTATGAACTGGAGGGCTGGGAAGCTGACGACGTGATTGGCACTCTCTCCGCCCAGGCCGAGAAGATGGGCCTGGACTCGGTGATTCTCACCGGAGACCGGGACACCTTCCAGCTCATTTCGCCCAAGGTCAAAGTGGACCTCGCCTCCAGCATCCAGGACCGGCGGGTCTATGACGAAGCCGAACTCGCCGAGCGGTATTCGGGTCTGACCTCGGCCCAGCAGCCCGACTTCAAAGCTCTATTGGGCGACAGCTCGGACAACATTCCCGGGGTGCCCAAGGTCGGGGAGAAGACGGCCATTACGCTGTTGAACGACTACAAGAACCTGGAGGGCATCTACGAGCACATCGATGAGGTCTCCCGGCCAAGCGTCAAGCAGTCGTTGGAGGAGTTCAAAGAGCGGGCCTTTTTCAACCGGGAAATAATGACCATAGATCGGAACAGCCCGGTGGAGTTGGACTTGGAGCGGGCCAAGTTCGGGGAGTTCGACCGCGACGCCGTGGTGAAGTTCATGACCGAACTGGAGTTCTTCACCATCATCCCGCGCATCCCCGAGACCGATTCCTCCCAGGGTACGTCCACTGCGGCGGACTCTCCGATCCAGGCCCCCGGCGAAGGCGCCGATTACACGGTGGTCCGCACCAAAGAACAATTGGCCCAACTGGTGGCGGCGCTGAAGGACGCAGGGAGATTCTCCTTTGACACCGAGACCACGGGCCTGGACGCCGTGCAGTCCGGCTTGGTGGGGCTGAGCTTCTCCACCGAGCCCTCCGTCGCCTGGTATGTGCCTGTCGGACACTCTGAAGGCGAACAACTCCCCATGGAAGAGGTGCTGGCCGAACTGCGGCCCCTGTTAGAATCGCCGGACATCAGCAAGTGCGCCCACAACGCCAATTACGACATGACAGTGCTGGCCAGCCACGGCATCATCTGCCAGGGCGTGGACTTTGACACGATGGTGGCCGCCCACCTGCTGAGCAGGGGACAACTGGGTCTGAAGAACCTGGCGCTGGACGTGTTGGGCCAGGAGATGACGCCCATCACCGAGTTGATCGGCACGGGTCGGAAGCAGATCACCTTCGACCAGGTGGACATCGACCAGGCCGCACCCTACGCCGCCGCCGACGCCGACATGACCGGCCGGCTGCGTGAAGCATTTGAAGAGCCCATCGTCAGGGATGGCCTATCCTCGCTGATGACCGACTTGGAGATGCCCCTGGTGCCTGCCTTGGTGACCATGCAGCGTCACGGCATCAAGCTGGACACGGCGCTGCTGCGGGAGATGTCCGATGACCTGAGCCAGCAGATGGGCCAGGTGGAAGAAGAGCTATACAAGTCCATCGGCCACACGGTGAACATCAACTCGCCCCAGCAATTGAGTGACCTGCTTTTCAAGGAGATCGGGCTGCCCAAGACCAAGCGCACCAAGACCGGCTTCTCCACCGACGCCAATTCCCTGGAGAGTCTCAAAGGTCTGCACCCGGTGGTGGACCAGATACTGGAGTACCGCCAGGTGTCCAAGCTCAAGTCAACCTATGTGGACGCACTGCCCGACATGGTGAACCCTGGCACGGGACGGGTGCACACCAGCTACAACCAGACGGGTTCCGCCACCGGGCGCATGTCCAGCAGCGATCCCAACCTGCAGAATATTCCCATCCGCACCGAGTTGGGCCGCCAGGTGCGCCGGGCCTTCGTCGCCGAGGGCGCGCCGGACTGGCTCTTGTTCTCCGCCGACTACTCCCAGATCGAGCTTCGGGTGCTGGCCCACATATCCAAGGACCCCGGCCTTTTGGAGGCCTTCCAGCGGGGCGAGGACATCCACGCCTCCACGGCGTCCCTGATGTTCGACGTGCCGTTGAACGATGTCGATTCGGAACAACGCCGCATCGCCAAGGTACTGAATTTCGGGGTCATCTACGGCCTATCTCCCCACGGCATCTCCCAGCAGACCGGGTTCAGCCGGGAGGAAGGCGCCTCCTTCATCGAGACCTACTTCGCCAAGTACCCCGGCATCAACCAGTACCTGGAAGAGGTGAAGGCCAAGGCCAGGGCCGAGCAGTATGTGGAGACCCTGCTGGGACGCCGCCGCTACCTGCCCGACATCAACAGCTCCAACTTCAACGTCCGGGGCGGGGCGGAACGGATGGCCATCAATATGCCCATCCAGGGCACTGCAGCCGACATCATGAAGCTGGCCATGATCCGGGTGCAAAAGCGCCTCGAGGAAGAGAATCTGGAGACCAAGATGCTGCTCCAGGTGCACGATGAACTGGTCTTCGAGACTCCCAAGGAAGAGATGGACGCCCTCAGGGACCTGGTCTTCGACGAGATGCCCGGCGCCATGGACCTGGATGTGATCCTGAAGGTGGATGCCAAATGGGGCATCACCTGGGGCGACATGGAATAACACCCCCTTACCCCCATAGACGTAGAAGAGGACTCAATTGGAACTGTTTCGCAGCTTTATATTTGTGCCCGGCAACCGGGCCAACATGTTGGAACGCGCCCGTAATTTCAACTCCGACGTCATAATGGTCGACCTGGAAGACTCGGTGCCCCCCGGCGAGAAAGAGACCGCCAGGGAGATGGCCAAGGAGTGGGTGCCGGCCCTGAAGAAGGAAGGCAAGCGGGTGATGGTGCGGGTGAATTCCCTGGACACCGGCCTGACGAGACAGGAATTGGAGGCCGTGGTGTCGCCTGACCTGTACGGCATCAGTCTGGGGAAGGTGGAGTCCACCTGGAACATGCGGGACGCCGATCGGATGCTGAGTTCAATAGAACACCTGGCCGGAGTTGAACCCGGTTCCATCAAGATGGTCGCCTGGGCGGAGACCGCAAGCGCTCTGGTGGACGCCCGAGACATCGCCACCGCCTCCAAAAGGGTGGTTGCCCTGGCCTTTGGCGCCGAGGATTTCACCAACGACATGGGAATCGAACGTACAGATACGGGGGAGGAGGTCCGGGTGCCCCGCTCTCTGGTGCCGGTGGCCGCCCGCGCTGCCAACGTGGCGTCCTTGGATTCGCCCTTTGTGCTATTCCAAGACCCCGACGCGCTGCGGGCCGACGCCCAGAGGGCCCGACAGATGGGATATACCGGCAAGTTTGCCATCCATCCCGCCCAACTGGACATAATAAACGATACCTTCAGCCCATCCGCTGAGGAGATCGCCTATGCCCGCCAGATAATGGCGGCCTGGGAAGAGGCGAAAGCCGCCGGCCGAGGCTCTCTGGCCATGGACGGCCGGATGGTCGATGTGCCGGTGGTGAAACGGGCCCAGAACCTGCTGGCCTTCGCCGACGCGGTTGAGGCCCAGGGCCGGTAGCTAGCACAGCCATGAGCAGCGAATTTTCCCGAGATGACCGTATAGTCCTGGAGGGCATGCGCTTCTACGGGTTCCACGGTGTTAACCCCGAAGAACGTGTGCTGGGCCAGGAGTACGTGGTGGACCTCACGGTTGAGATGGACCTGGGCCCTGCTGGAGAGTCGGACCGGCTGGAGGACACCGTCAGCTACGCCCACATCTACCGTGCCGTGAAGGACGTGATGGAGGGCGAACCCAAGAACCTGCTGGAGGCCGCGGCCCAGGCCGTAGCCGACCGGGTTTTGGCCGAGTTCTCGGTGGACTCGGTTGGGGTGCGGGTCAAGAAGCCCCACCCACCCATACGAGGTTCGGTCATCGAAAACGCCACGGTGGAGATTTACCGCAACCGCGGCTAGGCCGCTCCAGAACTTTGAGGGGGAGCCAGATGAAGGTCCACGACTACCACGCCGGCAACCGGCAGATGCAGGACAAGTTCGGCACCCGGAAGCTGGCCGACCGGATGGCGGAGCGGGCCAGCGAGGTTATCTCCGATGATGCCCGCGGGATGATAGAGCGGGCTGAAATGTTCTTCCTAGCCACCTGCGACGAACGGGGACTGCCCACGTGCTCCTACAAGGGCGGCGCCCCGGGATTTGTCCGGGTTCTGGACGAGTCCACCATCGCCTTCCCCAACTACGACGGCAACGGCAAGTACCAGTCCATGGGGAACCTGCTGCAGAACCCCAACGCCGGCCTGCTGTTCATCGACTTTGAAAACCAGTCTAGATTGCGGCTCCAAGGCGCGGTGTCCATCGACGATGACGACCCGCTTTTGGGTGAGTATCACGAGGCCCAGTTCATCGTCCGGCTGAAGGTCACGGAAGTCTACCCCAACTGTCCACGTTATATCCCCAAGATGACCCAGGTGGAGCCGTCGGTGTATATACCGAAAGCGGGGCGGGAGACGCCTCAGCCGCGCTGGAAGAGCAGGCCTGAGTATCAGGTGGATTAGACAAAGAGAGCCCCGGCCCGACATATCGGACCGGGGCTCTTGGTTACGCGCGGGGTGTGTCCTATTGGGCGGCGGTGATGGTTATGTGGGACATGTAGGAATTGGCCTTGGCCCCGTGCCAGTGGTTCTCGCCTTCCAACACGTGGACAATGTCGCCGACGGTGATCTCCTGTTCGTGGTTCTCGTCGGCCACCATGCCGACGCCCGCGGTGACGACCAAAATCTGGTCGCTCTTGTGGGTATGCCAGCCGGTGGTGGCGCCCCGCTCGAAGTTCACGATGCTGCTTTCAAAGTGCTTGCTGGCGCCTTCGGGAAGGATGGGCTGCCGGCTGCGCTTCACATCACCGCCGGTCCAACCGGGGATGGGGGTGGCCGTGGCGATGGGCACAGTCTCGATTTCGCCGATTCGGATTACTTTCATGACGTCCTCCTGGGTCCAATTGGAATTCAGTCACGATAATACACCCGGTGTCCAGCGCCCGTGCCCCTCTCGATACGTCTGCCGTAGGCACGCCTTGGTTGTTTGAGCGTGGCCGGTGTGTTAATGTGGAACACGTCCAATAAAGAAAAAACGGTATAACTTGCCGCCTGGCCACGGTCCGAAGCGGCAGCCAAAGAGTCAAAAGATATGCGCTGTGAAATTTGTCTAAAGTCCGGCATGAGCGGCAACAACGTCAGCCACTCCATGCGTCACACCAAAACCCGGTTCAAGGCCAACGTCCACAAGCAGACGCTGATGCGCGACGGAAAACCGGTGAAGGTCAAGCTGTGCAGCCGTTGCCTGCGGTCCCTGCACAAGTCCAAGAAGGTCCAAAAGGCCTTCGCCGCTCTCTAATCAACCAACCCTAGGAACACAAAAAGCCCCGGTCCGAATCATCGGACCGGGGCTTTTTCTTATCCGAAAGCTGAAAGCGACCGCCTAAAACGCCGAGGCGATGCAGCCGCGCATCCCCTTCATGGCCTCGGGGATCGTCTCCTGGTTGTTGAAGATTGCGGAGCCTGCAACCAGGATTGTTGCGCCGGCTTTCACCGAATCGATGGCCGTGTTGTCGGCCTTTATCCCGCCGTCCACCTCTATCTGGGTGTCGTAGTTGCCCTGGTCGATGATTCCCTTCAGCCGTCGTATCTTGTCCAGGCTCTGGGGGATGAAAGACTGGCCGGCGGCGCCGGGGTTTACCGACATCACCATCACCATGTCCAGCATCGAAAGCACGTCTTCCACGGCGCTGACCGGAGTGCCTGGGTTGATGGCTACGCCAACGGGGTTGCCCATGTTCCTGATACGGGACACGGTGCGGTGCAGGTGACCGCAGGCTTCGGCGTGGACAAGCACCTGGTCGGTCTCAACCTTGGCGAAGGTAGAAAGCAGGTTCTCCGGCTCCTGGATCATCAGGTGGATGTTCAGCGGGACATCGGTGTTGGCTCTGATGGCATCGACCACCACCTCGCCGAAGGATATGGCCGGCACAAACATGCCGTCCATCACGTCCACATGGATTAGGTCGGCGCCGGCGTCGGTGACCGCCCGCACCTGGCGGCCCAGGTCGGCGAAGTCGGCGGACAGCACGGAGGGGGCTATCAGCACCCTGGCCTCAGAAACCATTTCCAGCAGCCTCCAGTATCATTTTTGCCTCTTTCAATGCCGCCGCGACTCTTCCCGGCGCGGTGCCGCCGGGGTTGTCCCTGGCGGCGGCCGACGACTGGGCGGTGATGTCGTAAACGTCCTGGTCGAAGAGACCGGACTGTTTCTTGTACTCGGCCAGCGGCAGCTCCTGCAAGCTGACGCCGTTGTCGTCACAGTGGCGGGAGAGTTGCCGCATGATGCCGTGGGCCTCCCGGAAGGGCATGCCCTTGGCCACCAGGTAGTCGGCCAGGTCGGTGGCCAGCATCTGGCTCTCTCCGGCCAGACTGGATACCCGGTCCGTGTTCAGATTCATGCCGGGAAGCATGGCCCCGAAGACATCCAGAGTAGTCGTCAGAGTGTCTGCCGCATCGAAGAAGCCCTCTTTGTCTTCCTGCAGGTCCCGGTTGTAGGTCAGCGGCAGGCCCTTGAGAGTGGTGAGCAGGCCCATCAGGTCTCCGTAGACCCGGCCGGTCTTGCCCCGGGCCAGCTCGGCGAAGTCGGGGTTCCGCTTCTGGGGCATGATGCTGCTGCCGGTGGTAAACTCGTCGGCCAGCCGGATGAACCCGAACTCGCCGCTGGACCAGAGGATCAGTTCCTCGGACATTCGGGAGAAGTGCATCATGCAGACCGATGTAGCCGCGAGGAATTCCACCACAAAGTCCCGGTCGGAGACGGCGTCCATGCTGTTGGCGCTGATGCGGCTGAAGCCCAGTTCCCTGGCCAAGAACTCACGGTCCGTTTGGTAGGCCACGCCGGCCAGGGCGCCGCTGCCTAGGGGCATCACATCGGTGCGCTGGTAGCAGTCGCGGAACCGGCCCACGTCCCGCTGGAACATCTCGAAATAGGCCAGCATGTGGTGGGCGAAGAGCACCGGCTGGGCCCGCTGCAGGTGGGTGTAGCCGGGCATCACCACGTCGTGGTGCTTGGCAGCCAACCCCACCAACGCCTGCTGCACGCCCCTAAGTCCGGAGGCGATCTGGGTGATGGTCTCCTTGGTGTAGAGCCGCAGGTCGACGGCCACCTGGTCGTTCCGCGACCGGGCCGTGTGCAGCCGTCCCGCCGCCGCGCCGATCAGTTGGTGCAGGCGGCTTTCGATGTTCATGTGCAGGTCTTCCAGGTCCGGGTCCCAGGGGAATTCCTCTTCCTGAATCTCCCTCTCGATGGTCTTCAGGCCCTGGGTGATTTGGGCGCAGTCCTCATCGGAGATGATGCCCTGCTTGGCCAGCATCTTGGCGTGGGCCATGGACCCGGCAACGTCCTGTCTGTAGAGACGCCGGTCATAGTCTATGGAAACCGTGTACGCTCTGAAATCGGTCATACCCTAAAGACTATAAACCCCAGGGGAGCGGCGCTCAAGGAATCCCCGCCTCCGCCCTATGCTAAAATCGGCCCCACGGACCCAGCACCAGTTTGAAATCATCTCCCAGAGGTACAGATATGGCCGGACTGAACAACGAGAAATGCGAGGCGTGCCGACGGGACTCGCCCAGCGTCACGGAAGAGGAGATAGCCCAGTTCAAACCCGAGATTCCCGAGTGGGACTTGGTGAATGAGAACGGCATCCCCAAGTTGGACCGGGTGTTTAAGTTCAAAGACTTCCAGCAGGCCCTGGACTTCACCGCCCAGTTGGGCGAACTGGCCGAAGACCAGGGACACCACCCGCGGCTGACCACCGAGTGGGGCCGGGTACAGGTGACCTGGTGGACCCACAAGATTCGCAACCTGCACCGCAACGACTTCATCATGGCGTCCAAGTCGGATTACATCTACCAGGAAGCCGCCAAGGACTGACATGAAAGTCCCTGATCATATCCATCTGGTACGCTCCAAGGACTAACATGAAAGTCACGTATCGACTGGCCTCCAAGGCCCTGGCGTCGGTGCCCTCGGAGGCGGCGTGGGCCGAGAACATGGGCTACGATTCGGTCTCCAGCAATGAGACCGCCCACGACTCCTTCATGCCGCTGACCTTGGCCGCCACCTCCACCAACCGGGTGACATTGGAGACTCGGGTGGCCATAGCCTTCCCCCGCTCGCCAATGACCACCGCCTACCTGGCCCGCGACCTGCAGGACCTGTCCCGGGGACGGTTCCGGTTGGGCCTGGGCACCCAGGTGAAAGGCCACATAGAGCGCCGTTTTTCCACCAGTTGGGAGCCTCCCGGCCCTCGCCTCCGTGAGTACGTGCAGTCCCTGCGGGCCATCTGGGATAGCTGGCAGAACAAGGAGAAGCTGGACTACCAGGGGAAGAGCTACCAGTTCTCGCTGATGACTCCCTTCTTCGACCCCGGCCCTAGCGAGTACCCCACTCCCGAGGTCTTCACCGCCGCCGTCAACGGCTACAACTGCCAGGTGGCCGGCGAGGTGTCAGACGGCCTGATGCTGCACTCCCTGACCTCTCCGAAATACGTGAGCAAGGTGGTGCGGCCGGGCCTGCAGAAGGGCGCCCAGAAGGCTGGTAGAGACAGCGGCTCGTTGAAAGTTACGGGCGGCGGCTTCATCATTACGGGACCGGACCGTTCCAGCATCCGGGCCGTCCAGGCGGACGTGCGCCGACGCATCGCCTTTTACGCTTCGACCAGGACGTATTTCCCCGTTCTGGAAGCTCACGGTTTCGAGGAGATCGGTCAGCAGCTGCACCAGATGTCCCTGGAAGGCAAATGGGCTGAGATGGGCGAGCTGGTCAGCGACGAGATGTTGGACGCCTTCTGCGTTTCCGGCGAGTACGACGAGATCGCCGACGAGTTCCACCGGCGCTACGGCGGCCTCTTGGACGAGGCCTGCTTCACCGTCTACAGCGAGGACCCGCCGGAGGAAGAGCAGATGCGCAGGATGGTCCGGAGACTTAGAGAACTGGGCTAGCCGGGCGTCACAACCCGCTGGCCGTGCGGGGTGTGTTGATGGTGGACGCCGTAGTAGCTGCTGATTCTGCGACCTCCGGCCCATTCAAGCGGGGCAACGAGACCGGGCTGACCTACGACTTGAAGATGGCCGCTTGGGAGTGGCTCTACCACCAGGCCGGCTGCCGGGTGATCGGGTTGGAAGTGAAGCTGGAGGGCCCGGGTGGGCGCATCGTGGACCTGGCGGCAGTAGGACCCCAGAACACCTTCTACATCGTCGAGGTCAAGTCCAGCAAGTCGGATTTCTCCAGGGATGACCACACCGCCGGCGATTTCTCGGAGTTACGGGAGCGGGAGGTGACCGTCGCCGGGCGCACGGAACTGGCCAAGGATACCCTTCGCCAGGCGGTGGACTATGCCAAGGCCACCAGACCAGACTCGTGGCGGGAGGTACCGGCCTTCAAGCAGGCCCTGGCCGACTACCGGCGGGTGGCTGGGAAAGAGGAGGCCTACCGCAACCGGGTGGCCACCTTCAGCACCAAGTTCCACGACCCCAAGTTCATGGGTATCGCAGACTACCACTATTTAATTGCCCCCAAAGGTGTAGTGACCCGCAACAGCCTGCCGCCGCAGTGGGGACTGCTGGACGAGACCCCGTCTGTGTCATACCCCGCCCCCCACAAAGGACCCCGCAAGAACTCGGGGATAGTTTCCAATTTTCTCCGCGCCATCGCCCGCAGCAACACCACGTCCATGATGCGTTCCCAAGGTATGAGCTTTAAGCGGGTGTAACGGGTCTGCCTCAGTCGTAGGGGTGGGTTTCCAACCCACCTTGCCACCTGGCAGGTCAATCTTGATCTGACCCTGCAACTTATCACCCGCTCATGGTGAGCCTGTCGAACCACGGTCACTCCGCATAAGGCTTTGCCTTGGGAACCTTGACTGACGCGCATCCTTCGACAGGCTCAGGACGAGCGGTGTTTGGGTGGTGGCCTTGTCACCTGTAATTCCCGCGAAAGCGGGAATCCAGTATGCCGCACATAATGGCGTTTGACCTTTCCCGACCAAACTGGATTCCGGCCTGCTCCGGAACGGCGCAGGGCATGAGAGGTCTCATATGAAATGGCGTGAAAGAAATAGGGCGGTCCCGGTTAATCGGGACCGCCCTTGCGGTTATCAGGTCAATTCCTTGGGGCAACAGTCCTACCGGTGCAGCATCTGCCAGTCCAGGGAGCCCAGGTTGAAGGTTATACGGCGGAAGGCCTCGGCGTACTCCAGGCCGGTTTCCTCCTTGTGGCGGCTGGAGTTGTTCTTGATGCGCTCCAGGCGCTCCTCCCTTGTTGAGGACATCTGGCTGGCGTGGGCGCCCAGGGAGTCCACCTTAACGTCCAGATAGGGGCGGATGTCCACGAAAACGTCGGGCTCTTCGGTGCCCCACATGAGGGCCTGCTCCACCCGGTGGGGTTCCAGACCTTCCTCGGTGATCTGCTCGGGGAAGTGCTGGTAGCTCCAGGCGTAGGTGAATGCGGCATCCAGGGCCACCTGTCCGCTCTTGCGGTGGTCGCGGTGGGTGTGGCTGACACTTCGGTAGGGGTCGATGCAGAGGATGAGGTCGGGCTTGAAGCGGCGGATCTCCCTGGTGACCTGGCTGCGGAACAGCTCCGAATCTTCCAGTCCGCCGTCGGGGTGGGCCAGGAAGACCACATCGTCGATGCCCACGATGTCCGACGCCGCCTTTTGCTCCACCACCCTGGTGGCGGCCAGGCGTTCGGGGGTCATCTCCCGGTCTCCGGTGCCCTTGTTGCCGTTGGTGCACATGACCACGCAGCCAACGGTGCCGAATTCATGGATCCACTTGGAGAGTGTGGCGCCGCATCCGCCCTCGCAGTCGTCGGGGTGGGGCGTCACTGCCATGGCCCGTTTGGGGGCCGTCGTCAGAATTTCCATCCGGGTATCGGTAGTCTCCTGTGTGGGGCTGCCACGCCAGCCATTATACGTATTTCAGGGGCGTGTTTGCAGGCCTTGGGGCCGGTCAAAATGGGAAAGGATACCGGAGGCGGGGAATCAGCTGATGGAGGTTTTTTCCAGACCCACGGGGGTGGTGGCGTAGCGGCCCGAGCGGCCGGGGATGCGTTCCAGCCAGCCGAACTTGGAGCGGGCGGCATTGCGCAGGGTCTGGGTGAAATTGCCCGGCTTCCGCCAGCCGGCCATGTCGAAAAGCAGGCCCAGTTCATCGGCGTTGACACCGTCCAGGCCGAAATGCCTGCTGGCGCCCTCCGCTGCGACGACTACCCGCTTCATGTCGCCGACAGGGTTGACCCCCTGGCAGAAGGCGGCGAAATCTCGGCGGACCTCTTCCGACATCAACTCCGGAGGTACAGAAACTGTTTCCTGCCTTGTGCCATTTCCGTTGGTGGTAGCAGGCGTTTCCTGGGCCGGTGCGGGTACAGGTGTATCTTCGACAGGAGCGGGTATTGGGGCCGGGGCCTCGGCCTGCGGCGTTTCCGGTGTAGTTGCTACTGCGGCGGCCAGGGCGGAGGTGGCTACGCTGGTACCTTTTTCCTCAGCGGATGCGGGATTCGGCCCGGCTGCAGGCTGGGAGCCCATCAGCTCGCGGGGCAGGTCACGGAGCACCATACCCACGACTTCATGCAGCACCTCGGCCTCTTCGGACTCAAAAGTGATCTGCGTGTTGTTGGGCAGTGATATGGAAACTTTGACCATGTTTACATTTATCCAGCCGGGCTTGGTGCTGAGTACCTTCCGGTAGAAAGGGATACCCATTGGTCAGGCCTGGGGATACATGGTAACGCACGCCTGCCTCGATGGCAACAAGACATTGTGCAGAAGTGTAGGCAGAGAGGGGCCCAGGCGTGGGGCAGGCGTGAAAAAAAGAGGCGCTAGAGGGTCTGCTTCAACCGGATGGCCAGGGAACGGGTCATGCCGGGTACCGCCGCAAGATCGTCGATGGCGGCCTCTTTGATACCCTTTAGCGTGCCGAAACGGCGCATCAACATCCGCTTGCGTTTGGGCCCGATGCCGGTCACGTTGTCGATGGGGGAACGCAGGCTGCTCTTGCTCCTCAGGTTGCGGTGGTAGGTGATGGCGAAGCGGTGGGCCTCATCCCTTATCCGCTGCACCAGGTAGAGGGCCTGGGAATCCCGGGGCAGGATGATGGGTTCCGGTGTGTGGGGGACGAACAGCTCTTCGTTCTCCTTGGCCAGGGACGCCAGAGGTATGTCGTCCAGGCCCAGCTCCAATAAGACCTCCAGGGCGGCGGACAGCTGCCCCTTGCCGCCGTCGATCAGCACCAGGTCGGGAATGACGCCGAAGCTGTCCACGCCAAGGCCCTCTCCCTCGCCCCGTTTCTCGGCGGCGCGGGCGGCGGCCAAGCGCTTGAACCGGCGGCGGATGACCTCGCGCATGCTCTCGAAGTCATCGACCCCATCAACCGTTTTGATCTTGAACCTGCGGTAGTGGGAGGGCTTGGGTTTGCCGTCCTCAAACACCACCATGCTGGCCACGGTGTTGCTGCCCTGTATATGGGATATGTCGTAGCACTCCATCCGGCGCAGGGGCAGGGGCAGGCTCAGTTCTTCCTCCAGGTCGGACATGGCCTGTTGGATGATGTCGGTGTTGTCCAGCCACTTGATGCGGTGCTGGGCCAACCCCTGGCGGGCGTTGTCGGCCACGGTCTGGACCAACTGCTTGTGGACGCCGCGTTGGGGGCAGACCAGGCGCACGGCCCCGCCACGAGTTTGGCGCAGCCACTCGGTGATTGTCTCTTCGTCCTCGGGCATGTGCTGCACGACCACCCGGGGCGGGACCACCAACGCCGATTCGTAGAACTGCTTCACGAACTGGCCGAGGACCAGCGTTTCCGTGTCGTCGTCGGTGCCCTCCATGAAGAAGTGTTCCCGGCCGATGAGTTTGCCCTTGCGGATGAAGAACACCTCCACCCAGGTCTCGTTACTGCCCTGGGCCAGGGCTATGACGTCCATATCGCTGATGGGGTTGGAATCAACTTTGATGCGCTGTTCCTCGGCCACCTTCTCCACGGCCTTCATCCTGTCGCGGAGCACGGCGGCCCGTTCGAACTCGAGGTTCTCCGAGGCCAGTTCCATGTTCTGGTTCAGGTCCCGGGTGACGGTCTCAGTGTCACCCTCCATGAACATGATCACCTGGTCGATGACCTTGCCGTAGTCCTCTTTGGTGGCCGTGCCGGTACAGGGAGCAACGCAGCGGTTGATGTAGTACTCCAGGCAGGGACGCGGGTCGTTGCCGGTGATGTTCTTGGTGCAGGAACGGTAGGGGAACAGGCGCTTGACCAGGTCCATGGTCTTGCGCACTGTACCGGCCGTGGCGAAGGGGCCGAAGTAACGGGCGCCGTCCTTGGCGACCTTGCGGGTGATGTAGACCCGGGGGAACTCCTCGGCCAG
>PBMF01000019.1 GCA_002721995.1 Chloroflexota bacterium
CCGGGGCAGGCCGGAATCCAGTCTGGTTCTCCGCAAGTCAGACAGCTGGGAGATGGGACATTTCCTGGATTCCAGCCTCCGTTGGAATGACGGTTCAGCATGGTTGCCCCCTCGCAAACCGCTCATCCTGAGCCTGTCGAAGGAGCCGCATCAGTCATCTTCCATTTGAAAGCATACGATGCGGAGCCGCGGTGGTTCGACAGGCTCACCACGAACCGGTGGGGTTTGGTCCAATCATGTGTAATTTGGTTGGACGGGTGGCAGGGTGGGTTGGAAACCCGGTCCGTAGGGGTGGGTTTTTCGTAGTAACGAAGGTGGAGATATTTGATTGCGACAAACGAAAAAGAGGGGCCGCCAATTGCGGCCCCTCTTTTTCGTTGCCTTTGTATTACTCCCGGATTTAGTCCGGGGTGCTGCCCAGGGCGGGGATGTTGGACTCGTCGTCCGCGGCCAGTTGACGGTTGACCGCGCTCAGGTAGGCCTTGGCGCTGGCGACGATGATGTCGGTGTCCGCGCCGCGGCCGGTGTAGGTGCGGCCGTCCTTCTCGATCCTGATGGTGACGGTGCCTTGGGAATCCATCCCCTCGGTCACCGCCTGGACGTTGAAGTCCACCAGCTTGGATTCGGTGCCGACGGCCCGGTCGATGGCGTTACACACCGCGTCCACGGGCCCGTTGCCCGTGCAGGCGTCGGTGATGTCCTGGCCTTCGGGACCGACCAGTTTGACGGTGGCGGTGGGGATGCCCTGGTCGCCGCCGGTGAACTGGACATGGTCCAGCGTGTAGCTGATGGGCTCGCTGGCCGTCCGCTTCTCCTCGTCCATGAGGATTTCAAGGTCGCGGTCGGTGATCTCCCGCTTCTTGTCGGCCAGGTCCTTGAACGACTCGAATACCTTGGCCATGTCTTCCCGGGAGAGGCTGTAGCCCAGGTCTTCCAACCGGGACTGCAGGCCTGAGCGGCCGCTGAGTTTGCCCAGCACCATGCTGTTGCCGGGAACGCCGACGCGCTCCGGCTGCATGACCTCGTAGGTGGAGCGGTCCTTCAGCACACCGTCCTGGTGGATTCCAGAGGCATGCCGGAAGGCGTTCTCGCCCACGATGGCCTTGTTGGACTGGACGTTCATGCCCGTGATGCGGCTGACCATCCGGCTGGCCCCGTAGATCTGGGTGGTGTCGGCGCCGATCTCGATGCCGAAGTGGTCCTTGCGGGTGTCCAGGCCCATGATGATCTCTTCGATGGAGGCGTTGCCGGCCCGTTCACCGATGCCGTTGATGCAGCCCTCAACCTGCCGCGCGCCGAACTCGACGGCGATGAGGCTGTTGGCCACGGCCAGGCCCAGGTCGTTGTGGCAGTGGACGCTGAGTGTGATGTCCTCGATGCCCTTCACGTTGGCCTGCACATCCTTCAGCAGTTGGCCGAAGCCGGTTGCCGAGGGGATGGCGTAGCCCACGGTGTCGGCGATGTTGATGGTGGTGGCGCCGGCCTTGATCACCTCTTCCAGCATGTGGAACAGGTACTCGGGGTTGGTGCGGGTGGCGTCCATGGGTGAGAACTCCACGTCATCGCAGTAACCCTTGGCCCGCTCCACACTCTTGATGGCCATCTCCAGCACGTCTTCCCTGTTCTTCCGTAGCTGGTGCATCTGGTGTATCTCCGAGGAGGAGAGGAACACGTGGATGCGGGGCCGCTCGGAGTGCTCCACGGCCTTGGCGGCCTGGTCCACGTCGTCGGCAACTGCCCGGGCCAGCGAGGCGATGATGGGCCCCTTGACCTCTTTGGCGATGTTGGACACCGCCTCAAAGTCGCCGGGCGAGCTGGCGGCGAAGCCGGCTTCGATGATATCGACCTGCATCCGTTGCAGTTGCCGGGCAATCTCCATCTTTTCTTCGCCGGTCATGCCTATGCCGGCCGATTGCTCTCCGTCGCGGAGAGTGGTGTCCAAGAGCAATACCTTTTCTCTAGCCATTTCTTCTACCTAATACCTTTCTGAATGTGTGGATTTGGGTCGCCGTTTCCGCTAACTGCGGGCTTCAGAAAGGGTCGCCAGGGGCATGTAGTCCACCGACGCCAGCCCTGCCAGGACCAACGGGCAATGGTGGACTACACTCAACGCCTCCCGTGACTTTTTCGTGTCACTCATCATATTGCTCCGATTTGTCGTTTCGCCGGGATATCCGTAGATAGGTGATTACTTATTTGGGGTCCATCCAGGGCATCATGGCCCTCAGCTCTTTGCCGATGTCCTCGATCTGGCTGTGCTGTGCCGCTTCCCTAAGGGGGGTGAACCGGGGACGGCCTTCGTCGTTCTCGGTGATCCACTCTTTGGCGAAGGTCCCGTCCTGGATCTCCTTTAGCACGGCCCGCATGTTGTCTTTGACGTGCTCGTCGATGATGCGGGGACCGCGGGTCAGGTCGCCGTATTCGGCGGTGTCGCTGACCGAGTAGCGCATGTAGTTGAAGCCGCCCTGGTACATCAGGTCGACGATCATCTTCAGCTCGTGCAGGCACTCGAAGAAGGCGATCTCCTGGGGGTAGCCGCCCTCGACCAAGGTGTCGAAGGCCGCCTTGACCAGGGAGGTCACGCCGCCGCAGAGGATGGTCTGTTCGCCGAACAGGTCGCTTTCGGTCTCGTCCTTGATGGTGGTCATCAGCACCCCAGAACCGGTGCTGCCCACGCCCTTGGCATAGGCCAGGCCGATGTCCTTGGCGTTGCCGGTGGCGTCTTGGTGGACGGCCAACAGGCTGGGAACGCCGACGCCTTCGGTGAACAACTCGCGCATGCGGTGACCGGGGGCCTTGGGGGCCACCATCATCACGTCCACGGTGTCCGGCGGGATGATCTCCTTGTAGTGCAGGCTGAAGCCGTGGGCCACCATGAAGGCGCTGCCCGGCTTCAGGTGGGGTTCGATCTGCTCGCGGTAGATGCGACCCTGGATGTGGTCGGGAATGACCATCATCAATACGTCGGCCTCTTTGGCGACTTCGGGAACGTCGGCCACCCGCAGACCGGCGGCTTCGGCTTCGGCCCGGCTCTTGCTCTCCGGGTACAGGCCCACCACCACGTTCTGGCCGTTGTCCTTCAGGTTCAGGGCGTGGGCATGGCCCTGGCTGCCGTAGCCGATCATGCCAATGGTCTTGCCTTCCAGGTGCTTGAGGTCCGCATCCTTGTCGTAATAAACGTCTACCATCTTTGTTCTTTCCTTCTCTTCGAGATGAATCCCTTACTTGGCGCCGGCACCCCCGCCCCTCATTAGGAGAGAATCTGTCCCTTCCCCTCGAGGGGGAAGGTTAGGATGGGGGTGAAATACTACTCCTAAGTCAACCTCGGTCCCATAGTCTAGTGGCCGTTCCCGTTGCCGCTTATCTCGGGGGAGTGGCCGTTGGCCAGCCCGTTGGCCTGTCCCCGCACCATGGCCACCAGCCCTGACCGCAGCATCTCAATGATGCCGAAGGGGGCCAGCAGGTTGTGCAGGGCGTTTATCTTGTCCTCTTCGCCGGTGATTTCAATGACCATCGATTCGCTGCCGACGTCGATGATATTGGCCCGAAAGAGGTTCACGATCTGGATTATCTCGCCCCGGGTCATCTGGGTGGTCTTGACCTTGATCAGGGCCAGTTCCCGGGCGACCATGCGCTCGCTGGTGATATCGGCGACCTCGATGACGTCGATGAGTTTGTCCAACTGTTTGGCCACCTGGCCCACGGTGTAGTCGTCGCCGTTGACCACGAAGGTCATGCGCGAGAGTCCCGGCTTTTCGCTTTTGCCCACGGCCAGGCTGGCGATGTTGAAGCCCCGTCGGCGGAACATTGAAGCCACGCGGGTCAGTACGCCCGGCTTGTCCTCAACCAGGGCGATGAGCGTGTGCTGTTCGGTGTGGTTCGTCTGGACCATCTTAGAGCGTCTCTTGGGGCGCCGGCTCTTCCAGCATCTCTTTCACCGACTGGCCAGAGGGTATGAACGGGAAGACCGTCTCGTCCGGTTTGACCATGAAATCCACGATCACCGGTCCGGCCGTCTCCATGGCCTGCTGCACCGCGTCCACCACCTCTTCCTGCTTGGTGACCCGGATGCCCCGGATGCCGTAGGCCTCGGCGATCTTCACGAAGTCGGGATTGGCCGAGAACTCACTGGCCACATAGTCCTTGTCGAAGAATACGTCCTGGAGTTGGTGGACCATGCCCAGGCTAGTGTTGTTCAGGACCGCGAATTTCACATCGGCGCCACTCTCAACGGCGGTGGCGATGTCGCACATGGTCATCTGGAACCCGCCGTCGCCGCAGACCGACCAGACCACGGTGTCGGGGCGGCCCACCTGGGCGCCCAGGGCGGCGGGGACTTCAAACCCCATGGTGCCCAGCCCGCCCGAGGTGACAAAGGTGTTGGGCTCCCGGAACATGCAGTGCTGGGCGGCCCACATCTGGTGCTGGCCCACGCCGGTGACAACGATGCCCCGGCCCTGGGTGGTCTCGGTCAAGCGCTTCAACACGAACTGGGGGAGCAGCTCGTCGGACTTGCGTATCTTGTGGGACGGGTGTTGTTCCTTAAGTTCTTCCAAATGGCGCAGCCAATCGATGTGGACGTTGGGCTCGACCTTGGGCAGGAGCTGTCCCAACACAGCCTTCAGGTCGCCGACCACACCCGCGTCGGTGCGGACATTCTTGTCCACTTCCGAGGCGTCGATGTCCACGTGGACTATCTTGGCGTTGGGGGCGAAGTCGGAGATCCGGCCGGTTACCCGGTCGTCGAACCGCATGCCCAACCCGATGATCAGGTCTGCCTCGTCGATGGCGATGTTGGCGTAGGCCATGCCGTGCATCCCCGACATGCCCAGGTTCAACTCGTGGTCGCTGGGTATGGCGCTGATGCCCAGCAATGTCGTGATGACCGGGATCTGGGCCTTCTCGGCGATCTCGGCCATCAGCCCGTAGGCATGGGAGATGAGCACGCCGTGCCCCGCCATGATCAGCGGTCGCTCGGCCTTGTTGATCAACTCGGCGGCGGCGGCCACCTGGGCCTCGGGAGCTTCGCCGGGTACTTTATAGCCGGGGACGTTGTTGGTCTCCGGCCAGATGAATTCCGTCTTTTCGCCCAGGAGCACGTCCCTGGGGATGTCCACCAGCACCGGGCCGGGGCGTCCCGACCGGGCGATGTGGAAGGCGTCTTTGATGGCCTTGGCCACGTCCTTGACGTCCATGACCAGTATGTTGTGCTTGGTGATGGGCAGGGTCACGCCGGTGACGTCGGTCTCCTGGAAGGCGTCCCGGCCGATGTAGTGGCGGGGGACCTGGCCGGTGATGGCCACCATGGGGACCGAGTCCATCTGGGCGGCGGCGATGCCGGTTACCAGGTTGGTGGCGCCGGGGCCGGAGGTGGCGAGGCAGACGCCCACCTTGCCGGTGGCGCGGGCGTAGCCGTCGGCGGCCATGGCTGCGGCCTGCTCGTGGCGCACCAGGATGTGGCGGATGACCGGGTAGCTGGAGAGGGCCCCATATAAAGGAAGCACCGCTCCGCCGGGCAGTCCGAAGCACACATCAGCGCCTTCCTTGAGAAGGCTTTCGCAAACTATTTCCGCGCCCGTTAGTTCCATCTTTTTGGTTCCTGTATCCCGTTCGTCCTGAGTTCCGACTGAAGTCGAGAGTCTCGATAAAATCGGACTTGTCGAAGGATCAAAAATCCCAATAAAAAAACCCATCCCACTGGAAGGGACGGGTTTGTGGTTCCCGTGGTACCACCCTTCTTTAGGCCCCGCGTCCCCGGTTGATGGGGTTTCGCCGTGTGGCCACTCGAAGACTTTGTATCGGTGTCAACCGCCGCGCCCTACTCGTTGTTCAGGCGGGCCGCTCCCGGGCGAGTTCGGGGTCCTACTGCCGCCGGATTCACACCAACCACCGGCTCTCTCAGGCAGGGTATCCTTACTACTCCCGTTCTTAGCGGAATTCGTAATTCTGTAACTAGAGAATCGTATCAGCGGGGGTATGGGTTGTCAAACGGGGGAAGCGCATTGCATCAAAAGCCTCTCCGGCGAAACTCCTCTCGAATGCTATCCGAGTCAGAAAATCCAGCTATCACAAGGGTAACCAAGGACGCAATAAGTGCGACCACAGCTATCGGCCAGAGACGGGATGGCGCCAGCATCACGGAAACACCGACGAGAATCGCGGTCCATGCCGAAGCGAGATGTGGACTAGCCATTAACAAGATGATTCCGAAAATGGTGACTAGTCCGCCTGAGGGTATCGGCCGATCGTACGGCAGCTCTCGTTAGAGACAGGGTCCATAACTGGATTCCAATCAGCACGATTAGTCCGACCCCGGAAACTATTTGTGCGGCGAAGACTGCCCTGTCCCAATGGGTCAATTCATCGACCGTTTGAACTACAATTTCTTCCATTACCAAACCTCGATATGAATATATCGTCTCGGTAATACATATTTCCACATCGGATGATGGCGTATGCAGAGGTCTTTAGGTGGCGGTGCGCAACATCAGTGCAGTTTCGTGTAGGTGAGGCGTCCCTGCGGTACAAAATAAGCGGATGAATGAAATATTGGCATCCCCTCCCACGTCACTCAGTAAAACCCCCGCCGCTCCCTGATCCAGTCCAGCCGGCGCCGGCTCAGGGGCCACAGCTTGCAGAGGTCGGTCTTGGCTTCTTTGATCCCTGGCTGTTCGGGGAAGAGGGTTATCATCCAGAGGGAGAGCATGACGAAGACCGGGGCGATGACCATGAGCAGCGGGCGGGCCAAGCGGTAACCCGACCACAGCGAGGCGGAGAGCAGCACCACCCCGAAGAAGGGCGTGATTATCAGCCGGAACAGCAGGTGAATCGGCCCGCCCAGCATCTGGCCCAGCAGGTACAGCGGGTGGGCCAGGAACTTGAACACCCGGTCCAGCGGCATGGCCGCCGCGACAACCATATCGTTCAATTTGATGGCCGGGCCCAGCAGCCGGTCCGTTTCCTTCAGGGTCTCGATGTGGGCGTCCCACATCTCCAGCGCCGTGCCGGTGAGGGTTATCGCCAGCCTCCGGTCGTGCTCTGAAGTTTCGTTGTTCCCGTTTTCGTCCATGGTCTTTCCGCCCCTATATGCGGCCCCCCACTTTGGCCCGAAAGTGTATCCCACACATCGTCGCGATGCCACCCATCCACCTCCGGATCACCCTGCCATGGGCAGGCGCCTGTGATAGAATATCCGTGCCCAAATCCGTAAATCGTAACTGGATATCTCCGCTTGCCTGAACGCATATTGGTCGCCGTTGCCTGGCCCTACGCCAACGGCCCCCTGCACCTGGGCCACATCGCCGGCTGTTACCTGAGCGCCGACATCTTTGCCCGTTACCACCGCATGAAGGGCGACGACGTCCTCATGGTCTCCGGCAGCGACACCCACGGCACCCCAATAACGATCAGGGCCGACCAGGAAGGCATCACTCCCGAGGAAGTGGTGGACCGCTACCACGGGATGTTCCTGAAGTCCTGGGAGCAGTTGGGAATCACCTTCGACCTGTTCACCACCACCAACACCGAGAACCACCAGAAGGTGGTCCACGACGTGTTCAAGTCCCTTCACGAGAAGGGCTACATATATACCGACAACATGCTCCTGGCCTACTGTCCCCAGTGCGATCGGTACCTGCCCGACCGCTACGTCGAGGGCACCTGTCCCCACTGCCAGAACGGCCGGGCCCGGGGCGACCAATGCGACGCCTGCGGCCGCACCCTGGACCCCCAGGAACTGGTGGGACCCCACTGCTCCATCTGCGACACCACCCCCGAGTTCCGGGACTCGGAGCACTTCTTCCTAAAGCTCTCGGCCTTCGAGCAGCCGCTGTTGGAATGGGTGGAAAAGCAGGACCACTGGCGTTCCAACGTCAAGAACTTCACCCGCCAGTTCCTCCGCGACGGCCTCAAGGACCGGGCCATCACCCGCGACCTGTCCTGGGGCGTGCCCCTGCCCCTGGAAGGCTACGAGTCCAAGCGCATCTACGTCTGGTTCGAGGCGGTGATCGGCTACCTGTCGGCGGCGGTGGAATGGTCCCAGCAGAACGGCTCCGGCAACTGGGAGGACTTCTGGAAGGACGCCGACACCAAGAGCTACTATTTCATCGGCAAGGACAATATCCCCTTCCACAGCATCATCTGGCCCGCCATCATCATGGCCTATGGCGACGGCCTGAACCTGCCCTACGACGTGCCGGCCAACGAGTTCCTCAGCCTGGAGAACCAGAAGTTCTCCACCAGCCAGAACTGGGCCGTGTGGGTGCCCGACTACCTGGAGCGCTACGACCCCGACCCCCTGCGCTACCTGCTGTCCATCAACATGCCCGAGTCCGGCGACGCCGATTTCTCCTGGTCAGGGTTCGTCCGCCGCAACAACGAAGAACTGGTGGCGACCTACGGCAACCTGGTGAACCGGGTGCTCTCCTTCACCTTCCGTAACTTTGAAGGCAAGGTCCCCGGTGTTCAGTCCCTGGATGAAGTTGACGAGGGCCTGCTCCGCACCGCCCGGGAGACCATGGACTCGGTGGACGAGAGCCTCCACAACTGCCGGTTCAAGGCCGCCATAGCCCAGGCCTTCAGCCTGGCCCAGGAGGCCAACCGCTACCTGGACACCAAGGCCCCGTGGCAGTCCATCAAGGAGGACCGGGCGCTGGCCGGTTCCAGCCTCACCGTGGCCATGAAGGCCATCAACTGCCTGAAGACGGTGCTCTATCCATTCATGCCCTTCAGCTCCCAGAAGGTCCACGAGTTCCTGGGCTTCGACGGCCGGATCGAGTCGGAAAGATGGGACTACCAGGCCCTGGTGGACGCCATCCAAGCCGGGGCGGACCTGCGCCAGCCCTCGCCCCTGTATACTAAGCTGGACCCGGAAATAATCGAAGAAGAAGTCCAAAAACTGGGCATCGCAGCGCCCAGCGAGTGAAATGCTCCACGGTCTAGACCAACACACCAACTCCATCTATGCACCGGTCCAAGAAGGACTGGTCAAGGTGGAAGAGAAATTGCGCAGCCTGGCGAAAGCCGAGACATCCCACGTTAAGCCCCTGCTCCAGTACGTGACCGAAGCCGGCGGCAAACGGGTGCGGCCCGCCATCACCCTGCTGGCAGCCCAGTTCCACCCCCACGACCCGGCTCGCCCCGTGCTCATGGCCAGCGCCGTGGAACTGCTGCACCTGGCCACCCTGATCCACGACGACACGGTGGACAACTCGCCCCTGCGTCGGGGCCGGTCCACGGTCAGCAACACCTGGAACTCCCACGTGGCCGTGCTCTTCGGCGACTACGTCTTCGCTACGTCGGCCACCTTCGTCTGCGACACCCAGAACATCCGGGTGATCCGCCGCTTCTCTGAGACCATCATGGAGCTGGCCAGCGGTCAGTTGATGGAGTATTTCACGGCCTTCGACCCGGTCCAGGCCCGTAACCTCTACAACGACCGCATCTACCGCAAGACTGCATCCCTGTTCTGTACCGCCAGCGAGTCGGGCGCTCTGTTGGGGGAGGCCCCGGAGGAAGAGGTTCAGGCGCTCAAGGACTATGGCTACAACCTGGGCATGGCTTTCCAGGTGGGCGACGACCTGCTGGATTTCCAGGGCGACCCCACTGACCTGGGCAAGCCGGTGGGTAGCGACCTGATGAACGGAGTTCTGACCCTGCCGACCATCATGCTCCTGGAACGCTACCCCAACGACGACCTGGTGCCCTCCCTGTTCCAGGACCCCACCGACCAGGCCAAGCTGCAAAAGGTGCTGGAGGTCATCAACAACTCGGCCATCCTGGCCGACTGCGAGCAGGTGGTCCAGGACTACTGTGACAAGGCCCGCCAGTCCCTACAGATACTCCCCGACTGCGCCCCCAAACAATCCCTCCTAGACCTGACCGACTACGTAACCGCCCGCCGCCGCTAGCCGGCACCGGCTGAGCCGGGTCTCCACCGGACGGGTGGCCCAGGCCTGGTGGGGGATTCTTGCCAGTGAGCTACGAGGTGGCGGCCGTTCGTGGTGAGCCCGTCGAACCACCGCCCACGCCGCCGGACACACTTTCCCCAGTTGGTTGACTGGCGAGGCCCCTTCGACAAGCTCAGGATGAGCGGATTTTGGGATTGCAGCCAAACCGCAACGTCATTCCAGCGACGGCTGGAATCCAGGAAATGTTCCATATCCCTGCCGTTTGATTTGCCAAGAGCCTAACTGGATTCCGGCCTGCGCCGGAATGACGCGAGGCAGGACGTATTCATGGAACACGGCAACAAAGCTGTAGGGTGGGTTCCAACCCACCCGGCTACCCAGCAAACCGAATTCCAACCGGCTAGACTAGCCTGCACCTGCTCATGGTGAGCCTGTCAAACCACCTCCGCTCCGCATGACACACTTCCACCTTTGGGATGACTGATGCACGCCCTTCGATAGGCTCAGGACGAACGGTTTGTGAGGTGGCCAGTGAGGAGCGGGTCCGCCTAATGCTCCGCGGCTTCTGACCTGACGGGGTTGTAGGTGACCCTGACCACCGGCGACTGGGACTCGTTCTTCCACTGGTGGTGTTCGTTGGGCGGCACCAGGATGGAGTCGCCCGCCGTCACCGTGTAGTCCTTGCCGCCGCAGACCAGTGTGGCAGTGCCCTCCAGCATGTAGACCACGTGCTCCCACTCGTGGGTGTGACCGCCGGTATCGGCGTGGCTCACCGCGCCGGGCGCCATGGGGTCGTTGTGGAGCATGACGTAGTTGGGCGCGCCGTCCTTGCTGCCCAGCAGCACGTGCCCCTGGGAGCGGTCCAGCTCGGTGTGGTTGCGGATCACCGGTGGCACTCCGGTGCCCTGTCCGCCGTCGTTCGGGGCCCCTCCGCTCTGAGCGGCAATCAGAGGGTTGATCTCGATGCGGTGGATGTCGCCCTGGCCGCCGTTGTTCAGGGTGTAATGGTCAACGTTGGGCGGAATGAACATGGCGTCTCCGGCCTTAACCGGGTACTCCTTGCCGTCGCAGATGAGAGTCCCGCTGCCCTGGATGATGTAAACCTCATGCTCCCATTCGTGGATGTGGTGAGAGCTGGTCTCGCCGGGCTTGATGTGGGAGAAAGTCATGGTGCAGGTGGGCGGGTTGTCGTCCAGGGTCACCAACCGGGCCCTGGCGCCGTCGAAGATTTCGTTCGTGCTTCTGATTACCGGTTCCATGGGAATTTCCTCCTAGATTGCTCGATTGGATGGTTGTTTCTATTACTCCACCCGGTAGACCCGGACGGCGGTGTCGTGGAACATCTGCACCCGCTCGGTCTCCGAGTAGCCCTTGGTCAGGCGCTTGAAGGCGTTGTAGAGGATGTTGTAGGAATGGCCCACCTTGTCCGGCGGGAAATTGCTTTCGATCATGCAGCGGTCAGGCCCGAACTGCTGGATGCAGTAGTCCATATAGGGGGCCATGGTCTCGGCCAGTTCCTCGGAGCCGATGGGTTTGTCCCTGGCAGCCCAGTCGTAGCCGGTTCGGGGCTGGCCGATGCCGCCCAGCTTGACCACCACGTTGGGGCACTTGGCCACCTCGGCGATGCTCTTCTGCCAGGTGGGGATCACCTCATCGTCCCGGTTGGCGTAGGGGCCGACCCGCAGCATGCCGCCGATGTGGTTCAAGATGATGGTCAGGTCCGGTACTGCTTGGGCGAACTCCACCAACTGGGGAAGTTGGGGGAAGTACATCCAGGCGTCGAAGGTCAGGCCCATGCGCGCCAACACCCTGGCCCCCGCCCGGAAGTTTTCGTCGGGCATCTGGTCCTTCAGACCGTAGGAGTTGTTGGCGATGCGGGGGTCGTCGTCCCAGGTGAGCCCGTGGCGGATGCCCCGGAAACGCTGGGGGCTGGCGGCTTGCAGGGCCTCCAAAACTGGGGCCACTCCCTCGCCCAGGTTCAGGTTGGCGTGACCGACGATGGACGCCGCGGCCTTGGCTGGTCCGTAGAGTCCGGTGGCAGCGGCGGCTGCCAGGCCCTGGACGAACTCCACCTCGCCCACCGGCTTCATCTCCTCGGGCCCGTCGGGACGGTACATGGCCCGGGTCTCGACGAACACCGTGGAGCGCACGTTGTGCCCGCTGTTCAGGTCGTCATACAGCTCGGGCAGCAGGTAATTCTGGTAGGGGATGCGGGCCGGACGCCGGTCCCAGAAGTGGTGGTGAGGGTCGCAGATGGGAATGTCCGGCTCCAAGGTCTCCTCTTGGGTCAGGGAATGCCAGTCGTTGCCTCCGAAGGGCATGAGGGCGCCTCCAGTCCAGAGTTAGCGAGGCCCGATGATACCACGCCTACCGTACTAACGCCCCTCCCAGACCCGCTTGCCACCGATCATGGTCATCTTGGCCTTGATGTCCTTCAGTCCCTCGGGGTCGATGGCAAGCGGGTCGGCGTCCACCAGCACCAGGTCGGCCAGTTTGCCGGGAGCGATTGAACCCTTCTCGGTTTGGGTGCCCTCGGACTCCGCCCCGGACAGGGTGTACATCCGCAGGGCATCCGCGACGCCGACTTTGTTGGCGTCTCTGGGGAACTCCTGACTTTGGTGGTCCTTGCGGGTGACGGCGCTGTAGATGGCCGGCCAGGGGTTTGGGTTGGTCACCGGTGAGTCCGAACTGAACACCACCCCGATGCCTGCGGACGCCAGCGCCCCGATGGGATAGAGGTGGGGCTGCAGGTCCGCCGAAACGTTCTTGCGGTAGCCGGGGCCGTTCCAGTGCACCAGCCCGGGTTGGGTGACCACCATGGCCCCGCTGCTCTGCACCGCCGCCAGTGTCTCCGGTGGGCACTCGGAGCAGTGTTCGATGCGGTGGGGTACGGATAGCTTGGGCAGCCCGGCGATCACCTGAGCCGCCGCCAGCACCGTCTCTTCTTCCACACAGTGGACAGCAACCGGGAAGCCTGCCTGGCAGGCTTGGGCGGCCAGTTCGGAAAATTCCTCCAAGCTGGGGTGCAGGGCGCCGGTGCTCATGGTCAGCACGATCTTGGCGTGGCCCTGCCGGAGCCAATCGTCACCCGGAAGCGCGGACAGCTCATGCACTCGGCCGGCCCCGGCCATCATGGTCACCCGGGCCTGCAGGGTTTCGGCGTCGATCAAATCACGGAAGGCCTGCCATCTTTCGGGGCCGTTCTCCGGGCCGGCGTCCTGGAGCGAGGTTATGCCGTAGCTGAGCAGCAGCCGGTTGGCGGCGGTGACACCCTGGGCCATCTTGTTCCGGCTGCGTCCCCAGTCCACCCGCTGGGCCAGGTACCCCGCCATCTCAAGGAGCACGCCGGTGGGTTCGCCGCTCTCGTCCCGCTCGATGACGCCCTCCACCGGGTCCGGGGTGTCGGCGTTGATACCGGCCAACTGGAGTCCCAGGCTGTTCAGCACCACGGCGTGGCCGGAGCGGTGGTCCAGCCGCACTGGATGGCGGGGCGAAATCACGTCCAAGTCGTGCCGAGTCGGATGGCGCGACTCGTCCAGGGCCAGGTGGTCGTACCCGTAGCACCTGACCCATTCGCCCGGCGGTACGATGCGGGCCCATTCGAAGACCCGGTGGGCGATGGCCGCCACAGAGGACGCCCGGTCGGGACGGCAGTCCAGCTCCTGGGTGGTTCGGGCCAGGGATAGGAGATGTATGTGGGAATCGATGAACCCGGGCAGCAATGTCATCCCTTGGCCATCTATCTCCCGGGTGTCGGGCCCCGCCAGGCTTCTAATCTCATCGTTGCTGCCCACCGCCAGGATGCGGTCTCCCGCCACAGCCACCGCCTGGCCCGTGGGACCGGCGGAGTCCATGGTGAGTACGTTGGCGTTCAAGATTATCGAGTCGGGCTGCTGCGGCATAAAGGGCATATCCCTCGGTATCAAAATCAAACAAAAAAGGGGATGACCATTTGGTCATCCCCCTAACTTTACCCTCAGTGGATGGGAAAGTGTTAGTCGCTATTTACCCGTTGGATTCCACCATGCGGGCCTTGTCCATCTCCTCTTGGAGGGCGGGCACCGGGTTCTTGTCGGCGAAGACGTAGGGGTTGGAGTAGTCCGGGGCCTTGCCGGTGGGATTGGTGATCTAGACCGAGGCCTTCAGGGCGATGCCGCTGAAGTCGTGGAAGTAGATTTAGTGGATGAAGTTGTGGTCAACCACCGTGGTCACTTGCTGACCGGCTTGGACCAGGCGGTCTTGCAGCTCCAGCAGTTCCTCTTCGGTCTCCACATCGAAGGAGACGTGGTCGAACTGGATGCGTCCGGCGGCTTCCAATCCGGCGGGCTTGTGGAAGTCCTCGGCGCCCTCCCACTCGAAGAAGGCGATGGTCGAGTTGGGGCCGGTCTCGAAGAAATAGTGCCGGGCGTGCAGGCCGTTGGGGTTGTTGCCGATGGCCGCAACCAGGGGGAATCCCATAACGTCCCTGTAGAAGCGGACGGTCTTTTCCATGTCGTTGGTCACCATGGCCAGGTGGTTGATTCCGCGAGTCTTCATCTTCCCTCCAGGGATTTAGCCGTCGATTTTTGGAGTGTATCACCGGGGCTTAACGTCTGCCCCTTCCAGTACTTGGGGGCGCAAAGTAGTTGCATGAGCAAGTATTATTGAGCAACGATACAGGAAAGAAGTTGCGGTGTCAACTATTTTTATTAACCCTAGCATGAATGAATAGGGTCGGTGGTGTAGAATTTTCCCTACCAGGCACGAGAACAGGGAGCGAATTGCAGCAACCGGACAAATTGGAGTTTAAGGCGGTCGTCTTCGACTGGGACCTGACCCTGTGGAACAGTTGGGACATCCACATGAACCTCATGCGGCAGACTGCCGACGCCCTGGGTTATCCCCGGCCCATCGCCGCTGACCTTGGTAAGGAATACTCCCGTCCCTTCCTTGAGCATCTGGCCTGGTTCTTCCCCGGCAACCAGAAGCAGGTGTTGGACATCTACATGGACTTCTACCACGCTGCCGTCTGGCAGGAACACCGAGTTTATCCGGGCGTGGTTGACCTGCTCCAAAAATTGAAGGACAGCGGATACCGCACCGGAATTCTTTCCGACAAGCGCCAGATGTTCGGCGTTCCCGAGTTCGAGCACTCCCAGTTGGAGAGTGTCGTGGACCTGGCCCAGTTCTTCGGTGAGGGTATGAGTCCCAAACCCGACCCCGCCGGGCTCCAGGGTGTGATGGACTCTCTGGAAGTCTCGCCGACCGAGTGCCTATTCGTGGGGGACAGCCACCGTGACATAGAGTGCGCCCAGCGCGCGGGAGCCTGGAGCGGGGCGGCTTTGTGGGCGTCGGTGGAACCGGAGCGGGTCTTAGCTTTGGACCCCCAGTTCCAATGGGAGAAGATCGACGACGTGCGGGTGACGCTGCGGCTGGACGGGAGATAATCCGAAGCTAGACGGTTATCCCCAGCGACGCGGCGTTGTGCTGCTCGTCGGCGTGGTAGGAACTGCGGACCAGGGGCCCCGACGCAACGTGCTTGAACCCCATGGCCTCGCCCGCCTGGCGCAGTTCTTCGAATTCCCGGGGGTGATAGAAGCGGTCGATGGCCACATGGCGGCGGGAGGGGCGCAGGTACTGGCCGATGGTGAGCAGGTCGCAGTCCACCTTCCGCAGGTCCTCCATGGTTTCCAGCACTTCCTCAGTAGTCTCGCCCATGCCCACGATGATGCCGGACTTGGTCACCGTTGCCGGGTCGATGTCCTTGGCCTTGGCCAGAAGCTCCAGCGAGAGCTCGTAATTGCCCTTGGGACGGACCTTGGGGAAGATGCGCACCGTGGACTCGATGTTGTGGTTGAGCACCGCCGGCCCGGCGTCGATCACCCGTTTCAGGGCGGGCCATGAACCACCGAAGTCAGGTATAAGCACCTCAACCCGGCAGTCCGGACTGGAATCCCTGATCTTGGTGATGCAGGAAGCGAAGATGTGGGCGCCGCCGTCGGGCAGGTCGTCTCGGTTCACCGAGGTGATGACGCAGTAACTGAGCCCCATCGCCTCCACCGTCTCGGCCACTCTCCGCGGTTCTTGCAGGTCCAGGCCGTTGGGGCGTCCCGTGGTCACCGCGCAGTAATGGCAGCGGCGGGTGCAGATCTCGCCCAGAATCATGAAGGTGGCGGTTCCCCGGTCCCAGCATTCGCCGATATTGGGGCAGTGGGCCTCCTCGCAGACCGTGTTCAGCCGCTGTCCCTTCATCAGGTTCTGGAGTTCCAGATAGCGGGGGCTGCCCGGCATCTTAACCTTTAGCCATTCGGGCAGGCGGGGTCTAATCTCCAATTTTTCGGGGCGTTGGGTCACGGTTGCTCCAGTGGGATTGTGAGGTCTGCCGATTATACCAAGTAACCGGACCTTATAAGAGGGTTATGGGCGGGCGTTCGGGCCGCCGCCGTTCCGCCGCGATGATGGAATCTATGTCCGCCACCGCCTGGTCCAGATTGTCCTTCCGGTTCACCACCTGGTAATTGAACTGGCTGGCCAGCTTCATCTCTTCCGACGCCGTGTTCAGCCGCAGTTCCATCTCGGGGGTGGACTCGGTCATGCGCTGGGAGAGGCGTTCATGCAGTTCGCTGAAGGAATAGGGGACCATGAAGATGAAGAGGGCGTCTGGGGCCATGGCGCGCACCGTGGCGGCGCCCTGGACATCGATCTTCAGGATAACATCCTTTCCTGATGCCAGGCCGGATGTCACCTGGCTCTTGGGTACGCCGTACCAGTTCCCGTAGACCTGGGCGCACTCCACGAACTCGCTGCGGTCCTTCATGTCCAGGAAAGTGGGCTGGTCCAAGAAGATGTAGTCCTTGCCGTCCTGCTCGCCGGGGCGGATGGGCCGTGTGGTGGCGGTGACCACAAAATGCCAGGGGCGTTCCAGCTTTCTCAGTTCATTCAGGGCTGCGTCCTTGCCCACCCCTGAGGGTCCGGACAGGACCACCAATAAAGGCGTTTCCGCGGTCGTGTCGGCCAACCTGGCTACCTTGCGTCCTGGGTGAGCAGGTCCAGGTCCCGCCAGAATTCGGGATAGGAAACGGAGGCGTCGGGCGCGCCGTGTACCGTGGTCTCACCCCCGGCCAGGAGGCCAGCAACCGCCATGGACATGGCCAGGCGGTGGTCGCCGTGACTCTCGCAGTCGGCGCCGGTGAGCCGGCCGGTGCCGTGGATGACCATGCCGTCTTCCCGGGCTTCGATGTTGGCGCCCAGCCGGGTCAGTTCGGCCACTGTGGTGGCGATGCGGTCGGATTCTTTTACTCGTAACTCGGCCGCGTCCCGAATCACCGTGTCGCCGGAGGCGAAACAGGCGGCCACGGCCAGGATGGGCACCTCGTCCAGTATCCGGGGGATCATGTCTCCGCCGATCTCGACTCCGTGCAGTTCAGCTGGCGAGATCTGCAAGTCGGCCACGGGCTCTCCACCCTCGGTGCGTTCGTCCACCAGCTTGAGCCCGTCTCCGGCGCCCATCTCCTGGAGAACATCCACGATGCCGGTGCGGCTGGGGTTCATGCCCACACCGCTGACCAAGATCCTGGCATCTCGCTGGCAGAGTCCGGCGACGATCCAAAAGGCGGCGGAGCTGATGTCGCCTGGCACGGTGATGTCCACCGCGTTGAGCTGGGTTGGGTGGACCGTCAGGTCCAGGCCGTCTTCCTCGACGTTGCCGCCCATGGCTGAGACCATGCGCTCGGTGTGGTCCCGGGAGAGGGCCGGTTGGTGGATAACGGTATCGCCCCGTGCGGAAAGGGCCGCCAGAATTATGGCCGATTTCACCTGGGCGCTGGCCATGGGCAGGTCGTATTCGATGCCCTGAAGTTCGCCGCCGCGCACTGTCAGCGGGGCCAGGGAGTCGCTCTGCCGGCCCATGATCTGGGCGCCCATCTGCTTCAGAGGCAGGACGATCCTCTGCATGGGACGGCTGCGGAGGGACCCGTCTCCGGTGATGACTGAGACAAAGGGTTGGGAGGCCAGGATGCCGGAAAGCAGGCGCATGGATGTGCCGCTGTTCCCTGCATCCAGAATGTCCGCGGGTTCCACCAATTGGGGGCCGCTGCCCTTGATGCGGTAGCTGCCTTCGGTGCCTTCCGGGTGGATATCAACCCCCATGGCCTGGAGGCAGTACATGGTGGAGATAACGTCTTCGCCGCCGGAGAGGCCCTGCACCAGGGCGTCTCCCTGGGCAATGGCGTTGAGGATCAACGAGCGGTGGGAGATGGACTTGTCGCCCGGCACCGAGAGCACGCCGCCCAGGGAGGCGGCACGGCCGACGCTGCGGGAAGGACTGGACGGAGGAGCGGTGCTCATGACGCCGATCGCCCGGCCTGGCTAGTCCTTTTTGAGCACGTCATTCTTTAGTCCGCCCATCATCTTCTTCTGGGCTTCCATGCCTCGGCGGCCAATGAACATCTCCGCCATGCTTTCGGCGAATGACGGGATGTCCGAGGACGGGCCATTTATCTTGTCCATGGTCGAAAAGATGCCGGCCTGCCAGCGGTCCCGGGCTTCCATGGCATCAACAAAGACCTGGTGCACGGATTCGGGGTCCGGCTCTTCTTCGGTGGCCAGCAGGTTGCGCAGGTCGTAGAGTTCTCTGATGTAGGCGTCCATCCAGGCCACGATGGGCTCGCGGTTGGTCATGCAGATGTCCCGGTGCATGATCGGGTCGCCGGACGCCAAGCGGGTCAGGTCTCCGAAGCCGGTCGACGCCAGAGGGCCGATGTCGTCCCAATTTGTGCTCTTGGAAGTACAGCCCATCAGCGCCACCGACATCATAAAGGGCAGGTGGCTGGCGGCGGCCACAAAACTGTCATGCTCTTCCACTCCGATGAAGAAGGGTTTGGCGCCTATGGACTCTGCCAGGGTCGTAACCGAGGAGACGGCGGATTTTTCTGCCGTCGTGCTGGGGATTATGCAGTAGGGGCGTCCCTTGAACATGGTGCCGTCGGCGTTCTGGGGGCCGGACTTTTCCCGGCCGGCCATCGGGTGGCCGCCCACAAAGCTGACGGTCTTGGGCAGGACCTCTTCCGCCCACTGGAGCACCACGCGCTTTGAACTGCCGATGTCGGTGACGACGCAGCCCTCTTCAAAGTCGCCGGCGGTGGCTTCCATCATCTCCCGCATGGACATGACCGGAGTGGCGAAGACCACCACGTCGGCGCCTCTGATAGCGTTGGATAGACGGGACTCCACTTTCTTGAAAGCGCCCGTTTTCTGGGCGCCGGAGCGGGCGGAACTGTCGTAGTCGGTGCCGACTACGTCCACCTGCAGGTTCGAGTCCTTGATGGCCAGGGCCAGGGAAGTGCCCATTAGTCCTGTGCCGACTATCGCTATCGTGGTCAAAGGGCCTCCGGGTGTAGGCAGGTAGCCAATTTGAGCGTGAAACGCCGTCCTGCCTGGGCGTCTATCTTACACCATTAGCTGCCTAGCCGGAACCTTGGTCGCCCGTGTTCGCCGTAGGGGAGGCCTACCTGCGGGAGGCCAGGGCAGCGGCCACGATGTCCGTGCGTACCATCTTTTCGTAGGACTGTCGTTCTTTGGCCAGGCCGGCGGATAGCAGGATATCGTGCAGGTTCTCGAATTGGGGTTGGTTTAGCGTCGGGTCGGTGGGCCAGTTGTTCTGGGCCTTGAGGCGGGCCACCGACTTTACCACCAGGTCCAGGGGGATGTCCGGGAAGAAATCTGCCACAGCCTCGCCCACCTCGGACGCGTCGTGACTGGCCAGCCAGTCCAGGGCGTTGGCATACCCCACGGTGAACCGGTGCACGGTGTCCTGCTGCTTCTCCAGGAACCCGTGGGTCGCCGCGAATGAACTGAAGGCCAGATGTCCGTTCTCCGGTCCCAGGGCCACCGCCAGATGGGCCGTGCCATCGTCCAGCAGTTCTTCTGCCGACGGTTGGGGCAGGTGGATGTACTCGGCTTGGCCATCGCGGAAGGCGGCCATGGCCTGTCTGATGTCCAGTCCGGTGAGCAGGTCCAGATCGCCGGGGTCGATGTCGTGCCGCTTGAGAGCGTAGGACAGGGAAGCCCAGGGCATGGGCGAGAAGCTGACGGGAATGAGCTTGGCGCCTCGCAAGGACTCCCACTGGAAGTCGTCCTGCTTGGTCCGGCTCAGGATGAAGAAGCCGTCCCGGGAATTGATCTCGGCAAAATGGACGGGCACCGTCTCCGCACCCCAGTCCGAGGCGATGATGGAGCGCATGATGCCGCTCTGGACGATATCCACCGCGCCGGCGTTCAGGGCGCTCATGGGGTGGGCGAATTCTGGTGGACACGTCTTGAAATCGACGTCCAAGCCCTCTTTTTCCAGGAAGCCGCCCGCCACCGAGACGTAGATGGGCGTGTAGAACAGGGTACGGATGACTTCGACCAGTCTCAGGGGCTGCCGGTTACTGTTTGATGCCAAGTTGTCTCCTAGTATTCGGTCCCGCCGGTCATCGGAAAGTCTAGGCGTTGAGGAAGGGCATCAGTTCGCCCAGGAATGCTTCGGGGTCTTCCACCTGGGGGATGTGACCGATGCCAGGTAGAAAGGCCGTGCGGGCGTTGACGATGTTGTTGTGCAACAACTCGGCGCCGTCCCTCAGCCGGTCCACATCGCCGTAGAGTACCATCGTGGATGAGGCCTTCACCAGCGGCAGGCGGGCCATGATGTCGTAGTGGGCCAGGGACTCCATCAGGTTGCCCACCCAGAGCCCGGCCTTGGCTCGGCTTGCGTTGTTGGCGTCCAGCCATTCCTGCTTGGGGTTGGCGAAGGTGGTGGCCTCTTTGAGGCTCTTCAGGGTGCGCGCTTTGGGCATGCCCTTGTCGTCGTACTGGCTGGCGGCTTCCTTCAGCCGTTCCTTGGCGGTGAAGGGACTCCACACGGGGCACCCCACCAATACCAGCTTGTCCACCCGTTCGGGGAAGCTGGCGGCGGTCTCCGTGGCGAGCACAGCCCCCACCGAGTTGCCGACCAGGTGGGCGCGGTGGATGTTCAATACCTGACAGGCATGGTCCAGCGCCTGGGCGTAGTCCGGTAGGTTGAAGTGGCGGGCCGGTTTGTCCGAGTCGCCGTGGCCCAGCATATCGAAGGCGTAACAGGTGTAGGACTCGCTGATGGAGTCTATGACGCTCTCCCACGTCCAGATTGACGTGCCCAGGGGGTGGAGCAGCACGACCGGATAGCCGCTGCCCTTCTTAACGAAGTGCATATTTCCCGCTGGAGTGGGAACGGTATCGGTCAGGTCTCGGCGTACGAACATGGGGCCCTTCTCCTAAAAGCCTAAAGCCCTGCCGCAGGGGCGGTCAGGCGTAAGTTGGCGCTATCGTACTCACCGCTAGGCCCTCTGTCAATTTGGTTTGGACACCGTTTCAAATTTGACCTTTGGTGCCTGTTGTGGAAAAATTTGTCTTGGAACGGGACCCGCCAACGACTGGTTGGGACGACCTGTTCCCGTGCCCCGGCATCCCTTTGCAGCCAGACCTCGGCGCCCCGGCTTTAAGCTCAGAAACCGCCAAACCGGCCCAACGTAACACTCGCATACCTGATGGGTCACAGGGGGTAGGGTGATAGGTGAACCCACTTGGACTCGGGAAAAACTGCAACGGCTGGTCCACCGTGAGATCGGCGACTATCAGTTGATCGTCGTATCCAACCGCCAACCGTACGTCCACGAATTGGTTGAAGGCCGGATCAGCATCAACTCGCCGGCCGGCGGACTGACCACCGCCATCGATCCCCTCATGCAGGAGTGCGGCGGCACGTGGGTCGCCTACGGAGGCGGCGAGGGCGATTACTACGCCGTTGACGAGAAGAACCGAGTCCAGGTCCCGCCCGATGACCCCTCCTATACGCTGCGGCTGGTCTGGCTCACTGAGCAGGAACAGAAGGGCTACTACGCGGGGTTCTCCAATGAGGGACTCTGGCCCCTCTGTCACAACGCCTTCATCGAGCCGACTTTCCAGGCCGCCGACTGGGAGACCTACAAGACGGTGAACAACGTGTTCGCCAGGCAGGTCTTGGACGAGATTGACGGCCGGCCCGCCGCGGTGTTTACCCAGGACTACCATCTGGCCCTGCTGCCCCGCCTGCTCAGGGAGGCCGATCCAGACATCATCACCGGTCAGTTCTGGCATATACCCTGGCCGACCTACGAGATATTCCGTATCTGCCCCTGGGGCGACCAATTGCTGGACGGTCTCCTGGGCAACGACCTGTTGGGCTTCCATATCGGCGACCATTGTGACAACTTCATGGAGGCCGCCTCCAGGGTCATCGGTTCCCAGGTGCACGATGAGTACAACCTGGTCTACCAGAAGGAGGAGCCGACCATCGTCCGGCCCTTCCCTATCAGCGTGGACTTCGAGGCGATCAATGAGGAGTCCCAGAGCCCGGAGGTGACGCTGGAGATTGAGCGGGTGATGGATGAGTTCGACCTGGGCGGCAAGGTTGTGGGTCTGGGTATCGACCGCATCGACTACACCAAGGGGATTCCACACCGCATCCGGTCCATCGGACGGTTCTTCGAGAAGAACCCCGAATATACCGGAAAGGTCGTCTTTGTCCAGGCTGGCGTGATGAGCCGGGCCAACATCCACGCCTACCAACAATTGTCGGCGCAGATCGACCACGAACTTGAAGACGTCAATGGACGGTTCAGAACCGACAACTGGCAGCCCATCATCTATCTGCCGGACAATCTGCCCGCGGTCACCCTGGCGGCCCTGCGGCGAATCGCCCGGTTCTGCGTGGTCAGTTCCCTGCACGACGGCATGAACCTGGTGGCCAAGGAATATGTGGCCAGCAGGTTCGACGAAGACGGCGTGCTGATTCTCAGTCCCTTCACCGGTTCGGCCCACGAGCTGACCGACTCGCTGATCGTGAACCCCTACGCCACCGAGGAATTCGCCGATGCCATCTTGGACGCAGTGGAGATGCCCGTGGAAGAACGGCGGGAGCGCATGGTCAGGATGCGGGACGTGGTGGAGGAGAACAACATCTACATGTGGGCCGCCAGGCTCTTTGTGGACATGATGCAGGGAGCCCGCCGGTCCCGCCGGCCCATCCGGTCCCTTTAACCCGATCGATGCCCCACCTGTTGAATGTCTGGCCCAGCGTCAGCCGCCAACTGTCCAGCGCCCACCGGGTGCTGCTGCTCTTTGATTACGACGGGACTCTGACCCCCATAGTCGCCCGGCCCGAGATTGCCACCCTGACGGAAGAGACCCGCCAGAGATTGACCACCCTGTCCCGGATGGACCGGTTCGTGGTCGGAGTCGTAAGCGGCCGCTCCCTGGCCGATGTGGAGTCCCTGGTGGACGTACCGCGCGTGGTCTACGCCGGTAATCATGGCCTGGAGATCAGCGGCGGCGGCAACGACTATGTTCACCCCCAAGCGCCTTCTTACGTGGCCGAATTGTCCGAGATCACCGAGACCTGCGAGAAAGAACTGGCTGGGATTCCAGGCATCCTGGTGGACAACAAACGGCTCACGCTCACGGTCCATTTCAGGAGCACTCCCGACCGGTACAGCGGGCAGGTAGATGCCGTCGTGGTGGCTGCTGCCGCTCCCTACGTCGAGGTGGGCCGGATGAAGGTCACCAGGGGTAAAAGGGTGGTGGAGGTCAGGCCAAACCTTGACTGGGACAAGGGCAAGGCCATCTTGAAGATCAGGGAAGACTGCGGTGACCGTCCGCTGCCGGTCTTCTTCGGGGACGATCAGACAGATGAGGACGGGTTCTCGGTGGTACAGGATCTGGGGGGGCTGGCGGTATTCATCGGGCCGCCCCGGGAGCGGACAAAGGCGCTCCACCAACTGGAGTCGCCCGCCGAGGTCGGACAGGTCTTGGCGCTTCTGGCCGGGCTTTAGCCCCTGCCGTTTTGCTCCACCCGGGTCAGCTTGTCCAGCCGGCGCTGGAACCGGGGTTCGGGGATGAACGAGGCCCCCAAGAAGGCTTCCAAGACTGCCTTGGCAAGCTCGATGCCGATGACTCTTCCGCCGATGCAGACCACGTTCATTGCGTCATGTTCCACACCCTGGTGGGCTGTGTAGGTGTCGTGACAAAGGCAGGCCCGGATGCCCTTCACCTTGTTGGCGGTGATGCAGGCGCCGACACCGCTGCCGCAGATGATGACTCCCCGCTCTGAATCGCCGGAACAGACGTCGTTGGCAACTGCGGCGGCAAAGTCCGGATAGTCGTCGTCGGGGTCCATGGCATGGGCCCCCAGGTCATTTATCTGATGCCCCGCAGACTCCAGCCAGGCGACGATCTCATTCTTGAGTTCAAACCCGGCGTGGTCTGCCCCGATGGCTACTTTCATTGGTCCACCCCAACCTGGGAATCGCTTCATCCTAACAACGACCCAAGCATACTCACTGGGTCAATCGGGCGCAAGACCGGACCCTGGAGGCACATTCTCTTTCCCCTTCCCCATTTCCGTTTCGACCGGATGCCGCCTGTGATAGAATTTTCCAGTCTCAGTTGGGCCCTTCGTGCCCTCGTTCCCGGCCAAATCTTAAAGTTGGTCAAATGATCAAAGCGGTATCCTTCGACTTCTACAACACCCTGGTACGGTTCTGGCCGCCCCTGGAAGATATTCAGCAGGCCGCATGCCGGGAGCAGGGGTTGGAAGTCTCAAAAGAAGCCATAACCCGCGGTTATGCCGTGGCCGATATCTACTTCAACCGGGAGAACGAGAACCGGTCCCTGGGCCAACGCTCCGAGGAAGACCGCCTGGACTTCTTCTCCCGCTACGAAAAGATAATCCTGGATGAAGCCGGCTTTCCGGTGGACCTGGAAACGGCCAGAAAGGTCTGGCTGGGCACCACCAAGATCCCCAAGGACTTCGCCCCCTTCGATGATACGGTCCCCGCGCTGAAGGCGTTGCAGGAATCGGGCTACAAGCTGGGAATCATCACCAACCTGCGGCGGGACATGAACGAGATTTTTCAGCGTCTGGGCCTGTCGCCCTACCTGGATTTCACGGTCAGCTCCGAAGAGGCGGGAATCGAGAAGCCCCACGCCCCCATCTTCATGGCGGCGTTGAAGAAAGCCGAGGCCGCGCCGGAAGAGGTGGTCCACGTCGGCGACCAGATACGCTCCGATGTCATGGGCGCCAACGATGCCGGCATGCAGGGTGTGCTCATCGACCGGACCGGCCACACCTCAGAGGGCGCCGAATGCCCCACCATCTCCAGCCTGTCTGAGCTGCCCCAACTGCTGAAGAGCCTGGCCTAAAGCGGATATCCCCCACCGGATACCTACTGTGGTGGCTGGGGACTGATTGGTGATACCCTGTTGGCAATCTGACCAGTGGGAAAAGTACCCAGGAGGGCGTCATGGCCGAAGAGTCCCAAGCTGCGAAAAAGGATAATGAAGCGGTCCGTGTCGCTGTCTGGTACGACTACGTTTGACCCTGGTGCTACGTCGGCCTGGAGAGAGTCGACAAGCTGGCCAACGAGTACGAGATAAACGTGGAGGGCCGCGCATACCTGTTGCGTCCTGACACCCCCAAGGAGGGCCGGGAACGGCCCCAGCGCCCCGGCGAGACCGCCGATGAGCTCTCAGAGCCACTGCGGGGACAGGCCAAGGAAGCGGGGCTGATCATGAAGCCCCCGGCCCGGACGCCCAACACTCTCTACGCCCTGGAAGCCACCGAGTACGCCCAGCAGCATGGCAAGTTCCTGGAGTTCCACCACGCCGCCTACAAGGCGTTCTGGGAAGACCGCAAGGACCTGGGAGAGCTTGAAGTGCTCCACGCCGTGGCCCATGAAACCGGCTTGGACGCCGACGAGATGGTGAAGCACCTGGAAGAAAAGACCTATGCCGAGACGGTGATGGCCCAGTACCAAGAGGCCTTGCAGTACGGCATCAGCGGCATACCCACCTTCCTGGTGGGGAACCTGCTCTTCACCGGCGCCCACCCCTACAACATCTTCAAGTCCGCCATGGAGCGCTTCTTGACCGAAGGTGTGCCACCGGCTTCCGAGTAGCCCCGGCTCCAACCTAGAAAAAAGAAAAGGCCCGCCATTGGCGGGCCTTTTCTTTTCGCATTTGTCGGTGCTGCTAGTCGTCGGCCGGGGCAGGGACCGGGGCACCGCCGCCTTGGGCTTCGTCCCCGTCGATGGGCAGGCCGTAGTTCACCGCGTAGAGCCGGGCGTAGGTGCCGCCCTTCTTGGCCAGCAGTTCCTCGTGGTTGCCCTGCTCCACCAACTCGCCTTGGTCCAGAACAACGATGTTATCGGAGTTACGGATGGTGGACAGCCGGTGGGCGATGACGATGGAAGTCCGGCCCTTGAGCACTTCGTTCAGCGCCCTCTGGATCAACACCTCAGTATGGGTGTCGATGTTGGCGGTGGCTTCGTCCAAGATGATGACCCTCGGGTCGCCGACAATGGCCCGGGCGAAGCTGATCAACTGCCGCTGGCCGACGCTGACGTTGATGCCGCGCTCGGCCATGACCGTGTCATATCCGTCGTCCAGGGACATGATGAAGTCGTGGGCGCCCACGGTTTTGGCGGCGGCGATCACCTCTTCGTCCGTGGCGTCCTCGTTGCTGTAGCGAATGTTGTCGGCCACGGTGCCCGAGAACAGGTAGGGTTCCTGGAGTACCATACTCATCTGGCTGACCAGGGAATGGCGCGTCACGTCTCTGATGTCGTGCCCGTCCACGCTGATGCGGCCGTTGCTCACGTCGGCGAACCGGTGGATCAGCGTCACCAACGTGCTCTTACCGGCGCCGGTGGAGCCGACCAGGGCCACATTCTGGCCGGGCTTGATATGGAGGTTCACGCCCTTCAGTACATCAACGTCGGGTACGTAGTGGAAGTACACGTCCTCGAACTTGATCTCACCCTTGATCTCGGGTAGTTCGGTGGCGTTTTTCTTGTCCACAACCTCTGGTCTTAGGTCCAGCACCTCGAAGATGCGTACGCCGGCGGCCATGGCCCTCTGCAGTTGGCTGTACTGCATGGTCAGGTGTCGGACCGGCTCGAAGAACCTCTGTATCCACAGGGCGAAGGCCACCAGAACGGCCCAGTCCAGGTTGCCGCCTTTGACCATGACACCACCGACCAGGATTACGCCGAAGCCCATTCCGATGCCCATCAAGGACTCGACCAGGGGCTGAAGACCGCCGGAGTAACGGCTGGCTTCCAGGTTGGCGTTCAGGTACTCGGTGTTCAGGTCGTCGAAGTGCTTCATGTTGATTTCCTGGCGGTTGAAGCTTTCAACGACACGGACGCCGGTGATGTTTTGGTTGTACTCGCCGTTCACCATGGCGATGGCCCGGCGGATGCGCATGAAGGAGTGGCGGGCGAACTTCTGCCAGTAGCCCAGTATGAAGAAGAGCACCGGCAGGATGCTCATGCTGATCACGGCTAGCCGCCAGTCCACCACCAGCATGATGACGATGATCCCCACCAAACTTAGGATGTCGGACAGGCTTTGGACTATGAGTTCAAATGTCTCCTGCAATTGGAGTACGTCGCTCTGGCTTCGCGACATGATGCGTCCCACCGGGGTGCGGTGGAAGAAGGAGGGCGACAGAGCCTGCAGGTGGTTGAACATCCCGGTGCGCAACGAAAATAAGATGCCCTGCCCCACCTTGGGCATGTAGACGAACTGCACGTAATTGGAGCCAAAGTGGACGAGAGTTACCGCGAAGAAGATTCCGCCCACCACGTGCAGGCGCCATATCTCACCGGCGTTAACGGCCCACTGGATACCGACCATCATCAGGAGGGGTACGGTCACGTTGCCCACGGTGTACATCAGGACGGCGGCCAGGGCTATGAAGGCGTCCTTCTTGTAGGGCCAGATGTAGGTCATCAGCCGCATGACGACCTTGTGGTCGTACGCTGCGCCCACCACGGTCTCGTCGGTCAGGTTGTCCTCGGTGGCCACGCGCATGCCGCTGGAGCCCATGCCCCGCATGCCGCCCATCATTCCGCCGACGCCGCCTCCAGGTCCTGAAGCCCTCATCAGTTGTCCCCTCCCAGCTCAGCGGCCAGTATGGGGCTGCTGGAGCTTTCGGCTGGGGGCAGTGCCGCGTCCAGGAGCATCTCCTCCTTGGGGCGCAGTTGCAGGTCGTAGATCTCCCGGTAGATGCCGTTGGCGGCCAACAGCTCTTCATGGGTGCCCTGCTCGGCTATCTGCCCGTCTTTCAGCACCACGATGAGGTCGGCTTCGCGAACGGTGGAGAGCCGGTGGGCGATGACGAAGGTGGTCCGGTCCTTCATGACGTTGACCATCGCCTGGTGGATCATCCTTTCCGTCTGGACGTCCACACTGGAGGTGGAGTCGTCCAGGATCAGCACCGGCGGATCGATCAGGATGCTCCTGGCGATGGAAAGGCGTTGCCGTTGGCCGCCGGATAGGGTGGAGCCCCGCTCGCCGACCCAGGTGTCATAGCCGTCGTCCAGGGAGTCTATGTGGTCGTGGAGTTGGGCCACCTTGGCGGCGTTTATCACGTCTTCGCGGGTGGCGTCTTTCACACCGTAGGCGATGTTGTCATGGATGGTGGCGCTGAACAGGAAAACGTCCTGTTGGACGATTCCCACGTTCTGGCGCAGGGACTCCAGGGTGAAGTCTCTGATGTCCTGACCGTCGATGGTGATGCGGCCTTCGGTCACGTCGTAGAAGCGGGGCAGCAGGTTGACGATGCTGCTCTTGCCGCTGCCCGGCGCGCCCAGGATGGCGGTTATCTGCCCCGGCTTGGCCGAGATACTTACGTGTTGGAGCGCCTGCATCCTCTCTTCGTAGGCGAAGGAGACATCCTCGAATTCCGTATGCCCTTTGGCGTCCTTTAACACGGCGGCGTTGGGCTTCTCCACGACCGGCGATTCGGCGTCCAGCACCTCGAACAAGCGGCTCCCAGAGGAGATGGCCCGGGAGAAGGCGTTGATGATGAACGACGACATCCGGATGGGGAAGGTCAACTGGTTCAGGTAGAGGATGAACTTGGTCAGCCCGCCGGCGGTGAGGTCGCCCCTGATGACCTCCCAGCCCCCGTACCAGAGGATCAGGCCCAACCCGGCGGTGAAGAAAAGGGTCATCCAGGCGCTGTTTGTGCCCTGGAGCCGTTCTGAGTGGAAGTACTCCTCGCGTAGTTCCTGGGCCTTCTTGGCGAACTTCTCTTTTTCGTGTTCCTCGGAGGCGAAGGCTTTGACCACATGGATGCCCACCAGGTTTTCCTGGAGGATGGTCACGGCCTCGCCCATGCGCTGCTGGACCTCCAGCCACATGCGCCGGAGTCTGCCCATTACCATGGAAGACCGGACGACGATGAAGGGCACGAAGGCCAGGCTGATCAGAGTCAGCTCCCAGTTCATGAAAAGCAGGATTGCGACCAGGGCCACCAGCCGGACCACAACCTCCAGTGAGCGGATCAGGCCCATGTTCACGAAACGGCGGATGGACTCCACGTCGGCGGTGGCCTTGGACATCAGGTCGCCGGTGTGTTCTTTGTCGTGGTAGGCGAAACTCAGGTGTTGCAGCTTGTCGTAGAACTGATTGCGGACAACGTAGGACACCTTCTGGGAAAGGGAGTCGGTGCAGTAGGTGCGGGCGAAGTCCAAGAACCCCCGCAGCAGGCTGGCGCCCAAGATGGCCAGGGCCAGGAAGGTGAGGGTCTGGGTGCTGACGGCTTTGCCGACGACGCCCTCCGCGTCGACGGCGACCAACTGGTCGATGGCTTCCCCGAATAACTGGGGTATGAGCAGGGAGACGCCGACGGCGCCAAAGAAACTCAGATAAGCCAAGATCAGGCGGACACGGAATATCCACGCGATCTTGGTGATTCGGATGAGGATTGCCATCTAGAGGATTACCATCAAATCGTTCGTATCTGCCCAGTCCACCTACCGCAGAAAAGTTGTGGCGGCAGGCCGCGGGATTCCGGCGCGCCGCCCTCCAGGGCTATTTGCGGGACGGGAGAATTTGGTCCGCCGGCAGTGAGACATCACGCCGGACAATCTAGTTCATCATAAACCCTAATACATGGGCCATTCAAGCATCGCCAGCGTCAATCAAAGACGGGTGGCTGAACATAATATGGCCGGGCCTTGAGGCCTGTTCGCGTTCCCGATCGAGGGGGAAATTACCCTACATATCCCTGATGCTACATCCGCTCGGGGGCGCTCATTCCCATCAGCTCCAGGGAGCGCCGGAACACAATCTGGGCGGACTCCACCAGTTTCAACCGGGCCGCCGTCATGGCGTTGTCCTCTTCATTGGAGGAGACAACCCGGCAGTTCTCGTAGAACGCGTGGAAGGCGTTGGCCAGGTCCAGAGTGTAGTGGGGCAGGTGATGGGGCTCCAGGGTCGCCGCCATCTGGTCGATCAACTCCGGCAGGCGCAGCATCGCGCGCACCAGGTCCAACTCGCTGCTGGTGGTGAGCAGGCCGACGTCGCCGTTGCTCCAGTCGATGTTCTTCTCCCGGGCCAGGGCCAGGATACTGGCGTTCCTAGCGTGGGCGTACTGGACGTAATAGACCGGGTTCTCCGCCGATTCCTTCTTGGCCAGTTCCAGGTCGAACTCCATCTGGGTTGAGGGAGTGCGGGCCAGGAAGAAGTAGCGGCAGGCGTCCTGTCCTACCTCTTCCGCCAACTCCCGCAGGGTAACGAAATCCCCGGTGCGCTTGGACGCCCGGACCACGTCTGCGCCGCGGCGCAGAGTGACCATCTGGGAGATGAGCACGGTTAACCGCTCTGGCTCGATGCCCAGGGCCTCCACGGCTGCCTTCATTCTTGGCACATGGCCCTGGTGGTCGGCGCCCCAGATGTCCACCACCGAGTCATAGCCCCGGCCGACGAACTTGTTGTAGTGGTAGGCGATGTCCGACGCGAAATAGGTGGGTTCGCCGGTGGAGCGCACCACCACGTTGTCCTTCTCGTCTCCCAGTTTGGTGGAATCGAACCACAGCGCTTCATCCCGTTCCGAGAGATAGTCCTTTTCTCGGAGCAGGTCCATGGCCGTGTCATACTCGCCCTGCTGGAAGAGGGTACGCTCGCTGAACCAGTTGTCGAACTCCACCCCGATGCCGGTCAGGTCGTCCTTGATCAGGCCGACCATCTTCTCCCGGCCTATGTCTCCGATCTCGCGGAGGGCCTGATCCTCTTCCATGTCCAGAAAGCGTTCACCCTCGGCATCGGCGATCTCTTTGGCCAGGTCGGCGATATAGTCGCCCTGGTAGCCGTTCTCCGGCATGTCCGATTCGCGGCCGAATGACTCTTTGTAACGGGCCAGCACAGAGCGGTAGAAAAGCTGCATCTGGTTACCGGCGTCGTTCACGTAATACTCGCGGGTGACGTCGTACCCGGCAGCCTCCAGGACGTTGGCCAATGCGCTGCCCAGCACCGCTCCCCTGGTATGGCCCACATGGACCGGACCGGTGGGGTTGACGCTGACGAACTCGATCATCGTCTTGCGGCCCACGCCGGAATCGACGTTGCCAAAGGTGTTGCCCGCCTGCCGGACCGTCTCCACCTGCTGCTGGAGCCAGGAGTCTTTGAGGTAGAAGTTGACGAAGCCCGGCGGTGCCGCTTCCACCCGGTCGATGACGTCGCCGGTGGGAATATTTGCCGCCAATGCCTGGGCCAGCTCCAAAGGGTTTATACGGGTGGCGCGGGCCAGCCGCAGGGGCAAGTTGGTGGCGAAATCGCCGTGGTCCGAGTTCCCGGGCCGCTCGACCTGGATCTCGGGCATGGTCTCCAACTGGAGCAGACCTTCCGCGCGGGATTTCTCCAGGGCCTGGGCGACCAGTTGTTGGATTGTCTCTATCAATAATGGGGCCGGCATTGGGGGATGTCCTTCGCTCTTCCGACGGCCGTCCGGCAGTCCAACGGCACCGAAGCTAAAAATTAAGAAAGGCGGCTTTCAGACAGCCGCCTCACCTGGGTGCCACCGGAATATTTTATCACAGAGCCCCGGCATCACAGTCACAAACACCGGCCGTGATTCAGTGTTAGAAGGGGTATTTGGGCTTGATGTAAGCCGGTAGGCAAGCGGCCGGCGTCACACGCCAGATGTCATTATGGCTAACCTGGCTGTTAGAATTATTGGAAGGCTTTTTTCACCGGCAGCGGCCCTGATTTTGCGGGAGATCTGGGGCCGTTGGAAGGCCCGGTAATCTTGCTGCTGCGAGGCTTTTACAGGCCCTCTGTCGGCCTGCGCCCTATGAACAATCGGCCAATAACCGAATGATGGAACAGCCCCAAACCACACCGGCCAGCAATCAAGTCGAAGATCAGCCCCGGCCACCGGAAGAGGTGATCCAGGAGCTGGTCCAGGAGATCGGCAACCTGTTGGATGCCGGTCAACAGAAAGACGCCATGGGCCGTTTTGCCCTGCTGCACCCCGTTGATCAGGGAGAAGTCCTTGATGGACTGGCCCGGGACCTGAGGCAGGCGCTCCTAGTGGACCTGAACCCGGCGGCCGTGGCGGAGATTCTGGAGTACCTGGACCCCGAAGAGTCCTTTGAAATGGTCGGAGGTCGGGAACCCGTTGCCCTGGCCCAGGTGTTGGACCTCACCGGTCCCGATGTCGCCGTTGACCTCCTGCGTCAGATACCGGAGGACCGGCAGCAAGAAACCCTGGAGGCGATGTCCGATGCCAGTGAGGTAACGGAACTGCTCCAGTACCAGGACGATACCGCCGGCGGCCTGATGACCCCCGAGTATCCGGTGGTGAAGCAGTCCACGACCATCCCCAACGCCCTGGACCAACTCCGTTTGCTGGGACCCGACGCCGAGGACATCAACTCCATGTTGGTGGTCGATGAACAGCAACATATGGTGGGTTCCCTGAGCGTGATGCGGCTTGCCCTGGCCCGGCCAAACGCGGTGGTCGGCGACATCATGGACCTGGACTTCCATTCTGTGACCGCTGAGACCGACCAGGAAGAATGCGCGCGGGTGATGCAGCGTTACAACCTGGGACTGCTTCCGGTGGTGGACGATGAGGGGCATCTCACCGGTGTGATTCTCGCCGAGGACCTGGTGGACGTTGTCGAAGAAGAGGCTACCGAGGACATGTTCCGCATTGCCAGTGTGGGCGGGGAACGCATATCCGGACCCCTGAGAAATTCCCTGCGCAGCCGGCTGCCCTGGCTCTACATCAACCTGGCCACGGCATTCCTGGCTGCGGTCATGGTGAGCCTTTTCGAGGACACCATCGCCAAGGTGGTCGCCCTGGCGGTCTTTCTGCCGGTGGTGGCCAGCCAGGGAGGAATCGGCGGCACCCAGACCGTCACATTGGTGGTGCGCAGCATGGCCCTGGGCGAGGTGCCCCGCCGGTTGGGGCTGCGACTTTTGGCCAGGGAAGTCGCCCTTGGCATCATCCACGGGATAGCCCTGGGAGTGGTGGTCGGTGTGGTTGCCTATCTATGGAAGGGCAATTTAGTACTGGGTCTGGTTTTGGGTCTGGCCATGTTGGGCAATATGCTGGTGGCCGGTATGGCCGGCGCCGGCGTGCCCCTGCTGCTCCGCCAACTGCGGATGGACCCGGCGGTGTCCTCGGCTGTGTTCGTCACCACCTTCACCGACGTGATCGGCTTTGTGCTGTTCCTCAGTATGGCGGCTATTTTCGTGCAACGCTTGGTATAGAGAGGAGAGGGTATGTCTGGACAGATAGCCCTGGTCGGAGGCGACGAGTTCCGAACCGGCTGTGAAGATATGGACCGGAGAATCATGGCGGCATCGGGTAAGGATCCCGCGAAAGTGGTGGTGGTGCCAACGGCCACCGCCAACTCCGCCCCGGCCAAGGCGGCCAACGACGGCGCAACCCACTTCGCCGCCCTGGGAGGGGATCCCAGCCAGTTGATGCTGCTGGAGCGCGGTCAGGCCCAGGACCCGGCCTTCTTCGGCGGTGTTAACCAGGCGGATGTCGTGTACTTCACCGGCGGCAGTCCCGAGCATCTATTGGAAACGGTGCAGGACTCCAAGTTTCTGGCGACCCTTCAAGAACTGTTCGCCAATGGGTTAATACTGGCCGGTTCCAGCGCCGGGGCCATGGCCATGGGATCGGTTATGCGCCGTCCTCGGGCCGGAGGATGGGTGGACGGCCTGGGACTGGTGCCGGGGGTTGTGGTCCTGCCCCACCACGAGCGCCGCGACCCGGCTGAGACATCACGGGAGTTGCAGGATTCAGCGCCGGGCGGTCTAACCTACCTGGGCATCGACGCCCGCACCGGGTGTTTGGGGACGCCCGACAACTGGCAGGTGGTGGGTTTCGGAAAGGTCACCGTTTACCAGGGGGGCGAGTGGCAGGTATTCCAGGCAGGGGACAAACTGCCCGCCGGGTTCTAATTCCAAGAGAGTTGGTTGATGCGAAGAGGGGCGGGTTGGAAACCCGCCCCTACGATTTTCTCGTACCCAGAGAGAGCTCGTTACTTGGCCCGCTTCCGTAGTTCCTCGTAGACGGTCTCGGGCTGGACTCCGCTGGCGGCGAGCAGTACCAGTGTGTGGTAGAGCATGTCGGCTATCTCGCCAGGGAGGTTTTCCTTGTCGGCGATGGCGGCGGCGATGGCGGTCTCTCCGGCCTCTTCCACCACCTTCTGGGCGATGCGGGGCACGCCATCTTTGAACAGGCTGGTTGTGTAGCTGCCCTCGGGCATGGCCTCCTGCCGGTCTTTGATGACGGCGAAGAGTTCGCCCAGGATGCTGGGGCCGGCCTCGGTATCCTCGTACTCCTCGGGCAGGCCCTCCAGCTTGTTGAAGAAGCAGGAGACATCGCCGGTGTGGCAGGCCGGGCCGTCGGGGTTGACCTTGAGCAGGATGGTGTCGGCGTCGCAGTCCAGCCAGGCTTCGGTCAGGTTCAGGTAATTGCCCGACATCTCGCCCTTGTGCCACAGGTCCTCGCGGCTCCGGCTGTAGAACCAGACCTGGGTGCCCTCCACGGTGCGCTTCAATGAGCCGGGGTTCATGTAGCCCATCATCAACACCTGGCCGGTGTTGGCGTCCTGGGCGATGGCTGGCAGCAGTCCCTGCTCGTTGAGTTTAACTTTCATGATTCGCCTTCAAACTTCCCCTCAAGTTTCGATGAAATATTTGTTTAGGACTTGAGGCCGCCATCCAATAACTGGGGCAGCTCCAAGAGGCTGGATACTCGGTGGGTGGGCTTCGGTAAGTCCGGGTTAAGCGGCCGGTCGTCCCGGTTGACCCATACCGGATGCATCCCAAGCTGGGAGGGTCCGTAGACATCCTCAAGCTGGCGGTCACCCACGTAGGCCGTTTCGTCGGCAGTAACTCCCAATCGCTCCAGCATCATCTGGAACAGTTCGGGCCGGGGTTTGTAGATCTGCGCCTGCTCCGAGGAAAGCACGGTTTCAAACCCCACCTGCAGTGCCTTCAAGTTGGGCAGCAAGAATCCATCGTCGGCGTTGGAAAGAATCGCCGTCCGGTACCGCTTTTGGACTTCGGCCACCGCGTCGTCGGTCTCCGGATAGGGCTCCCGCTGGGACAGGTCCAAGAAGAACTGCTCGGTGGCGGCCTGGGAATCGCCGTCCAGTTTCAAGATGCCGAATGAACGCTCATAGCCCCCCTTCCAGGCGGAAAAATAGCTCTGGAAGGGCCGGTCCGGGTCAACCCTGGTCTTGCCGAACTCCTCGTTGGCCGGCAGCCAGTGCTCCCACAACTCGTCGGCTGTTGTGTCCAGGCCCTGCTGTTTGATGATGGTGGCGAAACTGGACTTGCTGATTCCTGAGGGGTTCTGCACCAGGGTCTCGTACATGTCGAAGATTACGGTGGTGATTCGGGGCATGAGGCGTTACCTGCTCTCTTCGACGCCGGTGTAGGCAGGCCTCACCGGAACGCCCTTGGACTTGAGATATGCCTTGGCCTGGTCAATGGTGAAGGTCCCAAAGTGGAAGATACTGGCCGCCAATACCGCATCGGCCTTGCCCTCATCCAGGGCCTGGTATAGGTGTTCCAACTCCCCCGCCCCGCCGCTGGCGATGACCGGCACCGGCACGGCCTCGGAGATGGCACGGGTCAGGGCCAGGTCGTAGCCCGCCAACTGTCCGTCCTCGTCCATGCTGGTCAACAGGATCTCTCCCGCGCCCAGTTCCACTACTCTGACGGCCCATTTCACGGCATCCAGGCCGGTGGGAGTGCGTCCGCCGTGGGTGTAGACCTGCCAACCGGATGTGGCGTCCATGGCCAGGCTGGCGTCTTCGGGTGTGGGCGTTTCTTCGCCGGCGACCGCCCGTTTGGCGTCGATGGCCACCACGATGCACTGGTTGCCGAAGGCCGCGGCGCCCTGGGCCACCAGATCAGGTCCGTTCACCGCGGCGGTGTTGAGGGACACCTTGTCCGCGCCGGCCTTGAGCATGCGGCGCACGTCCTCCACCGAGCGGATGCCGCCGCCCACCGTCAGAGGGATGAAGACCTGCTCCGAGACCCGCTGCACCACGTCAACCATGGTGTCTCTGGAGTTGGAACTGGCGGTGATGTCCAAAAAGACCAGCTCGTCGCCGCCCTGTTGGTCGTAGAAAGCGGCCAGTTCCGCCGGGTCTCCCGCGTCGCGGAGTTCGACGAAACTGACGCCCTTCACCACCCGGCCGCCGTCGACATCCAGGCACGGGATTATACGTTTGGTCAGCATGTTGGGGAATGAATCTCCAGGGTATCGGGGTCGCTGTAGCAGTATAACACCGTGCCTGGGCCGGACTCGGTGTGCCATCATTTGGCGGGAGCCTGCGGTTGGGCTAGAATGGCGCTACTTTTTTCTTGGAGGGAATCATGGCTCTTACATTAGCCGAGGCCAACCGCATGGTGGAGGCCGCCATCGCCAAGGCCAACGAACTGAATATCAAGATAAATGTTGCCGTGGTGGACGCCGGCGGAAGGCTGGTAGCCTTTAACCGTATGGACGGCGCCATCTGGGGCGGCGCGTACGGTTCACAGGGCAAGGCAGTCGCCTCCGCCGCATTTGGCCGCACCAGCGGTGAATTACAGGAGCGGGCCACTTCTCCCATCGTCAGCGGGATTCTTGGGGCCGAGGGCGGCCACGGCATACCCAGCCAGGGCGCTGTGCCCATCCGCCGGGATGGCGTGCTCGAAGGAGCGGTCGGGGTCGGCGGCGGTACCAGCCAGGAAGACGAGGACTGTGCCGCGGCCGGAGTAGCCACCCTTCAGGGCTAGGGGACCAGCGCCGTCACGGCAACCGGGCCGCCGCTGCCGCCCTCCAACCGGAGCAGACCTATGACCAGGAGCGCTCCGGAGGGCGGCAGCAGGTCCAGGTTTGTCAGGTTCTCAAGGACTATGGCGTGCCGTTCCAAGGCGTACCGGCTGACGGTCAGTCCCTTGTCGTTGCCAGGCTCAGCGCCGGCGGTGTCGGTGCCCAGCCCGGCGGCGTTCCGAGATTCCAGCAGCATCCGGGCTGCTTCCAGGCCAAAGCCTGGGAAGTGCAGTTGTTCTGCTGACTCGCCGCCAAGGTACCGCTTTGGGTCAGCCCACCTGTGTTGCCAGCCGGTGCGGAGCAACGCCAGGCAACCCTGGGGGATGGGACGGTGGCCCGACTCCCAGTCCAGGACGTCGTTCATGGTCAAAGCGTAGTCGGAGTCTTTTTCTGCTTGGGCCGTCACGTCGATGACGATGGCCGGGCGGACCAAATCGGTGGGTGAGAAGGCCCCGTGGCCTGCGCCGCCGGGTATGAGGCTGGAAGGTGCGCTCAGATGGGTGCCCGAATGCTCGCCCATGGCGAAGCGGCGCAGGAAGTAGCCGTCGCTTTCCTGTTGGGCCACTGTCTCAAATTGAACGTCTGGGTCGCCGGGCCACCGGGGAATCTCCTGGCTGACCGGCCAACTCAGGTCGATTACCCTGGAATAAGAGATGGACCCGCCAAAGACGGGTCCATCATTTTGTGGTTGGGTCGCCATGCACTAATCCCCCGCTATCAAGCCCCGTACAGGCAGAGCCCGTACAGACATCCGCACATTCTCCCGCCAAAGGGACCAGGTGACAACCCGGAATTTGCTTGTTTAGATGCGGGCCGGTTCGCGGGCCGGCGAGTGGACGGTCCTGCTTGCTTGCAGGATGGCCGTCCGCTTCACGTCGTTGTCGATCCACTCCATGGCCTCGCGGCTAGTGCCCCGCGCGGTCAGCTCCGGCCGTTCCGGGCGCGTGCCGTGGACCGAATAGCTGATGGCAGGAATCTCCTCGTTGATGACATAGCCCCGGTAGAAAATCCTCATGATTGCCGCCCTCCTCCGATATTCCGCGGTCGTCCAGACCATTACAGGCCGCTGCGGGACGCCGCATATCCGGTGCAGGACGTATGTTCTAACTTTCCACCGGAAGGGTCAACGGGGAAATGTCATAGCCGGCTTTTCAGCAGTCACCAACCGATGCGGTGCCCAACACCACGTGGGGCGGGACGGGTTGGGCCAATACCCCTCCCGAAGATGGGCGGTCGTTTTGGCCGGGGAAGCTACGGCCAAGTCCGCCGGACACCGTGGTCAAGTCCATCTCCGTGGCGCCGCCCTGGACCCAGGTCACGCTCTGCTTGGCATCAGTGCTGCCGATCTTGAAGGTGATGGTCTGACCGCTGAAGGAAGAACCCGAACCCTAGGTTACGAACAGGGTGTACTCCCCCGAGGCCACCGTCGTTGTGGCGGCCTGCGAACCGTTCACCCAGGCTGATACTTCTGTCCCGTCCGCAGCCAACCGGCAGGCTACGGCCAGGGTGGGGAAGGGTGTGGCGGACGGTGTCGGCAGGGGGATGCCGGTGGGCGTCGGCAGGCGTGAGCCGCTCTTGGTGGGTGTGGAGACGGTGATGAATGGCGAGGAGCTCTGGGTCGGAGTCGGGGAGGGTACTGCCGTGGCATTGAGCAACGCCTGGACCGTGGACTGCACCCGGGCGGTTATGGTCGCTTCGGTGTCGGGCGCCTCTGTAGCCTCCGGCGCCGGCTGGGTGGCGGACTGGTTCTCGGCGATCAGGGCTTGGACCGTGGCCGCCAGGTCGGGAGGGGGCGTGCCAGTGAGGGTCAACTCACCGCAGCCCAATACCAACAACAAGATGGGGACCAATAAAAAGCCCAGACCTTTCATCCACGTCCTCCCAACAACACATTTGAACGGCCTCGCCCAACGGGCCGCGGTCTGTTCAGCTTGCGGCCCTGGCGACCTCTTCGATGAATTCGTCCAGGGATCTCGCCTCTTCTTGCGACGACTCCATGTCCCGCACCATGACCTCGCCCTTGGCGATCTCGTCCTCGCCCAGGATCAACACGTAGGGTATGGAAAGGGCGTTGGCCTGGCGCATCTGGCCTCTGAGCCCACGGGACCCGCTGCCAAGGATGGCCCCGACACCTGCCCGGCGGAGGCGCACCGACAGTTCAAGGGCGGCGACGCGGGCATTGGCTCCCGCATTGATGATCAGGTACTTGGGTGACGGCTCGTCGGGCACCGGCACCTCGCTGCGTTTCAGGTTCAGGGTCAGCCGCTCCAGGCCGGTGGCGAACCCTATGCCTGGAATGTCCCGGTCGCCTAGTTGGCTGATCAGGCCATCATACCTGCCGCCCCCGCAGATCGTGGACTGGCCGCCGCCGTCTTCGGGTTGCACCTCAAAGACCGTGCGGGTGTAGTAGTCCAGACCACGCACCAGCCGGTGGTCGATCTGGTAGGGCAGTCCCATGCTGTCCAGATAGGTGAGCAGCTTTTCCCAATGCTCCTGGCAGGCCTCGCAGAGGTGTTCCGCCGATTTGGGAGCGTCATTGCCCAGGGCGTGGCAGGTCTCCACCTTGCAGTCCAAAAGGCGCAGGGGGTTGCGCTCCAACCGGCCCTTGCAGTCCTGACACAGGTTGGCGGAGTGGCCCGAGTAGTAATCGCGAAGTTTGGAGACGTAGGCCGGGCGGCATTCGGCGTCGCCGATGCTGTTGATCAGCAGGTTGATGTCGGTGAGGCCCATGCTGGTCATGAGGTCCCAGGCAACGTCGATCACCTCGGCGTCCACGGAGGGGTCGGCGTCGCCCAGCACTTCCACGCCGAACTGGTGGTGCTGGCGGAAGCGTCCCGCCTGGGGGCGCTCGTAACGGAACACGGGGCAGAAGTAATACATGCGCACCGGCTGGGGCAGGTTGTGCATGCCGTGTTCCAGGTAGGCCCGGCAGACGGGCGCGGTGCCCTCGGGACGCAGGGTGACGCTGTCGCCGCCCCGGTCTTCGAAGGTGTACATCTCCTTTTCCACGATGTCCGTCCCTTCGCCCACTGACCGGACGAAGAGATTGGAGTCCTCAAATGTGGGTGTGTCGATGCGGCCAAAGCCGAACCGGGCGGCTACATCCAGCGCCTTGGACTCGATATACCGCCAGTATTTTTGTTCTTCGGGAAGGTGGTCCGCGGTGCCCCGGGGCGCTTGAAACAAGGTTAGAAATTTCTCCGAAATCGATTACTCAAGGGCATATTATAGGCTGATATCGTCCCGTATGGAATCGCGCGGCCCCAGCAGATGGGCAAAGAATGGGGCTAGTCCTCGGACGGAACGCCGTCTTTGTGGGGGAGCAGCACCGAATATAGGAAACTGTGGACCGGAGTCGGCACCCCGAACTGCTTGCCCAGCCTGACGACGGCACCGGAGAGGGCGTCCAGTTCTGTGGGTTGGCTGGCCTCGTAGTCGGCGTGCATCGAAATCTGGAATTCCGGAAGGGATTCAATCCATTTCAAAGACTGTTGGGTCAGGTCTTCGGAGAGTTCGATCCCCTTGGCGAGTCCCACGGCAAGAGCCTCGTCCATCGCGTCGCAGAACATCTTGCGGGCGTCGGGGAACTGGAGCAGTTCCTTGGCCTTGGTTTGCGCGGCGCTGGTGACCCCTGCCAGGGAGCTCAACACCACGAATTTTTCCCAGAGCACCTTCATGGGGTCGGGGGAAATCTCGGTCTCGATGCCGGCGTCCCGGAACGCTTTGCGAAATTCCAAGGCGCGGAGATTCTCGGTGTCCTGTACCTCGCCGAAGGAGATCCTGGCCGGCACATCTTCGACGATCATCCCCGGTTCGCTGATGTGGGCCGATGCCCAAAATGACCCGGGAAGAATATTGCCCGAGCCCAGAACGGCCCCCAGATGTTCGTAGCTCTCCACGCCGTTCTGCAGGGTGATGACCGCAGTGTCAGGCCCCACCAAGGGCTTCAACGCCGTGATCACGTGCCGGTTGTGAAAGGTCTTGACCGTGAAGAGGACCAGGTCCACCGGGCCGACCTCGGCCGGGTCGTCGGTGGCGTTGACCTGGACCACGAATTCTCTGTCCGGGCGGACCAGCTGCAGGCCGTTCTCCTTGATGGCTTCCAGGTGGGGGCCCCGGGCGATGAGGGACACGTCATTGCCCGCCTTGGCCAGCAGACCGCCAAGACAGCCGCCGACACCGCCCGCTCCCATGACTGCTATGCGCATGGGGCCTCCGGAGGCCCGGATATATGGGGCAGGAGCATGGTGTTTACCAGGTCGTGGATGGGTGTCGGCACGCCCAGGTTGCGGCCGATGCGTCCCACACAGCCGACGATGGCCTCCAACTCCAGGGGCTTGCCGTCTGCCAGGTCGATCTGCATGGAACCACGGGCGCCCAATGGCCGGTTGGCGATGAGACTGATTGCGGTCTGAACGTCATCGTCTCCGATATCCACGCCACTGGCATTGGCCACCGCCGCCACCTCGGCTATCGCCATTTTGAACAGCTCGGCCCCTTGGGGCATGTCCATGAGGTCCCTGGGCGCGATCCGCGCCACCGAGGCCAGTCCGTTGGCCGGGGTGTTGTACAGCACCTTGGACCAGAGGACCTTGTCCACGTCGTCGGACAGCTCCGTCGTGATGCCACCCTTGGTCAGCGTTTCCTGGACCGCCTCGGCCCTGGGTGTGCGGGGGCCGGCGGACTCGCCGAATGCGATGCGGGCGGGGAAGGTCCCCTGTCTCACCACACCGGGGGATATGATGTTGCCAATCATGTAGGCCGCTCCGGGCAGCACGTGATCGGCGCCAATCACATCGGCGATTTCGCCCGCGCTCTCAACCCCGTTCTGCAGTGTGAGCACCAGGCTGTCATCCCCGATGAGGGGTTTTAGCAGTGGGATGGCTTCTTGGTTCTGGTAGGTCTTCACGGTGAAGAGCACCAGGTCCACCGGGCCCACTTGGGACGGGTCATCGGTGGCTGGGACATTTACCTTGAAACTGTCCTCCCGCTGCATCACTTCCAGGCCGTTTTGCTGGATGGCTTGCAGGTGTGCTCCCCTGGCAATGAGCGTCACATCGGACCCCGCTTGGGCGAGCATCCCGCCGTAGCAGCTTCCGATCCCCCCGGAGCCCATCACCGCGATACGCAAACTAGACCACTCCGTCCGTGCGCATCTGTTCCAGCTCCTCGGGGCTGACCCCTCCGATGGAGCAGAGTATGTCCTCGTTGTTCTCTCCCAGAAGGGGCGGTTGGTTGTTGGGGGTCTCGGCGCCGCCGGCGAATTTGATGGGTGTGTTCACCGTGCGGAAGATGCCGCCCATGTCGTTGCCCCCGTTGATGAACATGCCCCGGGCTTCCAGGTGGGGGCACTGGTCCAGGTCTTCCTGGTCCTGCACCATGCCCATGGAATAATCGATCTCTATCAGCGCGCTGGTCACCTCGGCCTTGGTGCGCTGCATGGTCCAGGCTTCCAGGGCGGGGACGAAGTTGCTCATGTAGAACTCGCCGCTGACCCCGACTCCCAGATAGCGGTCGTCATCGCAGAGGTCCTCCCGGTCCATGAGCCGCCACAGGTCCTTCCACTTCTCTGGCCCGCCGGCGCCGGCCAGCACCACCCAGCCGTCCTTGGCCCGCAGGGGCAGTTGGGCGCTGAGCATGTTCTCCCTCTCCCGGCCCGATGTCTGCCCGGTGGCCTGGTAGAAGGGCATGGTGCTTGTCATGTGGGCGGCCATGCAGTCGTACATGGCCATGTCTATGAAGGCCCCCTCGCCGGTGCGGTGGCGGGCTTCCAGGGCCATCATTATTCCCAGAGCCGTCCAGACTCCGGGCACCGAATCGCCTATGTTGTCGCCCACCATCTGCGGGCCGCCGCCGGGTTCGCCGGTGACGGTCATCCAGCCGCCCATACCCTGGACACAGGGGTTGTTGGCCGGCCAGTGGGAGTAGGGTCCAGGCGCGGGGCCGTCGGGGTCACCGTAGCCCGTGAGGCTGGTGTAGATGATCCGTGGGTTCAGTTCCTTTAGAACGTCGTAGCTGTAACCCAGACGCCGCAGCGCCCCCGGCCCCCAGTTGTCCAATAGTATGTCCGACTCTTTGACCAACTTCTCGAAGGCCGCCTTGCAGCGGTCGTCGCGGAGGTCCAGGGAGACGCTCTTCTTGTTGCGGTTCAGACCCAGGTAGCGGGCGCTCACCCGCTGTCCGTCCGGCCCGTCGATGAAGGGGCCGTTGCCCCGACCTCGTTCACCGACGCCGGGCCGCTCGATCTTGATGACCTCGGCCCCCATGTCGGCCAGGATCATGGAGCAAAAGGGCCCCGCCACGATGTGGGTCACGTCCACGACCCTGATACCCTCCAGGGGCAGCGAGGGTCTGTTCTGTCCGGTGGTCATGTTCAGCTTCCTGCCTAGCCCTCTGATTTGTATTCGGAAAAGTCTTGGCCCAGTCCTTGGTCGATGAAGCGCTTGCCGTTCTGTACATACCGGGCAGTGGGGTTCTTCAAACGCTCGGCCTGGGCTTCGGACAGGGGTCTAGCCTTACCGGGAACGCCGATCACCAAAGAGTTGGGTTCGACTCTGCCGCGTACGATGGCCCCGGCCCCGATGAAGACGTGGTCGCCCACGTCTCCGTCCTCCAGCACCACGGCGTTAACGCCGATGAGCACGTTGTCGGCAACCTTGCCGCCGTGGACCACCGCGCCGTGGGTCATCAGTACGTTGTCGCCCAACTCCAGGTGGTCGTCGGTATGGAGGACGCAGTTGTCCTGTATGGAGCAGTTCTTGCCGATGATGATGTCGCCGTAATCGGCCCGGATCACGGCGCCGGGCCAGATGCTGGTGTTCTCACCAATGGTCACGTCGCCAACTATGTAGGCGGTCTCGGCGACGAAGGCGGAAGGGTGGATGCGGGGGCTCTTGCCGTCTAGTGGGCGGATCAAGTCGTTCCTCCAAAGGTTAATGGGTTGGGGTCCAAGGGACGGTAAAAGTAGTTCTCCGTGGCTGGAAGATGGGGGTTGGGCCGGAGTAAGAATACACGCTGGCCCGTATGCACGCCACTTTTCGTGCCTGAAAACCTCCCCTTGGACGGGCCGGTTAGACCCCGAAAACCCTGGTCAACCAGTCGGCTCCGACGGCGCAGGCATAGGCGAAGACCAGGAATTTCAGCAGCTTTCCCGCCCAGACGACGGCCAAGAACCGCCATACCGGGTAGCGCAGCGCGCCGGCGGCGATGCCCACGACGTCGAATACCGGGTTGGGCACCAGCGACACCAGGAACAGCAACAACCAGCCACGGGCCTGCATCCAGCGTTCCATCTGCTGGTAGACGCGGCTCCGGGCCAAGACGTCCCGGCCCGTGTAACCCAGGTAATACCCGCTCAGTTCACCGGCGGTCTCGGCGGTGCCCGCGATGAGGCCCACCAGGAATGGACCGAGGAAGATTGCCGTGGCGCAGGACGTTGCCAGGGCGGGCACCGGTATGACCAGACCCGCGCTGGCTACCAAAGCGCTCAAAGCCACCGCGCCGTAACCGATCTCCGACGCGCCGAAGCTGTTCCGGAGCAGCAGTGCGGTGATGATGGCCGCGAGCACCAGGGCCAGGATGCCCAGGCGCACCAGGTTCTCCGTTTTGCGCCAGTCTATCCGGGTGACGTGGTTCATCGACCGGCTGGACCGGAAAGCAGGAATTCGGTCAGCATGGCGTTCACCACGTCAGGCTTTTCCATGTGGGGCCAGTGTCCGCACTCGGGGATGATGTGCAGACTGCTCTCGGGGAGTTGGCGGCGTACAACTTCGGCGTGGGCCACCGGGATGATGACATCTTCTTCGCCCCAGATGGTCATCAGGGGCACTTGGCAGTCTTTCAGCCGGTCCAGGATGTAGCCCTCGGGGCGCAGACCGCGGATGTTTATGCTGGAGCGGATGGACTTCAGCATGGCCATGCGCGTGCCGGGCATACGTTTGATTCGGAGCAGTTCTGGGAACAGTTCTTCCAGAATCGGCGGGGGCCGGTGAAACATGTATCTGGTGGTTTCAGCACGCTCGGTGAACCAGGGCCGGTAGATAAGCTCTCCCAGCAGCGGCACCGAGACCAGCCGAAGGAACCAGGTAACCCGGCGTCCGAACCCGCCCGGCGCTATGAGCGCCATCTTCTCCACCATCTCCGGGTGCTCCAGGGCGAACAGCCCGGCCACCACGCAGCCGGCGGAATTCCCAACCAGCGAGAACTTCTCCAGTTTCAATGCTTGGGCCAGGTCGTAGATGAATTCGGCGGCGGAGGCGGGTGCGTAGTCCAGGTGGTCCGGTTTGTCTGAATCGCCGAAGCCGGGCAGGTCGGGAGCGATGACCGCGAAACCGGCGTCCACCAGCGGGTCGATGTTGCAGTACCAGGTGATGAGGGAAGTGCCCAGCCCGTGGAGCAGCACCACCACCGGCTTTTCAGGGCCGGAGACGCCGGAAGGGGCCTGGACATAATGTACATCCAGGCCCCAAACGCTGACTCTTTTGTGCTCCGCCCGCTCCATGGGTTTCACCCGCGGCCGGGATTACGAAGTGGATGCCACCGCTTCGTCCGGCTCGACGGTGGCATTATCCGCCTCGCCGGCGGGTTTCGCCACCTTGGAGAGCGCCAGTCCGTCCGGCCCTTCGTCCACCAGGACATGGTCTCCCGAGGTGAACTCGCCGGACAGGATGCCCTTGGACAGTGGGTTTTCCAGGAAGCGCGTTACCGCCCTGCGCAGCGGCCGGGCCCCGTAGACAGGGTCGTAGCCTTCCTTGCCCAGCCAGAGCTTGGCGTCGGAGGTAAGCTCAAAGAAGATACCCCGTTCCTCCAGCCGGCTCTCCACGTCGCGGGTCATCAGGCCGACCACCCGGACTATCTGCTCCTGGGTCAGGGCATGGAAGATGATGGTCTCATCGATCCGGTTCAGGAATTCGGGACGGAAGGCCTCTTTCAACGCGGCATTGACCGAGTCCTGGAGCCTCTTGTCCTCGTCCTCTCCAGCCTGGCCGTCGGTGCGGAACCCAAAGGACTGTTGCCTGATTCCGGACGTGCCAAGGTTGCTGGTCATGATGATGACCGTGTTCCTAAAGTCCACGGTGCGGCCGTGCCCATCGGTCAATCGTCCGTCCTCCAAGACCTGGAGCAGGGCGTTGAACACGTCGGGGTGGGCCTTCTCGATCTCATCGAAGAGCACCACCCGGTAGGGGCGGCGGCGGACGGCTTCGGTCAACTGACCGCCCTCGTCGTAGCCCACGTAACCGGGAGGCGCTCCGATGAGCCGGGACACCGTATGCTTTTCCATGTATTCGGACATGTCGATACGGACCATGTTGGACTCGTCGTCGAACATGAACTGGGCCAGCGATTTGGCCAATTCCGTCTTGCCCACGCCCGTGGGGCCCAGGAAGATGAAACTGCCGATGGGACGCTTGGGGTCGCTGAGTCCGGAGCGGGACCGGCGGATGGCCTCGGCCACCGCGACCACGGCCTCTTCCTGGCCGACGATGCGCTGATGGAGGTTGTCTTCCATGTGCACCAGGCGCTCACCCTCACCCTCCAGCAGGCGTCCGGTGGGGATGCCGGTCCATTCGGAGACCAGCTCGGCTATATCGAACTCGTCCACCACCATGTCCACGTTCCGGTCGCGGAGCAGACTCTGCCGCTCCGATTCGTATTCTTCCTCCAATCGGAGACGCTCCACCCGCAGTTCCGAGGCGCGTTCGTACTCGGTGCGCTGGGCGGCGGCCTCCTCCTGGTCCAGGAGTTCCCGGATGCGCTCCTCCTTGTTCTTCACGTCGGCGGGCAGGCTCTCGGCGTCGATGCGCAGTTTGCTGGCGGCCTCGTCGATGAAGTCAACGGCCTTGTCGGGAAGCTGTCTCCCCGTGACGTAGCGGTCGCTGAGACGGGCCGCGGCAACCAGGGCTGTGTCGTCGATGTCCACCTTGTGATGGGCCTCGTAGCGGGGCCGTAGGATGCGCAGGATATCCACCGTCTCTTCCACGGTGGGTTCATCCAGCATGACGGGCTGGAACCTCCGCTCCAGCGCGGTGTCCTTTTCGATGTATTTGCGGTATTCGTCCAGGGTGGTGGCGCCCACACACTGGAGCTCGCCCCGGGCCAGGGCCGGCTTAAGCAGGTTGCTGGCGTCTATGCCGCCCTCCGCCGCGCCCGCCCCCACCACGGTGTGGATCTCGTCCAGGAACAGGATCACCTCCCGGTGGGCCTGTTTGACCTCATCCATCACCGACTTGAGCCTTTCTTCAAACTCGCCACGGAACTTGGAACCGGCGACCAGAGCGCCCATGTCCAGGGCCAGGACGCGGCGGTCCTTCAGCGAGTCAGCCACGTCCCCCGCCACGATGCGGGCGGCCAGGCCCTCGACGATGGCGGTCTTGCCCACGCCTGCCTCGCCGATGATCACCGGGTTATTCTTCTTGCGCCGGGTCAGGGTCTGCATCACCTGGCGGATCTCTTCGTCCCGGCCCACCACGGGGTCCAACTTGCCCTGACGGGCCAGCTGGGTCAGGTCGATGCTGTAGCGGTCCAAAGAGCGGTAGTGGCTCTCGGCCCGGGGGTCGTCCACCCGGTGGCTGCCCCGGATCTCCATCAGCGCCTGGTAGACCTTCTCCTGGTCCACGCCGTGTTCTTTCAGTATCCGGGCCGCGTCGCCTTGGGACTCCATCACGGCGGCGATGAACAGGTGCTCAGCGCCTATGTAGTCGTCTTTCAGGCGGTCGGCTTCGTTCTTGGCGTCCTCCAACAGCCGTGCGGCCCGGGGAGTGGGGTAGATCTGGGTTGCGTTGTGTTCCACCTTGGGCGAGCTTTCCAATGACCGGTCCAACTCGACCTTGACGGCGTCCAACGTCACACCGATCTCCACCAGGATCTCGGCCGGTATGCCCGTTTCCAGCTCCAGCAGGGCCAGGAGGATGTGCTCCACATCCCACTGGCTGTGGCTATAGCGGCGCACCAATTCCTGGGAATTGTGCAGTACTTCCTGGGCCTGTTCGGTGAATTGGTCTGGTCTTAGCACCATGATGATTGCTCCTGAGAATCTATGAAAAAGGACCGGCGCTATCGGCGCCTGGCCGCATCGTTTTGGTTCTGGTTTTGCAGGGTGTTGACCGCCTCGGTAAGCTGCTTGACCTCAGCCTCCAGCTCCTCGATACGGTTCATCAGTTTCAGGGCCACTTCCGCGCCTGCCAGGTTCAAGCCCATGTCCTCGGTCAGCGCCTTGAGACGGCGCAGACGCTCTATGTCGGCCATGGAGTAGAGACGCTGACGGCCCCCGGTGCGCGACGGCCAGATGAGTCCCACACGCTCGTAATGGCGCAAGGTCTGGGCGTGCACTCCGACGATGCGGGCGGCCACACTGATGACGAAGCAGGGTTCATTTTGGAACTGGTTTTCAGTGGTCATATCTACTCCTCGTCGGCCGGGGTGGTCTTACCGTTTTCTTTTTCGTCGGGTCCGGGGCCTCCGATGCGCTTAGCCCTCAGGCCCTTGAACATGTCAATTTCTTCGTCGGTGAACTCGGAGGGAAGTTTCACCTTTACGGTGGCGAACAGGTCGCCCCGGTGGGCCACGTCGCTCCTGGCGCTCCGGGCGGAGCTGCTCAGTGCGGGCATACCCTGACCGGCCAACCGGAACCGGCGTCCGTTCTGGGTCCCCTTGGGGATGGTCAACGCCAGCTTTCCGGTGAAGGTAGGCACGGTCAACTCCCCGCCCAACACTGCGTCGTCCACGGGGACGTCAACATCAACGAACAGGTCCTTGCCCTGGCGGCGGAACCTGGCGTGTTCTTTTACCGATACCACCAGGTAGAAGTCTCCGCCATAGCTCTGTTCGGCGGAGATATGCACCTTGGAGCCGTCATCCACGCCGGGCGGTATCTTTACCTCCAGGCGGCGTCCGTCCTGCAATTGCAACCGACGGGCCGCGCCGGAGAACGCCTCTTCCAATGTGACGGTGACTGGGTATTCGGCGGGCGGCGGCCGGAAGTCCTGGCCACCCATGCCCATGCCGCCGAAGAACTGATCGAATATTCCGCTCCGGCCACCCCGTCCCATGCCGCCCATGTCGGTGAAGGTGAAGCCGCGTCCGTTTCCCGCCTGCTCAAAATGGTCGGCGTGTTTCCAGTCGTCGCCGTAGCGGTCGTACTTACGCCGCGATTCCTTGTCCGACAGGACGGTGTAGGCCTCGTTTATCTCTTTGAATTTCTCTTCCGCCGCCGGGTTGTTCTCGTTCACATCGGGATGGTGTTGGCGTGCGAGACGACGAAAGGCCGCCCGGATGTCTTTTTCCGAGGCGCCTTTATCGACTCCCAATGTGTCGTAATAGTTGGCCATAAAAACCGGGTCTGTCCGATCCTGCTTCCCCCGTATTTGGTACGGGTGTATTTAGTACAAGGTAACTGAGTCCAATTGTAGGTAAATTGAGATTGATTGTCAATATAAAATATAGGTATATAACCAAAAAACTTGACAATTAGCGCTCAACTATTGAAAATACAGATTGTCAGAAATGGACTGCCTTAAGCCATTTCAAGATTAATTAATACCCAAAATTCAGGAGGAGACTGAAATGGTATTGACCCGATGGGACCCGTTATATGAAATCAGGCGTGCGCACCACCTGGCGAACCGGCGGCTGGCCGGCTTCCCCTCATTTTTCGCCGGACGCGGATTTGTGGGCGAGGACGAAAGGCGGGAGTGGTCCATTCCCCTGGACATCGTCAGAGATGAGGAAAAGGTGACCGTCCAAGCTAGTATCCCCGGCGTCGACCCCGACGACATCGACGTCACCATCGAAGGCGGTGCGCTCACCATCAAGGCTGAGACCAAGACGGAAGAGGAGTGCAAGGAAGGCGACTATGTCGTCAGGGAGTGCCGGACCGGCTCCTTCCACCGTTCGCTCCGCCTGTCCGATGACGTGGACACCGACAGTGTGGAGCCCCGTTACGATAACGGCGTGCTGACCATCACCCTGCCGGTGGCCGAGGCCAAAAAGGCCAAGCGTCTGAAGGTGGCATCCGGCGCGGCCCTTCAAGAAGGCAAGTAGACCTCTCAGTCCAACCGGCTAGCTGGGCCGGGTCTGTCAAAGGGCGTCTCCCATCAGGGAGGCGCCCTTTTTGCTTCCAAAAAAAGGGCCCCAGTGAAGGTTGTCCACCGGGGCCCTAATCCGGGCGCCCTTGGGGGTAAGGCGCCCTCTAATGGGGAACGGAAATGTCTTAGGAGGATGAGCTGAACGTCTCCGTTTCTCATTTACTACTACGACGATGCCCGAAAGTTGGATGCAGTCATTTGGATGTGTTCAAAGTGAATTGGATTCTTAGAGTCGTTTCGCCACGGTTTTGGCCAGGGATTTCACGCCTGCGGCATCGACCAGGGGTGTCAGTCCGTCTGACTGGGCGGTGTGCAGCATGGCGAACCACACGCCCTTCTTCACGCCCTTCTTGAAGATGACCATGGTCCCGATGCCGGACCCGTTGAGTTCGATGTGAGAGGCGGCGTCTCCGATTGTATCCGGCAGGTCTTGGATGCCCGGTGTCTCCCTGACCACAGTGTCATAATGCTCGGCTGCCGCTTCTGCGGAGTCGAATTTGATGGTGCTCAGGGTGAGACTGAGCGGATCGTCGGTGGTGACGAAGTTCAGTGAGTCGAAGGATTCCATGGAGGCGACCTGAGCCGGGTCAAACTCGGCGGCCCGGGACCTAAGGTCTATGTATACGGTTTTGAGGTCGACTCCGCCGGCCAGATCGGACACCTCGTCGGGGGTGATGAGCGAACCGATGGTCCCAGCAGGTGTTTCCACCGGCTCGGACACCGTACCGGATGAAGAGGCGATGGCGAAGGTCGGCAGGAACTCGACCATCGCGGTGACCACCTCGTAATCGGGAGTGCCCTAGAAGAGCTCCACCGCGTCCAGGATGCGTTGGGCAGATCGTTCCAATGCAACCTCGTGTTCACCGACCAAGCGGGAAAGCCGTTCGGGGTCTGCCCCGGCGAAAAACCCGGTAAACTCCTCGAACCTCTTCCCCATCTCGTCCATAGCATCCGCCACATCCACGCCCGAGGCGTTGCGAGGGCTCGCTTGTTCCAACACAACGGCGAACTCTTCCATGAGCTAGACGTACTGCTCCATCTGCTCCTCGTCGGTTAACTCTGGAGCCGGGTTGGGGGCCACCTGTACTGTTGCGTCTTGAGCGGCCGTAGGCTCAGGTCCAGTTCCAGTCGAATCTCCGCCGCAGGCGGCCAGCAACGTGAGCAGAGAAATCGCCATCAATGCCGTGATGAAAAAGCGCGTCATTTGGTCTCCAAGTTTTGTTGGTATGCCCTCTAGACGGAGCCGCCGGGGAAAAAGTTCCCGGTAGCCGGAAGTTTCCTGCGGGGTCTGTCTTGAGCGAACAATTGCCAGGTGCTACAATTCGCTAGGCTAACAACCACGGCGACACCCTCTTTTTGAACGTTCCCCGATAGCTCAGCGGTAGAGCGGGCGGCTGTTAACCGCTAGGTCGTAGGTTCGAATCCTACTCGGGGAGCCATTTTTTGGCCTTCTTTTCACTACCTGGATTGTTCCATTTCCACGTTTCGGGTCTGATATGAGCGACGCCGCGGGGACCTGTCTCCCCACAACCCAGTGGTACCTGTACTCCGAGGAAGATGAGACCCTGGGCAGCAGGTACACCAGCGCCATTCCCGAAGTGGGAGCAACCGTCGAAGACGCGGGCGAATTGGGTACGGCCGAGATCGTGAAAGTGACCGAGCTCCGGGCCACCTGCGCCATGCGCCGGTTCCGAGTGGACGTGCGCAAATCGGGCTAGACCGCCCCAACTCCGGGTCTGCGGCCTGGGGCGCAATCTAGCTTCATCCGAGAACAACCGGCAGGATTCACCCGCAATCCCTGGAGGCAACCATGAACGGCAAACTGCATTATCTGGAAATCGTCACCCACGATGTTGACTCTCTCTGCACGTTCTACACGCGCACCGCGGAATTGCAGTTCAATGGGCCGGACGGGGATCTGGGCGGCACCCGTGTTGCAGAGCTTCCTGGCGGGTCCCTCCTCGGCGTGTGGGCACCCCTCAGAAACGATGAAGGACCCCTGTGGCGAATCTATCTACGCGTGGACGATCTGGACACCGCGGTTGGTGCTGCTCGTGATGCCGGTGCGGAAATCGCGGTCGAGCGCATGTCTCTCGGCGGTGGACACGGAGACATTGCCATCGTTCTGCACGGAGGCGTCGAGCACGGATTTTGGCAGACCGGATGACCTTGTCATAGCCTGGACCTGCCGAGTGCGTCTGGTAGTGTTCGGTGCGGGGCGTTTTTACCGGGCCGGTCATCGTGTAAAATTGACCGGTAACCCAATCAAACATCACATCATTGGTGATGAGGAACCCTGGAGGAGCTTTTTCCATGCCTTCATTTGACGTGGTCTCGAGGACCGATCTGGCCGAAGTCGATAACGCGCTGAACGGTGTCGAGCGCGAGATAAAACAGCGGTTCGATCTGGCCAATACCAAGTGCGCCGTGGTCCGGTCTGACGATACGCTGACCATGACCGCCGACGACAACATGAAGATGGAACAGGTAAAGGAGCTGTTGCGGCGTTACCTGGCCCAGCGCAAGGTTGAACTGGGAGCGTTGGAATTCGGCGAACCCCAGGACGCGGCCGGCGGCAGTCTTCGCGCCGTGGTCAACATCAAGCAGGGCATCGACGGAGACCTGGGCCGCAAGATCAGCAAAGAAGTAAAGTCGGCCAAGATGAAGGTCCAATTGTCCATCCAGGGCAACGAGCTGCGCGTGTCAGGCAAGAAACGGGATGACCTGCAGGCAGTCATAGCCTTCATCAAGGACATGAAGAACAAACAGCCCCTCCAGTTCGTGAACTTCCGGGACTGATTCTTGGGCAATGGCCGGTGCGCCCCTTCGACAGGCTCAGGGTCAGCGGCTAATCCAAATGAGTATGACGAAGAAAAGTAAGGGCGGGTTTCTAACCCGCCCTTACTACTTTATAAGTCAACTTCCCGACAAATCGAATCATGGCACAACCGCTCATGGTGAGCCCGTCGAACCACGCCCTCACCAGCGGAATGACTTATTCGCGTCCTTGGACAAGCTCGTGACGAACGGTGTGTGAGACGACAGCCAATCCGCACCGTCATTCCGGCCGTTTTACTTCCAGGTTGAAGAAATCTAGTCCGCGAAGTTGGGCATGACCTCTTTGGCGAAGAGGTCCAGGGACGCCAACACCTTCTGGTGGTCGATGCCGCCGTAGTTGATGAAGAATATGATCTTCTCCACCCCCGACTTCTGCAGACCCTTGATGCGCTCGGTCAGGTCGTCGGGCGTGCCGAAGAGGGCCACGTTCTCATACATGGCGTCGTAATCGAAGGTGACGTCCCTGGTGAACCGCCGCCGGTAGGCCTGGTATTCGTCGGGCAGCAGTTCCACGTTGTTGTCCCGGGGCGCGCCCACCTCCTGACCCGTCTGCTTGAACCACATGAAAGGCGCTTCCGTGTCCTGCCGCGACTGGGCCATATTGGGGGCGGTGTACATCGCCCGGGCAACCACCACCCGGCCGTCGTTATAGGTGTTCCCTGCTTGGGAAAGGGCGCTCTTGTAATTCTCGATCTGTTGGGCCACCTGGTCGAAGGGCTCGCCCTGGCCGATCATCAGGTTCCAGTCGTTGCGCGCCACCCGGTTGACGCTGTCCTCGCTGGAGGCCGCCACGAAGATGGGCGGGTGGGGCGCCTGCACCGGCCTGGGGTGGACGGTCATGTCGTTGAACTGCCAGAACTCGCCGGCGTGGTCGAAGGGTTCGTCGGAGGTCCAGGCCTTGGTCAAAACGTCCATGGTCTCTTCAAAGCGACGGCTGGCCTCATCCATGGGGATGTTCAGTTTATGGAACTCGCCCCACTGGAAGCCCCGGCCCGCGCCGAAATCCAATCGCCCATCGCTGAGCAGATCGACGGTGGCCGTCTGCTCCGCCAGTTGGATGGGGTTGTGGAATGGAATCACTGTGACACCGGTGCCCAGACGGATGGTGCTGGTGACGCCTGCCAGGTAGGCCAGAAGGGACAGAGTCGCCGAGACGATGCCGTGGCGTGAGAAGTGGTGTTCGGTGATCCACACGGACTCGAAGCCCAGGCCCTCGGCGTGCTGTACCTGTTCCATGGCTTCTTTGTAGTACCTGACTTGTTCCTTTGGGTTGGGCAGCTGGACCGATTGGAACAGACCGAATTTCATTGTTTATCTCAACAAATGGAATGGGCCCCGGAAAACGGGCCTAGTTTAACCAATATCGGTTGGGGGCGGTAGTGCCGGGCTACCCGGCTAGGCAGTCGTAGTTTCCGGCTCCCGCCAGATGCCGAGGAGCAGTTCTCGTTCCGCGATGAGGGATGCGGCGAGTCCCGCCAGAACTTTCCACAGGGTCGAAGTGATCCCAGCGAAGGAAAAGGGTGTCGCTGCCACGGCGAAGGCAACCATGGCCCCGAAGGCCAGGTTGCCGCTGAACGCCCTTTGGAAGGTGTCTTGCAGCGAGGCGAATATGGCCAGGCCGGCCAGGGCGATGGTCAGGGTGAGGGTGGCGGCTGTCAGGTTTGCCCAGTAACGTTTTTCCTTGGGGCCGGCGTCCGGTCCGGCCAGTATGGCCACCCCGGTGCGGGCCACGATGGCCGGGTGTCCGCCGAACAGGGAGTTGATAACTGAGGTGGCGCCGATGACAACCGAGATCCGGTTGACGGGAACCGTGTACCCCTGTCCGATGAGAAAACCCAACCCCTGCACATTGCCCAGGCCCAGAGCCAAGACCACCATGGGCAGGCTGATGGCAAAGACCGCCGGCATGGAAAAGTCCATAGCCGGGAAATCCACAGTAGGCAGACCCCAGGTCATGGCTTCGGGAGTGGCCTGGCCGCCGATCAGGACACTGATCGCGCCGAAGAGCACGGCCAACCCCACGGGCGGCACTCTCGGATTTCCGATGAGGCGGCCCAGTAGATAGCCGGCCACGGCGGGGCCCTCCACCGTGAAATCGGCCACCGTTGCGTCCACCAGCCTGGTCACGTAGCCAAAGATACTGCCGGCGAACATGCCCATCACGATGGGAATGGGGAGCCACGGAATGATCCGTTCGCCCACCCCCATAACTCCCAAAACTAGGATCAGTACGCCGGCTACAAGATTGGCCCCGACCATCTCGGCGAAGGTGAACTCTCCGGCCAGGGTGCCGAGGTAGATCAGCCCCGGGATACTCCAGGTGATGGGCACGGGTATGCGGTAAACGAGGGTAAGGGCGACGGAAGCGACGGCGCCGCTGGTCCAGATGATGAAGATCCAACTGGAGGACTGGGCGGCGGTCAGGCCCAGTTGGCTGGCAACGGCTATGTGCAGGGGCACCGCTCCGAAGGCGTACCAGACAAACCCGGTGACCCCGGCCCAGAAGGCCGGAGCGTTGATATCGCCGTATATTCCGCGAAACTTGGCAAACATCGGTGGCAGAGTAGTACACGAAATCGGTGGACTGAAACGTCTTGGCTACCATGTGGCCCTTGCTTCCCAGGGTTGCCGCCACTAGGATTATCGACGGCCACCTCCCAGCGGCCGGACACAATCCCAGGAGCCACCCACCACCAGTTTGCGCGCAGAACCATCCCAATCCCAGGAAACTCCGCCGGCGTCGGCGGCCCCGCCCCCACGACGCCGGGTCCGGACCTTCTCCTCACTCCAGAAGCACGTCAATTACCGGTACCTGTGGACCGGCAACCTCTTCGCCAACTGCGCCCAGTGGCTCCAGTTCATCACCATCGGCTGGCTGGCCCTGGACATCAGCGGCTCGGTCCTCCATTCCATCCTGACCGTGGCGGTGCGGGCGCTTCCCGTGCTGCTCCTGGGACCGTGGGGCGGTGTTCTGGCCGACCGTTTGGACCGCCGCAAGCTGGTCATGTCCGGCCAATTGGTGATGCTTACCACAGCTTTGGTCTTTGGTTTCATGGTGGCCGATGGACAGGTGGACACCATCTGGCACGTCTACGGATACATGCTGGTCTCGGGCACGGCCTTCGCCTTCGTCCAGCCCACCCGCCAGGCCCTGGTCGCCAACACCGTCCCCAAGGAAGACCTGGGCAACGCGCTGGCCCTGAACGCCATGGCCGTCACATCCATGCGGCTCACCGGCGCGGCCATCAGCGGCGTGCTCATCGAGACCTTGGACTTCCAGTGGAACTTCTTCGTGGAGTCGGGCCTCTACGGCGGCATGATTCTGCTGCTGGTGCCCATGAGGACGCCCCACCGGGAGGAATCGGAGCGCCGCCGGTCTTCACCCATGGCCGACTTGAAAGAGGGTCTGCGCTACATCGTGGGCCGCAGCGACATGCTGCGTCTGATGCTGATGAACTTCGTCCGCACCGGGATCTTCATGCCCCTGCTGCTGTTCCTGCCGGCCTACACCGAGGAGGCCCTGGGCCGTGGGGCCGGAGTCAGCACGGCCATGATCGTGACCATGGGAGCGGGCGGCCTGACGGCGACGGTGATGATCTCGTCCTTCGGGTTCTTCACCAAGAAGGGGTTGGTGACACTGATAACGCTGATCTCCGGGTCGTCGGTGGTCCTGACACTGGGGCTGTCCCAGTGGGTTTGGCTGTCGGTGCCCATAATGCTGCTTATGGGGCTGTCCCAAACACACTTCATCGTGGCCAACCAGACCCTGATACAGACCCTCGTGCCGGACAATCTGCGGGGCCGCGTCACCAGCGTCTGGCACTACGAACAGGGGCTGATTCCCCTGTTCGCCGCCCTCACCGGTGGGGTGGGAGTGGTAGTGGGCATCGACACCGCCATGGCCATCGGCGGCGCCATCGCAGTGGCCGTTTGCCTGATGTTCTTGGTCCGCTTCTCCGACATCCGCGGCCTGGACTAGCGACCTACTCGACCGGCGTCGTCGACCAGTTGATACTCGCGTAGGTCCAAGAGATCTTGAAGGGCTCATCGCCGTGGTTGGCGATGCTGTGGTGGGCGTTCGGCGGTATGAAGGCCGCGTCGTTGGGCCGCACGATGTGTTCTTCGCCGTCGATGACCATCAGACCCTCGCCCTCGATGACGATCACCGATTCCTCGGCGTCGTGGTAGTGCAAGGGCGCCTTGGCCCCGGCGGCGAACTCGGCCACCCCGCTGGATATCTCTGTGGCCCCGGTTTCGCCGTCCACCAGGCTGGACAGTAGCACGCCGGGCCGGCGCTCCTCATGTTCCACGCTGTTGAAGGGGACGAATTTGGCTTTGGGCATGGTGACTCCTCGGTCCTGTTAAGGCGTGCTCAGGTCCCAACCGGGCAGCGACATGTAGCCCTCGATGGGGACCACTGACTCGGTCGAAAGGCCCTGGGCCAGCTTGATTCTCTGGATGTTGTAGAGGTGGGTTATGTGCTCGAAGTACCGGTGCCGGAAGATGGTCTCCAGGGTGAACCAGATTCTGGTCGGGACTTCGGTGTCGCGCCGCAGACCGGGATGTATGTTGTAGTACCAGGGCCATTCGCCGTCGTCGGCGAACTCGAACTCCTTGCCGCGCATCGACCCGACGGTCTCGTTGGCCAGGATTGTCTGTCCCAGGGCCAGACCCTGATGCAGTTTTTCCAGGATGACACCGATATCCCAGTAGATGTCCTCGTCCAACCTGCGGTCGTACTTGGACCGGGTCAGGGCCCATGTCTCCTCGGGGCTGGGCAGGCCTGATGGGAGGCCGTTTGGGTACATGGCCGCTCCCCAGCGCTGCCAGAACCACCGAAAATTCCCCGAGGCCATGTGGCTCAACTGGCGGCGGATGCTCCAGCCGCTCCAACCCCATTTGTCCGACTCAAAGTCCAACTGTTGCTCGGTGAGACCGGTAACCTCGGCGGCGGCCGTCCGGTACATGTCAGACTCGAAGTGGGGAAAGAGCAGCACCGCCGGAGAGTCATTGCTCAGTTCTTCTGGCATGGTGAATCCCCTTAGATCCCCTGCCAGTAGCGGCGCTCTTCCCCGCGGACGAACCGGCCGAAACCGGGGTCGGGGAAGTGGCCAGCGGACACCAGGGTGCCCTCTGCCTCAAGCAGGTCCATGACCGCGTGGCGGGTGACGCGCGCCGTGTCGGGGTCGATATCGAACTCGGGGCACCAGTCTGTGTAATGGGCCTGGATGGGACTGTGGGCCACGTCGCCCAGGATGAAGGCGTGTTTGCCCTTGGAAGTGACGCGGATGGAGTTGTGGCCGGGGGTGTGGCCCGGCGTGGGATAGGATTGCAGCTCCGGGGTTATCTGGTACTCGCCGTCCATTAGGTCCATAACGCCGTCTTCCTTGAGGGGCAGGACCTGGGGCACCACGTACTCCACGGTGTTGATCACGTCGGGTTGGGTCCAGTAGTCCCAGTCCTTCTGGGGCACCAGGAAGCGGGCGTTGGGGAAGTTGGGCTTGCCGTCGGTGTAGTTCCAGCCCACGTGGTCGGGATGGACGTGGGTGAAGACCACCAGGTCCACGGCCTCCCGGTCGATGCCCTTGGCCTTCATGTCCTCCAGCAGGTAGCAACCCTCGCCCTGCATGCCGGTGTCCACGATGATCAACTTGCCCGAGGAACGGACCGCCAGGGAACCCCAACGGTGCTTGCCGTTCTCGTGGTCGGCCATCAGCTCCGGGTATTCCTGCCACTGTTCCATTGTGGTGTGGGGGAAGGCCACGAAGGGTGAGCGAAGGGGCAGATTGTCGTTCAGGGAAATCAGCTCAACGTCGCCGACTTGTACGATGTGGTTGGGCATTGCAAACTCCAAATAATCTGGTCTGGCGCTCCCTCGAAGGTTAGAGCTCAAATGTCTTTTTGTAGATGCTGGGCGAGCCGTAGCCATGGGTGATCAAGGCCATCATGTCCGCGTTCCTGGGGTCGGCAGTTATCTGGGCCTCCCATTCCGGTGAACGCGAGGCGAGTTCATTCTCCATCTCATAGACCACCGAATACATGGGGTCTTCCCCACGGACCGTCTTGTACCGTCTGCCCCGGATTATCCCGGGGACCTTCTCAAAATTCGGGACGAATACGGAGTCGTACCATTCGTTCCATTCCGTAGCCCTTTCGGCGGGGATGTTCATGCGCCCCACGTGGAGGGCGGGGGCCATTCCGCTGTTCGCCACCTCGTCGGTAAGGGAATAGGGAAAGATCATTTCATAGAGCGGATTGAAGAAATTCTCACCGATGAGGGTTGGCCCCATGGTCTCGCTCCACTTGGATTTGGTGCGCTTGGTAAAGCCGTCGCCCAGCACTGCGGCGGGGCTTTCCAACTCGTAGCAGGCCAGGTGCTTGGGGCCGCTGTGCACGGCCTCGTAACGGGCGGCGTCCAGGACGCCCGGGACGTTCAGGATCTCCTCGATGTGCTCGGTGTTGTACCATTCGTTGAACTCTTCTTCCCGGTCCGCTGGCACGTCGCACCAGACCATGAGCAACCCAGTCCCTTTCTTGGCGGCCATATATTTCTCCCTATAAGCGGCGGTGTTCTGTTACGGTGATGCAGCGAACACTATAGCTCAGGTTTGGGCCGCCGGAAATACGGCCTGCAGATTGAAATAAAGATAGGGCCCGCCTGCCACGTTAGGCCCTTGGACTCAGGAAAAGCCAATCTCAACTCCAACCAACACAACCCCAAAGGCCAACCGTAGGTTGTTCTACGGATGGGCCATCGTCGCCGCGTCGGGGCTGGTGGTCTTCAGCAGCGGGCCCGGCCAGTCCTACGTCTTCTCCATCTTCATTGACTCCATCATCGCCGACACCGGCCTGTCCCGCCCTGGCATCTCCGCCCTATACATGGCCAGCACCGGGGTCAGCGCCGTCCTGGTGGCCATAGTCAGCCGGCTGGCCGACCGTTACGGGCCTAGAGCCATGCTGGTGGCCATCGGACTGGGCTTCGGCGGCGGCTGTTTCGGCATGGCCACCGCCACCAACATCGTGCTCTTCTACATCGCCTTCGCCAGTCTCAGGGCCCTGGGCCAGGGGTCTTTGACCATCAACGCGGTGCTGTTGGTGAACCAGTGGTTCGTTTCGAGAAGGGGCAAGGCCATAGCGATGATGGGGCTGGGGGCCGTGCTGTCCAACGGCGCCTTCCCGCCGGTGGCCAGGGCCTTGATCGACGGCATCGGTTGGCGGGAGGCCTACGGGGTCATCGGAGTGGCGTCCATCCTGCTGATCGTGCCGGTGACATTGTTGGTGGTGAGAAACAGGCCCGAGGATGTGGGACTGTTCCCCGACGGCGCCGACGAGCCGCCGGCCACGGAGGTCCGCCGGGCCAGGGCCGGAGCGCCCAGGGAGGTCAGGGTATTCAGCTCAATGAGCTTCTGGCTTCTAGCCCTGTCATTGGGGACGCCGGGACTGGTGTCTACGGCCCTGGTGTTTCACCAAACGTCCATCTTCGAGGAGAGCGGTCTCAGCGCCACACTGGCGGCTGGGGTGTTCATCGTCTTCGCCGCGTCGTCTGCGGTGAGTTCGCTGGTGGCAGGGTTCGCCGTGGACCGCACCGGTCCCAAGCAGCTCTATGCCTTCACCATGGCCACTCTGCTGGTGTCCCTGGTGCTGGCGGTGGCCATAAACTCGGTGTTCATGGCCGTGGCCTACGTGCTGGTGATGGGCGTGGCCGGCGGCTGCCACCACATAGTCCAGGGGGTGATCTGGGCGCACTACTACGGCCGGCACGGGTTGGGCCGGGTGCAGGGTTCGGCCATGACCATCAACTTCTGCGCCTCGGCCATCGGCCCGCTGCCCCTGGCGTTGTTCCGCGACCTGAGCGGCACCTACACCCTGGGCATGGTGGTCATGATGGCCCTGCCGGTGCTGTCTGTGGTTGCCCTGGTCTTGGCCCGGCCCGGCGACGCCGAAGTGGTGGACGCCACACCGGTGACGGCCCCGGAAGACTAGGCCTTCCGGGGCCATTCCTCGGGGAGCTATCCACTCCCTATTTCATGTACGGGCGCTGCCACAACAGGGCGGGGTTCAGGGCCTCTTTGATGGTCCGGGGGCTCATCCACCTGGTCAGGTTCAGCCAATGCCCTGACTTGTCATTGGTGCCCGAGCGCCGGCCGCCGCCGAAGGGCTGGCGGTTTACGATGGAACCGCTGGGCTTGTCGTTGATGTAGAAGTTGCCGGCGGCGAACCTGAGCACATCCTCGGCCATCTTTATGGCCTCATCGTCGCGAGCGAAGATGGAACCGGTAAGCCCGTAGGCCGTGGTCTCATTGCACAGGTGGAGCATCCCTTCGTAGGCCTCGCCCGGATAGACCAGTATCGTCAGCACCGGACCGAAGATCTCCTCGGTAATCAGCTTGCCCTTGGGGCTGGTGGTCACCACCAGCGTGAGCTCCACGAACCAGCCGTCGGTATCGTCGCACCGGCCGCCGTAGATGACTTCGTACTCGTTGGCGTGGTTCTTGGCGAACTGGATGTAGGACTTCACCTTGTCGAAGGCCGCCTGGTTGATGATGGCTCCCATGGCCACGTTCAGGTCGTCCACCGGCCCGTAACGCACGTTGGGAATCTCATCCAACAGCAGGCTCCTGATGTCGTCCCACAGGCTCTCCGGCACGTACATCCGCGATGCCGCGGAGCACTTCTGGCCCTGGTACTCGAACGCGCCACGGATGGCGTTGGCAGCCACAGCCAGTGGGTCGGCGGAGCGGTGGACCATCATGAAGTCCTTGCCGCCGGCCTCGCCCACCACCCTGGGGAAGCTCCGGTATTTGCCCAGGTTTGCGGAGATGCGCTGCCAGAGATGGAGCAGGGTCTCGGAGCTGCCGGTGAAGTGGAGTCCGGCCAGCGACCTGTGGTTGAACAGGGTCTTGGACTGGGACGATTCAAAGGGCATGAAATTGATCACGCCGTCGGGCAGGCCGGCCTGCTGGAGAATCTGCATGATACGGTAGTTGCTGAGCAGCACCGACCGCGAGGGCTTCCAGATAACGACGTTCCCCACCATTGCCGGGGCCGATGGCAGGTTGCCGGCGATGGCAACGAAGTTGAAGGGCGTCACGGCGGCGACGAACCCCTCCAAGGGACGCCAGTCAAAGCGGTTGTGCTCTTCCACCCCCTGACCGGGCTGCTGCTCGTGGAGGAGCTCCGCGTAGTAGGCGTTGAACCGCCAGAAATCGACCAACTCTATCAGGTCGATCTCCGCTTCGTAGGGAGTCTTGGACAGGTCCATCATGATGGCGGCGATCATCTCGATGCGCTTTGGTCCGGCCAGTATGTCGGCCGCCTCTCGGAAGATGTCCGCCCGTTCCCGTCCGTCCATGGCCGACCATTTGACGTGGGCCCGCCGGGATAGTTCGATCGCCTGCAGCAACTCGACCTCTCCGGCCAGGTGGGCCTTGGCCAGGGCGCGGCGGTAATCGTGGGGTGGACGCACCTCGGTAGTCCTGCCGGTGCGAACCGGGGTACCGCCGATTATCAGCGGGATCTCCACATACTCGCCCTTGATGGATTCCAGGGCGGCGATCAGTTGTTCACGCTCCGGCGTGCCCGGACCATAGGTGAGCAGCTGGTCCATCTCGTTTCTGGGCATCTCAGCCATCAATAATTCGGCCATGGGGTTCACCTCCATTTCCACCTGGCGCGCATTGCCGGACGGCGCAGACAGGGGCATCCACCGAAAGAGCGTCGCCTTTTGATCAGTTGTAGACAGTTACCGTTTTTCAGCCCTCGTAGGCGTAGGCGTAACTGGGGCTGGTCACTCGACCTCCTTCAACGATGATGTAGTCGCGGTCGATGGGTTCGCCCGCGAAGAAACTGGTCAGGCACTCCCGGATGCCGTTGGAATAGCGTTTCTGGGCTTCCAGGGACGTGCCTGAGACGTGGGGCGTCATGGCGTGGTTGGGCATGTTCCGCCAGGGGTGGTCGGCGGGAGCGGGCTGGGGGTACCAAACGTCCCCGGCATAGCCCGCCAGATGACCGGACTCCATGACCTCCACCAGGGCGTCGGTGTCCACGATACGGCCCCGGGCCGTGTTCACCAGGTAGGCGCCCTTCTTCATGCTGTAGAGCAGTTCCCGGTTAAAGAGGCCCTGGGTGGCCGGAGTGAGGGGTATGTTGATGCTGACCACGTCGCTCTCGCGCACCAGGGGCAGGAGCTGGGAATAGCGGGCACCCAGGGTCTGCTCCTCGGTGGTGCTGAGGCGGCGGTAGCCAAAGTAGGAAGTTCGGACGTCGAAGGGCTTGAGACGGGCCGCCACCCGCTGTCCGATGCGGCCCATGCCGCAGATGCCCACCGACTTGTCCTCCAGGTCGTGGGAGCGGGCGGCCACCTTGCCGATGTCCCAGCCGCCTTCGGTGACCTCGAAATACGAGGGGAAATAGTTGCGGACCATGGTGAGTATCTGCATCACCACGTGCTCGGCGACGCTGACCACGTTGCTGCCGGTGATCTCGGCTACGGTGATGTTGCGTTCGGCGGCGGCGGCCAGGTCGAAGTGGTCGGAGCCGACGCCGGCGGTGAGGAGAAGTTTGAGATTGGGGGCCATATCCACCCGCTCACGGGTGATATAGGCGGGCCAGAAGGGAGTGGCGATGAGAACGTCGGCCGTGGGCAGGTGGGATTCAAGCCCGGCGTCGGTGTCCGAGATTGCCACCAGTTCGTGTCCCTCGGACTCCAACCACTGGCGCAGCCCAAGGGCATTTTCCGCGCAACCCAGCAGTTCGGGGGTTGCCGCAGCGGCGGCCCCTCCCGGATAAAGCACGGCTACGATTTTCATGGCGTCCTCCTGTTCGATATTATTCCGTTGGAATCTATCGGTGGCGAAGGTGTCGCCCGGCGCGGGGCCTGATAGCTGCCAGGGGGGCGGTCGCAGACCGCTTTGGGAGTACCGCCTGGATTATTAAAGGACGGGCTAGGAGTGGCCGTCCGGCTGTTTAGGAGTCCAAAGACCACCCAGCCTACTATCTATCTTAACCGTTGGGGTCTTGGTTCATCCACTGGCAGATGCCCAACCACGCCTATCGCCCACGATAATTGCCGCCCCTTGTGCCGTTGTGTAGAATGCGCCCACGATTCTGCTCATCGGACAGGAGATTTGGCAATGGACCTGGGACTGAAGGACAAAAAGGCATTTGTGGGAGGCGGCAGCCGTGGCATCGGCAAGGCCATCGCGCTGGAATTGGCGCGGGAAGGATGCGATGTGGTCATCGCTTCCCGGACCCAATCCGCCTTGGAAGAGACAGCAAAAGAGATCGAAGACATCACCGGCCGGAAGGTTATCCCCATGGTGCTTGATGTGACATCCCGTGAGTACGTCGACCGCGTCGTGGCCGAAGCCGCCAGCCAATTGGGCGGCCTGGACATTCTGGTCAACAGCGCGTCGTTGCCCGGTGGTTCTCCCAACGCCATCGGTCCCATCGACACCGTAGACGAGGACGCCCTGATCGGTGATTTCGACGTGAAATACGTGGGCGCTCTGCGCTGCGCCCGCGCCGCCCTTCCCTTCCTGAAGGAACAGCCCTGGGGCCGGATCATCAACATCAGCGGCGGCAACGCCAGGAACGCCGGCAACCTGAGCGGCGGTGCCCGCAACGTGTCCCTGGTCCACATGACCAAGACCCTGGCCACCCAGGTGGGCAAGTTTGGCATTACCGTCAACTGCATCCACCCGGGCACCACCCGCACCGAGCGGACGCCCAGCCTGATGGAGGCCAGGGGCAAGGCCCTCGGCGTCAGCCCGGAAGAGGCGGAAAAGCAGGACTTCACCGACGGTTCCCCTCGGGGCAACCACATCAACCGGATGGTCGATGCCTCGGAGATCGGCTATCTGACCGCCTATCTGGCATCGGACAAGTCGTGGGCGGTGACCGGCGAGGTCATCATGGCCGGCGGCGGCACCGGAAATTCGGTCTACTACTAGATCCAACGAACTAAGAATCCACAGAGGGCGCCGTGCCGGCACCGGGACGGCGTCCCTTATTAGGTGACCCACAGACCAATGTCGACCAACGACCTATCAGAACTGGACCAAGACGTAAACGAAGTCAGGCGGCGCGTGGAAGCCCTGGCCAACGACATGCGCGGTCTGGGCATGGACCTCAGGGTGTCAGCCGAAGAGTACGGGCCGGAACGGGACTCGGATGGCACCATAACCCGCACCGTTAGCTTCAACTTCAAGATCGCCCAGCAGGACTAGGCGCCGATTTCTAGCGGCGGCCCAGGGCCATGGCCGTGGCCTCCGGCATACCCCGCAACCGCAGCATGGCCGCAGTGCCCAGCGCGGGCCCGATGGCCAGCACCGCGAAGGCCGGTCCCCAGCCCATGGAGTCCGCCATCACCGGCAGGAACCGGATGGGCGCGATGGTCAAAAGAAACCCGATTCCCGTCTGAAAGGCCAGAGCCGTCCCCCGGTAGGCGTCCTCGGAAAGCTCGGTGAGGGCCGTGGAAAACTGGGCTGAGTCGGCCACGACGGATGCTCCCCAAATCATGGCCACGATGGCGATCAACACCCCCCACTCCACGGGCATGAAGCCGATGTAGAGCGCCGTTCCCCCGCTGATGACCATGGCCCAACTGGTGGCTGCCGTCCGGCCCATGCGTTCTGCGAAGACCCCGGTGGCTACACACCCCACCGCCCCGGCGATGAACACCAGGAAGGTGACCAGGCTGGCCAGGTCCAGGGAATCACCGATCATGCTTTTGGTGCCGTAGACCGTGGCCAGGAAGGCTGGTATCCAAGCCCACATGGCGTAGAGTTCCCACATGTGGCCCAGGTAGCCAAAGAGCACCAGTCTGGTGGACTTCACCCGCACAGTGTCCAGGATGTAGCTGGGCTTGAACTGGCGGGCGGGAACGTCTAGGGGGCCGTCCTTGACCAGGAAGTAGACGATGGCCCCGGCCAGGGCGGCCAGTCCCGCGCTCAGGTAGAGGGTGGTTTCCCACTGGGCCACGAAGATGGACCGCAGTAGGTGAGGCGAACCACTGCCCAGGGTGAGAGCGCCAATCATGACACCGATGGCGATCCCCCGGCCGGACAGGAACCAGCCGGAGATGATCTTCATACCCGGTGGATAGACACCGCCCAGGAAGACCCCGCTCAGGAGACGCAGCACCAAAGCGGTGGCGAACCCGCCGGGCACGAACACTAGGGCCGCGTTGGTCGCCCCCGCCAGTACAGCACAGATGGCAAAAACCTTGCGAGTGTTTATAACGTCCACAAGGTTGGTGATAGCTATGAGCAGCGTGCCGATGACGAAGCCTATCTGGACGGCGATGGTCAGCCAGGCGATATCTCCGCTGGAGAACCCCTTTTCTGCCTCCAAGGCAGGGGCGATGGCGTTGGTGCTGAACCAGACGGTGAGGCTGAGGACCGTGGCGACGGACAGATAGGCGAGCATCCGCCAGCGGAGGGGATGTTCGCCGTTTCCGTGTTCAGGCGCGGCGTCGTTCTGCTGGGAGTCTGCCAACTTCTACCAGAGTTCCGCGCTGGCCAGCCGGGCGCCCTCCACCATGGATGCCAGTTTGGCCCAGGCGACCCTGGACTCAACACGGCGGCCCCAGGCGGATGTGCCGAAGCCGCAGTCGCTGCCCACCATCATGTTTTCTTTCCCGACGATACCGGCATAGTTGGCGATCCGCTGGGCGATGAGGTCCGGGTGCTCGATGAAGTTGGTGGTGGTGTCCAGGACACCAGGGATGATCACCTTGCCCTCGGGCAGTTTCACGTCCTCCCAGACCTTCCACTCGTGGGCATGGCGAGGATTGGCGCCCTCGAAGGAAATGGCTCCGGGCGGGGCCTTGATCACGATGTTCACGATCCTCTTCAGGGGCACGTCGTAGTGATGGGGACCTTCGGTGTTGCCCCAGCAGAGGTGCATGCGCATCCGGTCAGGCGGTAGACCGGCCAAAGCATACTGTAGTACCTCGACGTGCATCTCCACTATCTTGATGAACTCGTCCTCGCCCAGGTGGGAGAACTGGGTGATGCGGGTCATTGCCAGGTCGGGGCAATCTATCTGGAGTAATAGCCCGGAGTCTATGATGGCCTTGTAATCGTCCTTCATCACGTCGGCCAGGGCGTAGAGGTACTCCTCTTCGCTGGCGTAGAACTGGTTGGGCAGGAAGTTGGCGATGACGCCGGGAGAGGCGGAGGTCATGAAGACCTCTTCGGCTGCCATTCCTTCGGTGGCCGTTTTGAGGCGCTGGATTTCCCGCTGGACCGCGTCTTTGTCCTTCCACCCGACGGGGCCGGTACAGGCGGGCCAGGGAAGAGTCGCCGAAGATGGGCCCCTTTGGGCGGCGAACTCGGGGAACTCCAAGTCGTCTTTTCGGGGCACGGTACGGATGATCTGTTCGCCGTCGTACCCGGTCAACCGGTCTTTCACGTAGGTGGCGTACTGGACCCGTCCTTGCTCGCCGTCGTTTATAACGTCGATTCCGGCGGCCACCTGTCGGGCTACCACATCGGCGACGCCCTCTTCCACGCTGGCCCGGTATTCCTCGGCTTCGGCGTCCTGGTGGTCCAGCCTGGAACGCAACACTTCCTGCAGCTCAGGAGAGCGGGGCAGGCTGCCGGTATGGGTGGTCAGTATCCGGGTCTCACTTCGCTTCATCGTCTGGTCACGCACCTCTCATTGGCCGAGCCCGTTGGGTGGAACGGATTGTACACGGTCTGAAAGGGGGAAGTAAGAACCAGCGGGAGAAGGGGGGCAGCTCTGGAGCGCGGGACCGAACGCGGCCAATGCTCAAGAATACCGCAGCTAGGTGCAGGGAATGGGGTTATTCGTCGTTGGCGGTGATATCGACGGGAGATGTTGCGGGAATCTCTTCCTCCGGCCCTCGGGGACTCCCGATGAGTCCGCTTCGGGATTGGGGTATTCCGTTCTCGTCGCCGAGCAGCTTGCCCACCCGTTCGATGATCTCTTCAACTTTGAAGGGTTTGGTCACATAATCGGCCACACTCAGCCGGTAGCCCCGGTCCTGATGTCCCACCACGGAAATCATCGAGATTGGGATATTGGCGGTGCACGGGTTCTTCTTGAGTGATGTCACAACGTCAAACCCGTTGATATCGGGCATCATCACGTCCAGAGTTATCAGGTCCGGATGTCAGGGATACATCGAAGCCCCCTTTGCTCAAAACGAAGCTGAGAGACCGAACGATATTCGGCTCGTCATCGACGATCAATATTTTGTTTCCTTCCATTGGAATCTTTGCCTCCGCAAGGCCGCCGGCGCAGGCGGGGACCGGCGCGGACCAGGTTTTCATTGCATTTAGAATTTGGACCCAAACCTACCCACAGTTCGGTAAGGTCCATTCTACTTTACCGGTCGGGTATCAAGTGTGCCAAAAACTAACAGGGGAATTTCGTAAGAGTCTGTCCCATCCATCTGGGCGAGGGTGCCCGTGCCAACCCAGTGAGTGACCTCTACTTCAAGTCGGCCCAGCCCCAGGCTACGGGCGGTCCGCTTTTTCTTCGTAGCCTCGGGGTGTGATTACTTTGCCGCCGTGCAGGTAGGTGGTGGAGTTCCCGATGACCACGATGGTGACCATGTCCACCGATGCCGCTGCCTGCTCCAGTTCTTTTAGGGTGGTTACCATGACCCGCTGTCCGCTGCGGAAGGCGTCACCGACGATGCCGACGGGTGTATCGGCCGGCCGGTGCTTCAGAAGTATCTCGCGGGCTTCCAACAGTTGGGTCTGGCGGCGTTTGCTGCGGGGGTTATACAGTGCCACCACAAAGTCTCCCTGGGCCGCCGCCTCCAACCGGGAACGGATCTTTTCCCAGGGCGTGAGCAGGTTGCTCAGGCTGATGGCGCAGAAGTCCTGCATCAGCGGTGAACCCAGCACCGCGGCGGCGGCCTGCATGGCAGACACGCCGGGCACGGTTTCCACCGCCGGGCTTTCGCCGTTCCAACCACGGTCGGTGAGTACCCGGAAGACAGGACCGGACATGCCGTAGATGCCGGCGTCGCCGGAGGAAACCACGGCCACCGTCTTGCCGGCGTAGGCCGAGTCAACCGCAGCGGCGGCCCGCTCCAGCTCGTGGCCCAATTCCATGGAAACAACCTCTTTGCCGGTGATCAGAGACTGTATCTGGTCGATGTAGGCCCGGAAGCCAATGACGACGTCGCTTTGGGCCAGGGCCTGGGAAGCCGCGGGGGCCAGGTAGTCGGGGTCTCCGGGGCCGAGGCCCACCAGGAATATCTTGCCGGATGGTGTGGTCATCTACTAGCGCTCCCAGCAGTTTCAAATGTCTTTCGAGCTATTGCTATGGTGGCCCGCTCGGTCTTCTTGCGAGTAACCAATAATTCATCTGCCCCGGCGGTCAAGAGCGCCGACGGCTCGGCCACTCCCCAGACTCCAACCAGGCCGTGGGCCCGCTCGGACTTGGAGGTGATCGCACCGGGGTTTGTTTCAAACACCCCGTTCAGTTCTCCGGCCCCGTGGCAGACCAACGGGACGCCGTGGCGCTCGGCCAACTGCAACAGGCCGGGTTCGGCTTGCTTGATGTCAGCGGTGGCGATGGCTGAGAGGCATTCTGGCGCAAGACCGTGCTCCCGGCAGGTCTCGACGAGAAAGGACTCCAGTTCTTCCACCGGGACACCCCTTCGGCAGCCCATGCCGACGACTAGGCTGCGGGGCCGGTAGACCACGGTGGTCTTGTCGGCCAGCATTGTTTCCAACGGGTCCGTTTTGTCGGTCACGATGAGGGCGGCGGCACAGGCCGAAGCCGCCAGATCCTCCAAGGTTTGGTAAACCGTGATGTTCTCGGGAAGGGGCTTGTCATGGGGCCACCAGTCCGGTTCTCCCGCCCCCTGCCAAAGCCCGATGGGTTGGCCGTTGATCACGGCGGCGCTGGCCCGGGTGACGGCGGAAGAATCGGCCACCAACCGCCAGCCGCACCCCTGGCCCAGCAGGTCGACGGCCAAGGTGCCCGAGGCATGGGAGGCCGACGTTATCACCGGCGTGGCTCCCAGATGCCGGGCGACGTCCTGGGCCAGCCTGTCAGCCCCACCGATGTGCCCGGAGATAAGGCTGACGCAGAACCTGCCGGCGTCGTCCACGCAGACCACCGCAGGGTCGGTCTGCTTGCTGTCGAGACAGGGGGACAAAAGCCGGATACTGGCACCGGCGGAGAGGAACAGTACCAGGCTGGGAAACTCGGCGAAGGCCCGCTCCACCACCGGACGCAGGGGCAGGTCAAAGATCTCGGCCGCATCGCCTTCTTGGGAAAACCGGCGGTCCAAAAACAGGGTGACATTGTCCTGCTCTAGAGCTGTTGCCAACTGACGGGCCATCCGGGCGCCGTTTTTGGTCAGAGCAATGATGGCCGTTGCGTCTCCGGCATCACCTATCGGACGGTTATCCCTCGCCGTTGCCACTGGCCTGGGTCCCGGTGACGGCTTCTTGGCCTCTTCGGTAACGGTGGGTGTACTCCGAGGAATACAGGTGGGACACCGCGCCGGCCACATGCTGTTCCGGATCCACGGCGTCGCCCACGATGATCAGCGCTTGCAGGGTGATCTTGGCGGCCCGCACCTTGTCGGCGATGTCTTTCAGCGTGCCCCGGATGACCTTTTGGTCGGGCCAGCCGACGCGGTAGACCACGGCCACCGGGGAGTCTTCGGTGTATCCTGAAGAGGTCAGTTCCCGCACCACCTGGGTCATGCGGGTAATGCTGAGGAAGATGACCAGGGTACAGCCGTGGGCTGCCAGGTCCTTGAGCTTCTCCCCAGGGGGCATGGCCACCCGGCCTTCCATGCGGGTCATGATTATGGTCTGGGCCTTCTCGGGGACGGTGAGTTCCGACTTCAGCACCGCGGCCGCGGCGAAGGCGGCGCTCACGCCCGGGATGATCTCGAACTCAACTCCTTCCTGGTCTAGGATGCGCATCTGTTCCAGTATGGCCCCGTAGATGGATGGGTCGCCGCTCTGCACCCGGGCCACGGTCTTGCCCTCGCGGACGGCGCTGAGTTCCAGTTCCATGATCTCGTCTAGGTTCAGCTCCTTGCTGCCGTGGACCTGGGCGCCCTCTTTGGCGAACTCAACGACCTCCGGGGGCACCAACGAGTCGGCGAAGATGACCACATCGGCCGTCTCGATAACCCGTTTGGCCTTCAGGGTCAGCAGTTCCGGGTCGCCTGGGCCGCCGCCCACTATGTAGACCTTACCTTGGGTGTCAGTCATTTTAGTTTTCCTTCGCATAGTTACCCGCCGAATCGTTCTTCACGATCAGCAGGGAAAAATAGTCCATGTCTTCCGGCGTGATCTTGGTGACGTCCTTGATCACCTTCTCGCGGTCGGTGCTCACCCGCCGCACGTAGGTGCTCTGCCCGGTGAGCCCCAATTTCTTCAGGTCCGCCAAAGTTTCGTCGATCTTGGGGCTGACCTTCATCAGCACCACGGTGTCAAATTTGTCGGTGGCCTGGGAAAGGTCCTCCAGCCCGTAGGCCGCCGGCAGGATGGCCAGCCGCTGGCCGTGGGTGACCAGGGGAGCGCCCGAACTGGCCGCCGCGGCCATGACAGATGATACACCGGGAATGATCTCGATGGGGGCCTGGGGACACATCTCCTGCACCCCGGCCAGCACGTAGGAGAAGGTGCTGAACAGCATGGGGTCGCCCTCGGTCAGGAAGGCGACATCCTGTCCTTTTTCCAGCCGCTCGATCACCAGTTTGGCGGCCTCGCGCCAGACCCGGGCGGCGCCTTCGGCGTCGTCGGTGGGAAAGGGCGCCCGCAGGATCTCCTGCTCCGGAGTTACATAATCTTTGACGATACTCAGGGCGTAGCTGTCCCGGCGGTTGGCGGCCTGGGGCACGCAAATCACAGGCGCCTTCTGCAGGGCTTTCAAGGCCTTGAGAGTTATCAGGTCCGGGTCTCCGGGGCCGACGCCGATACCGTAGAGGCAGCCCAATTTGGTGTTCTGAGTCATGGCGGGTTAACCTTCCCGCCGAGCGGATACGACGAACACCGGGTTAAGGGACTCGAGGCGCACCGCGCCGTCGGGCATCTCTTTACCCCGGGCCGAGGTGACCTGGGTGAGTTCGGCGGAGAGGCCCAGTTTTTTCAGCAGGTGGTAGGCTTCTTGGGTGCGCTCCAGAACGGCCAGGTTGACAACGATGGAGCCCCGGGGAGTGAGACGGGAGACGGTGTATTCCAGAATCTCGGACAGGTTGCCGCCGCTGCCGCCCACAAAAACGGAGTCAGGATCGGGCAGGTCTCTCAGTGCGGCAGGCGCTTCCCCGGACACTATCTGGATGTTATCACCGCCCCACTGGGAGACGTTGGCTTCCAACAGAGGCAGGGAATCTGTGTCGCGTTCGATGGCGTAGACTTGGCCCTGGCTGGAGATCAAAGCCGCCTCCACCGAGACGGAGCCTGTGCCCGCTCCGATGTCCCAAACGACGCTGTCCTGGCACAGGCCAAGGGAGTAGAGGCTGACGGCCCGGACTTCCCGCTTGGTTATCTGTCCTTTCACTGGGCGGCGTTGCTCGAAAGCGTCGTCGGGCAGCCCCAAAGAACGGCCCCGCTTGGCCAGGCGCTTAACCATTGCTCTGGTTTCCCGATGCCGAGACCAACGGGATGCCGGCGGGCGAGGTGGTCCCATGCCCCAGAAGCGTGCCATCGAAGTCGAAACACAGGGCGTCGACGATCAGTTTGTCTGCGTCATCGCCGAGGAGTTTGTGGCTCTCGTCGCAGACCATCTGGCTCATCAGGGAGAACAGGGATAGCTGGTTGTTGGCCAGGGCGATCTCGCCGAAATGGCGGCCCGAAGTTGTGGCGGCCATCTCCTTCTGCAGTTCTTCGGAGGCGCCGCACTTGCCGGCCAGGTCCGCCAGGAAGGTCGTGTCCACCTTGTTGCCGGCCACGTGGGTCACGAAATACCCCTCGGCCATCTTGGAAAATTTGCCCACCATGCCCACGTGGGTGGCCCGGGGTATGCCCCTGGCCACGCAGCGTTTCAGGGCCGCGCCGCTGAAGATGCCCACGCCCACGTAGGCCATGTCGGGCAGATCGAGATGCTCTTTGGTGAAGGCCTCGCTCTGCAGTCCGGTGGCCAGCACCATGTGCTGGACGTCGTTGGTGGCGGCCACGTCGATGGCCAGGTTCACGCTGGCCCGCCAGGCGGCGGTGGAATAGGGCTGGACCACGCCGGTGCTGCCCAGTATGGAGATGCCTCCGAGGACGCCCAGCCGGGCGTTGGTGGTCTTGAGGGCCACTTCCTCACCGGTGGGTACGGAGATCTCTACGACTATGCCATTGCCGCCCTCCAGTCCATTGGCTTTGGCGGCTTCCAGGGCCGACTCGATGATCATCCGGCGCGGGACTCTGGTGACCGCGGGCTCACCCACGGGAATACCGGTGCCGGGGAAGGTGACGGTGCCCACGCCAACGCCGCCTTTGATGGTGACCCTCTCTTCTGGGGGGTTGGGGTCTACCCAAACGGTGGCGCAGATCTCCGCGCCGTGGGTGGCGTCGGGGTCGTCGCCGCCGTCCTTGATGACCGAGCAGAGGACTTTTTCAGCGCCGGGTGTGCGGTCGGTCCATTCGCAGCGGTTCAGGGTGAAGTCGGCGTCGCGGCCGACGGGCAGGTGGATGGTTACCTGGGAGACGGGCTCTCCGGTGAGCAGGGCGGTGACGGCGGCTTTGGCAGCCGAAGCCGCGCAGGAGCCGGTGGTGTAGCCGGTGCGCATACCCTTGCCCCGGACCGTCTGCTTGGAGTAGTCGCTCTCCGGGGTCCTACTGGTGTCCTGGCTCATTTTGCCGCCTGACGCCACACCTGCCGTACGCGGTCGGCGGTGACTGCCACCACCTTATCGTCCACACCCAAAGGAGGAGTCACCGACATGACCACGCCGGGATACCGCTCCTTGATCTGTTCCATGCCGCCTATGACGTTGCGCTGGAGGATGATGCCAGGGAAGAAGAGGTAGGGAACGCACATTATGGATGTGACATTACGGGTCTCGACCAGTTTGGCCGCGGCGTCATCCATGGTGGGGTCGCCGTAATGGGACTGGGCCACGGCTACGGCGTAGTCCGCGCCGAGGCGGGTCTCCACCAGCTTACCCAGGTCTTCCAGCCAGATGCAGTCGTCAAACTCGGTCTTGGTGCCGGCCTTGACCAGCAGGACGCCCCGTGTTCCGGCCGGAGCTTCCGGGGTCTCGTCCGCCTCTTCCAGTTCCCGCATTCGCTGGACCACCACGTCGGCTAGGTTGGCGTCGGTGCCGAAACCCTCGGCCAGGTGCAGTTGGATGCCGGGAATCTGGTCGCGGATCTCTTCCATGACCTCGTTCATTTCCAGGGTGGCGTGTTTGCCGTTACCCAGCAGGAAGGGGGCGACCACCACCTGGTTGTAACCCCGCTCGTCCAACATCTGGACCGCGTCGTGGGGGAAGGGCTCGATGAATTCCAGACAGGACAGGACCATCTGGGACTGGTCTATCTCCAGCATGCCCTGGAGGGTGTCGGCCGCCCGGCGGAGCCCGTCAGGGGTGCTGGGGCAGTCCTGGCACCAACCGGGGGTATCCCCCTCAAGCCAGGCGCAGGAGCATTCGGCCTTGCTGGTNCCGCGCTGGCTGCCGTGGCCCAGGAGCACCACGCCCCATTTTTCGTTCNTATTGGCGGTCATAGGGATACCTCTTGCAGCGCCAGACCCAGAAGAGCGTTGANGGTGGCGGCTGCCGCCGAACTGCCGCCCCGTTTCTCCCAGATGGAGATGTAGGGGACATCGACGTGGAGNAGCTCCGCCTTGGACTCGGCGCAGGCGATGAAACCNACCGGCATGCCGATGACCAGCGCCGGCGACACCTGGCCTTCTTTGACCATGTCCAGAAGGGCTAAGAGGGCGGTGGGGGCGTTCCCCACCACGGCGATGGACCCGTTCAGGTGGGGGGCCAACTCTCTGATGGCGGCCACCGACCGGGTTGTGGCGTCGGCCTTGGCCCGCTCCGCGGTGTTGGGAGTGTCGATCTGGCAGCGGGTGGTGATGCCGCATTTGGAGAGGAGCAGCTTGGAGATGCCGACCTCCACCATGCGCACGTCGGTCACCACGTCGGCCTGGGCCTTGATGGCGGCGATCCCCCGCTCCACGGCGCCGGGGCTGAAACCCACGTTCCTGGCGATCTCGGGGTCGCCTTCCGCGCGGACTATGCGGCAGATGACGTAGCGTTCTTCGGGAGTGAGGCCGTCCAATTGGGGCAGACTGGCTTCCACAACTTCGATGCTGCGGCGGTCAATCTCTTCGGGAAGTAGAGCGTATTTTTCAACTAATGACATAACAGTACCGATATTACCGGTGAGTTATTATAGCCGGTTTCGCGGTGCGTGGGCAGGGGGAGCGGGAGAAAGGGGAAAAGAAGGGGCTAATCCGGGCTTTGGAGCCTTTCTTCCGAGAGGCGGAAAATGTCCCTGGCCACCTGCAGCTCCTCGGGGCCTTTGCGTTCTTTCAGGAACATGGTGGGGTCGTGGAGCAGCTTGTTCACGATGGCCCGGGTCATGGCGTCCAGGGATTCCAGGGCCTCGGGGTCCAATTTGCCGTCCAGCTTGCGCATGGTCTTGTTCAGTTCTAGGGAGCGGACCTGGTCGGCCCGGTGCCGCAGCTCAATGACCGTGGGCAGCGCCTCCAGATCGAGGCACCACTGGCGGAACTGCTGTGCTTCGTCTGTTGCCAATTCCTCGGCCCATTCCGCTTCTTTGGCCTTCCGCTCGCGGCTGGCCTGGGTTGCCGATTCCAGGTCGTCGACGTCGTTGAGGAAGACGTTCTTCACCTGCCCGGCCTCGGGGTCGATGTCCCTGGGCACGGCGATGTCGATGAGGAACAGGGGCCGGTCGGGCCGGCTGGCCATGGTGTCGCCCACCAGGCCGGCCTGCAGGACGTAGCCCGGCGAACCGGTGCAGCCGATGACTATGTCCGTGTCCTCCAGCGCTTTGGGCATGCCGTCGAAGGGTATGGCGTTGCCCGACAGGTTGGCGGCCAGTTCGGCGGCCCGGGCGTAGGTGCGGTTGGTGACGGTGATGTCCTTGGCCCCGGAGAGGCTCAACACCTCGGCGGCCAGTTCCCCGGCTTCACCTGCGCCCACCACCAGGACGCGGCGGCTGCTGAGGTCGCCCAGCACCGACTTGGCCATCTCTACGCAGGCCCGGCTCACCGACAGGGCGTTTCTGCTGATGCCGGTCTCGCGGCGGACTCTCCGGCCGACCCGGAGCGCCTGCTGGAACAACTGGGCCAAGGGGCCCTGGGCGGTGCCTGCCCTGGTCGCCGCTTCATAGGCGTCCCGCACCTGGCCGATGATCTGCTCCTCGCCCAGGATCATGGAGTCCAGGCTGGAGGCCACCCGGAACAGGTGGTGGATGCACTCGTAGCCCCTGTAGACGTAGAGGTAACGGTCAACGTCGAGAAGGGAGACGCCGAAGTTGTCCACCAGGAATTTTTTTATCCGGTCGGCCCCGGCTTCAGGGTCTGCCGAGGCGCCATTCTTGGAGAACCCGGTGGCATCGGACCCCGGCGGGGTGTCCAGGATGTAGAACTCGGAGCGGTTGCAGGTGGAGAGGATCACGCCGGGCAGGCCGCGTTCGGTCATGGTGTTCAATGCGCCGGGGAGCTGCTCCTTATTGAGAGCAAGTTGCTCACGGACCTCTACGGGAGCGGTCCGGTGGTTTAGCCCAACGACTAGGAATTCCAAGTTCTCTCCAGGGATACGGCGGTTCGCCGGCGGGTCGTATTCGCTCACTGCGCGGACTCAGGGCGGCAGGCTGGCCGCCGCAGAAGTAATGTCATGGATGTTCGGAAAATGGGTGGGAGTCCGGCCCGGCCAGACGGATGAATTCCGCTGAAAAGGCTCTAAAAATCTATAAAAACCTGGTGATTTATCTTAAAAATCAGACCAATGTTTCAGGCTACAAGGGAGTGTAATCGGCCCATTTGCCGCTGTCAACGCACCAAAAAAGGCCTCCACAACACTGTGGAGGCCTTTTTGTTTCACCTGTCTTGCCCTGCTAGTTTGTGGGCGCGGTTTCGGGTTGCTTGGTCAGCATCTCTTCTAGGATTCGCTGCAGGGCCATGGTGTGGCTGCAGACTTCCCTGCTGGCGAAAAAGTGACACTGGCAACGCCAGGCGCCATCTTCAAACCGGACATCGTATTGGTCGTGATTGCCCTGGAAAGTGGCGGCGAAACTTGTGATGTTCACCCTGTCTTTCTGCTCGGAGTATTGTTTGGCCTTCTCGATCTTGCCGATAATGCTTGAGTCCATCAACACCTCCTACTTAGCCGACAGCGGACGCGGTACCGGTCCAAGATTCACGTCCGTCGAGTAGATTCTACGAATGTTAAATTTGCTGGTCAAGCAACTTTATGGCAAGTAGAAACCAATTTCCAGTCCCACAAATCGGCATTCCAACCGTCCCCGTACTTTTAACGACGGTGCAGGGTGCGGCAATAACCGTTGACTGCCCATGCCTGGTCAAATACAATTCCACCCAGGCACGATAGGCAGCGAATTTCGTAACGGCGGCCCCATTTTTTTGTTCCGCCCTTCGTCCGGATTCTCACAGGAAAAACACAGGACCATAAATGAACGGCGACCAGATCAGAGACTCTTTCATAAAGTTCTTCGAGGGTAAGGGGCACCAGCACATGCCCTCGGCCTCGCTGATACCGGCGGGAGACCCGACCCTTCTTTTCACCAGCGCCGGGATGGTCCCGTTCAAGCCCTTTTTCATGGGCGAGCAGACACCTCCCGCCAAGCGGCTGACCAGCAGCCAGAAGAGTTTCCGGACCACCGACATCGATGAGGTCGGGGACCACAAGCACCTGACCTTCTTCGAGATGCTGGGCAACTTCTCCATCGGCGACTATTTCAAAGAGGGCGCCATCGATTTCTGCTGGGACCTGGTGACCAACCTGTTCAAGCTGGCCCCGGACCGGCTCTACGTGACCATCCACCTGGACGATGAAGAAGCCTTCGCCATCTGGCGCGACCAGGTCGGCGTGCCGGTGGAACGCATCTACCGCTACGGCGACAAGGACAACTGGTGGGGACCGGCCGGCAACGAAGGGCCCACCGGCCCCTGCTCCGAGGTCCACTACGACGGCGGCGTGGAGAAGGGCTGTCACCAAGGCCGCATGATTTTGCCCGAGACCCTGACCGCCCAGTTCCGCAGTGAGTTGAAGTCGGGCGAGACGGGCGAGATCGACGGCTGTCACCCCAACTGCGACTGCGAACGGTTCGTGGAGCTGTGGAACCTGGTGTTCATGCAGTACTACCAGGACACCGACGGCGGCCGCACTCCCCTGCCCGCTCCCAGTGTGGACACCGGCATGGGCCTGGAACGGGCGGCGGTGATCCTCCAGGGCATGAACAACATCTACGAGACCGACCTCTTCGTTCCCATCATCGACCGGATCGGTTCATTGACCGGGAAGCCCTACGGAACGGACACCGAGACCGACTACGCCATCCGGGTGGTGGCCGAGCACGCCCGGGCCGCGTCTTTCCTCATCGGCGACGGCGTGGTGCCGGGTAACGAGGGCCGGGGCTACGTGTTGCGCCGGGTCATCCGCCGGGCCATCCGCTACGGACGGCAACTGGGCCTGGAAGGACCGTTCCTTACCCAGGTTGTCGCGGAGGTCATCTCCCACTTCAGCCCCGTCTATAAAGAACTCTCCGAGAACCAGGAATTCATCCAACGCGTGGTTGGCCTGGAGGAAGAACGGTTCGCCGAGGCCATCCAGACGGGACTGCCCCTGCTGGAGGACGGCTTCATCCCTCTGCGGAAGCTGCTTTTAGAGAACCCAAAATTGGGCACCCTGGCTGCCGACGACGTAAGCACGGCCGTCGCCACGGACTCGGTTGCCGGCTCGATCCCCACCGGAATCTTGGAAATCGTCACCGGAGCGCTCCAGACCGGACTGCCCCAGGGCGCTGACGCGCAAAGGGAGTTCATACAAACTCTCTCCGATGTTGAGACCTTCACCCTCTACGACACCTACGGCTTCCCTCCGGAACTGACCGCCGAGATCGCCCGGGAGCACGGCCTGGAAGTGGACATGGCGGGCTTCGAGCGGGAGATGGAAGCCCAGAAGCAGCAGTCCCGTTCCTCGGCGTCATTCTCCGGCGGCATGGAGATGCGGTCGGCCTACGAAGAACTGGGCGTCGGGCCCAGCGAGTTCGTGGGCTACGCGCTGACCCAACAGGACTCGGCCATCGCCGCCATCCTGTCGGGCGGGGTGTCCGTGGACCATGCCACCCAGGGCCAGCAGGTGGAGGTCATCATCAGTCAGTCCCCCTTCTACGCCGAGGGCGGCGGGCAGTTGGGCGACCGGGGGACCATCAGCGGCTCCAAAGGCGTGATGTATGTGGAAGACACCCAGAGCCCGGTGGCCGGACTCATCGTCCAGCGGGGCACGGTCCAGCAGGGTGACATAAGCGTGGGAGAATCCGTCACAGCCCAGGTGGAATTGGACCGCCGGTTGGACTCTTCCCGGAATCACAGCGGCACCCACATACTCCACGCGGCCTTGCGCTCAGTGCTGGGGCCCCACGTCCGGCAGGCCGGCTCTCTATGCGCCCCCGAGCGGCTGCGCTTCGACTTCAGCCATGTGAGCGCCCTGACCAAGGATGAACTGCTCTCGGTACAGTCGCTCTCCAACGACAAGGTGCGGGGCAACCTGAACGTCACATCCCATGAGACCAGTTACAGCGAGGCGGTGCGCGAGGGGGCCCTGGCCTTCTTCGGCGACCGCTACGGCGACGTGGTCCGGGTGGTGACCATGGCCAACGGCGACAAATTCAGCGTTGAGGTCTGCGGCGGCACCCACGTGGCTGCCACGGGACAGGTGGGCACTTTGGTGGTGCTGGGCGAGTCCAGCATCGGCGGCGGCATGCGCCGTATCGAGGCCGTCACGGGCCGGGCTGCCGAGGAACTTTTCGTCCAGCAGAACGAGCGGCTGGAGGCCCTCTCCCAGAAGCTGCAAACGCCGGTGGCCGATCTTGAGGCCCGCCTGGACAGCTTCATGGAAGAGAACGACGCCCTAAAGAAGCAGTTGGAAGGATTCCAGAAGACCTCCCTTCGCGGCGAGGCGGAAGAACTGCTGGGCAAGGTCCAGGACGTGGACGGCGTCCAGGTGGTGGCCGGCCGCACCTCGGCCGACGGCGCCGACGGCATGCGCGAGATGGGCGACTTCCTCAAGGACAAGCTGGGCAGCGTGGTGGTGGCCCTGGCCGCCGTGGTCGAGGGCAGCCCCATCTTGATCACCATGGTCACCCCTGACCTGGTGGAGCGGGGACTGCACGCCGGCAACATAGCCCGCGACACCGCCAAGGTCATGGGCGGTGGCGGTGGCGGACGGCCGGAGATGGCCCAGGCCGGCGGCAAGCAGCCCGAGAAGGTGGACGAGGCCCTGGGCGGCGTGCCGGCCCTGGTGCGGCAGGGACTGTCCTAGTACGGCGATGGCCGAACAAGAAAAGCTGATCGCCCTGGACCTGGGAGAAAGGCGTATCGGTCTGGCGGTCAGCGGCCCCGGCGGCATGGTGCTGCCCGCCGGCCACATCACCCGCACCAAACTGGCCCAGGACACCCAACACGTGATTGCCGCCGCCCAAGAACGTCAGGCGTCAGGCATCGTGGTCGGCATTCCCTACACCCGGGAAGGCGAAGCCGGCCCCTCCGCAAAACTGGCGCGGGGATTCATCCGCGCTCTGCGCAAGGAGACCACACTTAACGTCCACGAGATGGACGAGCGTTTCACCAGCGTTGAAGCCGAGGGCCTGCTGCGGGAGTCCGGCGTCCAGCCCTCCCGGGACCGGGCATCGGTTGACGAGACTGCCGCGGCGTTAATCCTGCAGCGCTATCTGGCGTCCCAGAGGTCTTAGGCTCTCCCCAATTGCCCACCGGGGCCGGTTGACCGGCGTCTAAACCAAATACTAATCTGACTAGTCACGACGGCTGGAATTGGGGACCACCGGAGTTTCCCCGGAGTTCCCACAAAAACCGCAGGGGGTCTGGAACTATCGGCCACCGGCACTCCGGTCACCCTTAGAATCACCACCTTCCTGGAGTCTCAGTCCCTTTGGCTGATCCTCCTCATGTTCCTCCTCACTGTGGCGCTGGCCGTCCCCATGGTCACGATGGCGCCGGACGAGAACGCCTCGGACAATCCGGGCGGGCCGGTGTACGACCTGCCGGATACGGTGGACCTGCAACTGCCGCTCCGGACATTCAGCCCCTTCTTCATGGTTGAGGCCCGGGACGGCGATATGCTCACCCGAGAGCCTTTGCTGGAGTTGTTGCGGAATTCCGTGCGGCTCAGGGAGCAGGACAACGCGGGTCAACTGAACCCGCCGGACCTGCCCAACCGGCCATATCTGTACAACGGATTTGACGCCGACCGTCAGCAGCCGGTGCTCGGTATCTTCACCCTGGCCGACGCAGTAGCCGAGGCCTTGGCCCTGCATCCGTTGTTGCGGACCGGCCTGGAGAGCGCGACGTAGGACCAGGTGAAGGTCGCGGTCAGCGCGGTGTTCAATGACCCCCGGACCGATTGGCTCAAGGACCAGCTCTCGGTCTTGAAGCAGGTGGAGCGCCGCACCGTCCTCGCCCAGGAGATCGAATTCTGGACCTCCCCCGCATACGGTTTCGCCGTCTTCTCCGACAATGAGCTCCTAGGCGGCGGTGGACTGAGCATCGGTACAACCAGCGACCCGACGACCACCGGCAAGGAGCATTTCAGCCGCAATGTCCAAGAGGTGCTGCGGGGAGAGGAGGAGAGCTACCAACTCTGGGGCGTGGCCATAGACGCCAGCCTGGAGATCGAGGATGAGGTGAACACCGCCGTTCCCTTCATCATGGCCACATTGATCGCCGTACTCATCGTCGTGGGGGTTGCCCTGCGTTCCGGTCTGCTGGTGTTGCTTACCGCGGTCGGCCTCATATCCATGATCATCTGGCTAAAGGGCCTTGCCAACCTGATGGGCCTGAATTCCTCGACCACCTTGGACTTCATCGTGCCCATCGCCATGATTTCCCTGGGGGCCGACTTCGTCATCCACGCCGTCAACCGCTACCGGCAGGAGCGCAGGTTGGGGCTCGAACCCCGCCGGGCCTTCCGGACCGGCATCGCCGCTGTTTTAACCGCGTTGACCCTGGCCTTCATGACCGGTTCAATCGCCGTCTTGTCCAACACCTCGGCCGGCATCGAGACGGTGGTCGGTTTTGGCATCAGGGCGGCGTTGGCCACCCTGGCGGCCTTCGTGGTACTTGGTCTGGCGGTCCCGTTGGCCTATATGAGATTGGAGGCGCGGCGTTTTCGGCCCGAAGACCCGGTCCCGGACCACTCCCCCGAAACCAACGAAGCGGCGGAGGCCCGGAAGCGTTCCAGGTTGGTCCCACCGTTGCTCCTGCTGACCCGAAGATGGCAATTGGTATTGGTGGTGGCCGTGGCGGTCACGGCCGTCGCGGGTTTCTACGCCACCAGGTTGGAGGCCACCTTCGACGTTAAGGACTTCTTCAAAGAGGACTCCGACTTCGTGGTGGGACTGGACAAGGTCGAAGAGCATTTCAAGGACACCGGCGGTGAGCCGGCCATCATCTACGTCCGGGGCGACCTGACCGACCCCGAGGCGTTGGCTGGCCTTGATGACTTTCGGGAGCGCTTGGCTGCCGATTCCAATCTGGCCAAGAATGACTACGGAGAAGCGGCCATTCAGGCAAGGCCGTGGTTCGTTCTTCTGGACCATGTGATGGATTCTGAGTACGCCCGGGCCCAGGTGGAGCTGACCTCGGGGGTGTCCCTTGGTCCCGCTGGCGGCATGAGTCAGTACGCCAACAAAAACTACCGCTGGTCCCAGTCGCAGGACCAGTTGAAGGCCATCTACGATTACGTCGCCGTGAACGGTGTGCCGCAGAGTCCGGCCCAGAACATCTACGACCATCTGGAGGTGGGCGAGACGTTGTTCCACGACCCGTCCGGTCGGCAGGAGAATGCAACGACCCTGATACTAGGGGTGCCCGGGACTAGAGACCAAGGCCGCGTAATCGAGTCCCGCGAGACACTGACCGCCGCAGTTGAGTCCCTCGCGGACGCCCCTGGCATATCCTTTGCCGGGCTGACCGGATCGCCGTACACCCGCCAAGCCGCTCTGGACGCCACCACCAACGGCCTGCAGCGTGGCCCTGGCCGCCTGTCTGGTGTTGGTGGTATTGACCATGCGGTCCGTACGGTTCGGGTTGGTCACCATCGTACCCATCGGGCTGGTGGTCGCCTGGCTCTACGCCTTCATGCACGGGTTCGGGTTTGGGCTCAATTTCATCACGGCTACCATCGCCGCCGTATCCATAGGGGTGAGCATCGACTATTCGGTGCACTTCACCGAGCGGTTCCGCCAGGAACTGGGAATCACCGGGGACCGGGAGCGGGCCATGCGGCGGGCCGTGGCCGGCACCGGGGTGGCGCTCGTCTCTTCTGCCGCCACCAGCATCATCGGCTTCGTAATCATGGCCTTCGCACCCATGCCCATGTTCGCCGCCTACGGCGTGTTGACGGCGGTGATGATCTTCCTGGCCGCCGCGGCAGCTCTGCTGGTACTCCCGTCGCTGCTGTACATGGTGACCCCCGCGAAAACTGAATCGGCGTAGCGCGGCGAAGAGTTAGGCCAAGTAGACTGTCCCTTCCCCCGCAGGCGGTGGAAGGTTAGGATGGGGGACACACCCCGTACTGGAAGACGTTCACCGAACCAAAACCAACCGGAGGACTCACCATGACCAACGGCAAGGCGGAGACCGTGATCAAGAACGCCAACCTAATGACCATGGACCCCAGTAACACCCGGTCCCAGAGCGTGGCCATGGCCCACGGCCGGTTCATCGGCGTGGGCAGCAACGAGGATGTTGAAGGTCTGGTGGGGCCGGATACCAAGGTGGTGGACGTGGGCGGCAAAACGGTGCTGCCGGGGTTCATAGATGCCCACATCCACGTGCTGAACAGCGGCGTCCGCCACGTGATGGCCGCCGACTGCGATGTGCCAACGATGAAGCAGGTGCAGGCCGGGCTGAAGGAACGGTCCGATAAGACCCCCGCCGGACAGTGGGTGCAGGGCTTCAAGTTTGACGACACCAAGACCGACCGCACACCTTCCAACCAGGGCCGGCACCTTTACAAAGAGGACCTGGACGCCGTCACCACCGATCACCCCATCCTGGTGGCCCACCGGGCGGGGCACGTCTTCTACATGAACTCGGCAGGCCTGGAAGCAGCGGGCTTCAATGACGAAACGCCCGACCCGCCGGGTGGCCGCCTGGGGCGTGACCCCGACACCGGACGGCTGAACGGTATGGTCTTCGAACGGGCCATCGAGCCGGTACGTTTCGGGCTGATTCCCGTGGAGACAGAGGAGACCCGCCGCGAGGGCCTCCGGACCATCTGCGACATGTTGAACCGGGTGGGGCTGACCAGCGTCCACGACGCCCGGGTCACCGCCGAGGAGTTCCAGACCTACCAGGACGGGAAGGCCGCTGGCGAGTTGAGTCTCAGGGTCTACGCGCTGATGTGGTACCCGCAATTCCCGGCGCTCCGGGACGCCGGCATCAAGTCCGGCCTGGGCGACGACATGCTGCGCATCGGCGGAATCAAGATGGTGGCCGACGGGGCCATTGCCACCCGGACCGCCTATCTGTCCCAACCCTACGAGGGCACCACCTGCGATCACGGCATCCTGGCCATGGACAAGGACGAGGTGGAAGCCCAGGTGATGGCCATGCACCGGGCTGGGTGGCAGGTCTGCATCCACGCTAACGGCGATGTGACCATCGACATGGTGTTGACCGCCTACGAGAAGGCGCAGAAGGCCTACCCCAGGACCGACACCCGCCACCGCATCGAGCATTGCACTCTGGTCAACCCCGACCTGCTGCAGCGGATGAACGCCCTGGGGGTCATCGCCACGCCCTTCTGCACCTACGTGTACCACCACGGAGAGAAGATGGCTTTCTACGGAGAGGAGCGGCTGGAGTGGATGTTTGCCCAGCGCTCGTTCATCGACAGCGGTGTGGTGTCCACCGGGGCCACCGACTACCCGCCCGGTCCCTTCGAGCCGCTGCTGGGGATCCAGAGCTGTGTCACCCGCACCGACAGCACGGGGAAGGAGTGGGGAATCAACCAAAAGATCTCGGTGGAAGAAGCCTTAAGGCTCTACACCATGAACGGGGCCTACGCTTCCTTCGAGGAGAACATCAAGGGCTCGGTGGAGGTCGGCAAGCTGGCTGACCTGGTGGTGTTGGGCAGCGACCCCACCCAGATCGATCCCCTGGGCATCAAGGATATTCAGGTGGAACGGACCATCGTGGGCGGGAAGACGGTGTACGGGGGGTAGGGGCTAGAGGTAGGCGCGGTCGAAGTCCTGGGAGAGCATGGCCATGTTGTCCATGTCCCAGTCGAAGGACAGCACCACCGAACGGTCGGAAGTCGCTTCCAACAGGCGCTTGCCGTCCTGGGTGACCACGCTTTCGGCGAAGGTGTAGTCCAACTCGCCGTCCTCGATGCCGGAGCGGTTGCAGACCATCATCGGGAGACCGGTGTCTGCGGAGCGGGCCTCCCATTCTCCATCTGGGCCGCAGTGGCCGGGACCCCAGGACACCGGCGACACCAGCACCTGGGCGCCCTTGTCCTTGAAGACCTGGGCGATCTCGTTCTTGTAGCCGTCGGCGCAGATGAGGATGCCGGTCTTGATTCCGTCGCATTCGATGGGGTCGATCTTCCAGCCGCTGGTGCTCCAGGACTCGGCCCCTCCCAGAGCCTTCACCTTGCGGTGCTTGCCCAGGATCTCCCCGTTCTTGTCGATGACGAAAACGGTGTTGTACATCTTGTCGGAGGCTGGGTCGCGCTCCGGGTGGGAGAGGAAGACGGTCATTGAGTGTTTCTTGACCAGGTCCTGGAAGCCGGTCATCCAGGCATCGGGCTGGGGGGTGATCCAGTCGGTGCCGATCTTCTCCATGAACAGATAGCCGGGGATGCACAGCTCAGGCGTGATGACCCACTGGGCGCCCTGAGCGGCGGCGACCTCTAAGCCCTGCTCCACCAGCTTGCGGTTGTGGTCTATGTCGCTGGTGATGGGGGCCAGGTGCAGGAAGGAAATGCGGAGCTTTTTCATCTCCGTGGGATTATAGCATTCACGGTGGCCCGCGGCCTTCCGCCTTGACTGCCAGGTGCCGTGACATCAGAATGAATGTTGAGGCTGTTCCGGCAGCCCGTTCCCCGGCCAAAGCCCCGTAGTGTAGCGGTAACACGTCAGCCTTTGAAGCTGAAATCTCTGGTTCGAACCCAGGCGGGGCTGCCACTTTCTCCCAGCGTTCCCGACACTTCCCATCCCATTCTCCGCAAGCCAGAGACGTATTTCGTTGACCCTTCTCCGTTGGCGCAGGTATATTTATCGAATCACGGCTGGTGGGTAAATCCAGACTGGCCAAGCATGAGGATATACATAACGTGTATGCGTTGATTCTGGCCGGCGGAAAGGGCGAAAGGCTCCGCCCGCTGACCGATAACCTGCCCAAGCCCATGGTCCCCCTGTGCGGCAAGCCCATCTTGGAACACCAGGTGGAGTGGCTGAAGGAGGGCGGCGTGACCGACGTGGTCTTTCTGTCGGGTTACTGCGCCCAGGCCATCGAGGACCACTTCGGCGACGGCAAGGCCTTCGGAATCAACGCCCACTACAGTGTGGAGGACTCGCCCCTGGGCCGGGGCGGGGCCATCAAAATGGGGTTCCCCAAAGTCCCGGAGTCCGAGGAGACGGTGGCCGTTTTGAACGGCGACACCTTGACCGACGAGACCCTGGACTACTTGAAGGCCAGGTATCGGGAGCGGAAGGCCGAGAATGATTCTCACCTGGCCACCATCATGGTGGTGCCCATGGTCAGCCCCTACGGGCTGGTAGATATCGACGAATCCGACACCATCACCGGGTTCAGGGAAAAGGTGGAGATGGAGCACTGGATCAACGCCGGTATCTACATCTTTGACCGGGCCATATACAATGAGTTTCCGGACCTGGGGGACCACGAGACCGAGACCTTTCCCCGGCTGGCCGAGGCGGGTCAGTTGGCTGCCGTGCGCTCCCGCAACTTCTGGCATAGCGTGGACTCGTTCAAAGACCTACGGGAAGCCGAGGAACACGTCAATAGCCGGTAGTCCGGCTGAAAGCAAACTCTGCCGGGGCGTTTTGAACCGGCGGCTCTCCATATTCGTATAGGCGTTGTGAGCACTATGGCCCAAAGCGGAAACCGCGTCTGGCATAGGCGCCGCCGTCTCAGCGGCGGCGGCAAAGATCAAAGCCAACGTGGAAAAAGTGTTGGTCGGCAAGGGTGACGCTGTTGAGTTGACCCTGGCCGCAGTGCTGAGCGGCGGGCACATCCTGGTGGAAGACGTCCCCGGCATCGGCAAGACCACCCTGGCCCGCAGCCTGGCCGAGTCGCTGCAATGCTCCTTCAAA
>PBMF01000020.1 GCA_002721995.1 Chloroflexota bacterium
TCTACGGGGCCATCACTGATGCGCGCCCTTCGACAAGCTCAGGACGAACGGGCCAGGCGTGCTTCAGACCAGTAACGCGGCGGACACGCGTGGGACAAACACTCGTAGGGGCGGGTTGAAAACCCGCCCTGTCGCCCACCAACGCAACTCCCGCCCGCAATACCAATTTCGGGCCGCTCATGGTGAGCCCGTCGAACCACGGCTACTGCGCATATACCCTTTTCCCCATCCTGACTGAAGCGGCACCTTCGACAAGCTCAGGATGAGCGGGCGAGGCGCGCTTCGAATCTGTAACGCGGCGGACACGCGTAGGGCCTACCTGGACACAGGAACCGGACAGATAAGAGCAGGGGCGGGTTTTTAACCCGCCCCTGCTCTTTTTTAGGTCAACGTTGTTGGGGATGTGGGTACAACCACCTCACCCCGTCTGCATGGGCAGGGACGGGTCGGCAGCCCACTCGGACATGGAGGCGTCGTAGACCGCCACGTTCTCGTAGCCCAGCAACGTCAGGATGAAGGCATCGTTGCTGGCGGCTATTCCACCGCCGCAATAGGCGATCACCCTGTCTGCCGAGGTTGCACCCACCGCCGCGAAACGCTCGGCCAGCTCCTCCGCCGGCAGGTAGGCGTGGGTGATCGGGTCCATCAGTTCCACGGCGGGGACATTCACGCTGTTTTCGATGCGTCCGGGCCGACCGTAGCTGGCCCCTCCGGTGCCCAGGTGCTGCTCTTGACTGAGCGCGTTCAAGATGCAGGTGGGGCCGCCTCCGATGGACGCCAGAACCTCGTTTTTATCGGCCATCAACCCGGCCCTGGGGTTGGCGGCGAATTGGGCTCTGGGATGGGGCGTCACATCCGAAGTAACCGGCCTGCCCTCCAGCTTCCATTTCTGGAGTCCGCCGTTCAACACGCAGGAGTCATCGAAGCCTAAGACTCGGAGCATCCACCAGATGCGGGTGGCCCAAGAACCGGAGGTGGAGTCGTAGAGCACCGCCTGGATGCCGGGGCCCACACCGTAGGACGACATGGCCTCGGCGAACTGCCCGGCCGGCGGCAGCATGTACCGGAACGGCGCGGTCTTATCTGAGAGGTCGTTGACCAGGTCTGCGTGACCGGCGCCTGGAATGTGCTCCGTGGCCCAGGAGTCCCGGCCGCTCTCAGCCCGGATGCCGCCGCTGCCGTCGGGCCGGTTGAAAGCAGTGCAGTCCAGGACCCTTACTCCTGGGTCGTCCAGACGCTCAGCCAGCCAGTCCGTCTCGACAAGGTATTGCGGGTATTTGAATGGCATATGACTGCTCCGGCTTGGTTGTCGGGTCCCGTGGTCCGGGCAAAGGCTATCTAGTCCGGCACCAGGGTCATCACTTCCCTGGAGAACTGCTCCATGTTTTCTTGTAGTTCCGGGACCGTGCTGCCCTGGAAGTTGATGATGAAGTTGGACACGCCCAGGTCCTGGTACTGTCGCAGGTCGGCGGCGATCTGCTCCGGGTGGCCGTGCATCAGCGAACGGGAAGCGCCCGTTGAATTGTCAAAGACCACGCCGGTGCTGAAGGTCAGGTCCACGGCGTCCTCGGGACGTCCCGCCTCCACCGTTAGCTTGCGCAAGCGGGCGATCTTCCCGGCCAGTTCCTCGGGCTCCAGGATGGCCGGGGGCCGCAGGCCGATGGGCATCCAGCCGTCGCCGTGCTTGGCCGCCCGGCGGATGGCCGGCCCGGTGTGCCCGCCGATCCAGATGGGGGGATGGGGTTTTTGTACGGGTTTGGGCTCAAACCCGGTGTCGGATATCTGGTAATACTTGCCTTCGAAGGACGGCTGGTCTTTGGTCCACAACTCCTTGTAGAGCTGGATGTACTCGTCGGTGACCGCGCCCCGCTCCTTGTAGGTGTCCAGACCCATGGCCTGGAACTCCTCCTCCATCCAGCCCACGCCGGCGCCCAGGATCACCCGGCCGCCGGACAGTACGTCCAGAGTGGAGAGAATCTTTGCGGTCAGGACCGGGTTGCGGTAGGGCAGTATCAAGACGTGGGTGCCCAGGCGTACCCGCTGGGTGCAGCCGGCGATGAAATTCAAGGCTGCCAGGGGCTCGTAGTAGGGTTCGTTAGGCCTGAATGTGGGGACGCCGTCCTCGGCGTAGGGGTAGAAGGAGTCGACCTTTTGGGGCAGCACTATATGGTCGCTGACCCAAACGTGGTCGTAACCCAGGTCCTCAGCCCTTTGGGCGACGCTCCTGAGCTGCTCCGGGCCGGCCATACCGCCCCGGCTGGGCAGGGATGTTCCGAAGGTTACTGGCATGGGAAGCCTCCTTCCGGCACGCTGGTCCGTGCCCCATTCTTGGATGGGCCACAGTCTAGCAGTGGAGCACCGCTGGGGCTAGACCCGTTCCCGCTTCACCACGTAGGTGTTGCCGAAGTAGTCGTGCCAGCCCCGCTTCTTGGGGTCCCATATGATCCACAAGTAGCCGATGAGCAGCACCAGGGCCGACACCGCCTTGCCCACCACTTCGCGCAGTATGACCTGCCTCAGATTGGGCTTTTGACCGTTCTCGTCCACCACGTGTATGTCGAGCAGCATCTTTCCGGGGGTCTGGCCTCTGTAGTAGGTGAATAGTACGTAGTAGACCACCGAGAGCACCGTCCCAAAGGCGGGAATCTCGGTGAAGCTGGTGATGATGGCTGCCGGCACGCCCGTGATGAGACTGTCTATGATGGCCGCCCCCAGTCTGACCAGGAACCCGGCGTACTCAGATGTCTCCTCGGCGCCGGCCTGTTCACTGCCGCAGTTGGGACAGAACTGGACGCCCTCTCGGATACGTGCCCCGCATTGGGGACAGGGCACCGCGGCCCTGGGCTGGGGCCAGGGGCCCTTTGGCTGTCCCACGCTTGGGGGGGCCTGCTGCTCTTCGGCGGATAGTTCAAAGGGCGGACAGAGGGCGCAGGTGCGGGTCGATGGGTTGTAGTGCTCGCGGCAGAGGGGCGAGACGCTGCATTTGGGGCAGTTTAGGGCTGCTTCCTTGGCCACGGGCACGCCGCAGGCCCGGCAGTAGGGGATGTAGTCCACCGAGGGCAGCTCGGCCCCGGCGGCTTCGGGCACCGCCGCGCCACACGATTCACAGACGGTGGCGCCAGGAATGAGCCCAGTCCCGCAGTTGCCGCAGAACTGGTTTGCTGAAAATTCGTTGGGGTCTCCTGCCGCCATTAACCGTCTCGGTCCGTAAAAATATTCAGCTGCAATTATTAAACAACAACCGCGCTACTAATAGAGTACTATCATTTTCAGATTTCTGATGTGTTACAGCTCCTCCCAGCCCGGCGCCGGTTGTATCCCTTTTGTGGGGTGTGCTAGTGTGGATTTCTGGGCTGTCTGCCCATCGAACGAGTAGGTCTTGCCAGAAAGAGTAGTGGTCGCCATGAGTGGAGGAGTCGACTCCTCCGTTGCCGCTCTGCTGTTGACGCAGCAGGGCTATGACGTCGTGGGTGTGACCCTGAAGCTCTACAATCTGGACGGGTCGGAACTGCCGCCCAATTACCAGGGTTGCTGCACCCTGGATGACGTGGAAGACGCCAGGTCGGTCTGCCGCCGCTTGGGCATTCCCCACTACGTGCTCAACACCCAGCGGGAGTTCCAGTCCCAGGTGGTTGACTACTTCACCTCCGAATACCAGTTGGGCCGCACGCCCCATCCCTGCATCGCCTGCAACGACAAGATCAAGTTCAGCCACCTGATGGAGCGGGCCCAGATACTGGAGGCCGACTACGTGGCCACCGGTCACTACGCCCAGATCGAACGCCGCCCCGAAGGATTTGTGCTGAAGAAGGCTGTGGACGCCTCCAAGGACCAGTCCTACGTGCTCTTTGGCATGGGCCAGGAGCAACTGGCCCGCACTCTGATGCCGGTGGGCGCCTACCCCAAGAGCGAGATTCGCCGGATGGCCGAGGACGCCGGCCTGCTGATAGCGGCCAAGCCCGACAGCCAGGATATCTGCTTCATACCCAATGGCGACTACAAGTCCTTCCTGAGAAAGCGGTTAACCACCACGCCAGGCGACATTGTGGACCTGGACGGCACGGTGCTGGGACGGCACAACGGCATCGAATATTTCACCATTGGGCAGAGGCGCGGCCTGGGCATCGCCGAGGGTGAGCCCCGGTTTGTGGTACGCCTGGAACCCGAATCACACCGGGTCATCGTCGGTCCGGAGGAGGCCTTGTTACAGGAGGAGATGGTGGTCTCAGTGGTCAACTACACCCTGGGAAATCCACCCCAGAGTCCCGTGGACGTGGGCGTGAAAATCCGTTACAAGTCAATCGAGGCTGCGGCGGTGCTAACCCCCCGTGGCGACGGCGCAATGGTCCGGTTCCAGCGGCCCCAGAGGTCGATAACCCCGGGCCAGGCCGCCGTGTTCTACCAAGGTGATGTGCTGTTGGGCGGTGGGACGATCACTCAGGGCGCCGGCGGGAACGATGCCGGTACCGGCTCCCCGGAGCAACTGCCAGCAGCCACTCCCCAGTAATCTGCGAGGTGGCCATGCCGGACCTGTCTCTGGAATCAGGGATATACCAACAGGGAATCCAATTCGTCGCCGGTGTCGATGAAGCTGGACGCGGTCCCCTGGCCGGCCCGGTGGTGGCTGCCGCCGTCATTCTCCCTCCCAACCTCACCGGCGCAGAGCCGTGGCTTCAACTGCTGGACGACTCCAAGAAGCTGACCCATGCCCGGCGGGAAAAGGCCGCCGCAGCAGTCCAAGAAAATGCCCTGGCCTATGGTGTTGGCATGGTCGGACCGGAAGAGATTGACCAGATGGGCATCGGCCGCGCGGCCCTGGCCGCCATGATGCGGGCTGTTGGCCAGCTCAGCCTGGAACCGGGCCACCTGCTGCTGGACTTCATCCATGTCCGCGAATGCGACTACAGCTACGACACCGTTGTGAAGGGCGACAGCAAGAGCTACTCCATCGCCGCGGCTTCCAACATCGCCAAGACCACCAGGGACAGATTGATGGTGGAGGCGGCGGACACCTACCCCGGATATGATTTCGCCAAGCACAAGGGTTATCCCACCAAGGCCCATTTCCAGAGCCTGCGGGAGCTGGGACCATGCCCCATCCACCGACGGTCCTTTGCGCCGGTAGCCCAGGCCAGTATGTAGCTCTCCGGCGGGTCCTGACCGTGGCCACGCCCCGGGGACGATTGGGACAATGGGGAGAGGAACACGCCCGCTGGCACCTGGAGGGCAAGGGTTACACAGTCTCCGCTATGAATTACCGTTGCCGCTGGGGCGAGGTGGATATCGCGGCCAGACGGGGCTTCGAGGTGGTGTTTGTTGAGGTGAAGACGCGCCGTGGTGCCTCCTTTGGCACACCTCAAGAAGCCATTTCCAAGGCCAAATCCCAACGCCTGATCGCCACCGCCCAGCACTACTTGGAGGAAGAGGGCCTGGAGCAGTCGGACTGGCGCATCGACCTGGTTGGAGTTCAGTCGGACGGGTCGGGAAAACTACTGTCCGTGGACCATTTGGAGCACGCGGTGGAGTCGTGAGGGGCAATGAACAACGGTGGCGTCGGCACTAACGCCACCGTCACACAAGAGGTGTCCAGCTTCCCACAGCGAAGAATAGGACTCAGTGGGGCCGGTCGAATCCCGCTTGGAATCGGCTGGCGCGGAGCTGTAGGTCCCGTGCTGCTACAGCGAAACATTGGGATGATGCCGCCGTGGCGGCGGCGGGCAGGTTGGCAACCCGCTCGACACTGGGCGTCAGTTTGCTCAGGAGATTGCAGAGAACGACGATGGCCAGGCCCGTGGCGTCCAGGTCCCCTTCTGGAAGCCGCTCCAGCAACTGGGTCAGGTCATCGCAGACATCTCCAAACGTGTTCAGACTTCTGCGGCAGTCACCAACAAAGGTTTCCAACACAGCCGGCACCATGGCGTTGTTGGAAGACTCCAACCTGGTGAACCGGACCTTGGCCCTTTCGATGGCCTGGCATATGCCGGAAAGGGATTCTATGTGAGGTTGGAAAACAGGGTTCTTGGCAACCCGCTCTTCACCGGCGGGCGAGGCCAGACGGGCATCCAGCCTGGAAATTGAGTCCACGTATTTCCTGTTTACCCGGCCCCATTCCTTTTCTTGCCCCTCGGCTGATCGGCCGCTTAGTTCAGTGGCGATCTTTGCAATGGCCTCGTGAAGCTCGGCAGAGGTCTGAGTTACCACCAACGCCAGAGTCATGACTTCGAATGCTGGGTGAAATCCCGTCTAGGGAGCAACGGGCGGCGGGGCGGCCCGGTTGCGGTCCGTGGTGAAAAGGTCCAGATCCTTCGGCACCTGGCGAACCGGCCGTTTGCCATCCCAGTTGGTCATCAATGGAAGTCCTCGTAACGGGTGAAAAGATTACTGATTTGATTATATTAAGATATTGTTACTCTATTTTGGCAAGTTTTTAAACGGCAAGGGCAAAATTTCCGAGAGTCGGTAGGAAGGTGAGAGAAGGGGAGGGAAAGCAATATAGCCGGGTTGGTGTGAGATCAATAGGGCACGCCGGTCAGGCGGGTGCCTATTATGGCCAGCAGAAAAAACGCGGCCAGCAAGAGGGAAACGATCAGGCAGCCCCAGCGCGCGTTCACCGGTCTAGTCCAACTGCGCCGTCAATCGGGCTCAAGACCGGGAGTCCCCTTCGCTGGTCGGTCCTGTGCTTCCCGCAATGGTCAGAGCGGCCATGTGTCCGGCGCCGAAACCGTTGTCAATGTTGACCACAGCCACGCCGGGTGAACAGCTATTCAGCATGGAGAGCAGCGCCGCCAGGCCCTCGAAGCTGGCCCCGTAGCCGGTGCTGGTCGGCACGGCTATCACCGGGACCGATACGAGTCCCGCAACCACTCCCACCAGCGCCGCGTCCATCCCCGCCACTACCACAATTACCCGCGCCTTTTGAATGACGGGGAGTTGGTCCAGCAGCCGGTGAAGACCGGCCACCCCCACGTCCGACACGAGGGTCACGTCGTTGCCCATGAGAGTGGCGGTGAGGACCGCTTCCTCGGCCACGGGCAGGTCGGCGGTACCGGCGGTCACCACCACTATGCCCTCAGTGAGCGGGGCGGTCTGGGGCGCGGGGACAACTATGGCCTGGGGCAGGTCGTGGAACTCGGCCTCCGGGGTGTCTTCCAGCACCGCCTGGTAGGCCTCCGGACCGGTTTTGGTCACGAGGACCGGGTGGCCTCGCCCCTTCATCACACCGACAATCTTCGCGATCTGCTCCGGCGTCTTTCCCTTGCCGAATATGACCTCGGGCCAGCCGGTGCGCAGGGGGCGGTGGTGGTCCAGCTTGGCGAACCCGATGTCCTGATAGGGCAGGTCGCGGAGCTGCTCTATGGCGGTGTCCACGGTCATGCCGTTCTCTTTGAAGTGGGCCAGCAGTTCCCTTAGTCGTTGCTCTTGGATGTCGGTCCTCCTGGGCTGCCCTTAATGGTTAAAGTAGTTGCCTTCGGGCTTCTTCGGTGACCCGTTGGTAGACTTCTTGGAATGGTCTTCCCGTTTCACGGGCGACCCGGCCGACCTCGTCGGGTTCTGGGGCGGCGCTGACGGGCCGGCCGTCCAGCAGTTTGACCTTCACCGCGACGGGCCCCATATCCGTCTGAATGGTTGTCATTTCCCGCCCCGCCACATACCGGTCTACGTTGCGGATGCGGATGCCCAGGGTGGGAGTCTCCCGCAAGATCAATTCCGAGGCTTCCCTTTCCTTGTCCTTGGGCACCAGGACGGAAAGTACAGTGCCGGGGCGGTTCTTTTTCATCTGGATGGGGGTATTCCAAACGTCCAGGGCGCCGATGGCGAAGAGACGTTCTTGGGCGTAGCCCAAGACCACCCCTGAGACATCGTCCAGGTTGGTCTCCAGCAGAACGACCTGGTCACGGTTGACCGACGAGTCGGTCTCGGCTTTGGAGGTTTCACCCAGCCAGACCCGCAGCGCGTTGGCGAACTCGGCGGGGTCCTTGGTGCCCAGGCCCAGTCCAACCCGGTCCACTGAGAAAGCGGGGCGGGTAAATTCGGCCAGAGTGGTGATGAGGGCGGCGCCGGTGGGCGTGGTCAGCTCGCCGGCATTCTCGTACAAGGGATTCTCGGATGATACGGGAGCGCCTGCCGCCGCGATCAGCTCCAGGGTCGCCGGGGCCGGATTGGAGTAGCCTCCCGCCCGGCGCGGTGGGCTGGAGTTTCCGATCACCAGGGGTGCGGCGTGAAGGGACTGGATACCCAGGTACTCCAACCCAATGGCCGACCCGACGACGTCAACCAGAGTATCAACGCTGCCCAGCTCTTCCAGTTCCAAGGTCTCGGGCGCCTCGCCGTGGACGCGGCTCTCTGCCTGCCACAACGCGTTCAGCACCCGGCTGGACCGGTCCTTCACCTGTTGGGAGAGGCCGCTCTCTTCCACTGTGGCCAAAAGCTTCCGGGGGGAGTGGCGGGCCGGGTCTTCCAGTTCCACTTTCAGGTAGGTGCCCCGCATCTCGCAGCGGGTCTCTTCCCGGGCTTCCAACCGGTAGCCGCCGATGTTCAGGGCCCCCAACTGCTCTTCCAGGTGCTCGACGGGCATCCCCAGGTCGGTGAGCGCTCCCAGCATCATATCTCCGCTGGCCCCGCCGATGGACTGGATGTAGGCAATCCTCATGTCTTAGGGTTTCCCACGCTTATGGACAGGTCCAACTGGTCATTCAGACTGCCCGACCGGAGCCCCGACAGGTCCAGCGAGACCCACAGGTAGCCAATCTTCTTCAGGGCCGCGGTTATCTCCTTGCGATGTTCAAAGGCCAGACCGATCTCGTCTTCGGAGACCTCCACGCGGCAGAGGCTGTCATGGTGGCGGGCGCGTACCTCTTTGAGTCCCAGGCCCTTCAAGTAGTCCTCGGCCCGCTCAATCTTGGACAGGTTCTCCAGCGTGACCGGCGTGCCATATGGGATCCGCGATGAGAGGCAGGGTTGGGCTGGTTTGTCCCAGATGGGAATTCCAAATTCCTTGGCGATGGCCCGCACGTCTGACTTGGTCAGTCCGGCCTCTATCAGGGGGCTGCGGACGCCGTGCTCCGAGGCCGCTGTCATTCCTGGCCGGTAGTCTCCTTGGTCGTCGGTATTCGCGCCATTGGCGACCCAGGAATATCCTTCCCTCTCAGCCAGGGCGGTCAGGTGGGTATAGAGTTCTGTTTTGCAGAAGTAACAGCGTTGGGGGGAATTGGCCACGTAACCTTCCCGGGCCATCTCGTCGGTGTGGATGACACGGTGGGAGAACCCCATCTGCTGGGAGAGTTTGGACGCCTCCTGGAGCTCTCGCTCGGCCAGAGCTGGGGAAACGGCGGTCACCGCCAGGGCCCCGTCGCCCAGTACGCGGTGGGCGGCGAATGCCATGAGGGCGCTATCCACACCTCCGGAGAATGCCACGACCACCGATTCCATTTCGCCCAATATATTTTCCAGCCCCGCCAGACGGGAACTGGTGGATGAAGCCATATTTACCTCCGGTCACCATACATAAGATGCGTGTATCCGGTGTAAAGATGATATAGCTCAGCGGGCAAGGGCGTCCACCAATGGGCTTGCTCGTGCCTGCTATTTGAGGAAGTCGGCCACAGTGTCGGCGAAGACTTCGGCGCGCTCAATCATGAGCAGGTGACCGGCGTTTGGCATCAACGACACCGTTGCACCGGAGATAAGTCCGGCGAAGTCATCGGCGTAGACCGACGGGACGATGCGGTCGTTCTCGCCCCACATCACCAGGGTGGGTGCCTTGATACGGTAGGCACGCCGTTTCAGTCCCTTGTCGGGAATGGGCCAGAGAAACTTGCCGGCGGCGGTCAGGTCCTGCATGCGGTCGGCGGCCAGGGTGGCCTTCAGGCGGGAGTTGGCCTCGAAATCGGCGGGAGACAGGCTCATGGAACTGGACGCCGAGGACCACAGTTCGTTCTGCAGTTGGTCGGCGCTCATGGCCAAAAGGTCGGCTACCGGCGCCTCGTCCCGCCAGGTGCCCGCGGGCGCGGCCAACACCAGCTTGTCCACGTAGCTGGGGGAGAGGGCGGCCATCTCAGCCGCAATCATCCCACCGAAGAAATGCCCCACCACATGGGCTTTTGAGACACCCAGGGCGTCCAGAAGCTCGAACTGGTAGAGGGTCAGGTCGGTTAGGTCGTCCAGCTTCTCCAGGCCCGAGGACTTGGCATAGCCCGGCAGGTAGGGGGCATAGACGGTGAACTGTTTGGCTAGGGAGTCCAGGAACGGGGCCCAGCCCTTCTGGCCGATGGCGCCGTGCAGGTAGAAGAGGGGCGGGCCGCTGCCGTCCTTCAGCACTTCGGCTTCAAAATCTCCGCCTCTAAGGGATATGTTCAAGGTCTCGGGCATGGGTTCTCCGTCTCGTTTCTGGAAGTATTGGGAATCACAGGGAGCGGTACCATTCTGCGATGGCCTGGCCGATCTCCGCCGGAGAGTCTTCCTGGATGAAGTGGACTCCCTTGACGGTGGTTTCTCGCTGGTTGGGCAAGGTGCGGCAGAACTCGCGCTGGGGGCCGGTCAATATGGCCCCAGGCTCGGCGTTTATGAACAGCTTGGGCACGTCGCTGGTGGCCAGCCACTGGGCGTACTGGTCCACCACTTGAACCACGTCGGCAGGTTCACCCTCGATGGGGATCTCCCTGGGCCAGGTCAAAGTGGGCCGCCGGGACTCGCCGGGGTTTTGATAGGGACGCCGGTAGACGTCCATCTCCTCATCGGAGAGTTTCCGTAGGATGCTGCCCGGGAGCACGCGCTCCACAAAGGTGTTCTTCTCCAGGACCATTTCCTCGCCGCTGGGAGAGCGGAACCCCTGGAACACCCCGCGGGCGGCCTCGGGCCACTCCTCCCAGGTCACGGGACGGACGATGGCCTCCATGTAGACCAGGCCCTTTATCCGCTCGGGATGACGCCGGGCCCAGTGGAAGCCCAGGGCCGAACCCCAATCGTGCATAACCAGGGTGATATCCCTGTTCAAGGCCAGCTTTTCGAACCACTCATCCAAGAACAGACTGTGGTCGGCGAAGCGGTAGGAACCGTTGGGGGCGCTGCCCGAGTCTCCCATCCCCACCAGGTCCGGGGCCAGACACCGGCCCACCGGCTCCACGTGGGGTATGACGTTCCGCCACAGGTAGGATGACGTGGGGTTCCCGTGCAGGAACACGATGGGATAGCCGACCCCCGAGTCCACGTACGCCATTTCGGCCCCGGATACGGCGATATGACGCCTGGAATAGGGGTCGTTGGCAGAGATTGGTCCCTGACTCTGGTCCACCGCTAACTGACGACCTCCTTGGCGCTGTTGTTCAGCTTTTCCGGCCACCAGCGGGTCTCATACTCGGACCAGATGTCGCGCAGGTGGGGCATGACCTCATTGGCGAACAGAGTCGTGTTCTTCTTGGCCAGTTCCTTGGGCATGTCTCCGAACTGGAGCAGGAGCATCAGGTTGCCCACCCGCAGTTCCTTGATGGCGTGGGTAAGTTCTTGTCGCACGGTCTCCGGGCTGCCCACAATCACGTTGCCCGCTTCCAGGTAATCGGTCCAGGTGAAGTCGCTGAGCTGCTTGACCCGCGATTGCATGGTCTCGGCCCCAGCCTGGGAGGCGTTGGTGCGCACCGAACGGTAGCCCGGCGGGTTGCCGTAGCCGCCGGGTATGTGCAGGCTCTTCTTGAAGAAATATTCGATGGAGTCTTTGTACTCCTGGGCCTGTTCGTCGGTCTCGGAGACGGCCACCAACTGGAGGAACCCGGCGTGATAGGGGTTGAACTCCTTTCCCTGCTGGTCCATCTCTTCCCAGAACCCGTCCAGGATGTACTTGCCGACCTTGTAGCCCGAATAGCTCAGGTAGCAGTAGACGTAGTCGTTCTTGATGGTCCAGTCCCAGGTCTCCAGGCTGCCGCTGCCCGGCACCCAGATGGGGGGGTGGGGCTGCTGATAGGGCCGGGGCCAGATGTTCACGTAGCGGAGCTGGTTGTACTTGCCGTTGAAGGCGAAGGGCTCCCGCTCCTTCCAGGCCTTCATCACCAGGTCGTGGGCCTCCTGGTACTTCTCCCTAAGGGTGGCGGGCACCTGGCCGTAGCCGAAGATGGTGTCCATGGCCGTGCCCAGGGGGAACCCAGCGATCAACCGCCCGCCGCTCAAAACGTCCAGCATGGCCATCTCCTCGGCCACGCGGGTGGGCGGGTTGTAGAGGGCCAGGCTGTTGCCCAGCACCACGATGGCCGCCTCGGAGGTCCCCCGGGACATGGCCGAGGCCATCAGGTTGGGAGAGGGCATCAGCCCGTAGGCGTTGGAGTGGTGTTCATTCACGCAGATGGCGTCGAATCCCACCTGTTCGGCGTACTCCAGCTGGTCCAGGAAATCGTTGTACATGTGGTGGCCCTTTTCAGGGTCGAAAAGGTGGTTGGGTGCGTCCACCCAAACGCTGTGATAATCTTTCTCGAAGCTGGGGGGCAGGGCCTGGTAGGGCATCAGGTGGAAGAAGCACAATTTCATGGCTGAAATTTCCTTTTGAGGGCCGTATTACGCCTGTGGTTAGTCGCCCGATTGTACAAGAACCCAAGGGCGGATTCCACCGACGGAACGTGCCCGACACCCCGTGAAGGACGAAGCGAAATGACCGAGATTGCAGACCGGGTGGCTGTAGCCAAGCAACTGGCCGCCAACATCAGGGAATACCTGGGTAAATTGATGCCCGAGCAGATGGAGCTGCCCAGCGCCTGTGACCAATGGCAGGTGCAAGACGTGGTGAGCCACCTGGTGGGCGGCGCGGAACGTCAGGCCGGCAGCATGGAGCGGGGCCGGGCCGGAAATCACGAACCCCCCGACGGGTTCGTGTCCGTGGACAACCAGACCATGTCCAATAGCAACGCCCAGCGGGACATCGAGCGGCGCAATAAGTTGGCCGGTGGTCTGCTCCAGGCCTACGATGAGAACTACGCCTGGCTGCACGATGAGTACGACAAGTACGCCGCCGGGTCGTGGGATACCCTGGCCTGGCACGCCCGCCGTGGGGCCATGCCGGGGTCGGACTACGTGCTGCTGCGCATCCAGGAGCTGGCAATCCACGACTGGGACATCCGTTCCGCCTTGGACCCCAACGCCGGTCTGGACCCGGCCAGTATCCCGCCCCTTCTGGATATGTCGACCAACTGGCTGCGCATGTGCTTCCGCCCCTCAGAGAAGCTGGCCAGACCCGTGGTGTATGGGTTTGGGCTAGGTCCCGACCAGCCCCGGGAGTACCGCCTTGAGGTGACCGGTGACGCCTTCGAAATGACCTCCGGCATGCCCTCTGGGCCCGACCTGAGCGTCAGCGCCACCGCCCAGCAATATCTGCTCTTCACCTATGGCCGGTTGAGCGCCGCAGACGGTATCAGTTCCGGCAAACTATCGGCGGAGGGCGAGCCGTCCCATCTGGACCGGTTCGAGGCCTGGTTCAAGGGCCTCTAGGGCATGGCTACGCGCCTGTGGTAAGCTCGATACCGAACAAATTCGCCCGGCCAAATCAGGGCCGAGAAGTGAGAGTAAATGACCACCAGTTCTCGTGATGTGGTAATCGTCGGCGGAGGCATCGTAAGTTGTCTCACCGGATATCTTCTGGGCCGCAACGGCTTCAAGGTGACCATCTTGGAAGCGGACTCCGTGGGCAGCCACGCCTCGGGCTTCGCCTTTGGCGGTTTGGACCCCCTGACCGGGGTCGGCCTGCCGGAGCCTCTTTTGGAGTTCAGTCTGTGGTGCTACGGCCGCCACCGCACCCTGGCCCGGGAACTGCAGGAACAGACGGGCATCGACGTTGGGTTCGAGCTACGGGACCGCCTCCACCTGGCCTTCGAGGACGAGGAGGTCCGGGAGGACAAGGCTAACGTGGACTGGATGCGCACGGTGGGCGGTTTCAACGTGGAATGGGTGGACCGGGAACAGGCCATGAAACTGGAGCCCCAGGTCAGTCCGGAGTGTCAGGGAGCGCTCTACGAGCAGAGCCCCGGCGCCCTGGAGCCGTACCGGTTCGTGCTGGCGGCCCTGCGTGCCGGCGAGCGCTACGGTGTGGAGGTGCTCCAACGCCGTGCCACCGGACTGATCAGCGAGGGCGCCCGCTGCACCGGCGTTACCCTGGAAAACGGCAAGATCGACGCCGGCGTAGTGCTCTTGGCCATGGGACCCTGGGCTGGGGAGGCCTCTGCCTGGTGCGGTGTGGACATACCTGTTACGCCGCTGAAGGGCCAGATAATCAGGCTGAGGTCAGAGACCAATCCGCTGGCGCTGGCGGTGAACTACAAGGGCAATTACGTGGCGACCAAACCGGACGGACTGGTCTGGGCTGGCACCACGGAGGAGGTGGCGGGTTTTGATGAGAACACCACCTCGGCGGCCCGTGACGGCATCATGGCCGACCTGCTGAAGATGATTCCAGGCATGGACGATGCCGAGCTTGTCCAGCAGACCGCCTGCCTGCGGCCCCTCTCCACGGATGGCCTGCCCATCGTCGACAAGGTGACCGGCTGGGACAACCTGTTCGTTTCCACTGGCGGTGGACGCAAGGGGATACTCTGGAGCACGGGTATGGCCCACGCCATGTTCGAACTCATCCAGCAGGGTCAGACTGAGGTTTCCGGGGCCGAGCACCTGCGACTGGACCGGTTCTAGCGCCTGTTAGAGGGTGTGCTTCCGGGCCACCAATAGGCCGTCTTCCCGGCTGATCTTCATGGCGAAGTCGTAGCGGTCGGCCTTCAGGGCCAGGGTCACATCTTCTGGGTGGTACTGCGGCTGGGACGGGTCGAAGAATTTCTGGGTCGCGCCTCCCTTCATGATCAACGACTTCACCGCGTCAAAGTCGGGCTTCCGCTCTTCCAGCAGGTTCCGCAGATAGATGCCGCAGTGCTCGTCTTCGTCCGAGCGGTTAACACCCTGGTCTCCCATGGCGATGATGGAAACCAGGTTGGGCTTGGCCCTTTTGATGGCGTCCACCGTGGCCTGGGCAACCACGAAGGACCCCAGGAATATCTCCGAAGCCTTGGCCGCGGCCTCCACACCCACGGTGCCGGCCCTGGTGGACTGGACCAGGGTCTTATCGGTCAGGTCCACCTGGGATATCTCATGGGGTGAGTTGCCGAAGTCGAACCCCTCCGGCCGTTTGCCGGACACCTCTCCCATCAGGTAGTCGCCCACACCCTTACGGTGCAAAGCCAGGGCGTCCTCAGGCTCGGCAAAGAGGGTTATCTCCTTGGCGCCGTGGTCGAAGGCGATGGCGGCGGTGGTGAAGGCCCGAAACACGTCAATGATAATCGCCGTTCCCTGGGCCTCTTCGGCATCCCGTTTCAGGCTGCCCAGTCGTATTTCCATGGGGTTGTTTGCTCCGTATGAGAGGTCTGATGAGGCGCGTGGCCCCCACCCTAACCCTCCCCCTGCGAGGGGGAGGGTTAGGGTGGGGGTAGCTGCTACTTCTTGGTCAGCTTCTGCAGAGAGCGGACCTCGCGGGGCGGGTTCAGACGACTGCCGGTGTGGGTCCAGGAGACCTCGCCCACGAAGATGTCCCCTCTGGAGTTGATGGTGATGCCGTGGGGGGCGATGAAGCTGCCTGGCTCTTCGCTCTCGGCGATGTCGCCAAGTTTGGCCAGGTAGTTGCCTTTGAGGTCCATGATACCCACGCGGGGACCCAGGCCCGAAGCCTGGTCGTTGGGGCCGATGGCCACTCCCAGTTCTCCCACATAGACCTGTTCCGCGCTGGAATCTATGTACAGGCCGCAGGGACGGGCCATGTCCTTCCACTGGGTCTCGAACTTGCCGTTCTTGTCGAAGACCTGTATCCGCTGGTTCTCGCGGTCGGCCACGTAAACCCAGCCGTCCTTGTCGGTGCAGACGTTGTGGGCGATGTTGAACTGGCCGGGGCCGGTGCCCGATTCGCCCCAGGAGAACAGCAGCTTGCCGTCGGGTGAATACTTGTGGATGCGGGCGTTGCCGTAGCCGTCGGAGACGTAGAACTCGGCGGTCTGGGGGTCCAGGGCCACGTGGGTGCAGCGGTTGAAGGGGTCGCCGCTCATGAAGGGAGCGGGCTTGCCGCTGATGCCCAGGGTAAAGACGACCGTGCCGTCCATATTGCACTTGCGTACGGTGTGGTCGCCGTCGTCGGTCAGGTAGATGCTGTCGTCGGGTCCCATGGTGATACCGTGGGCCCGGGGATAGGTGCCCTCACCCCAGGAGCGCAGGAAGTTGCCGTCCTTGTCGAAGACGATCATGGGGTGTTCACCCCGGTTGAAGACGTACACGTTGTCCTGGGCGTCCACGCCCACCGCCGCGCATTCCTTGAAGGACCAACCGTCGGGGAGCTTGCCCCAACCCTCTTCCACTTCGTAGGTGTAATTTCCCGAGCCCAAAGCTACCATCTCTGCACCTCAAATAATTCCGGTCATTGGGTGCCTCCGGCCGAGCTGGCTGGCGGCACCCGGAGATTGTAGCACCGCCCTACGGGAAATCAATCGCGCTGACCCAGTCCCAAGTTACATTGCCACAGGCGCCTGGCCGTTGCTATCATTGGATTCAATACCCCCGCATTCGTGCATCCCGCGAGGAAGAACCCAGATGACCGAACAAGTCCGGCGCGATTTCGTGAAATATTCCTTTTTCAAAGTTGACCCAGCCTGGCGCGGCCTGCCGGCCAAGGAACGTCAGGATAACAAGGCCCAGTTGGCCGAGGTCCTAGGCGAGTTCTCGGACCGCGTGTCCATGAATAGCTACAGTCTGGTGGGTACCAGGGGCGATGCCGACTTCATGCTCTGGAAGGTCAGCGAAGAGATGGAACCGCTGAACGAGCTGATGGCCAGGATCAACCACACCGACATGGCGCAGTACCTGACCATGCCCCACTCCTACCTGGCCATGACCCGCCGCTCCCCATACATCGACGACCATGTACACGAGGGCCAGGAGGGCACCGGTACTTCCACCATGCGCATCATCGGCAGGAAGTACCTGTTCATCTATCCCTTCATCAAGACCCACGATTGGTACCAACTGCCCAAGGAAGAACGTCAGGAGTTGATGAACGAGCACTTCGTCATCGGCCACAAGTATCCCGACGTTAAGATCAGCACCGCCTACTCATTCGGGTTGGATGACCAGGAGTTCGTGCTGGGGTTCGAGACCGACGACCCGTCCCACTTCCTGGACCTGGTCATGGACCTGCGGGAGTCCAAGGCCCGGCCCTACACCCTGCTGGACACCCCCATATTCTCCTGCATCAGCAAACCCGTGGAGGCCTGCCTGGACGACCTGGGGTAAACAGTAGATCAGCAGTTAAACAGCAGATGCCATTCGTAGGGGCAGGTTGGAAACCTGCCCCTTTTTCATTGCCACGGTGGTTGTCAAAGGGAGTTGGTTTGTCGAACAGGGGTTGGTCCCTGGGGAACGTGGTTTTGGGGCGGCAGGGCGGGTTGTAAGCCCGCCCCTACAGGTAGGAACGGGCTGGGTAGGAGAACGGATGGAAAAGGCCGGTTCGCGGGACACCCATTGTAGGGGCAGGTTTTTAACCTGCCCTGTTTCATCCGCCACGGTGTCTGTCCGAACGGGAGATGGTTTGTGGAGAGGGTTTGGGTTCCAGGTGATAAGGTTGCCTGGGCGGCAAGGCGGGTTGGAAACCCGCCCCTACGGATTCGGCGCGTGTGGGAGGGTCTGACAATTAAAAAGGGGCCGCTCATCAGAGTGGCCCCTTTTTGTTGAGTCGATCGAAACCTGGCGGGTAAAACCGGGCGGGGCTTATCCGCCGGCGGTGTTCTTCATGTGGTTCATGGCCGAGCCGGCCTTGAACCATTCGATCTGGCCGGGGTTCATGGTGTGGCGCAGGTTGATGCGCTCCTCTTCCCCGTCGTCGTGGGCTACAACGCAGACCACCGGTTGTCCCGGTATCAGGTTTGCCAGGCCGATGAGGCTGATGCGGTCGTCGGCGCGGATGCGGTCGTAGTCGGCCGGGTCCTCGAAGGTCAGCGGCAAGATGCCCTGCTTCTTGAGGTTGGCCTCATGGATCCGGGCGAAGCTGCGGGTGACCACAGCGGCCGCTCCCAGCATCCGGGGCGACATGGCGGCGTGCTCACGGCTGGAGCCCTCGCCATAGTTGTTGTCGCCAATGGCGATCCACCGCATGCTCTGGGCCTTGTACTCGCGGGCAATCTCGGGGATGGGCTGAATCTGCTCACCGGAGAGCTGGTTCACGCCGGTGCCGGGGTCGTCGGTGAAGGTGTTCACCGCGCCCAAGAACATGTTGTCGCTCAGGTTGTCCAGGTGACCGCGGAAGCGCAGCCAGGCGCCGGCCGGAGAGATGTGGTCCGTCGTGCACTTGCCGGCGGCTTTCACCAGCACGGGCATGTCGACGAAGTCCTCGCCGTCCCATGCGGGCCACGGGTTCAGGACCTGCAGCCGGGTGCTGGAGGCGTCAACTGCGACGTCAACGTTGCTGCCGTCTTCGGGCGGGGCCACGTAGCGGTCGGTGCCCTGGTCGAAACCGTTGGGCGGGACCTCTGGCGCCGGCGCGGGTGCTTCAAGCTTGAACTCCACGCCGTCGGCGCCGGTCAGGGTGTCGGTCAGCGGATTGAAGCTCAGGCTGCCGCCCAGGCTCATTGCGACCGCCAGTTCCGGGCTGGCGATGAAGTTCATCGTGCCCGAGTTGGCGTCGTTACGCTTGGGGAAGTTACGGTTGTAGGACGTGACGATGGAGTTGGGCTCGCCCTCGGGCATCTCGTCCCGCCGCCACTGGCCGATGCAGGGCCCGCAGGCGTTGGCCAGGACGATGCCGCCGATGTCCTCCAGGGCTTCCTGCTGGCCGTCCCGGGAGATGGTCGCACGGACCTGCTCGGAGCCGGGGGTAACCATAAACTTGGCCGCGGCGTTCAGGCCGTGGGCCTTGGCCTGCCGGGCCAGGTCGGCGCAGCGGCTCATGTCTTCGTAGGATGAGTTGGTGCAGCTGCCGACCAGCGCCGCGGATACGGTGTCCGGGAAGCCCTCTTCCTTGGCCTCTTGGGCCAGGGCGGAGATGGGCCGGGCGCGGTCGGGGGAGTGGGGCCCGGTGATGTGGGGCTCCAGAGTGGAGAGGTCGATCTCCACGATGCGGTCGTAGTACTGGGACGGGTCCTGCTCCACCTCAGGGTCGGCGGTGAGCAGGTGCTTGTACTTCTCAGCCAACGCGGCCAGTTCGGGGCGGCGGGTGGCGTTCAGGTAGGTGGCCATCCGGGAATCGAAGGGGAAGACATCGCCGGTGGCGCCCAATTCGGCGCCCATGTTGGTGATGGTGGCCTTGCCGGTGCAGCTGATGGACTCAACGCCGGGGCCGAAGTACTCGATGATGGCGTTGGTGCCTCCGGCCACGGTGAGTTCACCGGCCAGCTTGATGATGACATCTTTGGGGGCGGTCCAGCCGCTCATCTCGCCGGTGAGGTGGACGCCGATGAGGGTGGGGTATTTGACTTCCCAAGGCAGCCCGGCCATCACGTCGGCGGCGTCGGCCCCGCCCACACCGATGGCCAAAGAACCCAGACCCCCGGCGTTGGGAGTGTGGGAGTCGGTGCCGATCACCAGACAGCCGGGGAAGGCATAGTTCTCAAGTACGACCTGGTGGATGATGCCGGAGCCGGGTTTCCAGAAACCCATGCCGTACTTGCGGCAGGAGGACTCCAGGAACTGGTAGACCTCACTGCTCTCGTTGAGGGCGTCTTGCAGGTCGGAGGATGCGCCGACCCGTGCCTGGATCAGGTGGTCGCAGTGGACGGTGGTGGGCACCGCTACCTCGCTGCGGCCCGACTGCATGAACTGCAGGATGGCCATCTGACCGGTCACGTCCTGGTGGGCGACCCGGTCCGGGTTCAGCATGATGTAGCTCTCGCCCGGGTCCAGTTCGGCGCCTTGGGCGTCGTCCAGGTGTCCGAGGAGCAGCTTTTCCGCCAAGGTCAGAGGGCGGTTGAACCGGGCGCGGACAACCTCAAGGTTACGTTCGATCTTCTTGTAGGCTTCTTCAACGAACTGGGGGGTTGAGTCGACGTTCATTCTTTGGCTCCTAGGCGTAGTGTCAGAATAAATCCAAAGACTGCGGGCGGCCCAAAGTACGCCCCCCTACCCACACAACCCACAGCGATACCGGGATTGACGCACCCGGTTGACGATATAAAACCTTTAAAGGGCAACCCTTTAAAGGTTTTATGAAATCGGCCCCAGTGAGGCCGGCCCCGGTACGATTCGAGCTTGGATACCGAATCCGCCGGAGACTGCGATTACTTGCGCTTCAACTCAGAAGGGTCGACGTTCTTAAAGTAGTCGTGGTTCTTCTGTATGTACTCGGACCACTGAGCGGGGACCGCGTCTTCGGCGAAGATGGCCGTGACCGGGCAGACCGGCTCACAGGCGGCGCAGTCGATGCACTCATCGGGGCTGATGTAGTACATGTCGTCTTGGTCGCGGGTGTAGATACAGTCGACGGGGCAGACATCCACACAAGCCGAATCCTTGGTTCCTACGCATGGTTCGGCAATGATATAGCTCATCTTGAGAGGCTCCTATTGGCTCAGTATTGTCACCCGTCGGCGCGAAGTTCTTGCGAGACTGGACGCGGCAGGCAAATTTACACTGGAATTATAGCATAGCGGAAAGCCATTGCTGCAATAAGGCTTTCAACAGAAAACCACCACTTGAAGGCGGTGGTTTTCGGGGGTGCTCCAGCCTGGTTGGGGCGGTCTAGAGGACCAGACCGTAGGTCCGCTTCTTGATGGACAGGTTGACGAAGGTCTCAGTCCGTTGGACGCCGTCGATGACGCCAACCTTGGTGCGGAGGAAATCGCCCAGGCCCTCGGCGGATTCCAAGCCGGCCCAGATGAAAACATCGTAGGCGCCGGTGGTGATGGCCACGTAGTGGGCCTCGTTCAGGCTGGCGATGGACTCGGCCACCGAGTCTGACTTGCCGGGGCCGGTCTGCAGGCCGATGAGTGCGGTGGTGGCGTAGCCCAACTTTTCCAGGTTCGGCACCGCGATGATCTTAACCACGTCGTCGGTCACCAACCGGCGCAACCGGCGGCGCACCGTGCCTTCACTGACGCCGACCTCGCGGGCGATCTTGGCGTTGGAGGCCCGCCCGTCCAATTGCAGGAGGGCGATTATCTTTCGGTCTAGCTCGTCCATGGATATAAATCTCCAGTGGTAGACAGCCCATGTTCAGGGGCCAACAGATTGGGGGCGTGAAAGCCTGGCAACATCATATGGCTGGCTAGAATGGGTGTCAACACCGAAATCCTGCCCACGCGGGCCCAAAAAGTTCGAATAGCGACTATTGATTTCGGACATGTGGCCAATAAAGGCGAAGTCGTACTCGGGATGGGGAATGTCCATCTTGCCGCTGTGGACTCGTCTGCTATTGAAGGGCCTAGGCCCTTTTGGTAACATTTACCCTGCTAAGGGGAGGGATCGCATAGAGGCCTAGTGCGGGCGCCTGCTAAGCGCTTAACCCGTTAAAAGCGGGTTCATGGGTTCGAATCCCATTCCCTCCGCCATATTTTTATCGGATAATCGTCGTTCATTGCCGTAATATTTGACGATACCCCCTCGCAACCTTCACCCCCCCTAATTTCCCGAACGCCCTATGAATACCTTCTACCTTTGGACCATCGGCTGTCAGATGAACACTGCGGACTCTGACCGCTTGGCTGCCGCCCTAGAGCAGATGGGCATGGCGCCGGTGGAAAAGGCCGCCGAGGCCGATGTGATCGTCCTCAACTCCTGCGTGGTCCGTCAGGGCGCCGAAGACAAAGTGGTGGGAAACCTGGGCTGGATGGCACCCCTCAAGAAAGAACAACCCGACCGCATACTAGCCCTCATGGGCTGCATGGTCGGCCCCAAGTCCGACGACCTGGCCCGCCGCTTCCCCTACGTGGACGTGTTCATGCGGCCCCAGGAGTTCGAGCCTCTGCTGGAGAAGGTAGGGGAACGCATGGGCGTGGACTGGGAAGGCTGCGTCGGCCCGCTCACGCCGGTTAGACCCGATGTAACCTGCCACGTGCCCATCATCCACGGCTGCGACCTGATGTGCACCTTCTGTATCATTCCCTACCGCCGGGGGCGTCAGGTGAGCCGACCCGTGGCAGAGGTAGCTCAGGAAGTCGAGATACTGGCCTCCCGAGGCGTCAAGGAAGTAACGCTCCTGGGGCAGACCGTGGACGCCTACGGTCACGACCTGCCCGACACACCCAGCCTGGCCGACCTGTTCACCCGGCTGAACGACATTGACGGCATCGAGCGCATCCGCTTTTTGACCTCCCACCCCAAGTTCATGACCCAGGAGATAGTCCAGGCGGTGGCGGACCTGCCCAAGGTCTGTGAGCACATCAACCTGCCGGTTCAGGCGGGGGACGACGGCATCCTGGATGAAATGAGGCGGCAATACTCCCGCCGGGACTATATAGAGCTGGTTGGCCGAATCCGCGAGACCATGCCCGAAGTGGCCATCAACACCGACATCATCGTTGGGTTCCCCGGCGAGACGGAAGAACAGTTCCAACAGACCTTGGACCTGCTGGCGGAACTGCGCCTGGATAAGGTACACTGCGCTGCCTACTCCACCCGGCCGGGTACCATAGCCTCCCGAACCATGGAGGACGCAGTGCCCGACTCTGAAAAGACCAGCCGGCGCCAGCGGGTGGACAAGTTACAGGAACAGATCCAGACCGAAATGAACGCCGAATTGGTGGGCAGCTACGAGGAAATACTGGTGGAGGGCCGCCAGCGTGGGAAGTGGCAGGGACGCACACGCTCAAACAAACTAGTGTTTTTTGAGGATGAGGCGTATCATCTAGGTAACCTGGTCACAGTCAAGATTGAACGCTCCAGTCCGTGGTCCCTCCAGGGCACCCTGGCTGTAGAAGCAAAATTCAGTGCATCCTAGAGGCGACAATTAATGGCCGTTACAAGCCGCCGGCCCACCGTGCCGATCACCGAGCTTGAACACTCGGCTTTTTGCAAAACCGAAGACGAACTGCCCTCCAAGCCATTGGCGGAAGAGATGGCCGTCAACGTCCGTTGGCAGAGGATTCCCTCGGAATATCTGCACTACACCGCCGAAGAGCTTGACCAGCGTATCGGCGAGGCCCGCAAGAAGCTGGGTAAGTCGGTGACTATCCTTGGCCACCACTACCAGCGTGAAGAGGTGATCAAGTACGCCGACTTCCAGGGCGATTCCTTCCTCCTCTCCCAGGAGGCCGCTTCAAGGCCCGAAGCCGACTACATTATCTTCTGCGGTGTCCACTTCATGGCCGAGACCGCGGGCATACTGGCGGCGCCCCACCAGAGAGTCATCCTTCCCAACATAACCGCCGGTTGTTCCATGGCCGATATGGCCCCCATGGACGATGTGGAAGACGCCTGGGCGGACTTGGAAGATGTTCTGGGCCCCGGTGGCATCACCCCCCTGACCTACATGAATTCCATTGCCGGTATCAAGGCCCTCTGCGGCCGAAACGGCGGCGCGGTCTGCACTTCCTCCAATGCCATGGCAGCTCTGGAATGGGCGTTCGAGCAGTCCGGCAGGGTCTTTTTCCTGCCCGACCAACACCTGGGAAGAAACACTGCACTGAAGCTGGGCGTACCCCTGGACGAGATGGTGGTCTGGAACCCGTTCCGGCAACTGGGCGGCAACACACCGGAACAATTGAAAAATGCCAAGATGGTACTGTGGCAGGGCCACTGCTCGGTACATACCCGCTTCACCATCGGCCAGATAGAATCGGCCCGGGCGCTGCACCCCGACATCAACATCATCGTGCACCCGGAATGCCCCATGGAGACGGTCCAAGCCGCCGATTTGGTGGGCTCCACCGAATTCATCCGCGACCAGATCAACTCCGCCCCCGCCGGCAGCAAATGGGGCGTGGGCACCGAGGTCAGCCTGGTCAACCGCCTGGCCATCAACAACCCCGACAAAACGGTCTTCTGCCTGGACCCGGTCACCTGCCCCTGCTCAACCATGTACCGCATCCACCCGGCGTACCTGCTCTGGATGCTGGACGGCCTGCTTGAGGGCAACGTATTGAACGAGATCACTGTCCCGGAAGAAGTCAAGCGGGACTCCCAGATCGCGCTCCAGCGGATGCTGTCCCTCCGTTAGTCCTTTTCCTGCCCCGCGCTTCTTTCCAATGGTGACCCAGCAGCTTGCGTTGCGGTACAATGACGCCCAAATTCCATGGGCCGTCCATATGAGAATGCGCCCATAAGGAAGTCACGCCATGACCCAGTTCCCCCCCGACGTTCACGCCCTGATCGAAGCCTCCATCGCGGAAGACCAGACCTTTAACGACCCCACCACCCAGGCCGTGGTGTCGCTGGAGACCCAGGCCACCGGCACCATTCGGGCCAAGGCCAACGGAGTACTGGCCGGCGTAGATCTGGCCATCGAGGTCTTCCACCGGGTGGAGCCCACGCTGGACGCTCAGGCCATTCTCCAAGACGGTTCCCAACTTTCTCCCGGTGACGACATCGCAGTGGTACGCGGCTCGGCGGCAGGCATCTTGAAGGCCGAGCGTATCGCCCTTAACTTCATGCAGCGCATGAGCGGCATCGCCAGCGACACCAACCGCTACGTGCAGGCTGTACAGGGGTTGAAGGCCAGGATCGTAGACACCCGCAAGACCGCGCCCGGTCACCGCTACCTGGATAAGTATTCCGTACGCATGGGCGGCGGGCACAACCACCGCCTGAACCTGGCCGACGGCATCCTGATCAAGGACAACCACATCCAGGCCAACCGCTCCCGGGAGATGGGGCTGAAACAGGTCATTGAACTGGCCCTGGCCAACGCCTCCCACACCATACGGGTGGAGGTGGAAGTGGAGACCATGGAGCAGGTGAAAGAAGCCCTGGAAGCCGGCGCCCACATCATCATGCTGGATAACATGACCGTGCCCGAGATGGCCGACGCCATGCAGGTCATCGGCGACCAGGCCATCGTCGAAGCATCGGGAGGCATCACCTACGACACGGTCAGAGCGGTTGCTGAGACCGGAGTGGACCTCATTTCCATCGGAGCGTTGACCCACTCGGTGACCGCCCTGGACATCAGCCTGGACCTGGACTTCGACTAGACCGGCGATTACTTCGGATTTTGGAGGAACATTCATGGTGAGACCCGTTGAGACGGTGTCCCTGTCGATGGAACGCAACTGGGAGATGATTGACAGCGCGCTGGCGGGCTTGGACGAGTCGGCCATGACGCGTCAGCCCACAGAGCAGTGCAATTCCATCGCCTGGCTCCTGTGGCATCTGTCCCGGGTGACCGACATGTTCATCAACACCCGGTTCCAGGGCAAGACTCAGGCCTGGGTGGCCGACGGCTGGCACGAGAAGTTTGAGATGGCGGCCGACGAGGAAGACCGGGGAGTTGGCTGGAGCGCCGCCCAGGTGGCCCAGTGGCGGCCGCCGGCCAAAGAGGTGCAGGTTGGCTACTACGAGGCCATGAAGGCACAGACCAGGGAGTTCTTGGCCACGGTCAGCGACGAAGAGCTGGAGCGGAAGATCGAGATAAGGAACCAGCCGGCGCCGCTTCCCATCGGCGTCGCCATGGGCCAGTTGGTCTGGGACACTGTGGCCCACGGAGGTCAGATTGCCTACCTGCGCGGGTTCTTCCAAGGCATGGGTTGGTTCCCCAGATAATTGCCGTAAACCAGATTTTTTGATCGGAAGGGTTGGTTCCTCAGATAGTTGCTGTAAACCAGACCTTTTTAATTGAAAGGGTTGGTTCCCCAGATAGCTTTTAACCGCGCCGGTGTCGTTGACGGTCGGCGCTGTCCAGCATCAGAGTAACCGGCCCGTCGTTCTCCAGGGCCACCTGCATGTGCTCTTGGAACCTTCCCGTGGCAACCTTCATCCCTGCCTGGCGGAACAGTTCCACCGTCAGCTCGTAGAGGCGTTTGGCCTCTTCCGGCCCCGCCGCCTGGTTGAAGTCGGGTCGGCGTCCCTTGCGGGTGTCTCCGTAGAGGGTGAACTGGCTCACCACCAACAGTTCGGCGCCCGTGTCCAAGGCCGAGCGGTTGAACCGGTTATCGTCGTCGGCGAAGATTCGCAGATTTGAGACCTTCTCCACCAGGTATTGGGCGTCCGCGTCGCCGTCTTCCTTGGATACTCCTAGCAGAATGACCAGTCCCGGCCCAATCTCGCCCGTAGTCTCAGGGACAGCATTATCGGAGGCAACGGAAACCGACGCGCTGGTAACCCGCTGAATCAATGCCCTCATGGTTGCCTCTGGTGGGGCTAGGTGGAGCTGGCGGGAGTGGTGGAAGAACTGCTGCCGGAGTCGGTGGTGGACTTGGCGGCAGTGGTCTCGCTGCTGGACGTGCCAGCCAAGTCGGACTTGGAGTCCGAGGAGGAATCGGAGCTGGAGCTGGTCGAGGCCTTGGCAGGCTCAGTCTTGCTCTCCACCGGAGGCTTGGGACGCCCGTAATCGGTGGTGTAGAAGCCGCTGCCTTTATAGATAACCGGGACCGCGTGGTACACACGCTGGCCGTTGCCGGAGCATTCCGGGCAGGTGCCGGAGCCGGCTTCCGCGAAGGACTGCACCAATTCAAACTCTGTCTTGCAGCTTTCGCAACGGTAATCGTATCTAGGCACGGGAAACTCCTGAGTGGGATTACCCATTGGCAGTTATAAGTGCTGACTGCTAAGGGCAACTAATCCAATTTACCAGCGCCACATATAGCTGTCAACGCGCCTGGGAACGTGGAGGGACTCCGACGCCGGAGCCAAAGAAAAAAGGCCGTATTACGGCCTTTTCCCGAAACGGACGGCTTTTAAGGCCATCCGGTGCTAGCATGATTTCTAAGAGCGGTTTTCAGTGGGCCACCGCATCTGGGGCCTGGGTTTGCCCGTGCCTAACGGCGGTTCTGGCGGCTCTGACGGCGGCGGCGGCGCGCAGCCCTCTGTGCAGCCAAGCGCTCCTTCTGCGCCTTGGACCGGAAGAACCGGCGGTCCTTCAGTTCACGCAGGATACCAGAGTGCTGTACTGAGGCCCGGAAGCGGTTAACCAAACTCTCCGGGTTCTCGCCCTCACGGGGGGTCACATATGCCATTCCAAACTCCAAGCGGCGGCAGCTGGATTTACCAGCCCAGTTAAAGCTAATTTAACACAGGCACAAAGACCAATCAACCAGCGTGGCGCGGGCCATCACAATCCTAACCAGTGGGAATGTAGATGGTTAACGAGACCGAAAAACGGGCTGGTGAAGCACTGTTGGACCGGCAGATTCAGACTTTCTACCAGGTCAACCAGTTTGTCAGCTCCATAAGGAACATGGATGAGCTGCTGGGCCTGATAATGCGTGAGTCCGAAGCGGCGGTGAACGCGGATTCCAGCTGTATCGCCCTATTCGACCCTGAAGACGGCCTGCTGCACATAGAATTCGCCAATGGAGAGGCGGGCGGCGATGTGCGCAGCCTCACTCTGGAGATTGGCCAGGGGGTGCTGGGCAGTGTGGCGGCCAGCCGTAAGACCCTCCGCATCGACGATGTGGCGTTGGAGCCCCGTTTCGATTCGTCGGTGGACAAGGCGACCGGGTTCGTTACCAGCTCACTGCTTGCCACTCCCATCCAGTGTCAGGGCAGGCTGGTGAGGGTCCTGGAAGTGGTCAACAAACGGGGCGGGTCCCGGTTCAGCGAAAACGACGAGCGCCTGCTTGAGATTGTGGCCAACCAGGCGGCCATCGTCGTCGAGAACAGCCGGCTCCTGGCGGAGACGGTACGCTCGGAGCAGTTGTCGGCGGTGGGCAAGATGGCGGCCTCCATCGTCCACGACTTCAAGGGTCCCCTCTCGGTGATCCGTGGGTTCGCTGAGCTGCTGGCCAATCCTGACATCACCGAGGAGAACCGCAGCAGGTTCTCTGACATGATCGTGGAGGATGTGGACCGCTTCCTGGCCATGAGCCAGGAACTGCTGGACTATTCCAGGGGAGCCATCAACCTGAATTCCCGGCCCGTGGAGCTGACGGACTGGCTGGGACGGTTTGAGGAGTCCTTCCGTGAGGGTCCGGGTGCGGGCAATGTTGTGCTCAGCACCCAGTTCGGGTTCGACGGCGGTGGGGAAATGGACCCGGACCGCGTGCGTCGTGTGGTGCAGAACCTGGCCTCAAACGCCGTGGACGCCATGCCGGAGGGCGGGGAACTCTTGCTGAGCACCGGCGCTGCAGATGGTAAGTGGTGGCTATGCGTGTCCGACAATGGGAAGGGCATCCCCGTGGAGATCCGTCACCGGGTGCTGGAGCCCTTCGTAACCAGCGGCGAGGAGCATGGCACGGGACTGGCTCTGGCCATCGCCAAGGAGATCGTGGAAGGTCACGGTGGGACGTTGAGCGTCGAATCCCGGACCGAAGGTGAAGTGGCGGGCCAACCCTCTGGTACCACTTTCACGCTGGAGTTTCCCCTGGCGGTGTGATCTCTGCTTCGCATGAAAAAGAAAAAGCCCTCGCAGCCATGTGATTGCGAGAGCTTTTTGGTGACTCTGTTTTTGGGATCATGCGTCGGCGGATTTCTTGGCGCCGATCTCGCCCAGGTATTCCAGCACGTCGGCAAGGGGGAGGACGTCGGCGTATTTCTGGTGCATGTCGAAGAGGTTGATGGCGTGGGCCGCCTCATGGCGGTCGAATACACCCTCTTCCACGACAATCATGCGGAACCGGCTGGTGCAGCCGTCCAGCACGCTGGCCCGCACGCAGCCGCTGGTGGTCTCTCCCACGGCTATGACGGTATCCACCTTATGGGCGATCAGGTGACCGGCTAGGGGGGTGCCCCAGAATGCGCTGGGCGAGTCCTTGCGAATCACCGGCTCCCCATCTATGGGCGCCACCTCATCTATGATGTCGTACCGGCGGTCGCGGCGTTCCAATGCTTCGGGGCTGCGGTCCTCGTTGCCGTAGATCTCCCGGCCGACGCTCCACTTGGCCAGGCCGTCTGATTCCCGTCCGGTGGCGTGAATCACTGGGATACCGGCGCCCCGGGCCGCTTTGAGAACCGTTTGGATGGGAGTAATGGCATCCCAGGCGGCCAGGCCGCAACTGGAAGGCCATTCCTTGGTTGCTTCCAAGATGGGCTGAGGCTTGTCGCCAAAGACCCAGCGGTACATGTCGATGAGGAGCAGGGCGGGCCTCTCCCCGAAGCCCACCTGCCTATTCTCACCCATGGCCACGTGGGCTTTGTCCTGCTCGGTCAGGTACTTGTCCCAGACTCGCTCCGCCATGACTGCCGTCCTTGTTGAAAACGTTGGATGCCGGGAGTCTACTTGACTTGGGGGGTTATTCCTTGGTGGGGAAACCAGCCTGTTTCCAGGCTTCCATGCCACCTTCCATGTAGGTCACGTTGTTGATTCCCATATCTTGTAGAATTTGGGCGCCCACGGCTGCCCTATTCCCAAGCCTTCAAGTGGTGATTATCTGAACATTGGGGTCCGCCAGCCGGGGGTCCAGCTTGCTCCGGTCCTCGGCCATCTCGTCCAGTTCTTCCACGGACATGAAGATGACGTTCTCGGCCTGCTCGTCCAGGGGGACGTTCTCTTTTAGCCGGGTCTCGATCAGAAGAATCTCCGGGTTGGCGTCCATCTGCTCTTTTGAGACTGGAGCGGTTACGGTCTTGGTCTTGGCTTTCGCAGCTTCAACTCGCTGTCTAAAGTCGTCGGTCACGGGTATGTCCTCCCAAGGGGTTTGTTTGCATTCGATATCATATCCCATATTCCGGCAATCAGATACTGTAAATCGATTCGACGAAAAAATTGTGTGCTACCATCGGTGGGCAAAATTTTTGAAGCGAGGACTTCCGAATGCAGCGGTTCTCAGTCATAGTCATGGTCTTATTCTCTGTGGCAATCTTGGGAATCGCCTGCGGACCGGAAGAAGAAGTAACTGGAAAAGAGGTAACTATGCCAGAGCAAATCACCACATCGTCGGGTCTGCAATACACGGACATTGCCATCGGTGACGGCGACACTGTCGCGTCCGGGATGACGGTGGTCGTCCACTACACCGGCTGGCTGTTGGACGGGTCCAAGTTTGACAGTTCCGTAGACCGGGGAACACCCTTTGAGTTTCCCCTGGGCGCGGGCCGGGTCATCAGGGGATGGGAAGAGGGAGTTGTCGGTATGAACATCGGCGGCAAGCGTGAACTCATTATCCCGCCGGACCTGGGTTATGGGGCGTCGGGTGCGGGCGGGGTGATCCCACCCAACGCCACTCTCAAATTCGAAGTAGAACTGCTGGGTCTAAAGTAGTTTCACCCCGGAAGCGGTGGGCGGCGCCCTATTGGAAGTGGGGCGCCACTTTCTCGGCGAACAGCTTCATACTGTGCGCGTTAACGTCGTAGGGCATGGCGCCCAACCGGAAGTGGATGATCCCCCCGCCGACCCCGCTTTCGTGCACCTTTTGCAGTCTTTCCGCCACCGTGTCCGGTGAGCCGCAGATCACGCCGTGCTCCAGTGAGTCCCGCGCTGATCCGGTGATGCGGGACGCCTGGGCTTCCAGTTCGGCCCCGGTGTTCATGCGGTTGCGGTTTTCCTGCAGATAGACGCGCATCTCCCTGAAATATGGGATGCCCACCTTTTCGGCTTCGGCGTCGGTGTCGGCCACAAAAATATTGCGCCAGACCCAGGAGTCGGCCACGTTCTGCGCCACCGTGGCGTCGTCGAACCCGGCCTTGGACATGGTGGAGCGGTAGAGGTCCATCCTTTCCACGGTGGTCTCGTCACTCTGGACGTTCATCATGAAGGGCCGGCCCTCCCGGGCCATCTCCAAGGTCGACTTCAGTCCGGAGCATGCCCGGATCATGGGCGGGTGGGGCTTCTGGTACACCTGGGGGCGCAGCACCGGCAACTCCAACTGCCAGTATTTGCCTTCGTGCCTGTAATTCTCTGTGGTCCAGGACTCGACCAGGACGTCCTCGACTTCCAGAAGCATGTCATGGGCCTCGTCCGGGTCGAGTCCGAAGCCCCGGAACTCATAGAAGTTGTAGGCGGTGCCCCGTCCCACCCCCACGATCATGCGTCCCTTGCTGATGTTGTCGATGAGGGCGATCTGCTCGGCAAATCTGATGGGGTGATGCAAGGCCATCTGGGCCACGGCGAAGCCGATCTTGATCTTGTTGGTACGGGCGGAGATGGCGGCGGCGAAGGTGGTTGGGTCTACGTAGGCACAGCCCCCGTCGAAATGATGCTCGGCCAACCAGATGACGTCATAGCCCAGTTGCTCGGATAGCTCTGCTTCACGCAGTGACTCCTCAATCACGTCGTAATCGCCTGCGGGTGTCTTGCTCTCAGGGAACAGGAAATTGCTGAACTTCATGGGTCTCCTAATGGTCACTAAAGCGATTGGTCCGGGTACGCCTGTAATTAAACCGCAATTCCTCTCACACTACCAGCTTACGGGTCCAGCGGAGATTGAGCAAAGAAAAACCCCGGCGGGAGTAAGCCGGGGTCAATGTTTCAGGGGTTGGTATGTCGATTCTGGACCGCTCGTTTACGCCGCCAAGAAGCGCGGCAGACTACCCGGGACCTATAAAAAGCGCTGAGGCTGAAAACGGTGAAGGCGGCTGCGAAGACCAGGGCGAGTAGAGCAATAACTGTGTTCCGGACCATCCAGTCCGGGGAGCCTCGGTAAACAGCCATAGGAATCTTCTTGGTCATATTGATGCACACCAACGAGCAGCCCACGAGGGAATGGGGCCTAACGCGTCTAGCGCGTACTTTTTCTACCCCTTATGCTCATGTATTCCAGTATTAACTTCAAGCCTTACCAAAACATATATGAGGCAGATGGCCAAACAAAGCCAATGGGGAGAGGATTATCGGGGAATGAGACGTTAGAATTCTTTGGTATAAAGATTCCAGGGAGGCGAGAGGTTGGCAAAACTAGAGGGCTGCTTCATGTGCAACGACCCGATGTTTACCGAGGAGGGCAGCGGCCATCCCCAGGTCATCGCCAGACTGGACGTATCGAAGGCGATTCTGAACAGGGACTGGCAGTTCTTCAAGGGCTCAACCATTCTGGTCTTTCAGGACCACATGAAGGAACTGCACCACCTGTCCACGGAGATGCAGCATAGGTTCGTTGATGACGCTGCCCGCATGGCCGCAGCGCTGGAGAAAACCTTCCCAGACATCAAGTTGAACCACGGCCTCTTCGGCAACACCGAACCCCACCTGCACTGGCACATGATACTTCGGCGGGAAACGGACCCCAGTCCCCGCACCACCATTTGGGAGGCCGACTTCCCTAATGTCCCCCAGTCGGACGAAGACTTTCGCAGCCTGGCGGCAGAGATTCGCCGGAACCTCTAGCCGCCGCTCTTCTCGACTAGGTCTTTAAAGATCCCGTGCCAGGTGCTTGCGCCGCCGTCGCCGTAACCGGCGCGGTAGGTGATGATTCCCTGATGGTCCAAGACTATCTTGGTGGAATGCTGGAACACCTGCAGGTCTTTCAGGATATCCTGGTTAATCTCGGCCACTGGCCACGGGTAACCCTGGCTTATCCGATATTCCTCCATCTGCTCGATTGTCTCGAAGGGGCTCTGACCGATGGTGTAGAAGTCTACTTTGTCGGCGTACTCGGGATAGACATCCGTCATGCTCCGCAACTCGGAGCGGCATACCGGTCACCAGGTGGCGAAGAAGAACAGGAACACGGGCTTGCCCTGCTCCGAAAGCTGGGCGGTGGACACGGTCCTGCCATCCGCCAGGGTGAATTCGAACTTGGGTAGCGTGTCGCCGACTGAGTTGCCCAGAGGAGGCTGATCAATCTTGACCATCGCCGGCGCTGCAGTTGGCTCTTGCGAGGATGCACCCTCTGCCATCGCCTCAGTGGCAGCAGGCCGTGGCATGGCAGAGCCATCGGTCATGGCCGCTGCTGACTCGGTTGGGTCAGCGCCGGGCATGGAATCGGATTGGGCGGTCCCTTCATTCGCCGGGGTGGCCGACTCGCCGGCAGAAGAGACTGCAGTGCTCCCGTTGCTGCTGGCAACTTCCGTCTCCGGTCCGTTGGTGGAAACGGGAGCCGATGTTGCGGCATCCGAACCGCAGGCTATCAGTCCGATCGCCAGCGCAACGAACGGCATTACGAAGAATCGAGGCATAGCCAATAGAACTCGCTCCATTTGGAATCTGTCTACTTATACGTAGGGCCAACCAAAACCGGATTTCCCGCCATCTAAAAGAGGAGCAATCTATCCCCAGTGAATTCCATGAATGACGGTCACCCGATAAGACGGCGGCCTGAAGGTTGGGCTGAGAAATACGTCTACCTGTAGAATGGACGCCAGGCGGAATCGGACGAGATGAGGAAGACTTGGAGCGGGCGATGGGATTTGAACCCACGGCATCTTGCTTGGGAAGCAAGCACTCTACCCCTGAGTTACGCCCGCTCGGCTGCTTGGTGTAGGCGTGGCCGCCCACCGGATTAGTATATCAAACGGCCCAAGCCGATGGGCAGCAGCCCCTACCCGGCGCTACTTCTTCCTGGGACCCTCTGGCGGAACCAAGTGGCGATTACTTCACGCTTCCATTCCGCGACGGCGATGGCTGGAAGCAGCAGCAGGCCCAGCACCAACAACACCGCCCGCAGCGGCCGCGGCTTGTACTCCAGCAGCACCTGGTGTTCGCCTGGGGAGAGTTCGACACCCACGAATCCGGGCATCAGCATGAGGGTATCGGCGTCACGCCCATCCACCGTCGCCCGCCAATTGGGGTGATAGCTGGCCTTGAGCAGCAAGACGTTCTCCTGCCCTACGCTGACTTCCCCGGAGTAGAAGTTGCTCCCTGACTCCTCGGACAACACCGTACCCCGGTCCTCTACCGGTGATCTTTCGGCCTGGGCAATGGCGTCCGGGGCTTGGTCAAACGACACCGGGAAGCCGCTCGACGTCTTGTCGATCGAAATGGCCGGGTGCCGTTTGGCGTTGGGAAGCCTGCTCGAAAGCCAACTGGCCGCGGCCGGCAGGAAGTCGTCCTTCTCCCCGGCAAAGGCCAGTTCCGAACCCACCAGATCGAAGTACCCTGTCGTCTCCACTTCGTAGAGACGGTGCTGGCCGAACCGATCCCTCAGGTTCACGAATTCGGGGAAGGGCTGGCCCTCTGGCGCGATCACGTATCTCACGTTGAACAGGTTGTAGTGCTCCCATCGCGACTCGTCGAAACCGTCCAGTACATCGCTGGTCAACGAGTAGCGGTGGTACAGGGATGACATGGTGTCCAGTCCCTGGTTGAGGGCCATGGTCTGTAAGAAGGTGCATCCAGCCAGATACTCCAGGCCCCAGTTGCCCAGTTCGTAGTGGTACTTGCCGGTGTAGACCCGGCCTTCGGGGAGAGTTCGGAGTTCCTCCAGTAGCGCGTTCACATTCTGGTCCTCTGCGGCCTCAAGGCCGCGGCACCCCTTCGCGGAGTCGGCGTTCTCTCCCAGATATGAACTCCTCTCAACGAAGACCGGCAGCAGGAGCACCAAGGCCGCCGTCGCCGCCGCCGCTGGGTACAGCATATTGGTGCGGGAGACCGACCAGCGCCATGCAGCTCCCAACACCACTCCGATGAGCAGGATGCCGCCCAGATGCACGCCCCCGATGAACCGGAACATGAGTATGTCCCCGCTCAGCGGGAGCAGGTTGGTCAGAGAGCCCCAGGTGGGCCGGCCGAAGAACAGCAGCAGCCACGGTGCGAATATGACGACGGGAACGAGGTATATGGGCTGGCGCCACCGCGACAGGCAGACGACCAGTCCCGCCAGCACCAGGATGGTCAGCGAGGGGAACCTGTCGAAGTCGAAGAGGTCGCCCTGGAACAGGCCTTTTATCACCACCGAAGCGCCGTGGGAATCGTAGAGGATGGGGTCGATCAGGCCGCTGGAGTTGAAGTAGCGCAGGTCCAGAAAGAAGGGCACCAGGAAATAGGAGGTGACCGCCACCACCAGGAGGAAGAGGACCAGCAGCCGCTTTACCCGTGTCAGTAGGATGGCCGCCAGTGAAGGCGTATCAGCACTCGTTGACCCTTGAGAACTAGAGTTGGAAGCGCGGGACCGCCTTGACCGCCGGCGCTGGGATCGCGAGCCCGACTGCCCGCTGGCCTGGAAGGACAGATTGAAATTCAAGGACGTGACGAATACCAGCACACCCAGCGTGATGAAGGCCATGTACCCGTAGAGGATGTGGGACATGAGCGTCGCCGCCAACAGCAAGACGGCCCAGAAATACCCGCGCCCTTCATGCAGCACCTGGTATCCAACGGCCAAGGCGATGGGCAGCAGCACCATGGCCCACACCTGCGTGTACAGCCCCTGCACGCCCACCACATAGCTGGAGTACGCGAACCCAGATAGGGCGTTGGTGGCAATCACCGACGCCACCAAGGCTCCTGCCGCGGAAATCAGCCCGTCGAACCCGAACTTGCGGGCCGACCAGTAGATGGAAAAGGGGAAGATGCTGACCAGGACGTAGGTGGACCAGTGCAGTACGTCGGCTGCCGAAGCAGTCCCCAAGGTCAGAAAGTGGAGCAGCGCCACCATGATGTGGGGCAGGTGCTGGTAGTAATGGAGCACGGGATGCCCCATACCCATGGTGCCCTGCCAAGGGTCGGTGAAGTTGCGTCCGTCCTTGACGGCGTCAACCACCGCTTCCGCGAGCAGCGTGTGAAGGACGACATCGGTCCCGTCGGTGACATCGACCAGAAAGCTGGGCAAAAGCCTGAAGAGGTTGAAGGCGACGGCAATTACCAGCAGGCTGACGACCACAAAGGATTCGCGGCAGCAAAACTGGCGCAAGCGCTCCAGCGTCGGGTTGTTCGGCGGCTCCACCTTAGAGACCCTTTACCTCCAGGATTTGGACAATACTAACCCAAGAGGGGGTGAGGGTGAATCGTGGAAACGGGGCTTCCATCCGCTGAAAACCCAGAGTGCCCCACCCTGCCGGAGAGGTGGAATGGGCCGGCGGTGAGGATGGTTGCCGGGTGGTTGAGAGCTACTTTTCCTTCCGGGTCATCAGCCAGTCCATGGCCTGGACGTCGGCCGACATCCACCTTTTGGCGTCTTCAAACCGGTTCTCCGGTACTTCGACGCCCAGCCCGTCGGCCAGCCGGGTCATGAAGTTGAAGGTGCAGGTGATCAGGACGGTGGAGAGTACCTGCTGCTCGCTCAATCCCAGGTCACGCAGCTTCTGGAGGTCGGCCTTGGTGCTGCCCGAGGGGTCCCGGGTGAGCTTCACGGCGAAATCCAGCATCCCCCTGGTCTGGTCGTCCAGGTCGGCCTGGGTGTAGTCGTGCATCACGTGGTTGGCCAGTTCCGTGTCGTCGGAATGCTGACGGAGGAACCCTCCGTGGGACATGGTTCAATAGCGACACCGGTTGGCGTTGGCCACGGTGGTGGCGATGCACTCCTCCTGAAACCGGGTCAGGGCCGACGCGCCGAAGGTGACGGCAGCGTTCAGCGCCCGCACCGCCTCCATGGCCGGTTTGTTGATGGACATGCAGGCGATGACCGGCGGCACGTCCACCGGCACTTCTTCGATCCAGGACATATGACTGCTCCTTGGGGAGGCTGGGATTCCGGCTCTGGGTGACGCCTATGAATTGGCTTCCTGTACTCCGGCCCAGTAGCCCGTCCACTCTTCCCGCATCTGCGGCTCGGTCTTGCCTGGCGTGTAGCCCGGCGAGACCAGGGGCGCGGTTTTGGTGACGGTCATGACCACGAAGCCTTGGGCGGGAAGGCTGGAGGGCTGGATTCCCCGGCTGCCGGTGGCATAGGCCTCGGCAATCTCATCGAATAGCTTCCCCGACGTAACCAGCTCAGCGGTGCCTTTGAACCGGTAACCCTTGCGGATGAAATTGTCGATGATGTTCATCTCGCAGGCCGGGTTGTGGGCCAGGTTCTCGATGGTCACCGGAGAGCCCAAGTTGGCGAAGACCAGGTGGTCGTCGTCCCACACTGTGGCGGTGCCCTTGGGAGACAGGTTGGGGGACCCATCGGGGCATACCGTGGCAATGAAACCCATGCGCTGTTGGCGGACCACCCGCTTCATATCTTCGTTGAGTATGCCCATCAGCCCTTCTTGGGAAACCACGGCGGAAATTTGGAAACCAGTATAGCAAAGGGACCGAGACTGACAGCCCCAAGGTCTAACGGACGGACGCGGCGGCCTGCCCCAACAGTTTGGTGGTGCGTTCCAGGGACGCCGCCGGGTCGGGGCCAGCTGTCACGGGGGAGGCCAGGACCTCTGTGGCGCCCATGTCCAGCAGTTCCTGGATGCCCTGGGCCACCGTCTCCTCGTCGCCCCAGATGGCCACGCCGTCAATCATGGCGTCGCTCCAGACCCCCTCCTTGGCCTCGGGGTAGCCCGCCTCGATCAGCATGTTCTGGTAGAAGGGCAGACCCGGGTGTCCGAACTGCTGCCGCAGCGCCGCCCGCACCTCGTCCGGATTTTCGTGGACGCAGACCGGGGCGTGGGCGATGAGCGGCGGCACCGGGCGGCTCGCTTCCCTGGCGCCCTTCTCCATGGCCGGCAGCGCCACATCCCGGAGATAGCTGCTGGGACAGATCCAACTGATGGCCCCATCAGCCTCGGCCCCGCACAGCTCGAAGGAGCCCTTGCGGAGCGCTGACGCCATCACCTGCACATCCAGCGGGCCGGGGATGGTGGCATGGGCTGAGTAGTGCTCACCGTCGAAGTCCACCGCTCCGGTCTGCAGCACTGACTTCAGTATCTGGATGTACTCCCTGAGGTGGGCCAGGGGCGCGTCGAACTCGATGCCCATGGACTCGATGGTGGGGCGGTGGCTGGGGCCCACACCCAGCCGGAACCGGCCCGGCGCCAGTTGGGCCACCACCTGGGCCTGCTGCACGGCCACCAGAGGGTGCCGGGGGTAGGTGGGGACGATGGAGGTGCCAAGTTTGATGCTCGATGTGGACGCAGCGGCGGCGGCGAAGCAGGTCATGCTGTCCAGGCTGGCCCCGCCGGTGGTCATCCAGGCGGCGTGGACGCCCAGTTCCTCGGCACGGTTGATGTTGGCCATAACCTCGCCAATGGTGCTGCCCCTGACCGCTGTGCCCACCAGTTTGTCCGTCATTTTCTCACCCCGCCTGTATCAGTGTTCGGCCAAGGAAACCACGGCGGCTGTGGAGTGTCAAGCGGACTGCAGGTTGGACGCCACCGGCACCAACAGGTAGATGGCCCCGTCTTCGGAGAGGACGTAGATCTCTCCGGTGGCATCTACCCCGAAGGACGTGATCCTAAACCAGGTTTCGGCGAGGAGGAAATCTCCTATGGTTTCGCCGTCGTGGTAGTTCAGCCCCCGTATCTCACCGGAGCAAAAATCGCCGTACAGATAGGTCCCGATGAGGGAGGGTATCGCCCGGCCCCGGTAGACGTAACCGCCGATGACCGAGCAGCCCCTGTCGGACCCGTATTCCACCACCGGCGGTTCCGTTTCCGAGGGATCGCAGTCCGTCTTCGGTTGGAAGCAGTGGTTCCCTTCCAGTATGTTCCAGCCATAGTTGCCGCCCTTGGCCACCAGGTCTATCTCCTCGAAGCTGTTTTGGCCCACGTCTCCCACCCACAGGTGGCCGCTCTGCCGGTCGAAGGGGAACCGCCAGGGGTTGCGAAATCCGTAGGCCCAAATCTCTTCTCTTGCGCCGGAGACACCGGCAAAGGGATTGTCCTCTGGGACCCGGTATGGCTCTTGGGGAGATGCTTGGGACACGTCTATTCTAAGGATCGACCCCAGGAGTGTCCCTCTGTCTTGGCCGTTGCCCTGGGGGTCGCCGCCCAGACCGCCGTCCCCCAGTGAGATGTAAAGCATTCCGTCCGGTCCAAAGGCCAACTGGCCTCCGTTGTGGTTCTTGTAGGGCTGGGGAATCTCCATTATCACCAGTTCGCTGCCGGCGTCGGCCCTGGGGTCGCCGGCCTCTTCCACTTTGAAGCGTGACACCACGGAGCGCCTGGGGCTGTCCGACGAATAGTGGACATAGAAATGGCCGTTGGAGCTGTACCGAGGGTCGAACGCCAGGCCCAGCAGCCCCTCCTCGTTCCCGGAGTCGTGCACCCGGGCCTGGATATCCAGAAATACGGTGGCTTCGGTGGTCTCGGTGTCGTTGGGGAATGACATGATGCGGCCGGTCTGCTCGGTGACAAAGAACCTGCCTTCCGCCTCGGCCAGGTTGGTCAAACGGCTGAATTTGAGCCCGCTGAACACCCTCTCCAGGGACAGTTGGGCGGCGGCTGGTGGGGGGTTAGTGGCTTCAGGTGTTACGTCCTCACTGGCAGAGTCACCGCCGCAGGCCAACGCCAGCAATGCGAGAACCGGAAGCAACAGGAATGCCAGATTTTTGGAACGTGGACGGAGCATCGAAAATTATTTTACCCGTCCAAGGCCAGAGCCGGTTACAATCTGCTGACCGGGACGTACTAACTTGGGGAAAGAGGCTTCATGGACGCCACCCAAAGATGGAAAGATATGGTAGTGCGGGAACACGCCCAGTCGGACAGCATGCGCAGGGAAGAGAGACCGGCTGATTCCTGGGCCAATTTCTCCCAGAATTTCCGGGCCGACCCCCGCCGCACCGACGACCCACTGGTCAATTATCTGCGGGAACAGGTCACCGAGGACCAGGTCGTACTGGACGTGGGCGCCGGTGGCGGACGGATCGCCCTGCCGTTGGCGTTATGCTCCAAGCAGGTGGTCGCAGTTGAGCCGTCCCCCAGCATGTGCCGGGTCCTGCGGGAGGTGGCGCAGGAGTTCGGCGTGACCAACGTGGAAGTGGTGGAAGAGGACTGGCTCTCTGCCAAAGTGGACAGGGCGGACGTGGCCCTGTGCGCCCACGTGGTCTACGTGATTCAGGAGATCGGCGACTTCGTCAGAAAGCTGGAAGAGCACGCCGACCGTGTGCTGGCCGTCATGTTCCAGGCCCCGCCCCAGTCCCAGATCTACCCCTTGTGGGAGCCCATACACGGTGAGCCCAGGCTGCCCCTGCCCAGTCTTCCCGAATTCCTGGAGGTACTGGATGAGATGGGCATTGAGCCTGAGGTGGAGGTCGTCCACACTGAGAGGAACCGGGGGTTCGAGGGCATGGAGGAGGCCAGAACGGAATTGGCCCGCCGCCTGTACGTGATTGAAGGCACGCCGGAGATGGAGCGCCTGGAAGCCCTGCTGCCCCAGGTGCTGGAGGAGAAAGACGGCCGGTTTGCCATCAAGGGGTCAGTCCCCCTGGAGCCTCGGGTAGTCTCCTGGCGGACCGCACGCTAGCCTGAATCTTCCGTCGCTGGACGTCTTGTCACCAAGAGGGACCCGGCCATCCCGACCACCGAGCCGATGACCGCCAGGGCGAAGGTCCACTCCATACCGAAGTTGTCGGCGACGGAACCACCGACGATGGGCGACGTGGCATTGCCGGTTCCAGCTCCCACAGACATCAGTCCGAACGCAGCCGCCGAGAACTGGACCGGCACGTAATCTCCCGTTGATGCGGCGCAGACCGTGTAGGCTGCCCGCAGTGTGAAGCCGATCAAGACAGCGGCGATCAGGAAACTGATCATCCCCGGGAACGCGGCCATGAGCACAAAGGACACACCCTGCAGCAGATATGAATAGAAGAACGCCTGCCCGCGGCTGACCCGGTCGGAAAGAGTCCCCCAGAATGTGCCGCTGGTGAGACTCATGATTCCGATGAGTATGATCATCTGGCCCACCGTGCCCAGGCCGACACCGTTTTCCTGGGACAGGTAGACGCCGAAGAAGGCGCTGAAGATACCCTGTGACCAGCCGGAGTTGAAGGCGAGGAAGGTTATCAGCCAGATCATGGGGTTCTTGTAGGCCGCGACGGGCCAGGCGCCCTGGGAACGGGGCTGGGTTTGACCCGCCGGCGGTGCTGCCGCCCCCGAGGGGCGCTCCCGTAAAAACAGCAGGGATACAGCCCCGATCCCGATGCTGATGGCGCCGAAGACGAACCAGCTGTGGCGCCATCCGTTTTCGGCGTCGTTGCCTACGAGCCAGGGCACGACCACTCCTGCGAATATGAAGGCGAAACCGCCGCCCATGGAAGCTATGCCGGCGGCCAGCCCTCGGTCGCCAATCTGAAACCAGCGCGATAGCAGGCCCATCATGGGCGCCAGGGCCATACCGGTTCCCACGCCCATGAGAGCGGCGGCCAAGAGCACCAAGATATAGGTCTGGGAAAGCCCCAGGAGGATCATGGCCCCGCCGGCCCCTATGGTGCCCGCTCCGATGGTGAAACGGCTGCCGTACCGGGGGGCCAGGGTGCCGGCAACGAAGGTGCTGGCTATCCGCACCAGGTTGGCCAGCGTTATGACCGCACCCGCCTTGGTGTGCGACAGGCTAAGGTCCAGTTCCATCGAGGGCAGCGTCAGGCTGTGGCCGAACTGGGTGAATCCGGCGCCCCAGTTCACCGACACGCCAATGAGGAGCATCAGCCCGGTGGACGTGAATACCCAGCCGGGAGCAAAGCTGGGCCGGGGAATCCTCATACCACGGGACCGTGCTGTTGGCAGGATTGCCCGGTTGAATCCAAGAACTCGCCGTCCGGAGGGAGGGAAGCCCGGCCGGTCAGCGAAGTGTCCGGAAGAATTTCCGTATATCCTCCACCAGGAGCTCCGGTTCTTCCAGGGCGGCGAAATGGCCGCCGCTGGGCATCTCGGTCCACTGCTGTACGCTGTAGGAACGTTCAGCCCACTCACGGACCGGCACACTGTTGTCCTTGGGGAACACGGCGATGGCGCAGGGGACGTTGATCTTCTCGTCCTGCTGCATGTTCCAAGGCTTACGCTGGGTCTCGTAGTAGAGCTTGGTGGACGAGCCGATGGACTGGGACACCCAGTAGATGGTCACGGTGGTGAGCAGTTCATCCTTGGTGAACCGGGACTCAATGTCGCCGCCGCAGTCGCTCCAGGTGCGGTACTTCTCGACGATCCAAGCAGCCAGGCCGGCTGGGGAATCGTTGAGACCGTAGGATAGCGTTTGGGGTTTGGTTCCTTGGATGTGGGCATAGCCACCCTCGGCGGCCTGCCAGTCCTCCCGCTTGTCCATGACGGCCTGCTCAGCGGCGTTCACTTCCCTGGAGCCCGGGCCCAGGTAGGGGGTGGGCCGCGTAACCGATGTGGAGTGGATGCCGATGACCTTGTCGCCGTGGGAGAACCCCAACTTGGCGGTGACGCTGGCGCCCCAGTCGCCGCCCTGGGCCCCGAACCTGGAGTAGCCCAGGTTTTCCGACATCAACTTGGCCCACAGGTCTCCCACCGATAGCACGTCCAAGCCGCGTTGGGTCGTGTGGCCCGAGAACCCGTAGCCGGGCATGGAGGGCACCACCACATCGAAGGAGTCGGCCGGGTCGCCGCCATGGCTTGCCGGGTCGCTCAACATGGGGATGATCTTGTGCATCTCGAAGAAAGACCCCGGCCAGCCGTGGGTGACCACCAGGGGTATGGGGTTGGGGCCCTTGCCCTTCTCCTGGATGAAGTGGATGTCCAGGCCGTCCACCTCGGTCTTGAAATGGGGGACCGAGTTGATCAGCTTCTCCTGGGCGCGCCAGTCGAACTTGGTACGCCAGTACTCCACCAATTCCTTGATGTAGTCCATGTTGCCGCCGTAGTCCCAGCCCGTGCCCGGCAGTTCGTCGGGCCAGCGGGTGCGCTCCAGACGGGCCTGCAGGTCGTCCAAAACCGAATCTGGGACTTCAACTTTGAAGGGTTGTACGGCCATGGTCATCCACTCCTCAGAAAGACTTAGGCGGGCAGCACCGGCTCGGTGCGGTTGGCGGGCAGTTCGGAGTCGAAGGACGTGATGGCGAAGGCCAGCAGGGCGTAGTTGCCCATTACTAGCGTCAGCTCTATGAGACCCTGCTGGCCGAACTGTTCGATACCCTCCTGAAAGGCGCCGCGGCTCACCCGGTGGGTCCGGAAATACTCCTGGCCGTAGTTGATGACGGCGGCCTCGTCGGGCGCCAGCTTGGGCAGCTCCTTGCGGTCCCTCAGCGCGTCCACCACGGCGTCGGGCACTCCGGCGGCCCGGGCAGAAGCGGCATGGGCGTTCCAGATATACATGCAGTCGTTTTCCCGGGCGGTGACCAGCATGGCCAGTTCCAGGGTCTTGTTGGTCAGGGAAGAATCGTTGCGCAGGTACTGGTTCAATGCGGTGGCCAATTGGGAGGCCTTGGGCACGTGAATCAAGATGGACCCTGGGCCGACCAGGGGCACCGAGCCGGCGGCGCCTACTATCTGGTCGAATGCGTCCACCTGGTCCTGGACAACGGTCTCACGGGTGGCGGCGGGAATCCTGGCCATATCAGTCTCCTACAGGGGCGAAATTTGCCTCCTAACGGGGCAGGCGAGAGGGCTAAAGTTACGCGTCTGGTTTTGGGTTGTCAAACGCAGGCCGTCCAGGCGCGGTCTGCGACTGTGAGGCAACCACGTCCTTGGGCAGCAGTATCCCCGCCATGAGCAACGCCCAGGAAGCCGCCGCGAATACGGCGAAGCCGGGGAAGAAGGACCCGGAAACGTCGCGGAGGCTGCCCACGATTATGGGCGCCAAGAACATGGCAAACCCGGTGAAGGTCAGCAGGGACCCCCAGACAACCGCCACCCGTTCGGGCGTGCTCCCGTCCATCTGCATGGGCAGTGTCAGAAGTGCGGGCGCATAGAGCCACGAACCTATCCCCATGATGATGATGGAAGGATAGATTCCTCCCAGGCCGGGGAACAGGAATGTCCCCAGGCCTCCCAGTCCGGCGCAGATTCCGGAGACGGTCAGGATGGTCTTGGGTGAACCAACGCGCAGCGCCAATGCGCCTCCGGCCAGCACTCCGAACATGCCGACAAAGGGGAGGATTCCGGTGATGAACCCTCCTTCGGAAAGGGAGATTCCCCGCTCCTCGTTGTAGAAGGTGGGCAGCCAGCCGGTGAAGGCGGTGTATTGGGACAGGACCCCGGCGTCGGCGGCCAACAGAAGAATCACCGCCCGGCTGCGGAGCACGGAGCCAACCTCCCGGAGGGAGATTCCGACGACCCGGTGACTGGCGCCGGAAGTCCTGGCGAAGGCCAGCCAGGCAGCCAGGCCAAGAACGCCGGGGAACGCGTATATCGACAGGGCCTTTTGCCACGCCATGATTTCGGCCAGGGGCGAGGCGGTGGCCACAGAAAGGGCGATCCCCAGGCTCAACACCGCGGTGGTCAAAGCGTTCATGACCAGGATCTCTTTGGGCCGGAACCACTCCATGAGCAGCGGGCCGGTGGCGGTGAGCATCACTGCGAACCCCAGGCCAATCACCGACCGGATCAGGAGCAGGGTTATGAAATTGGGGGCCAAGGCGGAGCATGACACCAGGGCTATGGATAGCCAGCCCAGGGTGAAGGCCCGCCAAAGACCTATTCGGGCCAGGAGAATACCGCTGGGCAGTCCCAGTGTCGCGGCGACCAGAAGGGGCAGGGAGACCAGGAGACCGGCGGTGGCGCGGTTGATCTCGTAATCTTCGATGGCCAGTGGCAGAAGCGGTGAGACGGGGAAGACGTTCAGCCCGACACAGAGCTGCGCGGACAAGATCAGGGCGGCCATGACGAACCGGTACCTGCTGTATCTGGACTCCCCCCGGCCAGGGGAGGGGTGACTAGTTTCGTCGGGAGGTGTTGTCATGTATCAAAGGACCGGCAATGAGTGTCATCCCGACGCTACGGTGGGCTATGGGAATAACCGGCTTTCGGCGGCCTCTTCGTCTGTTTCGGAGACTTCCACGATACATTCCGGTCCCTGGTTTCGCACGCCGTTCACGGTTTCCGATACCCGGTGACACGTGAGCAGTTTCGGTGGGACCGGCAGGAGCAGGGGGTTCAGGGTATCCGGTTCTTCGGTCAGCGGGTCCAGCCACAGGGCCTGGGTCTCGTCGGACAGGATCACCGGCATGCGGTTATGGACCGGTTCTATGAAGGAATTAGCCTGGGTGGTGATGATGCTGCATGACTGTATCACCGGACCTTCCGGAGATTTCCAACTCTCCCACAGCCCGGCAAATGCCAAGGTCTGACCGTCCTTGGCGTAGATGTAATAGGGAATACGGCGTTTGCCGTCCTTTTGCCATTCATAGAACCCGTCGGCCAGGACGAGACAGCGGCGCTTCTTGAAGGCGGCGCGAAAGGCGGGTTTGGTGGCGGCGGTCTCTCCCACCGCGTTGATCATCCGGGCGCCGACCTTCAGTTCCTTGGCCCAAAAGGGCACCAGCCCCCAGCGCATCATCTCGCCCCGGCGCTGCCCGTCGTTGGTAACAGTCAATACCTGCTGGGTGGGCGCGATGTTGTAACGGGGCTCGTGGTCGGTGTACTCGCTCAAGAACCCAAAACGGCCCTGTAGTTCGTCCAGATTTGAGGTGAGGGTGAATCTACCGCACATGTCTCAGACCGGCCCTGGAATGGCGTTAGGTATGGGCTATTACGCCTGAGAAAAGCATAGTCTTGCTGGGTGCGGTAAGCAACCCTGACTCCAAATGGGTCATGTCCAAGGCCCTAATGTACCAACATGTGGACTGACTGGCGTCAATTTACGAACCTGGCGGAACTTCGGACGGTGACTGGGAAATGAAAAAATTACGTCGGAATAATCCGCTTGGGATTATGCCTGGCTGATAATCACGAAGAATAGGTCTCCGGACGGCCCTTCGCGAGGGCCATCCGGTCGGAGTAAAGCAGTTGAGGAGAGCTCTGCTAAAGCTCAATGTCATAACCGATTCGGTTGTATTGACTGCCGTGGCCTGTGGTTCCCAAAAACCGGGGGCTGCCACTCCCACGGGAGATACCGGTTCCAATGTGGTCGGGATATCTGGCACTGGCGGGGCCACCAGCGTTCCGGAAGAGCTTGCCCGCGAGTATTCCCAGTCCCAGAGCGAGACGACGTGCAGATTTCTTGAGGGATCCGGTTCGTCCGTGGGAATCAAGGGTGTTAACGCGCGTCCATAGGGCCTGGGTGCGATGTCCCGAGCGCCCAAGGAATCTGAGATTCAAACCGGAATCCAGACCGCGGCCGATGCCGTCGGCTATCTGGCTTACGGCGGAATCGTGGAGGACGATCTCTCGGTACACCCCATCGCCTTGGATGGCTTCCATCCGGCAGATGAAGATGGCGCATATCCCCTTTCCTCCCGCAAGCTGGGCGTCGCCTTTTTGCCTGGCGAGCGGGGAAAGGTACAGGGGTTCATCGACTACATCACTGACTCCGGGGCCGGAGATATGTTGAAGACATCTGGCTTGTTGGCGGTCAAGTGAATTTCCCCCGTATCAGGCAGGCCGATTCCCACGTGAGATTGCCGGGCCTGGCGGACCTGTCATTGTCCACCAAGCTCATCCTTTTGGTGGTTGTCCCTTTGAGTCTGACACTGGCGGTGACTCTGCCCCTGACGGTCGCCGGGCTGAACAGGTTGGCTTCTGAGACCAGCACCAGTCAGCTTGAGGGAGAGCTCAGGATCATCGAAGAGCAATTCGAGCAGCTGGAAGAGCAGTTGGAGCGGCCCGCGGACGAATTTACCAAGAACCCGGCATTGCATCATGCCGTACGAAATGGCGATGAGGCCGAACTGGCGTCACTGTTGTTATCGGCGCGGATAGTCATGGACGTCCAACATCTGGAGGTCTTGGACATATCGGGCGCAAGGTTGGGGCACGAACACCAGGTAGGCACGGAATTCAACGAGGCCCTTGCCGAAGAGGTGACCACGGTGGGTCTTTACGGGGTTGAGACCAGCACCATGATTTCGGTCCCCCAGGGTTGGTTCTTGGTGGCAGTGCGCCCGCTCAAAGACGCCCTGGGCGTTTTTAGTTCTGTGGCAGTGGGAATCATTGTTGACATCAATATGCTGGAAAAGCTGAATTTTGGACGTGCCGACCCGTTGGTTGTCCTATTCAACGAGTCAGGAGAGGTCTCCTCAGCATCCTACGCATCCAGAGACGCGTCTTTGCGCTTCCCCGTTACCCCGGACCCGGAGGCGATACGGGTCGCATCGGAAGGCCGGGCCACTTTGGGAACGGCGTCCATTCAAGGTGTGGACTTACACGCCNCGTATTCTCCGGTGGTGCTGGGCAGCGGCGCTCACGGCGTCTTCGGCGTTGTCTTGACTTCATCCCCGGTGCTGGGTCTGCNCGATCAGCTCATCGCCAATTACATCATGGTGACTGCGGCNTTGGTGCTGCTGGTGTTGGGGGTTGNCTATGTGGTTACCAAGACGATAACCCGCCGGATCCTGCGGCTGCGCGATTCCGCNGTGGAGATTGGGAAGGGTAATTTGGACGTGAGGGTTGATGAGGAATCCCAGGATGAGATGGGCATCTTGGCCNACGAGTTTAACCGGATGGCCGATAGCCTGAACGAGAAGAACCGGGAGCTTGGGCTGGCCAACCGCAACCTGGAAAAGCGGGTATTCGAACGGACGGAAGATCTGGAAGATGCAAATGCCCGTCTGCTGGACGCCCAGGCCCAGATGGTGCGGAACGAGAAGCTGGCCGCCATCGGGGAACTGTCCAATGGCGTGCCCCACGATCTGCGCAGTCCCCTGGGCGCCATCAGGAATGGGGTGTTCTTCCTCAAGGCCAGGCTGGTCAAATCCGACCGTCTGACCACCGACCCCAAAGTCGCCGAATTCTTGGACGTGATGTATGACCGGATTACCCGCTGCGACAAGATAATCGGAGACTTGATCTCCTACACGCACATCTTGCCTCCGGAACTGGCGCCCGTGGACCTGTTGCGGGCATTGGACGCGGCGTTTTGGGTAGTCGGTCCGATGGACCGAATGACCATCGTGAAAGATATTCAAGACGATGATCTTGACGTCCAAGCCGATTACAACCAGCTGGTCAAGGTATTCGCCAATCTGGTCGTGAACGCCTGGGAGGCCATGCCCGATGGCGGCGAACTGACCATCTCTCTAAAGAAGTCGGGTCCTTCAGCCGAGATGTCGTTCACCGACAATGGCATGGGGATTGAGCCGGACAAACTGGAAAAGGTGTTCGATCCCCTCTATACGACCAAGATTCAGGGCACCGGGCTTGGCCTGGCGGTCTGCCAGCAGATAATTTCCAAGCACGATGGCCGTTTGGACGTTGCCAGTAAGGTTGGTGAAGGGACGACTTTAACCATTTGGTTACCGCTGCGAAAGTACGACGGCGTCGAGCACGCCGGCCTGGCAGGCGAGGTTAAGACCTACGACGGCTAGGCGGCGACGCCCAGGGGCGGTCCCTAGTCCATCACTTCTTTGAACTGCTGGATGGCGTCTATATGGTCCTGGGGTGAAGTCAGCCCGGCCCTCATGGTGTTCAGCGAAATGTGGGTCGCCCCCAATTCCTGCCAGGCCCGAGCCTGAAACTGCCAGAATTCCGGGTCCCCGTCGGCAAGGTTGACGCGGGGTTCCATCCCGATCGCGGCGTCTCCGCGTCCCTCTTCGGCAAGGAATTGCTGTAGTCTTTCCACCGTAGCCTTAGCGTCATCCCCCGGCTGCATCTGGGGAAACCACCCGTCGGCCAGCCGTGCCACACGGCGTAGCACACGGTCACTGGGGACCGGGTTGGCCCTGGCTCCGGCGCCCATCCAGATGGGTATGGGGCGTTGCACCGGTTGAGGGCATACACCGGCGTGGTCCACGCGGTGGTGCTCGCCGGCAAAATCGACCATATCGTTGGTCCAAAACTCCCGGAGCAGCGGTATCTGCTCCGCGTAGCGGCGGCCACGGTTGCCGAACTCCTGGCCCAGCGCTTCGTATTCCACGTGGTTCCAGCCCACACCAACGCCTAGGCGAAGGCGTCCGCCGGTGAGCAGGTCCACCTCCGCTGCCTGCTTGGCGACCAGGGCGGTCTGCCGCTGACTCAAGATCAGCACGGCCGTCACCATTTCCAGCGTGGTGGTGATTCCGGCCAGGTACCCGAAAAGCACAAATGGCTCATGGAACATGGATTCCAGCGTGTAACTGCCCTGCCAGTTGGCGTGTTGGGTGGTGTCGGCGCCCAGAACGTGGTCGTAGGCCAGAAGGTGGGAGTATCCCAGCCCCTCCGCCGCCTGAACGTAATCGCGCACAGCGGCGGGGTCCGCGCTTATCTCGGTTTGGGGGAACACTACTCCAATTTTCATATCAGGCATCGCGGGTCTCCTGTGGGAGCTTCTAGTCGTTGGCAGCGGAAGGAGCCGCGGCCTGTTGGGCCTTCTCCTTGGCCCGGAAATGGGGAATCACGTGCTTGCCGAACATGGTCAGCGTGTTCATCACCTCTTCGTGGCGTGCTGGGCCAATGGCAGACAGCAAGAACACCTGCTCAATACCCATGGCCTCGTAGCTCTCGAAGAACTTGATGCATTCGTCAGGGGTGCCCACGCAGAACGAAGTCCCTCTCTTGACCGTCTCGCTGGCAGTCGCATCGCCGTCGTAAGGGCCGCCAGCCAGCTTCATGTCCCTCTCGTAATAGCCCTGGTAGTCCAGTGGCACGGTGGCGGGGTCCACTCCCTGCCAGACCAGACGCGCCCGTTCCCGCTGCTGGTCCATGTACCAGCCGACCAGATCGGTGCCGCGGCCTTCTATCTCCTTGGGGTCTTCGTGGCAGAACCCCGCGGTCATGAGGGCGTTGTGGCTGTTAACCAATGGAGCATTGGACTGGGCCGCTGTCACCGATTTGTTGTACAACTCGATTACTTCCCCGACCTTCTCGGGACCGCCCTCGCTGCCCACCAACGCTCCCAGGCCGAGCTCGGCGGCGGTGCGTGTCGTCGACTCGCTGGAGCAGGCCGACCACAGGGGCGGGTGGGGCTTCTGTAGCGGTTTGGGCAGCACCTGGCGAGGCGGTATCTGGTAGTACTTTCCCTCGTGACTGACGACGTCTTCAGTCCAGATCTTGGGCAGTACCCTGGCGAACTCGTCCCACATGCCCCTGGTGTCCTCCAGCTTCGTCCCATAGGGGGTCAGCTGATAGGGGTAGCCGGTGCGCCCCAGGCCCACGTCCACCCGGCCGTGACTCAGGATGTCCAGGGTGGCCATGCGCGCGGCAGTATGCAGGGGATGGTGTATTGGGGCCAGGACCACACCCACGCCCATGCGGATGCGGGAGGTGCGCTGGCTCACGGCGGCCAGGGTCAGATCTGGGGCGCTGTTGTGGGACCAGACCGGCCTGAAATGGTGCTCGGAGAACCAGACGCTGTCGTAACCCATCTCTTCGGCATAGACAATCTGGTCCAGGGCCTCCCAGATGCGACGGGCCTCGCTTTCTTCGTCCCAGGGCTTGGGCACTTGGATCTGATAGAACAGTCCGAACTTCATGGGTCCCCCTCTATGGCTGCGCAGTTGTGATTGGGCGCAGGCGTCAGATTAGCCTGGTTAAGGTTGACGCCATTATAGAGAGTGACCGAGGCCAGTCAATGGAAGGAGTGATGGGAAGGGGGTGGGTTTCAGACGGGAGGGGCGGCATCGGGCCGCGGGGAGCGCTCAGTGGATCGGGAATTGCTCGCGGTAGGCTTCCAAGATTTCCCACTGCTCGGCATTTAGGCGTTGCGATGCGTCCAATGCGGATGTGAGACGATCGATTCTTTCCTTGGCGTCGTCCAATGCGGCCTGGTAGACGATGCTGGACGAGGTAGCGGAATCAAGCTCTTTGGTAAGAGAAGTATTGGAGGAGCTGAGCTGGGCGTTGATGGAAGCCACGTTCACGCTCTCAGCGATGGTGGTCCTGATGGTGGGACCGTCAATCTCACGGTAGATGGTGGCGCCCACAGCGGCGATGAGCACAATCACCCAGATGCTGGCCAAGGCGATACCGATCTGCTTCACGTGAAGCGCTTTGATGTAATTTATGTTCCTGGCATCCATAGGCATGGAACCTCACCGTATCAAGCGTGCGCCCTTCTTGTATAAATCGTCCGTCTGGGGCAATCTACAGTCAAGTCGATGGGTCTCGGCAGACGGGGCCTCCGGTTCGAGGAATGAACAACAATGAGCACGTTGAGATTCGGTGACCGCATAGGCAGAGATGGTGTGCTGAGGCCCGGAGCCTCGGGCATAATTTTCGATGAGTCCAGGGAGAGATTTCTTTTGACCCGGCGCGAGGATAACGGCCGCTGGTGCCTTCCCGGCGGGGGCATGGACCCGGGGGAGAGCGCCGGTGAGGCCTGCGTGCGGGAGATATGGGAGGAGACGGGTCTGGAGGCCAGGATCACCAAGCTGGTCGGCATCTACACCACGCCCGATATGCTGGTGGAGTTCCCCGATGGCAACCGGATTCAACCGGTGGCATTCAGTTTTGAAGCTGAAATCACCGGTGGCGAGTTGGGTCTGAGCGACGAGACAACGGATTTCGGGTGGTACACGGTAGCTGAGATGGAGTCCATGGATGTGATGGAGAACCATGTGGTCAGGATCATGGATGCCCTGAAGAACCAACCGGAAGCGATCTTCCAGTAGCGGTTATTTGATGCTCCGGTTTGCGTTTAAGGCGCTGTGGCGACTCTTGAGGCTGGCCGTCCGGCTGATGGTCATGGTCCTCAAGCCGACTTTTGGGCTGGCCTGGCGGTTGACCTTGGGCCGGAGCGTGGCCTACGTCAGGCGGGACTGGAACGACCGCGGGGTGGGCCGGTCCCAGCTCCGAGACCCCCGGTGGGATACCCTCTCCGGCGGCGCACAGGTTGAGAACCCTCTTCCCCTGCTTCACGGCTATGTTTGGTGTGATAAAGTTCGGGGCGAAATCGGCCACTCCTGCGCCCATGGGCCGGGTCCCCACAACATCAAGGTGTGCATGCTGCGCGAAGACAACACTCGTCTGGTCTGGCGCCGCCTGCTGGACGTTGCCGGGCCCGACTGCAGGCTGGAGTCGGGCTGACCCGAAAAGGCAATTCCAGGGAGGGCTATATGCGCATTGCGATATTCGGCGCCGGCGGCATTGGCGGTTACCTGGGAGGGCGCCTGGCCCAGTCGGGTGAGGAAGTCGTCCTCATCGCCAGAGGAGAGCACCTGAAGGCCATTCGTGAGCACGGTCTACGGGTGGACAGCATCAAGGGCGATTTTGTCGCCACACCCGCCTTGGCCACAGCCAATCCCACTGAGGCGGGGCCCGTGGATGCCGTCATATTGGGGGTTAAGGGCTGGCAGGTACGCGACGCGGCGATGGCCATGCGCCCAATGATCGGCCCGGACACCTTCGTGGTCCCAATGCAAAACGGGGTGGACGCCCCGGCCCAACTGGTGGAGGTACTGGGCGAGCGGACGGTGGTGGTGGGCCTGGGCGGACTGGTCAGCTACATCGTCGGNCCCGGACACATCCTCCACGCCGGCGGCGANCCCTACGTGTCCTTCGGTGAGATGGACAATTCCACCACTGACCGCACCCAGGCATTGCTCNGCGCGTTCCAGGACGCAGGCGTCACTGCCAACATACCCTCCAATATTTACGCNGCCCTCTGGGGCAAACTCGCTTTAATGGCCACCAACAGCGGCATCGGCGCCATCACGCGGGTAACCTCGGGNCAATGGCGCGGCGTTCCGGAATCCTGGGAGATGGCCAAGGATGTGGTGAAAGAGGTGCTGGNGGTGGCCGCTGGCCAGGGGATCCAAATGCCCCAGGACGCCTATGCCTCAGTGGTGGCCAGACTCGAAGGCTCTCCACAGAATGGCACTTCCTCCATGCAGCGGGACCTTATGGATGGCAGGCCGTCGGAACTTGAGATTCAGATCGGCGCGGTGGTCCGGCTGGGGAGGGAGGCTGGAGTGCCCACTCCGGTCTGTACATTCATCTTCAACAGCCTGCTGCCCCAGGAGAAAAAAGCGCGGGGCGAGTTCGATACGGAAGAGGAGGAGTAGCCGATGCCGGTCACAGTGACGCTGACTTTTTCTGTGAAGCCCGAAATGGCCCCCGAATTCATCTCTTTGCTGGAGAGCTTACTGCCGGATACCAGGGCCTATGACGGCTGCCTGCGAGTGGACGTCTACCAGGACCAGGACAGCCCCGGCCGGATACTGTTGGTGGAGGACTGGGAGTCCAAGCAGCACCAGCAGAGATACCAATCATGGCGGGATGAGAGCGGGATCGCCGAAGTTGTGGGGCCCTTTCTGGCCGGTGAGCCCAGCTTTAGCTACTTCGATAAGTTGGGTGTCTAGCCGGTAGTCCCATCACTGCCAGTGGGGAGGCGGGTCCTGGCCGGGGGGCAGAAGCATGATCTGCAGCCCAGGCAGGAAGAACGCCCGGTCGCAGGCGCGGCATCCCCATCGCCCCAGGGGGTGAAATCCCTCTCTACGCTGGATCTCCGTGCTCTTGCACTTGGGGCAGACTTGGACTTCATATGGGACATCCTCAGACTGCGGGGGTGTGGTCATCTTGTCCCTCGATTGCTGGTCTATTCCGGTTGGGTGGCCGCCGCTACGGAATGGGCCCTAGGGTAACGGCCCTAAGGTAACGGCATAGATATACTTACGGATGGCACTGGGAAGTGGGTCTTGTGTCCCTGGCCCGTTACGTCCTCCCACAGCCGCAGGTCGTTGGGTCCGAAGCTGTGGATCGTGCCATCGGCCAACTGGATGTCGATCTGGCCGCTCAGCATGGTCATCCAGCGGCAGCGTGGGGCCGGGTGGAACTCGGAAAACTCGGTGGGCTCGTTGATCTGGATCGAGCAGCCGGTGCAGGTCTGCAACGTCTCCAAGATGGGGTCATCCTGGCCGAGTTCTTCCATGACGCTCTTGCCATCATCGCCGGTGTACATGCGAAAAATGCCCATCTTGAGTCCTCCTTGGCCGAATAGCGAATTTTCTGAGCCGATGGTACCCTATCTGGTTACTGGGAGTTTGTCGGCAAAATGTCGGCAAACCTTTTAGGCATCGGGGCAGAACTTGCCATCGGGCCAGGTTTCGGTCGGGAAATACCTAGTTATCAACTCAAATAACTCAGGGTCATTCTCTTCAACCCACTCTCTAGTGTCATGAGAGCTCTTAAAACCTTCTCTATCCATGATGTACCCCTCAACGGTCATTGCCCAGTATTCACCAACTCTATGGCTCATATCCTGTTGTTCCCCTTCGGGTAGGTTTTGTTGGAAGGGCAGGAATATACCTTTCTCAATAGCAGATAGGGCCAAATGGTATATTCGCTCGTAGAAATAAACCTCGTTGATATCTTCGAATACTATGTGGTTTATCGTATGAACCATCTCGTGGATAACCGGGTCTCCTCCGCGGTCGGGGTTGCCCGGGTAGCACAGCCACCCAGAATTCGCAGTCATGCTCACATCTGTCGTCCCCATGGCGAACCCACCTGGCTCATTTGAGTCAGGGTATTCTGGAAGTACCGACGAGTTACCAGAAGGTCCAAAGAGAGAGATACGTGCCTGGTTTCTCTGTAAAATCTCCCGGTACTCTGGGCGTGCCGACGTCATATACACAACTGATTCTCGGGCCTGTAGCATCGCCCCATCAGGAACATCACTCCCTCCAACAATGATTACGCCTGCACCGGTGATGTACTTGGTGTAATGCTCCAATCCGGATGGGGTTACAGCGTCGATTACATTTGCACCTGTCTCTATATATTCGAATGCTTCCCACTTGGAAGCGTGGCCAGTCCAGCTCGTGTGATCCAGCAAAACGTCTAACGCGAGTTGTACACGCCGTTTGAGCGTTTCGTCGTTACCGGCATCACATAGAACTTCTGAATAATCAACGAAATCTTGCCAGCTAATGCCAGGGTGACCGTGGCCAGTATAAACTTCGAATTTTGTAGGTACGTAAGCCGATGCATATGCGATAGACATCTCATAGTACCAAGTTGCAAATGGCCCATTTCTTGCTACAGAACCTGTAGGAGATACATAAGAATAGGTCTTCCGGTCTCCAATCCTATCGTAGCCATCAATTAATCCATCAAAATATTCCTTATATGGAATTGATATCGCATCTGGAAAAACTTCCGGACATGTGCCTTTAAACCTGGGCCATGGCGTTGGCGTTACTATGGGTACTGGAGTCCAAGTAGACCGCACCCTGGTGGTAGTCGGGTTAGGGACAGGCGTCGATGTCGCTACAGCAGTTGGTTCGGGAAGTGCCGTAGCAGTAAGAAGGGACGTTGGTTCAGGTATTGCTGTACCGGTAGGAAGGGGTGTTGGTACTGGGGCAGCATTAGAACAAGCAATTACAAAGGTTCCAATTAGTACTGCTAGAACTACTGTTATATTTATGACCGCCACATGGAGGCCGTGGTCGGTGAGCCTATCTATAAGAGATATCCGGTACCATCTGGTTACGAGAAGTTTGTCGGCAAAATGTCGGCAATGGCGATAATGTTACTGAGTGACACTAATTCTCTGAGCTTTGTAAAACCCGTAAGAAGGTCCTTTGTTTGAACCTGACCGGCCTTCGACAACTGACTCCATATCTGCATATTGAAGCTGCCAGACAATTTCCCCATATCGAGTAACCTCAATAATAAAAGGATACCCGGTGATTAGGACATTACCGTTAGGGAGGCTATCTACGTCCCTAATCGGCATCATAACTGGTTTTGCATCTGCAAGACTGACAGAAAAGCTATTTGCTATCTGATAATACGGTGGCACAAAACGCCAAATAATCTTGCTTGTATCAGGGTCAAACTCTAATGCCTCATGAGGTCTAACTTGGTTAGAAACCAATATATTTCCAGTACTAAGGAATTCTGGATCGTGAGCATCAACCAGCATTCCGTCCCCAATAGTCCTTACTAAGGAACCCTCAGAATCGACTTCTACCAACAAATCAAAATTTCTCGGACTAATTAAAGTATTACCATTCTCTAATCTCTCGACTGCATTGGTATGAGTCCATCCGTCCCGAGATAAGTTCACATACGGCTCTTTATTGAAATAATCTTTGGCGTACCATTGCCAGACTAATTCACCATCTGGAGTTACTTCTTTTGCTTGGGCATCTTCTAAACCGTCGCTAGAACCAAATGCGTATAGAGTATTCCCATTGGCGAGTCGGTCAGCGTCATGGGAAACCTTTTCATCCATGTGGGACCAGACCACGTCACCTTCACTGGAAACCTCTACAATACCCTTCCCTGGCATAACCAGAAGAGTGTTTCCATTTGCTAATCGTTCCACATCCTGCCCAGGATTGGTGTATTGCTTGAAATCCTCCGTAATAACATACTCCCACGTGACCTCCCCAAGCATGTTTACCTCAATAACCCTAGGACTGCCCACATCATGATGGTCCGATAACAGCGTAGTACCGGGCCATACCTTCTCTGCGTTATAAACGGTGACTTCTATCGCCGAATCCTTCTGGCCGCGAACCATCGGTTGCAAAATTTGGTTAGGGGTATTTGTCGGCTGAGGTACTACAGTACTAGTTGGCTTGGGTGGAAGAGTATTGGTCGTGCTAGGAATTGAAGTGGGTTGAGAAGCTGTTTCTTCCTTTATCTTAACTTTTATCGTTGTGTCGATTCTGGGAGTAGATTCCGTAGGAGCCGGGGCTGTACCAGAACAAGCAAGTACAAGGGTGCCAACCAGGACCGCTAGAACTACTGTTAGCTTCATATCTCGCTAATCCGTAACTACCTGGCCATCACCGTCAATCACCTCACCACTTCCTTTCTTAAGCTGACGAGCGTTCTCTACTAGCAACCGTAGGGTCTCATCAGACAAGTGCGCCAATGGCCGATCCGAGACACTGTGGGTTATGTCCAGCTGCTGTGGTGACCTACCGAAGCCACGGTCTAGCAATATTTCTATGGCCTTAAGCTGGTCTGCTGGCCTAACCTGCTGGTCCTTCCTAGGTCTGGAGCCTTTCTGCGCAGGTACGTTAGGCATGACACCCCTAGCGATAGACACCAAAGCATCTACAAGCTCCTTGCCACCATCAGT
>PBMF01000021.1 GCA_002721995.1 Chloroflexota bacterium
TACGCCATTGGCGACGTCAACGGCAAGATGCCCCTGGCCCACGTGGCGTCGGCCCAGGCAGCCATCGCGGTGGAGACCATCGCCGGCATGGAGACCCAGCCCTTGGACTACACCTACATGCCCCGGGCCACTTACTGTATGCCCCAGATCGCCAGCTTTGGCCTGACCGAGACCCAGGCCAGGGAGCAAGGCAAAGAGATCAACGTGGGCACCTTCAACGTCCAGGCCAACGGCAAAGCCCTGGCCATGGGCGAGACGGCCGGAATGGTCAAACTGGTGGTGGACGCCAAATACGGCGAGCTCCTGGGCGGTCACATGATCGGCCCGGAGGTGACTGAGCTGCTGGGGGAATTGTCCATGACCAGGATATTGGAAGGGACCACATTGGAATTGGGCTGGGGGGTCCACGCCCATCCTTCGCTTTCGGAGATGCTCAAGGAGGCCGCCCTGAGCGCTCAGGGCCGAACGATTCACATGTAGGGCTTGGTTACCATAAAATCGACGAGGCCCGCTCCACGGATGTGGGTAAGATTGGGCCTGTTAATGATTTAATAATATGATTAACCCACGGTATTATTCGGCGGTATCATGGATTGCCGAGGGGATACTCAAGGGAAGGAGCGGACCAAATGGGGTTGGGAACTTACGATTTCGCGCTGGCAATAGGCGGTGAAGCCGGACAGGGCATCGCCACGCCGGGAGACATCTTGGCCCGGATAATCGTCCGGCGCGGTCTGCACCTGAGCACCTACAACTCCTATCAGTCCATCGTCCGCGGCGGTCACATCTTCTTGACCATGCGCATCAGTGACGCTGAGGTCCAGAACCACGGCGACAAACTTGACCTGCTCATCTGTCTGAACCAGGACACCATGGACCGTCACCAGCGGTTGATGGGTCCTGACACCCGCATCGTCTACAACAGCGACACCGTTAATCCCGGGACCGAGGACATCGGTGCCGACCTGTGCGGCTTCCCCCTCAGCGAACTGACCGACAGCCGAAACCGCCTGATTCAGAACACGGTGGCCATGGGCGTTACCATCGCCCTCATGGGCATAGACTTCTCCGTTTTGGAAGAATCTTTGGCCCTGCGGTTCGAGCGCCAGGGCCAGGAGATGGTCGACCAGAACGTGAGTGTGGCCAAGGCCGGGTTCGATTACGCCAAGGAGCACTTCCGCCCCTTTGAGCAGACGCCTCCCACCGGGGAGAAACAGTTGGCCGTCTGGGCGGGCAACGAGGCAATGGCCATGGGCGGCGCGGCCGCCGGGGTCAAGTTCTATGCCGCCTATCCCATGAGTCCCTCCACGGGCGTGCTGCACTGGATGGCATCCAACGCCAGAAACCTGGGCATCATGGTGCGCCAGGTGGAGGACGAGATAGGCGTGGCCAATATGGTGCTGGGTGCCGGACAGTCGGGCACGCGGTCCATGTGCGCCACCTCGGGCGGCGGGTTCGCCCTGATGACCGAGGCCGTGGGCGCCGCGGCAATGATGGAGATACCGGCCGTGTTCATCGACGTACAGCGGGCTGGCCCTTCCACCGGGGTCCCCACCAAGACCGAACAGGGTGACCTGTGGCAGGCTCTGGGCGCCAGCCAGGGCGACTTCGAGCGCATCATCGTAACGCCCACCGACTGCCTGGATGCCTTCAACACCATGGCAGAGGTGTTCAACCTCACCGACAAGTACCAGTGCCCCGGCATCGTGATCTCGGACCTGTACATCTCCGAAGGCCGTTTCAGCGTCGATCCGGACAAGATCAACATGCACCCGAAGATCGACCGGGGCCAGTTGATCACAGAGGGTTCCGAGGGTGGCGAGTTCCTGCGCTACAAAGACACGGAGAGCGGCATTTCCCCCCGGCCCATCGCCGGTCTGGAGGGCTATGTCCACGTGGCGCCCACCGACGAGCATGACGAGGACTCCACCCTGCTCAGCGATGAATTCACCAACCCGCATAAGCGGCGGGCCATGGTGGAGAAGCGGGCGCGGAAGTTCGACCACATCCTGGACGATATCGCGCCTCCAGTCCTGCGAGGGCCTGCCGATGCCGACGTGACACTGGTGGGCTGGGGCTCAACCGACGGCATCATCGCCGAGGCGGTGGACGCTCTGAACGCGGAGGGAATATCCGTCAATCACCTGCAGATAAAGTGGATGGTGCCCTTCCACGGCGACAATATAATGGAGACATTAAGCAAGTCCAAACGTACAATCATCGTAGAGAACAACTTCTCCGGTCAGTTCGCCCGCTACCTGCGGAGCGAGACCGGGTTTGCGGCTGACGGCCACATCCGCAAATACGACGGTGAGCCATTCATGCCCCACCACATCGTGGACGGCGTGAAGGCCCAGATAAAGGGCGAGACCACCAAATACGTGCCCTATCAGGAAATAACTGTTTAACCGGTTTCCATTGGCGGACCGGTGTGCAGAGAGGTGAGACCATGGCGACAACAGCGATAAACCTGACCCCCAGAGATTTCAAGGGAAGGTCGGACCCGGACTGGTGTCCAGGTTGCGGAGACTTCGGTGTGTTGAACGCGTTGCAGCGCGCGGTCTCCGAACTCGGCTTGAGGCCCCATGAGATCATGGCCATCAGTGGCATCGGCTGCTCGTCCAACCTGCCGGGTTATTTCAACGCCTACGGCATGCACACACTCCACGGACGTTCCCTGGCGGTGGCCACGGGCGCCAAGATGGCCAACCATGAAATGACAGTCATAGCGGTGGGCGGCGATGGCGACGGCTACGGCATCGGTGGCAACCATTTCACCCACACCGCCCGTCGCAACACAGACCTGACCTACGTTGTGATGAACAACCAGATCTACGGTCTGACCACCGGACAGATCTCGCCCACCAGCAGCATCGGCATGAATACCAAGAGCACTCCCTTCGGTAACGTGGAGCAGCCGGTCAATCCCATAACCTCGGCCATCATGAACGGCGCCACATTCGTGGCCCGCGCTTACAGCGGTGATGTGCGGCACCTGTCAGGCATAATCCAGCAGGGCATCAACCACAAGGGGTTCTCGATCATAGACGTGTTCAGCCCCTGTGTGACCTTCAACCGCACCAACACCCACGACTTCTTCAAGGACCGGGTGAAGAAGCTGGAGGACGAGGGTCACAGCACCAGCGACTGGCAGTCCGCCTGTGAGAAGGCCATGCTCTTCGGGGACACCATCTACACCGGGGTGTTCTTTGAGGGTGATAGGCCCGCGCTGGAAGATGTTGAGCCGGTTATTAAGACCGGCGGTCCGCTTTCCATGCGGGAACTGGGACTGGACAAAGAGCAGGCCCAAAAGATCATCGAACGCATCATGTAACCCTGGACTTACGAGCGTGACCGAGAAGGGAGCGGACTTTGTCCGCTCCCTTCTTCTTTGCGGCCCGGTCCGGAAGTCTGGTGGCGGTTGCCCCGGTACGTGGGAAGCATTAATATCTATGCACTGTTGCGAGACCAGGGATTTCTAGCTGCGGACGCCGCCAGGAGGCACAGTTGGCAACATCGATAGTCATGCCCCAGATGGGCTACGATATGCACGAGGGCAAGGTTGTCCGTTGGCTCAAGAAAGAGGGCGAGGATGTGGCCCGGGGCGAGGTCATCGCTGAGATAGAGACCGACAAAGCCACGGTGGAATTCGAGGCTTACACCGGCGGAATCATGGGCAGGATAGTCGCCGACGAGGGCGTGTCCATCCCTGTGGGCGACCTCATCGCCGTAATCACCGAGCCGGGCGAGGCTGTCCCCGGCGACGTCGCCCCGGCAGCCTCCGCGGCTGAAGCGGAAGCCCCGGCCCCCGCGGAAGCCCCGGCGTCCACATCCACCCCAGCCCCTGCCGCTCCAAACGGATTCGTGCGGGCATCACCCCTGGCCAAACGGCTGGCCAGAGAACGGGGTGTAGACCTGACCACCCTCACCGGCACCGGGCCCGAGGGCCGCATCGTGGAAGCGGACATACCGGAAGCGGGCGCACCCGCCGCTGCCGTGCCGGAAGCGGAAGTACGGGCATCGCCCCTGGCCCGCAGGCTGGCCCAGGAGCGCGGAATTGACCTCTCCACCATCACCGGCTCGGGCCCCGGCGGCCGCATCGTGGAAGCGGACATCCCAGAAGAGACCGCTCCCGCTGCCGCTCCGGTACCGGCAAGTACTCCCGCTCCCGCAGCCGGTGAGAACGTGGAACTGTCCCGTATGCGCCAGGCCATTGCCAAGGTCACCGTGGACAGCAAACGGGAGGCCCCCCACTTCTACGTCACGGCTGAGATAGACATGACCAAGGCCATGTCCTTCCGGCAGGACATCAACAACGAAGTGGACGGCGAGAAACGGGTCAGCGTGAATGACCTGATCGTGAAGGCATCGGCCATCGCCATCAGCCGTCACCCCAAGTTCAACTCCTTCTTCCGGGACGACCACCTGCAGATGAACTCGTCCATCAATGTGGGCATCGCCATCGCCTTGGAGTCGGGCCTGATCGTGCCGGGCATCAACGACTGCGGGAACAAGAGCCTGGTGGAGATCGCAGCCGCCAGCCGGGACCTGGTGTCCCGGGCCAACAGCGGCACGCTGCGGAACGAGGAGTACAGCGGCACCACATTCAGCGTCAGCAACCTGGGCATGTTCGACATCGACAGCTTCACCGCCATCATCTTCCCGCCCCACGCGGCGGTGTTGGCCGTGGGCACTGTTCGGGAACAACCGGTGGTGCGGGACGGCGAACTGGCCATCGCCCAGATAATGAAGGCCACCCTTTCCACCGACCACCGCGTGGCCGATGGGGCCGAGGCGGCCCAGTTCCTGGTGGAGATCAAAAAGCTGCTGGAAAACCCGGTCAGCTTGGTCATCTAAAGCTGACCGTAAACAGCATTAAGCCATCAGCTATTGGCTGGCCGCTGATTGCTGATGGTCCAACTACGAGGAGATTGATTTGCCTAAACTAACCGGGGGCCAGACTGTGATTGAGTCCCTCAAGGCCCAGGGCGTGGATACGGTATTCGGGATAATTTCCATCCATAACCTGGACATTTTTGATTCCCTATTCGCCAGCCAGGACAGCATGCGCTTCATCGGCGGCCGCTTGGAGCTGGGCTGCGGCTTCATGGCCGACGGCTACGCCAGGGCCACCGGCAAACCCGGAGTGCTGATCACCAGCACCGGGCCCGGCGCCGCGGACTCGGTGGGCGCCCTGGGCGAGTCCTACTTCTCGGGCACGCCGATACTGGAGATCACCACCAACGTGGAGCAGGAATTCATCGGCACGGGCAAGAACTCCACCCACGAGACCAAGGACCAACTGGCGATGCTGGAGTCGGTGACCGAATGGGCCGCCGCGGTGAACCAGATAGAGTCCATCCCCGACAATCTGATGGAGGTCTTTGACCGTTTCCAGACCCGACGCCCCCGGCCCGCCGCTTTGGAGATACCCACCAACCTGTTGGGCGAAGAGGTGGACGTGGAAGTACTGACCGCCCGTGAGCCCCAGGTGCCCCAGGGCGACCCCAATAAGGTTGAGCAGGCGCTCCAGATGCTGCTCAAGGCCAAGCGGCCGGCCATCATGGTGGGCGAGGAAGTCCAGATGCAGGGCGGCGTCCAGGAGATCATCCAACTGGCCGAGAAACTGGGCGCGGCCGTGGTCACCGCCGACGGGGCCAAGGGCGCCTTCCCCGAGGACCATCCCCAGTCCCTGGGCCAGATTCTGGGCCGGCGCATCTGGGGTGAGAACCCGGTGCAGGAATGGCTGGGCACCTGTGACGTGGTCGTGGCCCTGGGAGCCATCTTGCCCCAGCGTTCCACCACCGGTGTGCAGCTCAGCATGCCCAAGGACCTGATTCATGTTCTTCTGGACGGCGATTCCATCGGCAAGAACTACGACGCCACTGTGCCCATCGTCGCCAACTCCCAAGCCGTGGTGCAGCAGTGGCTGGGGGCCATAGGCGACCAGGACGTCCACAAAGGAAGCAGCTTCATGGACGAGATCGCGGCCACCAAGGGCGAGATCCGCAAGGTGCTGCAGGAGACCTGGGGCAACGAGCTGAAGGTCTTCGAGACGGTCCGCGAGGTTACCCCCAGGAACACCATATTCTCGCTGGACCCGACGGTCGCCACCAGCCGGGCCAGCCGGTGTCTGGATATCTACGAGCCCCGCACCTTCATGCACCCCCACGGTTGGGCGGGTCTGGGCTTCGCCTTCCCCGCCGGTATCGGTGCCAAGGCCGGCAAACCCGACAGCCCGGTGGTCTGCGTCACGGGCGACGGCGGGTTCCAGTACAACTTCCAGGAGCTGGCTTCCTGCGCCCAGTACGGAATCCATCCGGTGGTGCTGATGTTCAACGACAGCGCATGGGGAGTGTTGAAGCGCTACCAGAGCGACCGGTTCGGCGAGCACCGTCAGTACGCCACGGAGCTGGTGAACCCTGATTTCGTGAAGTTGTTCGAGTCCTATGGCTTCGAGGGCACCAAGGTCTCCAACGTGGCCGACCTGGGCAGGGCCCTGGATAACGCCATCAAGTCGGGCAAGACCCACCTGGTTGAGGTACAGACCCCGGACGGGTTCGGCAGCCTGCGTTAGTTTGTCGGCTGCCCGCCCACCGGGCGCGAATCTGTAGGGGCGGGTTTCCAATCCGCCCTATTTCGCATCAACCCGTTTTGGCGAATTTAGGCGCCTTCGGTGCGGAACAGTCCGGCGGTCCGTTGCATGACCTAGGTGGGACAGGGCGGGGTGGAAACCCGCCCCTACGGTCATGGCCTGCTGCAGTCCGGGTTGAATCGATTGGCAATATCTTTGAGCGGGAGTGGGCCAGAAAGATGGATATAGACCAGCAGACCCGCCGGCGTTCGACCAAAACCGGGCTGACCGCCCTGGACCGGGACCGTGCTTGTCCCGGCTACACGCTGTATACCACGATGAACGGGCCCGGGGACGTGTACCTGCTGGACCTTGACGGCAACACGGCCCACCACTGGCAGATGCCCCACCCGCCCGGGCTCTACGGTTACCTGCTTCCCAACGGCAACCTGTTCTACGGCGGCAAGGTGCGGGACGCCGGCTGGGACCGCTTTCAGGCCTGGAAACGCTTCAAGGGTGGGGTGATGATGGAGGTGGACTGGGCTGGCAATAGGGTCTGGGAGTACCACGACGCCGACCATCATCACGATGCCAGGCGCACTTCCTCGGGCGGGGCAATCTATCTCACCGTTGAGCTGATTCCCCCGGACCTGGCGGCCAAGGTACAGGGCGGCAACCCGATCACCGGCGAGAACGGGATGTGGGCTGACGTCATCGCGGAGGTGGATGCTTCGGGGAACCGAATCTGGGAATGGCACGCCGCCGAGCACCTGGACCCGGAGCGGGACATCATCACCTTCAACGACTCCAGAGACGAATGGAGCCACGGGAATACGGTTGTACCCTTGGGCGATGACCGGGTCATGTTCAGCTTCCGGAACATCTCAACCGTGGGGATCATAGACAAAAACAGCGGGGATATCGTCTGGCGGTTGGGCGGGGAGGAGTTGGCCCAGCAGCACGACCCCAGCATGCTGCCCAACGGGAACGTCCTGGTCTACGATAATGGTTCCCACAGCGCCCACCACCCCCTTCCCTTCTCCCGGGTGATCGAGGTGGACCCCATGTCCAACCAGGTCGTCTGGGAGTATGCCGACAGTCCGGCCTATAACTTCTTCAGTCCATATATTTCCGGGGCACGACGGTTGGCCAACTGCAACACCCTGATCACCGAAGGGATGTTCGGCAGGATGTTCCAGGTCACGCCCGAGGGAGACGTGGTCTGGGAGTACATAAACCCCCATTACAGCGTGGACGAAGAGGGACTACTGGGAAACCGGGTGTTCCGGGCCACCCACTATCTGCCCGAAGAGATCAGCCAACTCGCGGTCTCCTAGAAGGGGTGCCTGAGGCCCAGCGGCCCTTGTGAAATTCACTGCCGGTGGGCACAATTGACATAATATTGGCCAGGGAGACCCTTGACACCAAAAGGTGGTTTCCAGGCTAATAACCTAGGTTATTTGGGGCCCATTGGCCCAGTATTTTCACCGGAGTTTTGGGACTTCTTCATGACCGACAGCCAGTCATCCGGACAGCTTTATCCCAGGCGCGTCTACCCCATGGACGCCCACGATCTGAGCGAAGAACAGATCGCCGTGGCCTTCGCCATGACCTCCCGCCGCCCCGAGGCATTCGACGAGATTGCCGAGCAGGTGAGCCAGGAGAAGGCCGCGGATTTCCACGAGCGTTGGGTGTTGGGTTACGGGCATGCCTCGGTGGCCGAGCATGCCGTGGTGCACATGGCGGTGGAAAACGTGTCCCGGCTGGCCTGCGACACCCTGGAGGACAACCGGCTGGCGTCCTATACCGAGAAGTCGTCCCGCTACCAGGTGATGCCCGAGGACTATTACTACGTCCCCGAAGAGTTGGCCCAGCATCCAGAGCTGAAGAGAGAGTACGAGGCAGCCTGCCAGAGTTTGTTCCACGGCTATATGAAGCTGATCGACGGCTGCATGGAGCACCTGCGCCAGACCATGCCGCGCATCGCCAGCGAGCGCGACGGCGCCTACAACATGCGCTTACGCCGGGTGGCCACCGACCACTGCCGGGCCGTGTTGCCGGCTGCGACACTGACCAACGTGGGCGTCACGGCCAACGCCCGAACGCTGGAACACGCCATCACCAAGCTGGTCTCCTCAGAATTGATCGAGGAACAGCTCTTGGGTGACGAGGTGAGGGCCCAGGGCCGTACCATCACGCCCACCCTCATCAAGTACGCCGACAAGGTTGACTACCTGGCCAACCTGCCGGGCCTGCAAGTGGAATTGGCCCGTCGGTACGGCTTTCCCCCGGAGCAGCCTAGTGATGCTGTCAATGAGTCGGGCGCCAATCCCCCAGAGGTGAAGCTGGTGCACTGGGACCGCAAGGGAGAGGAAAAGCTGACGGCAGCGCTTTTGTACCGCAATTCCAACCGTTCCTACGACCAGGTGTTGGAACAGGCCAAGGAGTTGGGCCCGGAGACCCGCCAGGCCATCATCGCCGAATGCACCGCCGGGCTGGGCCCCCACGACGCCCCCCTGCGGGAGTTCGAGGTTGTGGACTACACCTACGAGTTCATGCTGGACTACGGGGCCTACCGGGAGTTCAAGCGGCACCGGATGATGTCCTACCTGCCCCAGTCATTGACCGTGGCCCACGGCTACCGGGTGCCGCCGGTGGTGGCGGATGCGGGGTTGTCAGCGGAGTTCGAAGAGACGGTGCGTCCGGCGGAGGAAGCCTACTGGAAGGTTATGGAGGTATCTCCCCTGGCCGCCCAGTACCTGGTGACCCACGCCCACAACCGCCGGGTTGTGAGCAAGTTCAACCTGCGGGAGTGCTACCACTTGTTCAAGATGCGGACTTCCGAAGAGGCCCATTTCTCCATCCGGGAACCCATGCAAGAGGCCCTGCGTCTGGCAGTGGAAGTTCAGCCCAACCTGTTCCGCCACCTGAGGCTCAGGGACTACCCCGAATGGTGGCCGTACCCTGCGGAGAACTAGCCGGTTCCTAGGGGTCTGAGCAGTCGCGGGTGAAACCGCAGTTGGGGCACCGGATCTTGCAATTACGCTCGATCATGGTCGCGCCGCAGATCTCGCAGTTGAGTTCGTAGGACTTATCCGAATCGGGCTTTCTCATCACTCGCACCACACCACTATCACTTGCCGCCTGGCATTTAGGGGAGATGGCCCGAGTATACCAACGGATGGGAAGTGCTTCCAAGATGGGTAAGTCACTCTAATAGGTCATTCTGGGAAGTTGGACCCTGGGCCCTAGCAGCAGGAGGCGAAGGTCACCTTGCGGGGGGCGTTCATGGACACCAGGTTGCCCTGGAGCACCATGTCCGTCTGGGGTTGCGAGGCGTTGTACTCCGCGCCTATGGTCAATGCCACCTTGTCGAACTTCATGATGGACTCGGGCAAGCTCAGGGCAACGGTGCCCCAGCCCCTGGAGTCCACACCGACCTGACCGGCCCACATCTTGTCCTCGCCGCGCATCAGCCACACGTGGTAATCGGTGGCGGGGTTTGGCGGGTCCATGCCGGCCAGCATGATCACGCCCCGGTTGCCGTCGCTGCTCACCAGTAGTATCCCCTGGGAACGGCTGGTGCTGGACGGGGGTGTCAGCTCCAGGGACATGTTGTCCGGCTGGGCCAGTTCATAGCTGGCTTGCTGCAGGTCCAAGACCGTGTCCATAACCTCGGTCTCGGCGTTGGCCGCGCTGCTCATCTGTGCGGTCACCGTGGCGACGCTGGAGTCCAGGCTGGCGCGCAGGTCTGCGTTCTCCGACTCCAGGTCGTCAATCTGGCCGGAAATACGTACGTTCATGGCCAGGGCCAGGACGACCAGGATCACGGCCACGGAGGCCGCCATGGGCATGAGCATGCGGACCAGCCGGCTGTCGGCCAGACCGCCGCCCACCGACGGCACCACCTGGGGCTGGGGCGCCTGCTCCGCTTTGGGCTCGGCCCTGGACACGGCCTGCATCAGCTGGCCGCGAAGTCCGGACGACGGTTCCAACTGGGGGACGGCTTCGCCAAATACCGCGGCGACGCGCAGGTACTCCGACACGACCACGGAGCACCGGTCTCACGCGTCCAGATGGTCCTGGACCAGTTCTTCTTCATCCAGTTCCAGGGCGTTCAGCGCGAACGCATCCAGCAGGTCTTCCGGGTGGCCGGAGCTATTCATTTGGTCGTTCGTAGCCATCGTTTTCCAGTGCAGTGCGCAGTTTTTGCATCGCCAGCCGCACCCGGGTCTTGATGGTGCCCAGGGGCTGGCCCAGTTTGTCGGCCATCTCGGACTGGGAATAACCTTCGAAGTAGGACAGCATGATCACTTCGCGTTGGGATTCGGGGACGGTGGCCAGGGCCCGCATGATGCGTTCGCGGTCCATGGTCTGTTCCACCTGTTGCTCGGTGGAGGCGCCGCCGGCAGGGAGGAGTTCCAGGCTGTCATAGTCCGCGGGGTCGGTGTTGACGATGGCCCGGCGCCGCGACCTGATGATGTCTATTATCTTGTGGTGGCCGCGCTCATGATCCAGGCGCGGGGTTGGCCGCGGTCGGCGTTGAAACTGGAAGCCTTCAACCAGACATTCAAGAAGATGTCCTGGGTCGCCTCCTCGGCCAGGGGTGGCTGTTTCAACATGAACATGGCAAGGGAATACACAGGTGTGCGGTACCCGTTGTACAGGGCCTCCAGCGCGTCCTTATCGGCCTGGGAGACCCGTTCCATGATTTGGTGGTCGTCTAGCGACTCGTAGTCGACCACGCGAATCTCCTGGCCCTAAGACAATCAACAGACATGATATCCATGCCTGTAATTGTATACGGCAGGGTTCTCAGAATGGATTGCCTCAGCGGCCAGTGGAGGGAGATTGCAGGGACCTACACCACCAGGCCGTCGAATATCTCGTCCATATCGGTGGCCTCGTCGATGGCCCAGAGGTTGCCAAGGACCTGGTCGCACTGCATGTCAGTCAACACGCCGGCGGAGAAATTGCGGAACTTCCCTTCCAGCTCCTGGTCGTCCAGCGGGTTGTTGTTGTGTCCCTTGGAGTAGGCCGTATGGGCGGTGTGGACTCCGCCCGACTGGTCGGTGATGGTGATGCGGCAGTTGTACTGCTCTGGGTAGTTAGCGGTGAACTCCGGGTCTTCCACCAGAGTCATCTTGGCCAAGGTCTGGCGTTTGGTGGGGTCGGCGATCCCCTGGGGAGTGAAGGTGCCGGGCACCACCGCGCCCTCCTGCAGGGCCGTGGCCACCAGGAAGGGTATGGAGTGGTCGGCGGTCTCGCGGGTCTTGGGGTCCCACTTCTCCGGCTCGGTGGCCGGGCTGCTGACGGCTGATTTGTAGGTCTCCACCTGGATGGACTGGATGTCCGCCAGGGCCACATCGTTCCGCAGTTCCAGGGCCAGCCCGATGGGCGACTGGGTGTGAATCTGGGAGGGGTAGCTCTTCACGATGGTCTGGGTGATGCGGAAGGGGTCGTCTTCGGCACGGCTGCCGCCCAGGGGGAAGTCAGGGATATCAACCGGTTTGCCCACGGCCTGCTCCCACAGCCCGCGTTTGCCTTCGAAGGGTTCGCCGGGGCCGGTCATGCCCTCGGCGGCCAGCATGGCGGCGAAGACGGCGGAGCGGGTGGCGGCGGCGGTGGCGCAGCCCTTCCACATGGACAGTTCACCGGTGCGGGTGACGGCCAGGGGCAGGGCCGGGGCGACGGCCAGGGAAATGGCATGACCCATCTGCTCCTGGTCCAGCCCCAGCACTTTGCCCGCTCCGCAGGCCGCGCCGATGACGCTGAACATGCCCTGGTCCCAGCCCAAATCGCCGGCCACAACCTCGTCGGAGAGGCGGCAGAAGACCTCATAGGCCAGGGCGATGGAGGTGATAACTGTGCGGCCGTCCGCAATCATGGGGTCGGCCATGGCCAGCACCGCCGTGATCATGTCGCTGGGGTGGCCGCCGCCGGGTGAGAAGTAGGAGTCGTTGCAGTCCAGGTAGCGCACCATGACGCCGTTGGCGAACCCGGCCATGTCCGGTGAGGTGTAGGTCTCAGTCCCCAGCACCCGTGACGGGGTGGTGCTGGTCACGGACGAAGCCATGCCCCGCGCTATCTTGGCCGGTTCTGAGACGAAGCCGCCCATGGCGCAGCCCAGGGTGTCCACCAGGGTTCGTTTCACCTGATGTACCGTCTTGGGGCCCAGGTCTTCGTAGCTGAGCCGGCAGGCGTAGGACGCCAGCATTTCCGTGGTGCGGTCCATCTGTTGTGCTCCTAATGCGTCGGGTTGCCCTTATGGCGGCACCCGTCATTCCGGCCTGCGCCGGAATCCAGTTTGTTTGCGTAAGCCGACTGTCGTTATCCGGTGCTTACTGGATTCCAGCTTTCGCTGGAATGACGGATCGAGCCCGGTCGTCCAGATCGGCCTTACAGCCCCACCGACTCGGCCATGCGCTCCAGTTGGTCGCCCATCTCTTTCTCGGTTTCCACGTGCTCAGGGCGCACCACAACGCGGTCGGCGCCGGCGCTGAGCAAGGACTGTATCAGAGCGCCGTCGGGGGCCTGTCCGTAGACGGTGATGGTGATGGACTTGGGGTCGCGGCCGGCCTCGGCGGCCATGGCGTCCAGCTTCTTGCGGCTCTCTTCAACCTCTGCCGCGCTGACACGGTTGGGCATCCAGCCGTCTGCGTGGGCCACCACCCGGCGCAGCACGTTCTTGGCCATGCCGCCAATGATGATGGGGGGATGGGGCTTCTGGGCGGGCTTGGGATAGGACTTGACCAGGGGGAAGTCGAAGTACCGGCCGTGGTATTCGGCCTCTTCCTTGGTCCAGAGTTCTTTCATGACCTCGATGGCCTCGCGGGTCTGGGTCCAGCGGTGCTCGAAATCGCCGCCCATCATCTCGGTCTCTTCCCTGAGCCAGCCGGTGCCGACGCCCAGCATGAACCGCCCTCCGCTGTACAGGTCCAGTGTTGAGACCTCTTTGGCCAGGAGCAGGGGGTTACGCTCGGGCACCAGGGTGATGCCGGTGCCCAATTTGATGGTGCTGGTGGCGCCGGAGGCCCGGGCCAGGGCGATGTAGGGGTCGGTGAAGTGGGAATAGGTCCAGGGAATCTCGCCGCCGGTGGCCGGGAAGGGGCTGTTGCTATGAACCGGCACAGCCGCGTGTTCGGCGTACCAGATGGACTCGAAGCCCACTTCCTCGGCCTTCTTGGCCATGAATGCCGGGTCGATGGTGTAGGCCGGCAGGGGTACCGATGTTCCAACGTTCATCTTTCTTGCTCCGGTGTTGATTTTGGGGTTGGTTGGTCAGGTTTGATGGTATGGGACTGATCCGAATTGTCGCCCTCATCCTAACCTTCCCCCACGGGCGCGGGAAGGGACTTTTGTTTTTTAGTCGCCTGGGGGTTGGACTTGTCTTACCTTTGATTCCAGCAGGTCGTAGCGTTCGCCGGCCTGGAGGGTGACGGTATGGATGTCCTCGTCCAGCATGTAGCCCTGGGAGGCCAGCTCTTTGGCGCACTCCTCCACTTGCTGAAGGTAAGCCTGGCGGGACGGGTAGCGCTCTTCAACCGAGGGTCTGGGGTCGCCCGAGTCTTCCCGTTCCTGCTGGGTGAAGGCGAAGGGGATGGTGGAGCCCATGATCCGGTGGGTCTGGCCGGGGCCGCCGGTGTCTGGGTGGCGCAGGTTCCAACCCATGACCGTGGCCAGGGGAACGGCCACAGCGGGCAGGCGGATACCGGCCACTTCGTTTCCGTCCTGGTCCACGTTGGATACGAATACAGGGTAGTCCTTGCTGGTGACCGGCGGCAGGTTCTCAATGACGCTGTCATCCGGCCCGAAATCGAGCCGCGACAGGTGCCTCATGTAGGCCGGGAACTCGATCTTTGGGTTGTCGTCGAAAACGGGCCGCAACGACTCGGGGTCCACGGCGGTGCCGTCATCCAAACGGGGATGCTTGCTGTCCGGAGGCAGGACCCCGCTGGTGACCCAGTTGTCCAGGTTGTAGACGGCAGCCCGCAGCAGGGGACGCCAATCGACCCAGTTGAAGGGGTTGAGACCCGTGTTGCCGGTGGCCTGGACGTGGCCCAGGGGCAGGGTTCCGGCCTGGTGTTGGGTGCCTGCGAAGTGGTAGATGCGGACGTTATCGGAGTGGGTGATGTCCCTTTCTCCGTCTGTGTCGGTGTGAGTCAGTGAGGCATGCCCTCCCCAGTACTCGCTGGAGGAGTTGGTCAAGAGCAACTTGGGCAGCTTGCCCCTGACCTGGAGCCGCGCCAGCAGTGCGTCCGTTTGACCGGTCTCAGGATCGGTCTGCTCGGTGTCGGCGAAGGGGAACAGGCTGGCGGTGCTGGCTTCGATGGTGCTGGAGGGCTGGCCGAACCGCTGGTTGAACTCCCCCCGGCGGCCGCCGGCGATGTTGGCGATGATGCCGTCAAACACCGTCCGGTCTTCCTCGTCCTGGTTCATGGCCAGATAGAGCATCTGGCGCAGGAACCGCCCGCTCTGGGATGAACCGAAGGCCAACGAGTGCTGGATGTCACCGGCGCAGGGGTTGTCCGGGGCGGTGGAATACCGGAGATGGGAGACCAAGTCACGGCCGGCGGCGAAGCCCAGGCCCACTACTGGGGCGACGGCGGTGGTGTAGATGCACTGGTAGACCTTGCCCGCCTCGAACCCCGAAGCCATGCAGATGTGGTTGGAGTCGGCGGTGAACGTCCCCTCTTCCAGACGGCCGAAGGACCATTCGGAGCGGGGGATGACGGTGACCGGCCTGGTGTCGTGGTCCTTAACGGTGAGCGTGGCGTAGGGCTGGTCCAGGTCTTTCACCGAGTATGGTTGATGGTCCCGGTCGGAGAGCATCTGGGTGGTTTTCAGGGCGTTGGGCTGGAAGGTGACGGCGATGCGCCCGGTCACGGGGCCGTTGGCGTCCGAGGCGTTGGGCACGTTCACTTTCAACAACCCGGGCTTCTGGGGCACGTCGTGCTGCCAGCCGCACCATACCTGGGTGTAGCCGCGGCGCATCAGGAACCCGTTTCCGGGGTCCATGCCTTCAGCCCCACTGTTGATGCGTCCCAGGGACAGGACGTTGCCCCGGTTCACCACGTCGAAGAACAACTTGTGGCTGCCCTTGCTCGGGTCGACGGGTTTCAGGATTCTGAAATCGGCGGAAAACTCCACCAGACCGTCCCCGTTCTTGGGGGCCAGGGCCAGATCGGATATCAGGTTGTTGGCTGGATCGGACGGGTCCACCGCGAAGTGGACGGTGCCGTCCAATTGTTCGTAGGCCCCGGTATCGCCGAAGGTCATGCCGCCCTGATAGGGGGCGCGGCTCTGGATATCGATGGATGTAACTGCCACTGGCTGTCTCAGGTCCTCTATAGGATGGTCTCGGCGTCTACTTCCAGGTCGGTGGGCGGGTCTTCGCCGGCGAACTCCCGCCACCAGGCGGCGAAGTTCTCCTCGCCGTGCTTATCCCGGAGCCTGGCCAGGTGGGCCTTGGCTTGGACCAGGACAGGCAGGTTGTTGCCCTCCGCCTGCTGGTAGGTGCGGCCGGCCCAGAGCAGGGCGCCGGGTATGTCGTCCCGTTCCTCGGCGATCATGCCCAGCTGACCGTAGGTGCGGCAGATGCGGTTCAGGTCCTGTATCTCCTCAAAGGCGTCCTTGGCTTTGACGTACCATTCCTCGGCCTTGTCCAGGTCTCTCTTCTCGTGGAAAAGCACGCCGAGTTGTCGGCATTCGTCGCCCTCGGCCCGTCGATCACCCAGGCCCTGCCACTTTTCCATGGCCATCAGGTAGTAGTGCTCGGCGTCTTCGAGAATCATATCCCTGGCCTGCTCCACCAGACCCAGATGATGAAACTCGGTGGCCATCTGGGCGTCGTTGCCCATGCGGTCTGACAGGGTCAGAGACTGCTGGTACCAGGACTCGGCTTCGTCCAACTGATACTGGGCGTGGCAGACAGTGCCCAGGGAGTGATAGATGAGCACCGCCGTTTCCTCGTCCCGGTTCTCTTCCACGATCTCCCTGGCCCGTTGGTACCAGCTTGAGGCCTCGTCGTACTCGAACTTGTACTGGGCGCAGACCCCCAGGGAGCGGTAGTCCTTGATCATCTCCTCGGCGTCGCCGATGCGCTGGTGAATCTCCAGGGCCTTGCTGAACCACTCCTTGGCCTCGGTGTAGCGGCGTTGGTATTGGGATACCAGGCCCAGGCCGTAGTAATCGTCGGCCACGGTCTCCTCGTCCTCGCCGCCCTCGAGGATGGCCAGGGACTTGGTGAAGAGCTCTTCGGCTTCGGCAAGCTGCCACCGGTTCTGGGCCACCTGGCCCATCTGGTGGTAGACCGCGGCGGTGCGCGGGTCCGTCTCGCCATCTTCGGTGGAACTGAGATAGGCCAATAATTGCTGGTTCAGGTCGTCGGCCCGTTCGAACTCCCTGGTCTCGATACACTCGCTGGCCTCGGTGCCCATCAGATACAGCCAGAGTTGGACTCCGCCGGTCTTCGTTGCCTCTTCGGCGGTGACCCCGGCAACCTCCAGCAACTGGCGGCGGAGGCGGCGAAGTTCGGGGTATCGCTTCTGCATCCGGTAGACCTGGGCCAGCGGTTGTACCAGCAATTGGGCGTTCTCCCACTGGCCTGCTTCCAGGGCCAGGCCCAGGGCCTGGGTGATGTTGCCCTCCTCGGCCAGGATGGCGGTGGTGCCGGCGTCTTGGTTCTCGTAGAGGGTCTCCATGAAGTAGTCAGCGGTGTCGGCGTAGACCCGCACCACCTCCTGCTCCAACTGGGCGACGGCGCTCTGGGAGAACTGGCGGTAGAGGCTGCGGCCGAAGAACCAGGGCAGAGAGCTATTTATCTGGTAGACGCTGGGGGTGATGGGTTCCAGGAACCCGTCGGCCCGGGCGATGCGGAGCAGGGTGCGGCAGGCGCCGTAGCCCAGCTGCTCTCCGGTGACCGATCGGTAGACCTGGCCCTCCTGGGTGATGTGGGTCAGGATGTCCATCATAACGCGGCTGCGGAACATGAACATGAAGGGCAGGTGCACCCGGCTGCGGTGGGTCATGCGGCTGTAGGAGTGGTCCATGACCACGGTCAGGTAATCGGGGCGGCCCTCTTCGTCGGCACCGGGTTGGTGCTGCTCCAGTTGGGAGCGCAGTTCGTTCAGTAGGATGGAAGCGGGGACGTCCTTCAGGACGGGCAGCGCGATCTCCATGGCCAGTGGATGGCCTTCCACCAGGTCCAGAACCTCCAGGTACTCGGGCCCCAGGCGTATGGGGTCGGCCCCGGCCTCTTCCAAGAGGCGGGTGCCCATGACGATGCGGTCGTGGCCCTTGAGCCCGCCCAGTTGGAACTCGCCGTGGGAAACGTTGAGCCAGCTTTCATGGTTGCGGCGGCTGACCAGGAGCGTCCAGGTCTGTCCGCCTTCGGTTACATCCTTGATGAAGGAGTCCAGGTCGGCCATCTCCTGTTCGTCCAGAAGTCCGGGCGCGCCGGCCGGGAAACCGGCCAGGTTCTGGAGGCTGTCGAAGACCAGCAGGGCCGGCTGTTCGCGAAGGTATTCTGTGACCCAGGTACGGCGTTCATCGGCCCGCAGGTTGCCAAAGTCCAGTCCAGCCAGGGCCGTGCCAATCTCATGGAGCACCCGCTCCAGGCCGGCGCCGACTTCAAATGCCAGGTAAAAGACTCCACCGGGACGGGCGCCGGTCTTGCGCAGCCAGGCGGCCAGGCCCAGGGCCACTTCGGACTTGCCCACGCCCACATCGCCGGAGAGCATGACCACCTGGTCGTCTTGGAACTTCCGCTCAAGGGCGAGCATCTCGGCGTGTCTACCGATCAAGCCGTAGGGTCCGCCCCGGGGCAGGTCTGGGCCGTGGGACTCTTCCGCCGGTTGGGGCACACCGGGTAACGGCGTTTCAGGTTCCTGCACTGTTATGGCTGTGGGATCGTATTCCTGGGACTCAAAAACTATCGGCAGGGTCCAGTCCCAGGTGACCATAGGACCAGTGGCGGAGGGCCGTTGGGGGTGTTCCATCATGCCCTGGCGTATGTTGGCGACGGTCTGGGTCACGGGTGTCCCTTCGGCCAGTCCTCTGAAGAGGAACTCGGATACCAGGACCCGGCCGGCGCCGGCAATGGGCAGGGGCAGGACTAGCACCTGGGGGACTCCACTCTGGGCCAGTCCGGCGCAGAAGGACATGACATTGTCTTGGGGACTGTCTCCGGACGCGTTCAGCAACACCAAGGGAGACTCCGCTGAGGCGATCACTTGGGCCAGGGTGGCTGCGTCCACGGCGCCGCCGTCCATCTGAATGCCCTGGCTGTCCACGGTGAAGCCGTCCAGATGCACCAGGTGGTAGTGGGTGGGCTTCTCGGCCAACTGTTCCTGGAGCTGGGTCAGGGTCGATGGGCGCAGACAGTCCAGTTCGGCCTCGATCTTGAGGGACTCCAGGGAGGCCAACTCCTCTGCCGAAAGGCTGCCCGAGTTCTCTCCGCTCGGCGGCAGGAGCAGCAGCACGTTCAGTTGGTCGGTGGGCAGGCTGCCGGTAAAGCTCCCAAGCCCCTCGGCGGACAGACGCCGGGATACACCGGATAGCTGGGAGACCAGATACCCGCTGTTGTCGTGGTTCAGTAATTCCCAGGGCAGTCCCAGGAACTCAGGCCGGGTGGAGACGATGGACAGGTGAGAGTTTAGCGCCTTATCCAGGAGCGCTCTGGCTTCCTCGCCTCCGAATACCGCTTCGTAGAGTAGCCGTCCCAGGTCCTTGAGGCCGGTCTCCACCTGCTCAGCCCTGGCCTTGGCTTCGCCGAAGGTGTTCAGGGGGTATTCGGTGTGGTACCAGCGTATCTCCGCCAGTTCAGCTTCGGTGAGGGGGAGCGGGAAGTTGATGGGCGGGGCGGACTCAGTGCCGGACTCGCCCAATATTGAAAGTTGGACCTGGCCCGAATCGGCCAGGTCAACGATTTGCAGTAGGTCAGCCAATGGGGCCTCCGGATGGTATCCAGGGGTGATACCCGCCCCCTTTAGAGGGCTGGGAAATACGTGCTTTCAGCCTGGGATTTAGTCTCCGAGACATACTATCACCGGCCCCTCGACCAGTCCAATGAAATTGAGCCTAAGTCTGGCCCGGCCGCCAGGCGCCGGCGCGCCAGTCGTCGGGGCTGGGGACGTGGTCAACCAGGACGTCCACCACGGCGGGTCTTCCTGACGCCTGAGCGGCGCGTAGGGCGTCGGGCAGGTCCTTGGAGTGGCTGACCTGGATGCCGAAGGCTCCCATGCCCTCGGCCACGGTCGCGTTGTTGGTGGGGAAGAACTCGGAGGCTATCTTGTGCGCCTCGGGCTGGTGGTCGTGGACCATGCCCAGCACGTTGTCATTGAATACCACGCAGATGATGGGCAGGTCGTACTGGACCGCCGTGGAGATGGCGTTCACGGTCATCATGTAGCCGCCATCGCCGGTCACGCACACCACCCGCTGGTTGGGGTAGACCAGCTTTAGGCCCACGGCCGCGGGCACTGCCCAGCCCATGCCGGCGGTGCCGCCGGGGCTGTAGAAGGTGTTGGCCTGGCGGGCCTTGTACAGGTGGGCCATCCAGGTGCGGTTGTTGCCGGCGTCCAGGGCGATGATGGAATCTGCGTCCAGGGTCGCCTGCAACTGGGCCACCAGCCTCTGGGGTGTCACGGGCGAAGAGTCTTCCTGCATGCCTGGCAGCTCGTAGTACGAGCCTGAGTCTCGGCGGCCGGGCAGGCTGTCGGTCCAGTCTTTGCGGTTGCCGGCGGTGCCTGGCGCGGCGTCCTTGGAGGCTTTCACCAACTGGTCCAGGATGGCGGCGGCGTCGCCGACGAGGCCGAGTTCAATGGGGAAGGACCAGCCGGCGTTCCGTTCTTCAATGTCGATCTGGATGATCCGCTGTCGGTTGGGATCGAAGATGTCGGGGCGTTCGCCCACTGTCTCCTGGGAACGCAGCAGCGCGCCGATCACCAACACGGTGTCGGCATCGCCCACGGCCTTGTTGGCCGTGTCCTGGCCGTAGGTGCCCACCATGCCCAGGGCCAGGGGATGGTCCTCGGCGATGGCGCTCTTTCCTTTGTAGCTGGTGGCAACTGGCATGCCCCACTGCTCGGCCAGTTCCTGGAGCTGGGAATGGGCTCCGGCCACGTGCACGCCGTTGCCGGCGATGATCACGGGACGTTTGGACTCGTTCAGTATCTGCACGGCCCGCTCAATGTCCACGGGGGCGCTGGCAGGCTTGGCGGTGTTCAGGAAACCGGCGGCGTTGTGGATGAAGGGTGGCGACTCCACGTCCACATCCCCGCCCACGGCCGCCGAGCGCATCAGGACGGTGGTGGGGCCGGGGCGTCCGCTCATGGCGTGCTTGATGGCCAACTGCGTGCCCAAGACAGCTTCCTTAGGGTTAGTGGCCAGGGTGGTGTACTTGGTCATGGACTTGAAGATGCTCTGCAGGTCGATGCTGCCGTACTCGCCCGCGCCCGACTGGTTGGCGGGACGGTTGGCCGCGCCGCTGTCCGAGGTGTCGGTGAGGACCACCATTGGAGAGCTGCTCAGCATGGCCTCCATGATGCCGAAAGAGGCGTTGGAGCCCATGAACAGGCCCTGGCCCATGATCGCCGCCGGCTTGCCGCTGGCCCGGCCGTAGGCGTCGGCCATGATGGCCGCCACCTGCTCGTGGCGCACCAGGATGGTCTTGATGCGGTCCTGCCGGGTCTCCAGGATGTTGAAGATCTGGCCCGTTGAGCCGCCGGGGATACCGAAAACATATTCGATACCGGCTTCCTCCAATTGCTGGACAATCATCTCGCTGGCTGATGGCATGCTGGCCTCACTTGGTGGGTTTGGGGGATGATACCCTTCGCTAATAGAAGGGTCAAGGAAGCTAATTTCGTATCTGAAACCGCCCAAATCTTGGGTATCCTGAGCCCTTGTTTTGACGTTGAGAGGCAAATCGGTTGACCCCTCTATAGGTAGGGCGTATCATCCATCCAGCCTGAGGCGGGCCAGGCACGGAAGCAAGCTTGGGTATCCCGCCGGGTAAATACTCGCCCCAGATAAGAGAGGAATCATGCGTGGTGCCGATGCCGTAGTTCGCGCCCTGGAGAAAGAGGGAGTTGAGTACATCTCCGGTTTCCAGGGAGGCGGTCTCGCCCCCCTTTGGACGGGCCTGAGAAACTCGGAGACCATCAAGGTGTTCGCCGCCAGGAACGAGCGGCTGGGTGTGGAGATCGCCGACGGATACGCCCGGGCCACCGGGAAGGTGGGCGTGGCCATGACCGGCACCGGCCCCGGCGCCACCAACACACTGACCGGCATCGCCGGCGCCTACGCCGACAACATCCCCGTGCTGTTGCTCATGGGCCAACACCCCCTGAACCAGTTGGGCAAAGAGGTCCAGCAGGAGGTCTCCGCCAGCATCTTCGACACTCTGGTCAAATGGCGGGGCACCATGACCACGGTGGAGGACATCCCCGCCATCATGCGCCGGGCCTTCACTGCCCTGCGCTCCGGTTCGCCCGGTCCGGTGGTGCTGGAGATGCCCGGCGACGTGCTGATGACCGAGGTTGATGACGCGGTCTTGGAGTACGAACCGGTGGGCCCGGGCCGAAAGTCGGCCCCCGCCGCCGATGAGATAGCGAAGGCGGCCGACCTGTTGGTCAACGCCACCAACCCAGTCTTGAACCTGGGCGGCGGCGTCTTGTCCGCCGAGGCCTGGGACGAGGCGAAGGAGCTGGCTGAGCTGTTGTCCATGCCGGTGGCCACGACTCTGGTGGCCAAGGGAGTCTTCCCCGAGGACCACCCCCTCTCCATGGGGATGGGGTGCTACCCGCGCAGCCGCTACGCCAGCGGCGCTTCCCTTCACATGAACCGTAAGGCCGACGTGGTCTTGGCTGTGGGCAACTCCTACCGGCTGCCCAACGGTACCGACGGACGGCCCATCCCCGACGGCGTGAGCCTGATTCACGTGAACGCCGACGAGAACGACCTGAACAAGATCTACCAGGCCGATGTGCCAATCCTGGCCGACGCCAAATTGGCCCTACGGGCCATCTTGGACGCGGTGAAAGAAAGGGTCGGGCCCGGAAGCGGCGGCCTCAAAGAGGAAGTGGTGGCCGAGATCAAGCAGGCCAAGGACAAGCAGAAGGCGGAGTGGTCGTCCGTGGTTGACGACCTGTCGGCGCCAACCAACGGTTACCGCGTGGTGAACGAGCTGGCCAAGATCATCGACCCCAGCAAGACCATCGCCCTCCACGACGCCGGCGGCAGCCGAGGTTACATGTCGCCCTTCTGGACCGCCACCTTGCCCCGCAGTTACGTGGGCATGGGCGGCATGGCTGCCATGGGTTGGTCCCTGGGCGGGGCCATCGGCGCCAAGCTGGGCCAGCCCGACAAATTGGTGGTCCACCTGCTGGGCGACGCGTCCTTCGGCATGGTGGGCATGGAGTTGGAGACGGCGGTGCGCATGGGCCTGCCCACCTTGACCATCGTGATCAACAACGAGGGCACTGGCGGAGGACTGATGGGCATGGAACGACCCAACGGACCGCCGCCGGACATGGCCAAGCTGTCGGGAGACTGGAGCGTGGTTGCCCAGGGTTTGGGCGCCTACTCGGAGCGGGTGGAAGACCCGTCGGACGTGGGACCGGCTCTACAGCGCGCCATCACCGCCACGGAGAACGGACAGGCAGCCCTGGTGGAGGTCATGATCAAGCCCATGTCCACGCCTGACCTGCCTGACGATTGGTCCATATAGAGCTATCAGTTAACGTATGGGATGCCGAGGGACTTTTGGAGAACCATGAAGAGTGTTGAGATTGACCGCAGTAAGCGGTTGAAGGACGACCCCGGCAAGGGGCACAACCGGTGGCACCCGGATATTCCTCCCATCTTGGAGGTCGATCCCGGCGAGGATGTGGTGCTGGAAACGCGGGACGCCTCCGACGGGCAGATGCAGCCCAATATAACCGTGGACGACTTCCCGGGGTTCGCCGGCAAGGTGGGTCACCCGCTGACCGGCCCGGTTTACATAAAGGGAGCCGAGCCCGGTGACCTGCTGGAGATCGAGTACGTCGACATCATCCCCCAGGCCTACGGCTGGACTCGCAACCGACCCGGCGCCGGGTTCCTGCGCGACCTCTTCACCGAGCCCTACGTGGTCCACTGGGAAATGTCGGACGGTTGGGCCACCTCCAAAGACCTGTCCGGCGTTAGGATACCCAATGGGTCTTTCATGGGTACCGCCGGAATCGCGCCTTCCCGGGCCCAATTGGATGCCTGGACGGCGCGGGAGGCAGACCTGGTGAAGCGGGGTGGGGTGGCTTTCCCGCCAGATCTTGAAGACGCGGTGCCCCAGGGCGTCATAGGCGAAGAGGGACTGCGTACCGTACCGCCCCGGGAGAACTGCGGCAATGTGGACGCCAAGCAGCTGACCAAGGGTTCCCGGTTACTGATACCCGTCAACGTATCCGGGGGACTGTATTCCGCCGGCGACGGGCACTATGCCCAGGGAGACTCGGAGTGCTGCATCACGGCCATCGAGATGGGGGCTACGGTGGCGGTCAAATTCCACCTGCACAAGGGAGAGGCCGCGCGGCATAACATAACTTTCCCCCGGTTTGCCCACCCAGGTTATTTCATCGCTCCGGAGTGGGCGGCGCCGCGGAACTTCATTGCCACCATGGGGATGCCCATTCGCGAGGACGGCACCCAGGAGGGCGAGGACCTGACGTTGGCGGCGCGGAACGCCCTGATCAACATGATCGACCTGCTGAAAGAACGGGGTTGGACCAAAGAACAGGCCTACGTGATCTGCAGCGTGGCGGTGGACCTAAGAATCAGCAACGTGGTGGACCTGCCCAACGTCACGGTGTCGGCATTTTTGCCCGAGGACATCTTCAACGGGTAGATCCAGGCGTGGAAAGTGGGGATTTCGGACTGTGGTGGCCCCTTGGACGGCTCGCTGAGGAAAAGGGGCCTTAAAACGGACGAGAGGACGCCAAAAATTTTGGCGCTGGTTTGAGAATACAGCCTGGACAAAAAGAAAAGCCCCGCGTTAACGCGGGGCTTTTCTTTGTCTGCCTGCTTGCCTGGGTTAGCTGATGCGCTTAACTTCCAGGGTCTCACCGGGGGCGAGGGCTACGCGGCGTACATTTATACCCAACTTGAGCAGCCAGTAGCCGAGGGTGGCCTTGCTGACGCCCAGTTCCTCGGCGGTGGCCGAGAGACCGACCTCATTGACCTTCTCGGGCAATAGGCGCTCCAGGGGGCGCTGGTGTTCCTTCTCTACGCGCTGCATCAACTTGGTCTTCCGTGCCATGATTCCCTCCGTTTCCTTCGCTTCTTAGGATGTTGTTTATTAGTGCTGGTTTATACTGCTACCCGGACCATCGGGTTGATATTAGGTTAACACCCGTTTTGGATACCGTCAATGCTTTTTCTAATGTTTATTTTAAATTAATATAAGAAATGATTAGAACATGAAAATACGGCGGGTGCCCATAAGCTTACTCTCCGGCCGCGTATTTTCCAAGGATTTTTGATACATGCATGCCATAGAAACATGGTTTTTGAATATCATCACCAACGTCTACGAAGCCATGGGGTGGCCTGGCGTCGTTTTCTTGATGGGTATCGAGAGCGCGGCCATCCCCTTCCCCAGTGAGTTAATCATGCCCCTGGCAGGCTGGCTGTTGATCGAGGCCAAGGGAGACTCGGCTTGGATGTTGTGCATGGCGGCCTTCTACGGTGCCCTGGGCAACCTTTTGGGGTCGTGGGTTGCCTACTACATCAGTCTCAAGGGCGGACGGCCCCTTCTAAGGAAGTACGGAAAATATGTGCTGGTGACCCAGCATGAGGTGGAACGGGCCGAGGAATGGTTCCAGAAATATGGGGAGCTGGCGGTGTTCGTGTCCCGCCTGCTGCCTGTAGTCCGCACCTTCATCAGCGTCCCGGCCGGCATCGCCCGCATGAACATCTGGCGTTTCAGTTTCTACACCTTTGTGGGGTCCTATCCCTGGAGTCTGGGGTTGGCCTACGGAGGTTACAAGCTGGGCGAAAACTGGGAAGACCTGCGGGAGGTCATGCGTCCCTTCGATTTTCCCATCGCCGGGATCATAATTATCGTGGTCGGCTGGTTCATCTATCACCGGATCAAGACGATACGGAGTGAGGGTACTCATTAAATGGCCGGCTGCAACTTGTTTGACACCCCATAATCCGGTCAATAAGCTGGACTGAACATAATTATTTAAGGCAGGTCCACATGGAAGCGCCAACGCTACGGGACGTCTACCAGGCAAAGAAGACCATCGCTCCCCACATAGCGCGTACACCGTTACATTATTCTGCCGGTTTGAGCGAGCTGTTAAGTGCAGAGGTGTACGTAAAGCACGAAGAGTACTTGCCTTTGGGCGCCTTCAAACAGCGGGGCGGCGTTAACCTTCTGGCCAACTTGACCGAGGAGGAGAGGGCGGCGGGGCTGATCACGGCCTCCACCGGGAATCATGGCCAATCGGTGGCCAGCGCCTGCCGCATGTTCGGAGTGCGGGCCATGGTCTGCCTGCCCGAGAACGCCAACCCCAACAAGGTGAAGGCCATGGAGACCCTGGGGGCGGAGCTGATCTTCCACGGCGAGAACTTCGACGCCGCACGCATGCACGGGTTGCAGCTGTCCCGTGAGGAGGGTTACCGGTTCGTGCACCCGGTGAACGAGCCCCTGCTGATCGCCGGGGTGGCCACCGCGTCCTTGGAGACCATCGAAGACTTGCCGGACGTCCAGGTGCTGGTTGTGCCCCTGGGCGGCGGGTCGGGTGTATCGGGGGCCTGTATCGTGGCCAAGTCCATCGACCCTTCCATGGAAGTCCTGGCGGTGCAGTCAGAGCAATCGCCGGCGGGTTACCGCTCCTGGAAAGAAGGGAAGATAGTCGAGGCGCAGAACGAGACCTTCGCCGAGGGCGTGGCCACCGGGACCGGATACGAGCTGGCCCAACAGATCATCGGCGATCTGCTGGACGATTTCCTGCTGGTTAACGACGACGACATACGCCGCGCCGTGGCAACCTTGATAGACAAAGCCCACACACTGGCCGAGGGCGCCGGCGCCACAGCCTTGGCCGGTGCGTTGAAGTACCCGGAAAAGGTAAAAGGAAAAAAGGTAGCCATCACCGTCAGCGGCTCCAATACCACCATCGAGCAACTTCGCCAGGCATTGGACGCCTATTAGACCAGGTCGTAAATGTACCGATATCAGGTGCCACATAAATAAAGACCTTGCTACAGCGGGGTCTTTATTTATGCCCATACGCCGGGTCATAAATAATTGAAGCGGCAAATCCACGGGACTATACTGGGGACTGGTCCAAGGCCATGAATCCGGGGCCTTGGAGGAGGGTGGGCGTGTTTGAGAATGTGGCGGAGCATATCGACGAGGCGGTGCGGCTGGCCGAGCGGTGCCCAGAGAAATACCAGATCCCCTGCTTTCAAGCCCTCATCGGAGTCCTGGCCCAGTCGGACGCCCCTCCCGTCAGCCTCAGCCCGGGCAACAGCCATGCCGCCAACGGGAACGGTGACAAACCGACCGCTGGTCTGGAAAATGACATCTCCGGCGGTGTTCTGAGCCGTCCAGCCCCCTCCACCGACCGGGCCCTCGTATTTTTGGAGCAGCACCAAATACCCAGCGGATCCCTATCACGGGTCTACCATCTGGACGGCAACTCATATCGTATTATCGTCAAGGACCTGCGGGAAAAGACCAACTCCAAGAAGCAGGTAAAACTGGCGTTACTCCTGGGTGTCGGCGGGTTATTGTTAGGAGAGCAGCCGGTGTTCTCCAAGGAACGGCTCATAGAAACGTGCCGGGAATATGGCGCCTACGACGCACCCAACTTCGCCTCTCACATGAAAAAGCAGCGGGACCTGTTCATCTCCCAGGGGAATGAGTGGTCGCTGACCGTGCCGGCCCAGCAGAGGGCGGCGGACGCCATCAAGGACCTGGCGGCCTAACGGCTGAAATAACGGGCCAGTTCGTCCCTGGCGAAGGTGGCCAGCTCCACCTCGCCCTCCCTGCCGATGGAAACGAACCCCTCTTCCGCGGCCATCATCACTCCGATCTCCCAGGCATCAACTCCCTTTTTCTCCAAAGAAGAGAGTAAAGAAGGAACATCCTCCGGCGGGAGTGTAATTATCAGCGCTCCCGATGCCAGCAGTCCCAAGGGGTTGAGTCCCAGGGCTTCGCACACCTCAGCAGTCGTGGGAAGTACGGGCACGCTCCCTTCTTCGATGGCCACTCCCAGTCCCGAGGCTGCAGCCACTTCACGCAGTCCGGTCACCAGCCCGCCTTCTGTTACATCGTGCATTGAGTGTACTTGTGCAGAGGTGCAGGCAGCCTGGGCGTCAAGAATTACACTGATACCTGGATTACCTAGTAATTGCGTACTTTGTATAATTGTGGACTCCGGGACGCCGGCCTTCCTGAGATCGTCGGGGCGTTCCAGGGCTAGAAGCGCCGTCCCCTCGATGGCGATGCCCTTGGTAACGACGATACTGTCGCCCTCCTGGGCCCCGCCTGTTCTGATCAGGCCCTCTTTGGTGACCTCGCCCAGCATGGTGCCCGAGACTATGGGCCGGTCGATCCCGTAGGTGATCTCGCTGTGGCCGCCAATCAGAGTCACGTTGATGGCGGTGCACGCATCCAGGACCTGAGTGTAGAGGTCCTCGGCCTGGTCTTCGGTGAAACTCTCCGGGACCAGCAGGGTGGGCAGGAACCAGCGGGGTGTGCCGCCGGTGCAGGCGACGTCGTTGGCGTTCACCTGGACGGCGTACCAGCCGATACGGTCGGTGGCGAAGGTGATGGGGTCGCTCTTGGCCACCAGCAGTGTTTCTCCCAGGTCTATGACGGCGGCGTCCTCGCCCAGTCCGGGACCAAGGAGCAGCCGGTGGTCGCTGATGCCGGTCTTCTGCAGCATGCGTTCCAGTAATTGGGGAGGGAACTTGCCGATGTCCACATGGTCTCCTTATCTGGATGGGCCGATTTCCGGACGGCTAGATCAGATCGGTGGCGCCGTCTTCGAGCGGATGTAATGATAGTCCACGGGGATATACCCTATCCAGAGTGAAGACGCCCCAACCGCCCCGGTTTTTCCGAGCCTGCGTAGTCGTGTCCAAATTCGTTGACACCAAAGAACGATTGTGATAAAAATAACAAAGTTAAAAATGGTTATCTACGGAGGATATTTGGTGAGAAAGCCACTGGCAGTACTATTTGCGATTATGGGAGCCATTCTGCTCCTGGGGATAGCCTGCGGAGGCAGCGACGAAGCCGACCCCAACGCCACCGCCACCCCGGCCCCACCCAACACGGTAGCCCCGGAGGACCGGCCCGATGAGCCCACACTGGCGCCCACGGCCGTGCCCCCCACCGCCGCCCCTGTGGAGCCCGGCGGAGCGGCCAACCTGGTGGTAGATGTCAGCGGCGACGCCTTGGAGTTCAACCTGGGCAGCATGTCCGCCGCGGCCGGTTCCGACGTGTCCGTGACCTTCAACAACTCCTCCAGTGTGAACAGCCACAACTGGGCGCTGGTCGAAGCCGGCACCAAGGACGCGGTCGCCGCCGACGGCACCGCCGCCGGCCCTGGCAACCACTGGCTGCCCGTTGACGACTCGCGGGTCCTGGCATTCACCACGGTACTCGGCCCCGGAGGGAGTGAGACCATCAACTTCACCGCTCCTGGGGCGGGCACCTACCAGTTCGTCTGCACCTTCCCCGGCCACAACTTCACCATGTTCGGCGACTTCACCGTTAACTAGATGTCACTAGGCACAAGACCGGCCCCAGTTCTGGGGCCGGTCTTTTTTTCCGCGATTTACAAGCAAAGCGGGGTTTGGTAGCATATTCGTGCCGGACTCGCTCGTGGGCCGAAGGGTCCGGTGCTTCATGTGTGGGGCGTTCGTCTAGCGGCCCAGGACACCGCCCTCTCAAGGCGGAGATCAGGGGTTCAAATCCCCTACGCCCTACCAAACTGGTCCCGGCCAAGGCGCCTGGGCCTTTTCTTTTGCCATTTTTCGAGCAGGTCCTATCTCGGGTATACCAAGAACACGCCTTGGCTGAGGTGATAACCGCAGTGCCCTTCCCCGACAATCCCGCCGGTCATTGATGATTCAAGATATCGAACCCGGCATACTAATCACGGTGGCCGCCACCGCCTTCCTGCAGTCCATATTCGGGGTCGGAGTCCTTCTTTTCGGTACTCCTTTGTTGCTGCTGCAGGGTTTTGATTTCCTCCACGCTATCTACGTCCTGCTCCCAGTGTCGATCTTGATCAACCTGTTTCAGATCGCCAGGGACTACCGGAGACTGGACGTGAGCTTCTTCCGCAGGATCGTCCTCTACGCGATTCCCTTCATCGTCCTTTTCCTGCTGTTGGTCCGATCAGTGTCCTTCGACTTGGATTTGGGGGTCGGTTTGCTGCTGATGCTGGTGGCGGCCAAGGACTGGACCCGGAAGGCGGAGAGGGTGGTCGATGTCATTCTGAGATTCGAGAAACCGTATTTCGTCGTCATGGGAAGCGTGCACGGTCTCACCAACTTGGGCGGTCCTCTGTTGACCGCAGCGGTGCTCAACAAGGGCTACGAGAAGCGGGTTACTCGCGCCACGGTGGCCGCCGCCTACGCGACGTTCGCCGCCTTCCAGGTGGGGACACTGGTGGCTTCCGGTTACAACGCCGACACCACATTGTTGGGATTAGGCGTGTATGCGGCAACCGGCATTGTGGTCTTCCTGGTAACCGAAACTGTCCTTTATGCCCAGATTGACTCGGACGTCTACAGCAAGCTGTTCGCCGGGTTCATGTTCGTCGCCGGCGTATTGTTGTGCGTCAGGGCCTTTTAGTCACGCCCGGCCCATAGCGTCGGGTGGGCAGTCATCTGCCCATTGGATTCGGTTTGACCGTTTGGACCTGACCTGGCACTTCCGGTCGGTCCTACAAGGTATTCCAACCGGGACTTCTCCCGGCATCCAGGATCCGTGAATGACGAGCGACACCATCAAGAAGTTCTTGTGAACACCGCCCTCTCAAGGCGGAGATCAAGGGTTCAAATCGTCTACGCCCTGCCAAACCCAGGCATGAGTAAGACCCTCGACGATTCGGGGGTCTTTTCTTTTACTCATTCCCGCCACTCTCCCCATCTCTGCAGTAATGGGGTAACATCGTGGGCCTGGGAGTAATCGCGGAGAGTAATGAGCAACACGATCGACACAGTGATATTTGACCTGGACGGGACGTTGGTGGACAGCCAGCCGGCCGCTTTGGGGGCGTCCATTCAGGCCTTGGCCCAGTTTGGAGTGAAGGTGACCGAGGACGACCTGCGGCAGGTGTTCGGCGGTGGGGCCCGGAAACTTTTGTCCCACTTTCTGGAGCGGGACCTGGGTCCGGAACAGACCGAAGAGAAGATAGAGGAAGCAATCCGGCTGCGGGCCGGGCTGCAACTGGATCTCATCAGCAAGGTGGAACTGCTGCCCCAGGTGAAGGAACTTCTGGAGTCGCTGCGGAGCGGCGGCTACCGCATGGCCATGGCCACCATGAGCAGCAGGAGCGTGGTGGACAGCGTGCTGGGACACCACGATATCCAACATTATTTCGCGGCTGTCACCACCGCCGACGACGTGACTAGGGTCAAACCAGATCCTGAGATCCTCGGCAAGACCATGGACAAACTGGGCGGGCAGGTCAGGTCCACCATGTACGTGGGTGATTCGGCCCACGACATGGAGGCCAGCGTCGCCATGGGCATGCCCTTCCTGCTGGTGGATTCGGGCATCTACATCAGGGGCGAAATGCGGGAAAAGCTCCTGGCCGAAGCCCAGCGGCACGGGTTCCCCGTCGTGGGTCTGCACGGCCTGATGGACGTCCCGGAAGCCGCCAAGAACCATTCATAAACGCCATCTGGATAAGAGATATGGATACACCCGAACAGCGGGCCAAGGTCCTCGAGACTGAGGTCCAAGCCTTCAAGAAGTATCTGGTAACGGTGCCACCCGGGGATTTTGACAGACCCAGCGCCTGCGAAGGCTGGAGCGTGGCCGACGTGGTGGCACATCTGGTGGGCCAGGACTTTGCCCTGCGTGTGACCCGGGGACTGCAGGGCGACTCATCCCCGCCCGAGGGCGCTCCCGCCGTGGCCGACCACGACGAGGACCGTTTCGCCCAGAATATCTTCGACCGGGCCCGCGCCACCAGGGACCAGCACGGCGAACGCCTGGTGGCAGCCTTGGGTGAGCGGCTGGACGAGACCGTGGCAGTCTTCAACGGGGTGGAGGCTGGGCAGTGGGACAACCTGTGCTACTGGCCTCCCGGCCCCGAGCCGGTGCGCACCCTGCTGGACATGCGCATCAGCGAGTTGACCATGCACGCCTGGGACATCGGTTCCGTGCTGGGCGCCGGTTATCACCTGTCCGCCGAAGCTGTGGGTGCGCTGATCGACACCGTAGACCGGGCGGTGCGCCGGGCCTTTCGCCCCGACCCTTCCCTGGAAAAGCCNATCCGCCACCGGTTCGTCGTATCCGGNACCCAGTCAGTGGNAAAGGACATTGTGGTGGCGGCCAGTGGGGCCACGGTGGGCCCGGCGGGAGCGGAAACTCCCGACGTNACCTTCCTGTGTGACGGCGAGACCTATGTNCTGGCCATGTACGGGAGAGTCGGCATCGACACGGCCCTAGCCGACGGCCGCCTCAGNTTTGAGGGCGACGCTGGACTCGCAACCGGGTTCGGCAGGCGTTTCGTCGGCGGGTAGCAGCCCAGACGGATCAGTCGTCGGCCGGAGCGGGTGCGGCGGCTTCCTCCGGGGCCACCCGGGGCAACCAGTCCAGCCAGCCGGGTAGGTACCAGTTCCAGTCGCCCAGCAGCTTCATGGTGGCCGGCAGCAGCACCACGCGGATAACCGTGGCGTCGATGAGCACGGCCACGGCCAGGCCCAGCCCGAACTGCTGCAGGCCCAGTACCCGGCTGGTGGCGAAGGCGGCGAAGACACCCACCATCACCGCTGCGGCGCTGGTGATCTGGCCCGCGGTCAGGCGTATGCCGGTGGCCACTGCTTCTTCGTTGTCGCCGCTCTTGTCCCACTCTTCTTTGATCCGGTTGAGCAGCAGCATGTGGTAGTCCATGGACAGCCCGAAGAGGATGCCGAAGAGGAACAGGGGCAGCCAGGTTTCGATGATGCCCGTCTCCTCGGAACCCAGGATGCTGATTCCCCAGCCCCACTGGAAGACCATCACCAGAACGCCGTAGACCGCGCCCACCGACAGCAGGTTCAGCACCAGGGCCTTGATGGGGATGATCACCGACCGGAACATGATCAGCAGCAGCAGGAAGGAGAGCCCCAGCACAAAGGCGAACACGTAGTAGGACGAGTCCCACATCCGATCGCGGAAGTCGATGGCCTCGGCGGTGTCGCCGGCCACGTAGGTCCGGGCGCCGGCGCCGTCGAATACCTGGGGCAGGATCTGCTCCCGCAGCAACTTCACGGCGTCCTCGGACACATCGTCGTCCAGCTTGCCCGCCAGCGGGATGTTGATGCGGGTCAAGGTGCCGTCGGCGCTGGTCCTGGCCTCTATGGGGCCCAAGAATGCGGCACTGGATTCGGCCCGCTCGACCAGCTCGTCCACTGCCGACTGTATCCGCGTGGTGTTGACATCCGGGGCCGTGATTATCACCCGGGCCGGGGCGATGATGCTGCTGGAAAAATGCTGTTCCAGGTCCACCAGGGCAGCCTTGGACTCAATGGCATCGGGGATGGCGTCAGCTCCGGCGTTGATTCCCAGTTTTATGGAAAAGACCGGGATGGTCAGCGCCACCAACGCCGCCAATGTCAGGCTGGACAGGGGGATGGGCCGCACCAGGACCCACCGGGTTATGGCCGCCCAGATGCCGCCCTGGTCCGGCCCACGCCCCACGAAGGGCACGCGCAGCCGGTTAACACCGTCACCTATGATCGCCAGCATGCTGGGCAGCAGGGTTAGAGACGCGATCACAGCAACGAAGACCACCACGATCGCGCCCAGGGCCAGGGAGATGAAGGTGAAGTCCCTGGTCAGCGTGAGCCCAGCCAGGGAGAGGATCACCGTGACGCCGGCGTAGAAGACCGCCCGGCCGGTGGTGTTGGCGGCCACCGCGATGGCTTCAGCCTTATCCCGGCCCGCGGCCCGCTCCGTGCGGAACCTGCTGATGATGAACAACGAGTAGTCGATGCCCACCGCCAGGCCCATGAGCAGGATCATCTCGGCGTAGAGTTCCACCAGTGGGTAGAGCTGGCTGATCCAGGCGGAAATCCCGATGGCAGTGAAGATGGAGCCGATGGCGATGGCCAGGGGAATTATCGCCGCCACCACCGCCCGGAAGGCTATCAGCAGGATGACCAGCCCTATGACCAGGGAATAGATGAGTATCCGGCTAAAGTCCTCTTCCAGGACCTCATCGAACTGCTCCTCCACCAGCAGGGCGCTGAAGACGCCAATCTTGAAGGCCGGAGCCGCCTCCCCGGCTTCTTCCACGGCATGGAGCAAGGGCCCGATGTCTATTTCTCCGGTGGAGGATCCAGGGTTGGTCAACAAGACGGTGGCCAGCACCGCGGTCTCATCGTCGGCCAGCATGCTGGGGATGCCGGTGTCGTAATAGCTGAGGGCCGTAGCCACCTGGGGCACCGCGCGGACCTTCTCCATGATGCCTGCCACTGCGGCGCGGAAGTCAGGGTCCGCGGCATTCAGGGAGTGGTTGCTGATCAGCACGCCTTCTTGCCTGGCGCGCTCGGCGGGTTCGGCGGCGGCGGCTTCAGCTTGGAACGCTTCCCTGAGCAGGGCCGATCCCTCCCCCGATTCGCCGACGCCGCCCTCACTCTCGTCCCTAAGGTCTGCGCCGACGATGGCGATGGAGAAAAAGGCTGCCACCACCACCAGAATCGACGCAATCAACACCGGCCAGTGGTGGGCGGCGCTCCAGATGGCGATGCGGGAGGTGAAAGTGCGGCCCTTGGTGGTCTCCATGGGGGACGGGCTCCTTGGCTTCGAGGCGGGGCATAGGGCGCCAATAAGGATGACGGACACGGCCCAACAGAAAGGTGTCTACCCAATATCGTATCACCGAAGGAAGGAATAAGCTTTCCTGTGTCAGGGGCTCGGTGGGATGCGCTAGCCCGACGGCCGTTCCTGAATCTTAGAAGCCCGAGTGGGGGACGCCGTTTAGCCAGGAGGTGGGGACTTGAGTGATGCCAGCCGCCACTGCCTCGGCATGCTGGGCGCGCACCTGGTCGTGGTAAACGCCGGATTCCAGCTTGACCGCCAGGTCTTTCCATTCCAGCCCGATGGCCTGGGCGATCTTGCGAATGGTATAAAGGCTGCCCAGGTCTGCTCCCTCGTTCCAGTAGTATTGGGACGCCGCCCGGAAGAAGGCGCCGTCCAGCCCCAGTTCCTTGGCGTAGAGGGTTGCGGCATGGACGAGGAGGGTGCTGAGGGAGCGGTTGGACGCCGGTTCGGTCCCCAGGCTTTCGCCGGGACGGTAGAGCGGTTCCCGTCTCCCGTCGGCGCCTATGGACGGGGTCTGTTGGCGCGGAGATTGTTCAACCGCGTCAGGGCGCGTCAGGAACGGCCTGCGGTCTATCTTTAGTGCTTGGCGGTCGGCCACCGATTCAAGCTGGGCCAGTTCTCTATAGGAATGGGGGCAGGTGTAGTCGAACCACACGGTCAAAATCGACTCGGGCATGGGCTCAACTCAGGCTCAGTTTTTTCGCCTGGTCCAATACCTTCACCAGTGCATCCATGGAAAGGACACCGGTGTTGGTGTTGCGGGGGCTGGGGTGGTAGGAGGCGACCATCATGGGCAGCGAAGGCCCGAAGCGGTAGACCTCGCCGTGCCGGAATTTGGCCCGCAGTTTCTCTCCCGCCATCTCGCCCAGGGTCTGCAGGGTGGCCCGGAACGCGATGTGGCCCAGTGCCATGACCACCTTCAAGTTGGGGAGCAGGTTCAGCTCACGGGCCAAATATGGCAGGCAGGAACGCTGCTCCTCAGGGGTTGGTTTGTCGCCCGGCGGTACGCAGCGGACCGCCGCGGCGACGTAGACGCCGCGCAGTTTCAGGCCGTCGTCGATGTGGTCCGAGTTAGGTTGGTTCGCCAGGCCGGCTTTGTGCATGGCAGCGGTCAGGAAGGTGGCCGAGGAGTCGCCGGTGAACACCCGTCCCGTCCGGTTGCCGCCGTGGGCCGCCGGGGCCAGACCCAGCAGCACCAAAGATGCTTCAGGGTCGCCGAAGCTGGGCACCGGCTTGGCCCAGTAGTCCCAGTCCTTGTACGAAGCCCGTTTCTGCTCGCCGATCTTCTCCCGCCAGTCCACCAGGCGGGAGCATACACGGCAGGCAATGATCTCGCGGGTGAGGGCGCCCAATTCTTTTTCGTGCTTAGAAACCAAAGGTCGCTCCGCGGGTTGGATTGAAGCCCGGTGCTATACTCCGGCCCATGACCGCCCTAGCCCTGGCCCTGGTACTGCTCTCCGCCGTCGCCCACGCCTCCTGGAACGTCCTGCTCAAGCGGGCCGGAGACCCAGAGGTATTCGCTTGGTGCATGCTGGTGTTCTCCACGTTGCTGCTGACCCCATTGGGTGTGGCGCTCTTGTGGTACAACTCCGTGGGATTCCCAGGGATGTGGTTCTCCGTGGCCACCATGGTGCTCCACGTCTTCTACTTCATAACGCTGGGCCGGGGTTACGCCCAGGGAGACCTTTCCCTGGTCTATCCCGTGGCCCGGGGCATCGGCCCAATGCTGGTTCCGGTGCTGGCGGTTATTTTCTTGAGCGAGACCATTGAGCCGCTGGCTATCGCCGGAATCGCCGCCATCATCGCGGGGATATACACAATCTCATGGTGGGGCAATTTCCATCAAGTGCTGCGAAGTCCCCTGTTATTCCTCCGTTCAGCCGGAATGCGTTACGCGGTGCTTACGGGTCTGATAATTGCGGCGTATTCCATCGTCGACAAAGAGGGAGTCGGCTATATTCAGCCAGTGCTCTATATGTACCTGTTGAATGTGGGAGCGACTCTGATGCTGGTCCCTTACATCTTGGGCAACAAGGGCCGCTCAGCCGTTGGGACCGAACTGCGGGTAAATGCCGTCCCAATCGCTGTGGCTGGTTTACTGGCCTTCGCTGCCTACGCCATGGTGCTTAGCGCCTTCTCCCTGTCGCGGGTCAGTTACGTGGCCCCGGCCCGGGAGGTGGGTATCGTCATGGGTGTGCTCATGGGCGTATATCTGTTGAAAGAACCCTTCGGCGGCGGGAGGCTGCTGGGCTCCACCTTAACCGTCGGCGGGCTGGTGATGATTGCCCTCTCGCCCTGAATTCGAGCCCGAAAAAACCGGACTCGTGCCGGACATAATGTATAATACCCTGAGCCTGAAACAGGCCTCCCACATTAGAGAACCAGAGGGAACAGATGATTAACCAGGAACGCTTGGTCAACGCATTCTGCGAGTTGGTGAAGATAGACAGCCCGTCTGATGAAGAAGAGGACGTGGCGCGGCATTTGACCGACCATCTGACCAGGCTGGGTTTCGACGTTGCCAGGGACGCCCACGGCAATCTGATCGCCTCGGAAGAGGGCGACAACCCGCTGATGCTCTCGGCCCACATGGACACCGTGGAGCCGGGCCGCAGCATCAAACCCCAGGTGGACGGCGACATCATCCGGTCCGACGGCACCACCATCCTGGGCGGCGACTGCAAGGCCGGGGTTGCCGCCATCATGGAGGCCCTGGAGTCGGCCAAGGAAGACGACTCATCCCGCCGGCCCGTGCAGGTGGTCTTCACCCGGGGCGAAGAGATCGGTCTGGTGGGCGCGGCCAACCTGGACTACTCCATGATCCACTGCAAAGAGGCGGTGGTCTTCGACGGCAACGGCCCGGTGAACACCATCACCGGCGCCAGCCCCACCTACATGAAGTTCGACGTCACGGTGACGGGACGCGGCGCCCACGCCGGAGTGGAACCTGAGAAGGGTATCTCCGCAATCCAGATAGCAACCGAGATCATCGGTGAGCTGCCCCAGGGCCGGCTGGATGAGGAGTCCACCTTCAACGTGGGTCTCATCTCCGGCGGCACGGTCAGGAACGCCGTGCCCGTGGAGGTCACCTTCGGCGGCGAATTCCGCAGCCGCAATACAGAGACCGTGGACCTTCTGGGGCTCCAGGTCAGGCAGGCGTTGGACAAGGCCCGGGCCAAGTACCAGGAAGCCACCATCCGGGAAGAACTGGAGATGATGTTCCAGATGTACACCCTGGACCCCAACGAGCCGGTGGTACGGCTGGTCACGGACATGCTGAAAAACATGAAGCTGGCGCCGGACATCAAGCCCTCGGGAGGGGGCACCGACGCCAACGCCATGCGGCTTAACGGCGTGGACTGCATCGTGGTCGGCATGGCCACCAACGAGATGCACACCGTGAACGAATACGTTGTGATACCCGACCTCATGGCCACGGCCCGCCTGTGCCAGAGCGTCATGAACCCCAACCAGTAAGAAAAGCCATTTAGAGGAATTACCATGAACGGTGCAGAACTGAAGGCGACACTCAAATCGGGCGGCCGGGTCTTCGGCACCATGATTTCCATCGCCCGGAACCCCAAATGGATACCCATCCTGGACAGTGTTGGCCTGGACTATGTGGTCATCGATACCGAGCACAACTACCGCAGCCGGGGCGAGTTGGGTGACTTCCTCATCATGATGAACACCAGCGGCGTGGTGCCCATCGTCCGCATCCCCATCCCCGACTCCCACTATGTGACCATGGTCATGGACGCCGGGGCCCAGGGTGTGCTGGCCCCCTACTGCGAGACCGTGGACCAGGTGCGCGAGGTTGTGGCCGCCGCCAAGTGGCGTCCCCTGAAGGGCGAGGCCGCCGAGCGGGTGGTGAACCAGGATGAGCACGTCAGCGACGCCACCCGGAGCTACCTGGAAGAGCGCAACAAGAACAGCGTCGCCATCATCGGTATCGAGTCCGTGGCGGCGGTGGAGAACCTGGAGGCCATGCTGCAGGTGCCGGGCATCGACGGCATCTTCGTCGGACCCAACGACATGAGTATCTCCCTGGGCATCCCCGACCAGTACGACCAGAAGATCTACCAGGACACGGTGAAAAAGGTCATCGATACCTCCGAGGCCCACGGCATCGCCACCCTGGTACACCAGCAGACCCCGGACCTGTCCGAGTATTGGATTTCCCAGGGTGCCCGGTTCGTCCTCCACGGCACGGACCGCCGGGCCCTGACCGAGGGATTCAAGGCCGACTTCGGCAAGCTGAGGGACTTCGCCAAAAACCAGTAGTCCTAAGGAGTCAACCAGCATAACCGCCGGACAAAAATCCAAGCTCCGACTCTGCGTAATAGGCTGCTGCGGGTTTGCCCACACGTTTGCGACCTGCCTGGCCGGCGTACGTGACCGAGTGGATCTGTATTTCGCCAGCCGGGACCTGGCCCGCGCAGAGGCCTACGCGGCGGAGTTCGACGGCGAGGACGCCTTCGGCTCCTACGAGTCTGCCGCGGTTGACCCTCGAATTGACGCCCTCTACATCTGCACGCCCCACGACCTGCATCTGGAGCACGCCCGGCTGGCGGCGGCGGCCAAACGCCACATCCTGCTGGAAAAACCCATCGCCCGGAACGTTGGGGAGGCGCGCTCCATAATCGAGGCCGCCAATGAGGCCGGTGTGAAGTTGATGGTCGCCGAGAATTACCGCTTCCTTGCCCCAGTGCAAGAGGCGAAGCGGGTGATCGACTCGGGGGCCTTGGGCCAGGTCCGCCTGATCCAGGTGCAGGAAGAGTACCCCTTCGACCCTGGCTCTTGGCGCAACGACCGGGAGCGGAACGGCGGCGGTGCATTCATCGACGGTGGCATCCACAAGGCCAGCGTTCTAGCCTACCTGGCGGGCAGGCCCGGGACCAGGTCTATGCCGTTCAGGTGCCGTCGGGAATCTCCGGTAGGGACGCCGAGGACGGCATGGTGGTGACCACCCGCTCGGATAGCAGCGTGGTGGGTGTCATCAGCCATACATGGAGCATCGGCAAACCCACCGACCGGCCGTGGGTCACCGTGTCCGGCACGCTGGTCAACCTGCACTTTGAATTGGGCCATCCCTGGCTAAAGATCGACTACGGTGATTCCCAGGAGACCCGGAGCATGGAACCAGACCACCGGGGAATTCCGGACATTGTTCTGGAATTCCGGCGAAGTATCTAGGAAGGGTCAACGCCGGCCATGACTGGCGAAGAGGCCCTCGATGACCTGGCCTTCGTGCTCAAGGCCTAGGAGTCAGTGGAGACCGGGCTCCCGGTGCAGTTGAGCGGCCCCAGTGACCAGGCCTAGCCCAGGTCTATAATCAGTACCCACATGGGCCGTGCGCCCACTTCATAGGTGTTCAGGGGCGTGAGTTCACCCGTAGCGTCATTGATGCTGTAGGAGGCCAGCCGCCCCGTGGCTGAGCCGGCGCCGAAGACGAACTTGGCGGCCGGGTCCAGGCTGAAGGCGCTGGGCACCGATTCCGTCGGCACGTGGCCGAGGGCCGTGAGACGCCCATCCGACGGATCAACCGCGAATCCCGCGATGCTGTTATGGCCCCGGTTGGGGACGTACAGGAACTTCCCGGAAGGGGTGATATGGATCTGGGAGCAGGTGTTCCTTTCGGTGTAACCCTCGGGCAGGGTAGATACGGTCTGGAAGGCCGACAGCGTGCCCGTCGCGGTGTCCAGGTTGTATCCGGTGACACTGCAGCCCTGCTCATTGGAGAAATAGACGATATCCAGGGTCGGGTGGAAGCAAAAATGGCGGGGTCCCAGTCGTCCCTCCTGTTCGACTTTCAGCGTGGCATTGGGGGTCAGCTGGCCCGTGCTCTCGTCGAAGTTGAACTGGTAGATGACGTTGGGCCCCTGGGATTCCACGAGCGGTTCCAATACGTTGTCCTGGAACCGGGCGATGTGGGGCACGAAGGCGAACCTGTTGGACCGGTCGGTCTGCAGGGCGTGGGCCCCGGTGTCCGTGTCCATCCCGCTGGTAGGCGGTCCTCCCACAGCGCCCCGGCCGTCCAGGGGATGGACCGCGATCCGCCCGGCGTTGTAGTAGGACGCCAGCAGATAATTGCCCGTCCGGTCCGTGGCCAGGAAGGACGGCGCGTCTTCCAAGGACACTGAGCCGTTCTTGGCAAGCCGACCTGTGCTCTGCTCTATCTTGTAGCTGGACAGTTCCGGCGTCGTCCGGTGACCGGCGTAGAGGACTTCCTTGTTGGGACTGATTGCCAGCAGGGACGGCCCGCCGGGGACCGGCACCTCTGATTGCGGGGATAGCTGGCCCGTCCCACTGTCCATGGAGAAGATTGAGATCTTGTCATCGTCTTGCGCAGCAACATACACGTAGTTCGGCATCGTCTTACCTCGCTCTCATTTGCTGTCCGGCCCAGGGGATTTTGCGCATCCTATTACGCTCAACGCCGGGCTGTCTACCGGGGCGAATTTCTTCGTCAATCCGCCTTCCGCCGGGAATACCGATGGGGGTTGGTACGACGAGTGGTCATTGGTTGGTGGAGTGGCCGGGTGGGTTGGAAACCCACCCCTACGGCCGGGGTCGATTGCCGGTGAGTGGGTCCTACGCCCGGTGTTCCCCTATGAAGTCCAGGACGTGTTGGTTCCAGATCTCTGGCTGCTCCCAGAAGGCGGCGTGGCCGGCCTCGGGGATGGTCCCGAACCGGCAGCCGGGGATGTGGTCGGCCACCAGCTTCATCATGGCCGGCGGCGACAAGAGGTCGGCGTCGCCCGAGAGCATCAGCACCGGGGTGGTCATGGCCTCCAGCCGGGCGAAGGTCATGGGGGCGCGGGGCGACTGGCCCTGCTCCGGCGCGATGTCGTGGCGGCTGCTCTCTTCTATCTCCAGCCACCGGGCGGTTCCCTCGCCGTTGATGGCCCGGTAGGACGGCCCCACCTCCCGCAGGGTGATGGGCAGGTTGGAGATCTCCGGCGGCCTGAGCCGGTGCTGCACTTCCATGTAGGAGTCGTCGGTCACGCCCGTGAAGCTGCTGGAGACCGTCAGGCTGATGACCCGCTTGGGATACTCCACCGTGTAATCAAGCCCGATGATGCCGCCCAGGGCCGTGGCCACCAAATGGAACCGCTCCAGTCCCAGGTGCTGGGCGAAGGCTTCCAGGTCGTCGGCGGCGGAACCCGGCTCCCCGCCCGTGGTCTCGGAACGGCCCCAGTTCTTCCGGTCGTAGGCGATGCAGCGGTACCCCGCCTGGGTGAACACCGGCTCCTGGTAGACCCAGCACTCGGTGTTGCCCGACGCCGCGTGTAGGAACACCACCGGGGTGCCGTCCCCGCCGGTGTCGGTGTACCACAGCCTGACTCCTGGGACCTCTACGTAGGGCATTTCTTCCTCCCTGTGACGGCGTTGGCGCGAAAGCACGGGCCAAAGTCTGATAACGTGTATTGGCAACCTAATTTACCAGAGGCTGACCATCGAGGAGACCCCAGCGTGGCCCAGGACGACATTATCCACGTACAAGACCTGGTCAAGGTCTACCCCGGAGAGGTGAAAGCCCTTTCCGGCATCGATTTCTCCGTGGGCCGGGGCGAGTTCTTCGGCTTCCTGGGTCCCAACGGCGCCGGGAAGAGCACCACCATCAAGATCCTGAGCACCCTGCTCAAGAAGACCTCGGGCAGCGTCAGTGTGGCCGGGTCCGACCTGGAGGGCGACCCCAAAGCGGTGCGCAAGTCCATCGGTTTCGCCATGCAGGAGGTGGGCCTGGACGACCTGTCCTCGGGCATGGACTTCCTGGTCATGCAGGGCCTGCTCTACAAACTGGGCCGGAAAGAAGCCCAGGCCCGGGCCGAGGAACTGCTGGAGCTGGTCAGTCTCTCCGACGTGGCCAAGCGCAAGGTGGGCACCTACTCCGGCGGCATGCGGCGGCGCATCGACCTCGCGGGGGCGCTGGTGCACCGCCCCGAGATACTGTTCCTGGACGAGCCCACCACCGGCCTGGACCCCCAGAGCCGGCTGGCCATCTGGGAGCACCTGAACGAGCTGCACAGCCAGGGCATCACCATCATCCTGACCACCCAGATGATGGAGGAGGCCGACCACCTGTGCGAACGCCTGGCCATCATCGACCAAGGCCGGATCGTTGCCGAGGGCTCGCCCGCCGCGCTGAAGGACGAGATGGGCGAGGACGTGGTGAGCGTTTCCCTCAACGTGGATGGCGATGACGGGCAGGGACTGTACTGGCGGGCGCTGTCCCTGCTGGAGAATCAGAGCTTCGTCTCGGGAGCGGCCCTGGGCGACGACGGCCTGGTGGTCAACGTAAGCGACGGCGACGCCTCCACGCCCGGTCTCTTGAAGCTGATGATCGAGAACAACATCGAGATCGCCCGGCTGGCAGTGTCCAAGCCCACCCTGGACGACGTTTTCCTGAAGCACACCGGCCGCACCATCCGTTCCGACGAGGGCGGCGGCGACGGGTACACCGAGGCCCTGAGACCCATGTTGGGCCTGCAGAGGAGGCGCTGATGCCGGCAATTTTGGGAGAGATCTACTTCATCTACATGCGCAATCTCAAGACCTGGCTGGCGGTGCCAGCCAACGTCATATCGCCGCTGTTCATCTCAGGGCTGCTCTTCGTCATCTTCGGGGCCACCTTCGACAACACCATCAGCCTGGGCGGGTTCGGCACCGGCGACTACCAGGCCTTCTTGGTGGCGTGGATCATCGTGCAGGTGGTGGTCTTCAGCGGCGCCGACTCGGGATTTGCCCTGCTGACGGACATAATGTCGGGCTATTTCGACAAGCTGCTTCTGGCTCCCATCAACCGGTTCTCGATCTTATTCGCCAGCCTGATGGTCTCGGGCACCAGGGCGCTGTTGCAGGCGTTGGTGGTGGTGGTGTTGGCCCTGGGCATGGGCGTGGACTTCCAGGGCGGTGCGCTGGGGATATTGGCCATGCTGGTCCTGGCGGTGGCCTTCGGGCTGGTCTGGTCGTGCCTGGGGATAATGATCGCGCTGAAGACCCGAAACGCCCAGGTGACCCAGACCTCCGGGGTGCTGTTCTTTCCCTTCATCTTCCTGACAACGGCGTTCATGCCCGAGGAGCAGCTCTCCGGCTGGTTCAAGGTGGCGGTGAAGATCAACCCGGTGACCTACGTCATGGAGGCCATGCGCGCCATCGTGGTGGAGGGCTGGGACTGGGACACCATCCTGACCGGTGTCTGGGTGGCCGGCCTGATGATGTCGCTGCTGCTCATCGCCACGACGTGGATGTACCGGAGGCAGACTGCGTAGCAGCGGGAAACCCGATAGACCCAAACAGGAGACAGACCGTTGATCTACGAAGAACGGCGGACGCTAGCCCACGCGAAATCCACTGACGAGTACCTGGAGTACTGCCGGAGCGAGTACTGGCCGAAGCTAAGGGCCGAGGGCGGGCAGACCCTGTGCCTGCTCAGCGGGCTCATCGGCGACCCGGAGAACCAGTTCCTCCAGATAACCGGGTTCGAAGATGCCGCCGGCTGGGAGGCGGCCCAGGGCCGGGTGGGGCCCGCGCCCCAGGGTGTTGTCGAGAGCGAGTCCGTCCGTCTGCTGCGGCCCATCGCCTCCCGGCCCAAGCCGCTGGTCCCCGACGAAGACCGGCGGCCCGTCTATGGCTGCCGGCGGTTCTTCATCGACCCCGCGGACCTCTCGGACTTCGTCGACAGCTCGGAGAACGGCATCTGGCCGCGGATCGAGTCCCAGGGCGCCTGCATCCTGGGCTTGTGGACCACCGTCGCCGCGACCCAACCCATGGAGATCCTGCTCCTGACCGGCTACCACAGCCCCACCCATTGGGAGGAGACCAGGGTCACCAGCCCCCACGTCGACCAGACCCTCCGCCAACAAGAATCCCCCCTAAGAAACCGCCGCGCCGAAATTGCCCAAAAGACGTGGGTGCGGCTGATGCGGGCGCATTGGGGGTAGAGGGGCAATCACTATGTCGAAAAGCACTCGGACGCTAGCCACGGCTTCGGTAGGGGTATCGCTGCGTTTGGCGGCACATTGTACCGAGTGGATTTGGTATCAATCCGGGCTATCCAATGGGCCGGACACCGGCTGGACCAGCTGGACATTCGCTATGCCTGAGAGCGACCAACGACCTGGCCCATCCCCCATGATTGCACGGGCAGAAATTTTGACTCCCTCCATTGATAGTTCAGTATCCGCTCTTGAACTAATAAAGTTCCTCTGTACCTGATCACAAACTCGTATCGAACGTTAACCGGGTCGCGCATCAACGCATCGTTAGCAATGGCCATTGGCTCTTGAGTGAGCATGAAGACTCGGCCTAGCTGGCCACTCGGCGCTACGTCGACCCTGCTTTCGGAGGGGGCGGTGAAGAGGGGTGTGTCATTGTGCCAGAAACTAAGAACAGAGTGGGCGTCATGCGCGACGTCAGCGCCGATATTCTTAACAGCGAACTCAATAGTGCCGGGCATCACACCACCCTTCAAATCAGCGGGCGCTGGATTTGGAGAATACATAATGTCGAGCACCGGCCTGAGCCTGACGAGCTGCTGGTTGGCTATCTCCACTGACCGGGTCATAGAGCTTGTTGCTCTTATTTGAGCCAATAGGACTAAAACGAAAGCCAACAAAGTAGCTGCCGACAAAAGTACACCGATTTCATTCCAGTACCATCCCCACAATGTGCCGTTGCTTTGTTGGTCGGGCCCTATTTGAAGAAGAACGTCTAACAAAATCAATGTTCTCTTATCTAATCTGAAATAATATCGAATCTGATTTGATCACGGGCAACAAATCCGGGTGCTCTCGACGTAGAAATCAAGCGGGCCCCGCGGGACGATGGCCTCTGGCTAAAGCTCAAATCCCTCAACAAAGCACAGGTTTATTATTCAGCCCAGAGAACCAAGTTGGACACACCGCCATTTTACTGTCGCTGCCGAAATTGAAGCTGGTGTGCCCGTACGGCTTGGCGTTCGATCTAGATTTGACCCCCATCCTCCCACCGCTTCCTGAGCGTCTCCACGTACACGCGTTCGTAGTCGCCTAGGTGGCCGGTGGAGGGGTCGTCGGCCAGGCGTTCGGCCCAGAGATATTCCACGTCGCCCCAGTCGATGGGGTATTGGGGTTGGTCGAAGAAGGCCGAGACGGCGGACGTGGGGTCGGGGCCGTCGGAGTAGCCCAGCATCTGGAAGTTGTCGTAGGTGTTCCCCCGTTCCGAGAGGAACCGGCCTCGCATGGCGGCCATTATCACGTAATTGGGCATACTCGTCCCGATTCCATCGTGGACCTACGGCGGTCAGCTTTCAGCGGTCAGCAGTCAGGGCTGTTGCGGGCCTGGACTGATGGGGCTGTGGGCTGGCTTTCCCCCTTTTTCTGGAGTGGGCCGTGTTGGTTTTCTGCCGATTGTTTCCCTAATGTCACCCTGAGTGGAGCGAAGGGTCTGCCAGGGTGCTGCTTGGCAGACTCTTCGTCGGCCTGCGGCGCTCCTCAGAATGACAGGGTGGGAGCGGTCAGCTTGGCCACCAGCCAAAGGCGCTAGCCTTTCTTGAGGATGTGGACCGTGGTCACGTCGCCGGCGCCGGAGCATTGGGCCACGCCCACACGTGCGTTGGCCACCTGCCGGGGGCCGGACTCGCCTCTCAGTTGGGTCACCGTCTCGTGAATCATGCGGATGCCCGACGCGCCGAAGGGGTGGCCCATGGCCAGCAGCCCGCCGTCGGTGTTCACCGGTATGTCCCCACTCAAAGCCGTGCGGCCCTCCACCGTTCCCCGCCAGGCCTCGCCGAAGGGGAACAGGTGCAAAGACTCCACCTGCTGCAGCTCGCCGATGGTGGCGGCGTCGTGGACCTGCACCAGGTCAACGTCCTCGGGGCCCAGGCCGCTCATCTCGTAGGCCTGCAAAGCCGCAGGCTCGGTGCGGTAGGGACTGAATGCCGAGTGGTCGGCGCCCCGTCCGTTATAGTCGCCCGAGGTCAGCACCGCCGCGGCGATGGACACCGCCCTCGATTCATCGATGCCATAGTCGGACAGGTTCTCCCGGGCACAGAGCACCGCCGCCGCCGCGCCCTCGCTGGTGGGACAGCACTGGTACAGGGTCAGCGGGTCGGCGATCATCCGCGAGTTCAGCACCTCTTCCACCGTGTAGGTGTCCTTGCGGTGGGCGAAGGGGTTCAGCGCCGCGTTCTGCCGGGCCTTCACCGACACCTGGGCCAGGGCCGTGGCCGGCGCGCCCGTCTCCTCCATGTAGCGTTTGCCGCGCAGGGCGTACCCGGCCATCATGTGGTCGCCGCCGATGTACCGCTCGGGGCTGTCCTCGGCGGTCACCGTCACCGGGCCCCGGGGTACCTTCTCGGCGCCGAAGGCCAGGGCCATGTCGTAGATTCCGGTGGTGATGCCCCAGTAGGCCTGCCAGAAGGCCGTGGACCCGCTGGAGCAGGCGTTCTCCACGTTCACTATGGGCACGCCGGTCAGCCCCAGCTTGGACAGGGTGGTCTCGCCAATGGACATGCCCTGGTAGTAAACGTGGCCGAAGTAGGCGATGGGGATGTCCTTCCACCGGACCCCGGCGTCCTGCAGGGCGGGCAATACCGCCTCCACAGCCAGGGTGCTCAGGTCTTTCTCTGGAAAACGGCCGAAGGGGTGGAGGCCCACGCCCACCACCATGACCTCGCGGCCGGGTCTGATCTGGTTCACTGTTTAAGCTCCTGCCGTGGTCGGTCGCCACTTGTAGACGGCCTTGTCGGGGCCGCCGTTTTCCGCCGGAACGGCCTGGAGGATCATCTCCACCGCCATGCCGATCTTGAGGTCCTCATGGGCGCAGTCCACAACCTCTGCCAGCACCTGGGGGCCGGCGGGAAGTTCCACCTGTCCCAGCACGTAGGGCACGTCGCCGGGCCAGCCGGCGGGGGGGATGCGCACGATGGTGTAGCTGAAGAGGATGCCCTTGTCGCCCAGATCCACCTCCTCCAGGTCCGAGGAGGTGCACTGCTGGCAGAAGATGGCGTGGCCGAAGACCGAAGTGCCGCACTCCTTGCACTTGAAGCCTATTAGAGTTCCTTTGGTGGCGTCGTCGCTGGTTATCTTGAGCCGGTTGGGGTCCACGGATTCGGGGAGGTTTGTCTCAGGCATATGGGTCATTATACGGGCCGGGGCTTTTGGAGTGTCAACTTACCTTGAACCGCGCCCATTTAGCCGTATAATGCCACATGACGGCCCGTGCGCGGCCAGCAAGATTTTCGAGGGGTTTTCCGCTCTATGCCAACCGACACCCAAAAGCCCTGGGAGATGTCCCTGGGACAGTTCCTGGAACAGGCCGTGGCCAAAGACCCGGCCAAGACCTTCATCGAGATCGGCGGCGAGAGCAAGACCTACCAGGAATTCTACGACGGCGTGAAGAAAACGGCTGCCATGTTCTCCGGCTTGGGCATCGGGATGGGCGACCGGGTGTGCCTGTTCCTGCCCAACTGCATCGAGTACGTCTACTCCTGGTTCGGTCTGTCCCTCATCGGGGCCATCAGCGTGCCGGTGAACACGGCCTACAAGCGGGACGAGACGGCCTACATCCTGAACAACGCCGAGGCCAAGGGCATAGTCTCCGACCCCACCCTGGCCGACGTTGCCGCCGCTGCCGCCGACCTGGCCCCCAGCGTCACAGTCCGTTTGATTCGGGGCACCGAAGGGAAGGAGTTCTCTGGCTGGACCGACTTCAGCCAGGCCCACGCCTCGGCACAGTCCCTTTCTGACCTGCCCGAGATCTCCCCCGACGACATCTCCATGCTGGTCTACACCTCGGGCACCACCGGTAATCCCAAGGGAGTGCAGGTCACCCACCTGATGTACGTGGCCGCCGGGCAGGGCTTTGCCCACTGGACCCAGGCCACCGCCGACGACCGGTTCTTCACCTGCCTGCCCTACTACCACGCCAACATCCAGTACTACTCCACCATGGGGGCCATCGCCTCGGGCGGCACCCTGGTGGTGGTGGACCGGTTCAGCGCCTCCCGTTTCTGGGGCCAGGTGCGCGACGCCCAGGCCACGGTGGTCAACTTCATTGGCATGATGATGCCCGTGCTGGCCAAGAACGCACCCTCTCCCGACGACAAGGACAACACCGTGCGGCTGTTCTACGGGTCGCCTTCCTTCGCGCCCGAATTCCTGGCCGAGTTCCAAGAGCGCTTCGCCACCGACATCATCGTGGGATTCGGCATGACCGAGACCTGCTTCGGCACCATCGAGGGCATCCGCGAAGACCGCCGCGCCGGGTCATCGGGTCGGCCCCGTCAGCATCCTCAGCCGGGGTTCGAGAACCTGGTGCGCATCGCCGACCAGGTTACCGGCGAGCATGTGGGCCTGGACACCGTGGGCGAGATCACCATCAAGAACCCGGCCATCATGCCCGGCTACTGGCGGAACGAGGAACAGAACAGGGAGACCCTGCGGGACGGCTGGCTCTACACCGGCGACCTGGGCTGGGTGGACGCCGACGGGTTCCTGTACTTCGTGGACCGGAAGAAGGACATCATCCGCCGCCGGGGGGAGAACATCTCCTCCCAGGAAGTGGAAAACGTCATCAAGCGCAACCCCAACGTGCTGGACTGCGCAGTGCTGGCTGTGCCCTCGGAACTGGGTGAGGACGAGGTCAAGGCCTACGTCACCCCCAGGGAGGGTGCCACACCCGACCCTGAGGAACTGGTCTACTGGTGCGCTGACAACCTGGCCTATTTCAAAGTGCCCCGCTACTGGGAGATCAGGGACGAACTGCCCCGCACCCCCAGCCTGCGCGTCCGCAAAGACGTGCTCCGCCAGGAAAGAGAAGACCTCATCGAAGGCTGCTTCGACCTGGAAGCAGCAGGCATAAAACTACGGTAGAAGCTGGGAGCTAGAATGCCCGAGAAGAGATACTGGCTTTTCAAGTCCGAACCCAACGCCTATTCCTTCACCGACCTGATGAACGAGCCCGACGGGTGGGCCGAGTGGGACGGTGTCCGCAACTACCAGGCCCGCAACTTCATGCGCGACGACATGAAGGTGGGCGACGAGATACTTTTTTACCACTCCAACGCCAAACCCATGGCGGTGGTGGGCATCGCCACCGTGGTCCGGGAGGGGTATGACGACTTCCACGGTCTGGACCCCAACGACATGCACTACGAACCCAAGGCCACGGCCGAAAACCCCATCTGGTCCATGGTTGACATAAAGGGCGTGCGCGAACTGGGCCGCCCGGTCACCCTGGCCGAGATCAAAGAGAACCCCAAACTCCAGGACATGCTCCTCATCCGCAAGGGCATGCGCCTGTCCATCCAACCCGTCACCAAAGAAGAATTCGACGAAGTGGTATCCCTGGGCGGCTAAAAAATCCCTTCCCCCACGAGTGGGGGAAGGTTAGGTCCGACGGAGTCGAGACTCTCAACAAAGTCGGATATGGGGGCGCTGCTTCTCAGCAACCCAAGTACCGCCAGGACCCCCAAACCCACCCCCACCGGAGGCCCAACATGCCGGACTACAAGTACGAGACCCTACTGGTGGACCAGGACGGGCCCGTCCTCACCATCACCCTCAACCGTCCCGAGCGGCTGAACGCCGTAGACCGGGTCATGCACCGGGAACTGGAAGAGGTCTTCGGCGAGGTCGCCTTCGACGGCAGCGTGTGCGCGGTGGTGGTCACCGGCTCCGGCCGGGGGGTCTGCTCCGGCGGCGACGTCCGGTCCAAGGACGAGTGGGGACAGTCCAATGTCCTGGAGCAGCGGCCCATAGGTGCCGTTTCCCAGAGCGGCCGGCGCATCCTCCATAACATGCTCTGGGTGGAGCAGCCCATCATCTGCGCCTTGAACGGCGTTGCCGCCGGGCTCGGAGCCACCATCGCCCTGTTCTGCGACATCATCTACGCCTCGGACCAGTCCCGCATCGGCGACACCCACGTGAAAGCAGGGCTGGTGGCCGGCGACGGCGGGGCGGTCATCTGGCCGCTGCTTGTGGGCGTGGCCAAGGCCAAGGAGCTGCTCATGACCGGGGACATCATCGACGCCGCCGAGGCCGAGCGCATCGGCCTGGTGAACAAGGTCGTCCCCCACGACCTATTGATGGAATCGGCCATGGAGCTGGCCCACCGTCTGGCGTCGGGCCCGGCTTTGGCCATCAGGGGCACCAAACACGCCATCAACAAGAAGGTCTGGGCGGACTTGAACCTGGCCCTGGACATGGGCCTGGCCTTGGAGGAGCGCAGCTCACGGCACGATGACCACCATGAGGCGGCCCGTTCCTTCGTGGAAAAACGCACTCCCGAATACAAGGGCACCATTTAGTGGACAACGGCGACACGGCGGCGGCCCAGGCCTTTCACGACGCCACCAAACTCAGCTACATCAACCTGCTGACCAAGCCGCCCCTCTACAAGACCTATCCAGGCCTGCCCCAAGTGGCCCTGCCTGAGCCCGCGCTGCCAGAAGCCCCGGCCCTGGACGCCATCGCGGGAGCAGTACCCTCCAGCGTTGCAGCCTTGGACTTGTCCAATGTTGCCGGCATCCTCCACTACTCCGCCGGGCTCATCAGAAAGAGCGTCCTGGCATCGGCGGGGGAGGTGCACTACCGCGCTGCGTCGTCGGCGGGAGCCCTCTATCCCATCGAGCTCTACATGGTCTGTGGCGATCTGGATGGACTGGCCGCCGGCGTGTACCACTACGCCCCCGCAGAGAACGCCCTGGTCCAACTGCGGGCAGGCGATTTCCGGAGAAACGTGGCTGGTGCCGCGGCCGATGACAGCCTGGCAGGCGTGCCGGCCATCGTCATCAGCACCGCGGTCTTCTGGCGCAGCGCCTGGAAGTACCGGGCTCGGGGTTACCGCTACTGCTTCTGGGACAATGGCACGGTACTGGCCAATCTGCTGTCGGCCGCCAACGCCCTGGGGCAACCGGCGCGGATGCTGGGCGGGTTCGTCGATTCGGAGATTGACCGCCTGCTCGGACTGGATTCGGAACAGGAGGCTAGCACCTGTCTTATCTCGGTGGGAATGGGTGGGACCGAGGCTGGCATCCCTGCTGATCTGCCGGGAATCACAGCCGGCGACTTGGGGTTCACCAGATCGTTGGCATACCCAGAGTCTGACCGGCTCCATGCCGAGTCGCGGTTGGACACCAGCCAACAGGTACGGGACTGGCGGGGACAAGAGCAGCCCGCGATGGCGCAACCGCCAAATGCGACCCTTGGTTCAAGTCCGCTAAAGTCAGTCGTTGAGGAGCGGGGTTCCACCCGCCGGTTCGCCAGAGAGCCCATCAGCTCCGCGCAGCTTTACGCTCTCCTTAACGCATCCACCAGGAGATATTCCACCGACCTGGGAGAAGGGCTGGTTGAGACCTATCTGATAGTGAACGCGGTGGACGGGCTGGGATCGGGGTCCTACTACCACTCCAGGGAGTCCGGGGAGTTGGAACTCTTGCAGCCAGGGGAGTTCCGCGAGGAGGCCGGGCACCTGTGCTTCGAGCAGGCTTTGGGCGCCGACGCCAGCGCGGTGGCCTTTTTCATGGTGGACCTGGAACAGACGCTTGAGCGTTTGGGCAACCGGGGTTACCGCATGGCCCAACTGGAGGCCGGGGTGGTGGGCGGCAACATGTACCTGGCGGCCCATTCCCTGGGTTTGGGCGCCACGGGCATGACCTTCTTCGACGATGCCGTGACCGCCTTCTTCTCGCCCCACGCCGCAGGCAAGAGCCTGATGTTCCTGGTGGGGCTGGGCTGCACCGGAACGCCCAACCGTGTCAGGCCCTTCCGCTCCAGGTACGGCGCCCTCAAGGACTCCTTGGCCCGGGGCGCGGGCGGCGGACAGCGTCCCGTTCCCGACTGGCTCTACAGCAACTGAACTCGCCTAGCCGATGGCTCCCTTGCGGATCTGCTCCAGGGCCATCTGCATGTGCCACTCCATGGCCCCTAGGCCAACGACCCGCACTCCAACATCGAATAAACGTTTGGCTGCAGCAGCCATGGAATCGAAGTCGGGCGAGTCCAGGCCCATGTTGTACATGATGGCCGCGCCGTGACTCTCGGCGGTCTTAACCGCCCCTTCCAAGAGCCGCATCACCTTGGGGTCTTCGTACTTGAAAGGCACGCCCAGGATCTTGGTCACGTCTCCGGCGGCCAGCCAGGCAAGCTGCATCCCGTCGATGGCCAGAATCTCGTCCAGGTCGTCCAGCGCGCCCTCGCTCTCGATGGTGGGGACGATTAAGGTTCCCTCCCGCACCTTGGCGGCGTACTCGGGGTACTCCTCGGCTGTCCAGAAGCGGCGCAGGTGGATCTGGCGGTGCCAATCGTTCCTCAGTTCCATCAGGTCGCGCACTTCCTGGGCGGACCCAACGGACACCGTGACCGCCGTGGCGCCCAAAGCCAGGGCGCGGGCGGCGTCTGACACGGTGCGGCGGTCGGTGCCGTCGGCCCAGGGGAACGCCTGCACCCGAATCATGGGAGAGATGCCGGTTCCCCGGGCGGCGCGCACCAGGTTGTTGATGTTGTCCCAGTCGTGGGCTGTGAACATCATGTCGGCCATGAAGCAGTCCATGCCGGCGATGCCCGCCACCTCCACCATGTTGGGATGGCTGAAGACGTAGGCGCAGAGTGACGGTTTGCCGCTCTTTAAGTTGGCCAGAAGGCGGTCCGATTCTTCCGATGGGAAAAGCATGCCACACCTCAAAGATCACATGGGGATGAACAGGGGAGAGTGTAGCCCAATTGGACCCAGCGCACAAAAAAAGGCGTCCCGATTTGATCGGGACGCCCCCACGGATACCAGGATTCCCTTGCTGCCTAAGCGGTGACACCCTGGGATTTGAAAGAGGGGATGACCTCTTTGGCGAACCGGGTCAACTGCTCCTTGAACTGGGCCTTGGTCTCCCCCATGGGGAAGCCGATCATGATCTGCTCCACTCCGGGGTACTTCTCCTCGATCTCCTTGAGGTAGGAGACAGTGGAGTCCTTGTCGCCGGCGAACCAGGCCTTCTTGTCCAGCACCTCGCGGAAGTTGTTGCCCGCCGCGATGTGCCGGGCCACGCCGCCGGGGCCGATCTCCTTCATCTGCTCCTCGGTGTAGCGGAGCATGCCCAGCGGCGCCGCGAACTTAACGTGTTCCTCGAAAAGGGGTTGCAGGTCCTTCTCCGCCTTCTCCACCGTGTCCTCGATGTAGGCCCACAGGCCGATGCCTAGGTTACCGCCCAGGGGCAGGTCGCGGCCATACTTGCGGTTGGCCTCCTGGAATTTGTGCATGTACTCGTCCACATAGTCTTCGTGGGTGCCCAGGATCATGCCCTTCATGCCGTTCTTGGCCATGAAGTCCATGCCCCGTTCGCTGCCGGAAACCACCGGCTGCCAGACCTCCACCGGGTTCACCGGGCGCGGCACCACGGTGATGTCCTTCAATGTATAGCTCCTGTAGGGGACTTCGGGGGGAATGGTGTAATAATTGCCCTTGTGGGCGAAGGACTCCTCGTTGAATGCCTTCATGATGACTTCGAACTGCTCTTCAAATAGTTCCCGGTTGGATTCCGGGTTCAGCAGGGGCGCGCCGAAGGACTCGACCTCCCTGGTGTGGTATCCCCGTCCAACTCCGAAGACCACTCGGCCCCCGGTCAGCACGTCCACCATGGCGAAATCTTCGGCCAGGCGAATGGGATGCCACACGGGTAGGATGTTGAATCCACAGCCGAACTTCAGGTTCTTGGTGAACTGACAGAGGTATTGGCTGAGGATCAACAGGTTTGGGATGCACTCGTAGCCTTCCCGTTGGAAGTGGTGCTCGGCCATCCACAGCACATCGTAGCCAAGCTTGTCCATCAAGATGGCGGCGTCCTTAGCGATGCCAAAGGCTTGGATAAGGCGCTCATTGGGGTACCATCGGTCGTCGTGGGGCATGCCGTCAATGCCGACACCTTCGCCTTCCAGAACATGTCCTGCATATAGGGCGGAAAATTGGGTGATCACAGTCGCCTCCTTGATTGGTGGCCAGCCCCGAACAAGGCCGATTTTAGTTTTCGGTATCTTACCCGCGGTACGTAGCGGGCAGAACTTCCAACCTCTCCTGATTTTGCGGGCCAATTGGCCCGGGGGAGTTTGGCTGACAGTGTAGCCAAAAATGCCCTGTCCGTGGTGCGGTCCTGCCTCGGTGGTGCCCGTACAACGCCGAGTATATAATCCGCCTTGCACTCCGGTCCGTAGCTGGGGCGGTGAATCGATAAGGCGACACGGCAAGGGCCCAGGTCCGGAGCCAGATTTGATTCCCAACTAAAAAGGAGATACCAATGGAAACTGTAGGATTTATCGGTCTTGGAAACATGGGCGGCGGAATGGCTGGGAACATCCAGAAGGCCGGCTACCAGATGGTGGTCCACGACATCAATGAGGGCGCTACCCGCCCCTTCTTGGAGGGCGGAGCCAAGCTGGGAAGCTCACCTGCCGACGTTTCCAGCCAGTGTGACGTTACCTTTACCTCGCTGCCTGGCCCCCGGGAAGTTGAGGCCGTTTCCGTCGGTCTGGAAGGGGTCTTGGAAGGGGCCAAGCCAGGTTCCATATACATAGACCTATCCACCAGCAGGCCCACCTTGATACGCGAGCTGGAGCCCCAGTTCCGGGAAAAGGGAGTGCACTTGCTGGACGCTCCGGTGAGCGGCGGCAAGTCCGGCGCCCAGAGCCGGAACCTGGCCGTCATGGTCGGCGGCGACAGATCCATCTTCGACCAGGTCAAACCAATCTTGGACGCCTTCGGGGACAAGGTCTTTTACGCCGGAGAGATCGGCGCCGGTTCTGTGGCCAAGCTGGTCCACAACATGATCGGCCACGGTGTACGCCAGGCCATCGCCGAGGGCATGACCCTGGGAGTGAAGGCCGGTGTGGACACCGAGGCGTTGTGGCAGTGCATCCGCCGGGGTTCTCTGGGGCGCATGAACGTCCTTCACGAGGGCTTCGTCCGCACCGTGTTCAAGGGCGAGTACGAGCCTGCGGGGTTCGCCCTGAACTTGGCCCGTAAGGACATCGGTCTGGCAACGGAACTGGCCAAGGAGTTTGAGGTGCCCATGCCGGTGGCCAACCTGGCCGAGCAGTTGGCCATCCAGGCCATGAATCGGGGGTGGGGCCATATGGATAGTACTGTAGTGGTTAAACTTCAAGAAGAGATGGCCGACGTGGAAATCAGGGCGGATGTGGATGTTTCAAAAGCCGCTCGTTTCATTACAACCCATCCCGATGAATAGATGAGCGGAGCCGAATGTGCTGTTTGGGATGTCAACGCGCACATGAGTGATATCTTTGGGGAAAAAGACCGGCCTGTTATCATAAACAGGCCGGTCTTTGTTATCCATCTAAATAAACTATGGTTCGGTATCTACCGAATCTATAGTTTTGTCTTTGATATTTACTACCCCGTTAAGCAGTTCTCCTCCCGAGAACTGGCCATTGGTAAGTCTGGTCGCGATGTCGTCACGTGCGTTCCACAACTGCTTTAGGTCATCGTCAATCAGCTCAATTATGCCCCGCCTTACGCCGGTGTCCTCTCCAATGTCCGGGTAGAGTTTCCAGGATTCCTTTGTAACGGCGTTTAATGGGTCTAAGACATCAACTGATCCCCCATGAGAGTCGTCGAAGTGCCAGGCATACCATGCGTTAATCATTTCTCGATATATCGTTAGGTCTGATATTGGTGCCCCGACGGTGGACATCTGAACCTCGAATTGGTGATTGTCTCCAGGATGGCCTTCAACAGCCGCGAACTTGCGGCCACCACCCAATCCTCTGGTAACGGAATCGTGGAGGTTTGATGCAGTAATGCCTACACCCGATGCGGAGTCGACGTGACCTACTCTGACCTCTCCTACTCGCCATAACCTCTCTTCCATTGCAGCCGCGCCCATGTGCATGTCTACCAGTAGTTCGCCTAGTTGCTCACCGAATTTGGGCCCTGTGGAAACTAGTGATAGAAATCCAGTATCGATTGATACGTTGTCGCGGATTTTTTGAGCAGTAGCAAGGGCTAATGTTTCTTCTAGTTCTACTGTATCAACCCGATTGGTGCCATAGACTGGCCTGCCATCTAGTGATTTCTGGACCGAACTCGCAATCTCCGTCAAGTCGTGGTTGCTGAGTTGAAATCTGTTCAGGATACGTGCGGCTATTTCTTGGGCTTGCTCACCTGTCAGTAGATTCTTAACGGTGGGGTCGTCGCTGTCAAAAGTCCACGACTCGGAGTCGGTTACTTGGTCAAATAGGTTTCCTCCGGCGTTTGAGTGACGCTTCAGGTCTACCACCGATTCAACCCAACTTATGGAATACTCATTCATCTCTTCCAAGAGAGTATTAATTACTTCCGCGACATGGTTGAGACAGACGGTTTCCAAGTAATGGTCAGTCTCTTGTTGCCACTTTATTAGCCGCTTCTTCCGATCCTTAAAGGAAACATCTAAGTCACCGTGACTGGGTTCCGATACTAGCGGTAGGTCTCGGCGGATTGTTCGATCAGCCAAAGTAGACCATCGCCGTAAGGGTGGAGGCTCGTCTGGAGAAACAATTAGGCGCTGTATAAAGAGTTGTTCCAATCTAGTTCCGATGCTCAGAATCATCTCATCGCGCTTCACATCCGCATATGTATTGGCTCGAGCCAATTGATTACGAAGTTCGGAGTTAGCTTCCAAAACCATGCGTTCGCTGATAGTGCCGTCAGGCCGGAGCCGCTCAAACACTGAATATACGGACCGCTCTACTTCGACAAGTGCATTGTGAATAGCGCCGTGAATTTGAAGGTACGCATCTCTAGAACCCGAACCTGTGCGCTCGGTATTCATGAAATCCAATGGGTCAGAGGCTAAAGGGACCCGGTTGGTCATTTCGCTGAATGAAAGACGCCTTCTTTTGAAGCTAAATCTTGCCATGTTGAATTCTCCCTACAAGCGAGTGCGCCACTGGTTCTGCAAGTACTGTTTCGCAGTCTGAACGAAGAACCCGTCTAGGAGTCCCACCTCTCTGGAACTAATGGAACCGAACCGCGCGTCGGCGTCGTTGTTGGCCTCACGCATGGTCTCGTGGTACCTAGCCCACCAATCTTGACCGGTGCCCCACGCGTCAGCAACCAATTTTTCTAGTACTCTCGCCACGTGTACCCGTTGCACGGGTAAAGAATCCTTCGGCGAACGATGCAAGAGCGCCACATCGAAATGGGGCCCAGCGGCGTTGATTATTTTGTCTGGATAGACCGTGATGTTGTAACTTTCTTTCCCGGTGTATTCTCCAGGTCCCACCTCTACTCCGCTGGCGACGCGTAGGAACTGGAGAGTGGAGTAGGCATTCCTTAGTTGTAACGGATAGGTGGTCTCTGGATCTCGAGACATGCCTCGCTGTGGGAGTACCAAATGTAGCACTACGCTGAAATTATAAGAAGTTCCACGGGCTTCAGCGAGGGCCGCCAAAAGCACCGGTAGTGCCCCGACAGTGCCGCCTCCCAAGAAACTGATTACGTGGATTCGGAGATAAGTCACTCCCTCGTAATAAGGGCATACCTGTTCAATAGTTGAGTCAATGTGTCCACGCAACTCTCCATAGTTAAATCGCGCTGCGACCCCTGCATTTGCCAACGTACCCAGTGCGCCTTCTCTGGATAGGCTAAGATTCTTCAACTCTGGTACGCATTCGGTGATCCAAGGACGCATGTCTCTGAGATTAGAGAATGGAGGCAGAGTGAGTGGAATGAACCTTGAGGCCCTAGAAATCTCCCCGCGTGTGGCTTCCCGGGTGTCCATATATATGAATCCCAGGCTCTTACGGTCGGAGAAGCTCCAGTCGGCGGACTCCTCTTCAAGCCTTCTTGCGATTTGGCAGCTAGTTGATCCCAGCCCTATAACCACGGAAGGCGAGGCGACTCGATTTACCGATTTTTGGGTATTTAGGCGGGATATGCCGGCATCGGATGTGACCATTAATCCTCCTGTTTTCGACACATCTCAACGGGCCGGTTGCATGTGTACTAGATGTAGGTTACCCAACCCTTGGAACGGGGCCGTACAGTACCATAATTTATAATGGCCTCCGCCATGTTGTCAAACACGGGCTCGGTATCCCTTCTGTTTCGTCTACATAATCTGAATTTATTGCTGATTACATAAGTTGACAGAAATAATAGAAACGAAAAGTCTTTACGCTATGGACCGAATGTGCTGGCCGGTCCGTACCCTCAAACGGGTACCTATTCAGGCGAGATAACAGCAAGGATACCCACCGCGTCAGCAGATAAATGAAGGGTGCCGATATCAAACGCTAAACGAGGTCAGGACTCGAGGATTTTCCAACCTGGGACGAATCGCACCCGGATACCGATTTCATATCCCATTCGACAGCTAAAAAGGGCGCCGTTTAAAGGAGCCGCACACTGTTTCTATGGTGCTGGTAAATGTGGCTTGGAAAGTTAGGCTAGATTTCGACGAATTGGAACCAATAGCGTGTCGATAACCGCCGTTATGGCGCTTAGAGGTAGACCATCCACTCCAGGAGGTTGTGGTCCGGGTCCCGGGCGTACATGCTCACCGCGGGCAGGGAGCCTCGGGCACGGGCGCCCTTTCTGGGTCCGGGGCCCCGGATGATCTCCACTCCGGCGTCGGCCAGCATCTTTTGGCACTCCTCAGCGGTCCCGTCCCAAACGAAGCAGATGTCGGCGGAACCGGGCACGGCGGTGTCGCCCCTGAGGCTGGCCGTGTAGCCCTCCGGGTGCACGTTGATCTTGGAGTCCCCGGCCTGTATGGAGAATATGTTGGCTTCGCCCGCCCGCCATTCAGCTTCGTCGTTTATCTCGAAGCCCAGCCTCTTGTAGAACTCGATGAGCTTTTCGGCGTTGGCGGTGGGCATTGCCAGGTGGTCGATGCCTACGGTTCCCATGGGGACCTCCATTAATGTCTTGCGGAATCTCCGGAACAGACGCCGGAATTTTTCCAATACTATATTCCGCCACAGCCGTTGGCAAGACTGGCGGGACATGCCCGCGGACAAAGGATGTGTTACTTTAACTTCGCCCTTGCACGGGCATGAAATAACACACGGCCAGGGAGAGAGAATGTACGACCTGCTCCTCACCAACGGAAGGATAGTGGACGGCACCGGCCAAACGTGGTTCCGGGCTGCTTTGGGTATAACCAGGGATGTGGTCACCATCATTAAAGGTGACGCTTCCCAGGTCCAGGCAGGCCGGGTGATCGACGTGGCCGGCATGGTGGTCTGTCCCGGGTTCATCGACATGCACTCCCACTCGGAGCTCAAGCTCATGACCGAGCCCGAGCACCAGGCCAAGGTCAGACAGGGAGTCACCACCGAGGCTATCGGCATGGACGGCCTGTCCTACGCGCCCATCTCCTCTCCCAAACTGGAGCATCTGCTCACCTACCTGGCCGCCATCAACGGAACACCGCCGCCCGACGTTCGCTGGAGCTCGGTGAAGGAGTTTCTCGATATTCTGGACGGCCGGGCCGCCTGCAACGTAGCCTTCATGGTTCCCCACGCTGCCATCCGCATCGAAGCCATGGGTTGGGAGGACCGGGCACCCACGCCCCAGGAATTGGCACACATGCAGGAGCTGGCCCGCCAGGGGATGCAAGACGGCGCCTTCGGGTTCGCCACGGGCCTGACCTACCCGCCGGGCGCCTATAGTGACACCGATGAGCTGGTCGCCGTGTGCCAGGCCATCTCAGACCTGGGCGGCTTCTACATGACCCACGCCCGCTACACCAAGGGCGACCAGTTACTGGACCCATTTCGCGAGGCCTTGGAGATCGGCCAACGTGGCGGCGTGCCGGTACACATTTCCCACTACCACTCTCCGGTGGACGGCATGGGAGAGCGGATGATCGGTCTCGTGGACGAGGGCAGGAACGCCGGGGTTGATGTGACCTTTGACCAGTACCCATACGCGGCGGCCAGCACCGTTCTGCACTCGCTCCTGCCGTATTGGGTCCATGCGGGAGGCCCGGCGGCGGCCCTGGAGCGGATCAAGCAGACCGAGACCCGCGAACGGATCGGCGACTCGGTTAATCCCATGTGGGGCAACACCCTGGACGACTACATCTTCAGTCACATAGGCTCGGACAAGAACAAGGAGTGGGAAGGCCGGTCCCTCACCGACCTGGCCGACTTCCAGAGCAAGAAGATGGTGGACGCCATATGTGACCTATTGATAGAGGAGAACCTCGAGGTAGCCTTCGTAGCCCGCACCGGCAACCCCACCAACATCCGGACCATCGTCCGGCACCCCGCCCACATGGTGGGTTCCGACGGCGTGCTGACGGGTGAGATGCCCAATCCCCGTACCTACGGCACCTTTCCCTTCGTGCTGGGCCAGTTCGCCAGGGAAGAGGGGCTTTTCCCCATGGAAGACGCCGTGCGCAAGATGACCGCCCTGCCCGCCCAGCGGCTGGGAATCCAGGACCGGGGCATACTGCGCGACGGCATGAAGGCAGACGTCGTGGTCTTTAATCCGGACACCGTGGAGGCCAAGGCCACCTTTGACGACCCAAAACAGTATCCCGTGGGCATCAATTACGTGATCGTGAACGGCGAACTGGTCATAGACAACGGCGTACACACGGGCACACTGCCCGGCCGGGCCCTTAAATCCCAGTAAGATCTGTCAGCCATCAGCAATCGGCAGGCTGCTTGGCTTGTTGAGTAAATCTACATAGGGCATAATCCTTACCCAAATCAAGGGCTAAAAGCTGAAAGCTAACTGCTGACAGCTCGTCCCCGGAGGACCTGCATGGACTTCGAACCCCGTTATACGGAAGAGCAAGAAAAGTTCCGCCAGGAGGTCAAGGTCTGGTTGAAGGACAACGTGCCCGCGGGCATCGTCCATCCGGCCGACCCCATCGACCTTACGGAAGAGCAGTACCAACTACGCCGCGACCTGGGCCGCCTGCTGGGCGCCAAGGGCTGGCTCTGGCCCACCGCCTCACCCGAATACGGCGGCGGCGGACTGGACGTGGACCACGCCGTGGTGCTGGAGGAGGAAGTTGACTCCTACGGTCTGACCATCCCTCCCTTCTATGACTCGGGCGGAAGGCTGGGCGGCGCGTCCATCGTGGTCTGGGGCACCGAGGAGCAGAAGCAGTTCTTCTTGCCTCCCATCTTCACCGGACAGGTGCGGACCTGGCAGCTCCTCTCGGAGCCGGAAGCGGGCTCCGACCTGGCCAACGTGAAGAGCACGGCGGTCAAAGACGGCGATGATTACATAATCAGCGGCCAGAAGGTCTATGTGGGTAGCTCTCTGGGCTGCGACTACATGTGGACCCTGACCGTTACCGACACCGAGGCCAAGCGTCACGAGAACCTGGGCTGGTTCATGATTCCCTCGGACCTGCCCGGAATCACGGTGCAGCCCATGGACCTGCTCATCTCCGGCGGTGAATCGGGAGCGGGTTCCGGTGTGAAGAACACCGTATTCTTCGACAACGTCCGCGTGCCGGCATTCAACCTCATCGGCGGCCACAACCAGGGCTGGAAGGTTGCCACGACCCACCTGGAACTGGAACACGGCACCGGAGGGAAGATTGCCCGAAACTCGGTGGTGGACCGTCTCTTCGAATACTGCCGCACCACCAACCGCCGGGGCCAGCCCATCAGCAAGGACCCCGTGGCGCGTGAGAAGCTGATCGACGTCCATATCGAGCAGGAGATCGTCCGCCTATTGCAGTTGCGAAATTATTGGATGCGCCACAGCGGCATATCCACCACCTACGAGGGACCCCAGGCGTCCTACATGCGTAAGACCCTGGGACTGAAGATGTCCGGCCACATACTGGACATACTGGGCCCGGCGGCCCTCACCTTCGACTCTGAACTGGGGGCGTCCGACGGTCATATGGAAGCCCACTCCAGGGCCGGAATCGTCGCCATTCACCCCGGCGGCACCACCGACATCCAGAGGGTCATCATGTCCCGCCGCATCGGCATCGGCCGTGAAGTCCGGGAGAAGGCTGGAGCCCTGGGCTCGTAACCACTAAAAAATGCAAAGTCCCCTCCCTCGTCTCGGGGGAGGGTTAGGTCCGACGGAGTCGAGACTCTCGACTTTCAGTCAGAGGTGGGGCCATAACTCCTCACCCGTCAATCCCCGCCGAATATAAACAGAGGACAAACAAATGGACCTGGCACTAACCCCCGAACAAGAGATGCTGAAGACCGCCGTCCGCAGCTTCGTACAGCAGGAGTATCCCAAGGAGACCCTGCTGCAGATAGCCTCGCCCACCGAGGCCTCGCCCCAGGAACCCTGGGACAAGCTGGCCCAAACGGGCTGGTTGGGCATCCTTATTCCCACCGAGTACGGCGGCGAGGGCGGGTCTTTCACCGACGCCGGCATACTGTTCGAGGAGTTGGGCCGCGGCCCGGTGCCCGGTCCCCACATCAGTTCTGCGGTGCTGGCAGCCCTGACCCTGTTGGAGGGCGGCACCGAAGACCAAAAGAAGGAATGGCTGCACCGCATGGCCACCGGCGAGGTGAGAATGGTGGCGGCCATCACAGAGGCCGAATACGGCTGGCTGGAAAGCGACGTAGAACTCACCGCCAAAGAGAGCGGCGGCGGCTGCACCCTGAACGGGAAGAAGGCCTACGTCTATGACGGTGAGGCTGCCACCCATCTGCTCTGCGCCGCACGCTCCGACGGCGGCGGCGATGTCGGTCTGGCCATCGTTCCCACCAGCGACTCGGGAATCAGTATCCGGCACCTGCCCGGCTTCGCCTGGAACCTTTCTGAAATCGCCATTGAGAATATCTCAGTGGACGCCTCCCAGGTGCTGGGCGGCCAACTGGCCGGCGGCTGGGCCGCTTTGGAACGGGCCCAACAGAAGGCCATCCCTGTGGTCTGCGCCTACCAGGTGGGCGGCAGCCAGGCGGTATACGAGATATCGGTGAACTACAGCCGCACCCGCCACCAGTTCGGCACTCCCATCGGCCGGTTTCAACGCGTGCAGGACCAGGTCATCGCTCTGCTGAACCATCTGGACGCCGCCCGGTGGACGGCCTACGAGGCGCTGTGGAAGCTGGATATCGGCCGCGAAGCCGCGGAGAGCGTTCACCTGGCCAAGGCCGTGGGCAGCGAGGGCTATTACGAGGCCTGTAACTACGCCCACGAGGTGCATGCTGGCGTGGGCAGCATGACCGAGTACGGACTGACCCTGCACACCACTGCGTCCCGCACCCTATACCATTACCTGGGCGATCCCAAGTTTCACCGTATCCGTCTGGCGGACGCCCTGGGGCTGTAGGGTTAAGGTATAGGTTTTCCTGAAAGTTGACCTAAGAGCCGTAGGGGCGGGGTTCTAGACCCGCCCCTACATGTTTTCCAATCCTCCTATCTTTTAGGGGAAGATACCGCCCTCTCCCGTCCAGGCATAGTCCTCGGCTGGGTGGTCGAATACGGCGCAGGGCTTCACCGATTTCGGCGGGACCGCCGCCTTCTTTCGGTGCGGCTGGACCGGCCTCTCCAGGGGTTGCTGCAAACTCCTGCTGGGACCCTCTGGCCCAGCCAGGCGGAAACGGCGTCGCGTCGCCATTCCCAGACCGCGATGGTCAATAGAGACAATACCCCCAGGACCATAAGGACCTTCCGCAGGGTCCTGGATTTGTACTCAACCATCACCTCATGGTGGCCCGGCGCCAGTTGGACTCCCAGGTAACCCGGCATCAGCATCAGTGATTCCGCCGGTTCGCCGTCCACGGTAACCCAACAATTGGGATGGTAGGCGGTCTTCAACAGCAGCATGCTTTCCCGCTCGACGTCTACGGTCGCTGAGTAAAAATTAGGACCATTGTCCTCTGAGACTATAGACCCGCGCGGTGGGGCCTCGGGCAGTCCCGCGATGAACTGGTTCAGTTCCTCGGTGGACCCGATTTACGATTCCACAGGGACCTGAGCGTCCGATATGACCGTGGCGGGCCGCGCGCCCTGCGCCTGGGGTTCGGGGGAACCGTTAATTGAAACTTGGGGGTGCCGCTTGACCGCCGGAAGGGCGCTGCTCATCCAGTCCTTGGTGGCTGGGAAATCGGCCGCTTTGTCACTTTCCAAGAGCAGTACCGAACCCACCAGGTCGAAATGCCCCGTGGATTCGACCTGAAACAGCCGATGGCGGCCGAACGTCTGCACCAAGTCCATGAACTCCGGTATCTCCACATCCTCCGGTGCGACGACGTACCGGAGGATGAAGAGGTTGTACTGGTCTGGGCGTCCTTCGTCGAAGTTGGTTATGGCGGTGCTGACCAGCGAGTACCTAATGGGGGGTGGCGGAAAATATGTCAAAGCCCGCCACGCCAAGTATCTGGGCCACGGGGGTGTCGCCCACGCTATACCCGGCGCCCCACCGATCGCCCGACTCGGCCGTCAGTCCGGCAAAGACTCTTCCCGGTGGCATACTCTTCAGGGTTACCACCAGATTGTCCAGGTCCTTTCGTTCGTCCTCCAGCGCCTGCTCATTGTCCCGCTTTTCGCCGGCATTCTCGGAGAAATACGACGCCAGTTCGATGATGACGGGTGCAAGCACAAGCAACGTCAGTGTCAAGGCCCCACCCAGATATGCAGCGCT